>CAZNES010000033.1:0-36447 GCA_964572145.1 uncultured Syntrophobacteraceae bacterium
TCTGTGTCCGAGATAAAAGTGCAATACCTTTTGGACATTAATCCCATTCTGAGCGGAGCGAAGAATCTCTCTTCTCATCGCACATTATCGGGAAATCTGAAACTGACCGGACTTCCCGAATCTTGCTGAAGCATAGACATTATGTCTACCGCGTCGGAGCGCGACCGATTTCGCTGGTCGATTCTCGGGCTCATCACGCTCTCCCACATCGTCGGCGCCATGGGCCAGTACGGCATCAACACGCTGGCGCCGTTCTATCAGGACGACCTTCAGCTCTCGCGCGCCGAGATCGGTTTGTTCTTCACGGCTTTCTATCTTGGCATGGCCGCGCTCTCGTTCGGCGCCGGCTGGCTCGCCGACCGGTTCGGCGTCCGCTCGATTACTCTGTGCGGGCACCTCGCGCTGGGAGTCTGCACCGCGGTTGCGGCCGCGGCGCCGTCGTTCGGCTGGGCCTTCACGAGTTTTCTTTTTGCGGGATTGGGCTACAGCTTTTTGAACCCGGCCTCGACCAAGGGCGTGATGGAATGGTTTTCTCGTGCGGAGCGCGCGACGGCGATGGGCATCAAGCAGACCGGCGTTCCGGCGGGCGGCGTGCTCACGGCGGTGCTGGCGCCGTCGTTGGTCTTGTTCGCCGGCTGGCGCGGCTCGCTCGCGGGTCTCGGGCTCATCAATCTTTTCTTTGGATTTATTTTTTGGTTTCTCTGGCGCGAGCCTCCGCCCAGCGCGAGTTTATCCGACATCGCGCCTGCGCCGCTGCCGAAGGGTCCGTCGATGGTTCTCGTAAAGAGTCTTGTCTGGATAAGCTTCGGCACCGCGCTGCTCCTCGTCGGCCAGATGTCGCTGCTGACCTACGTTCCGCTCTATCTCAAGGAGACCAGGGGAATTTCTCCCTTCTGGGCGAGCCAGGCGTTGGCGCTCACGCAGTTGGGCGGAATGGTCGGGCGCGTCGGCTGGGGAGTCGTCAGCGACAAATTATTTCACGGCGCGCGCAAGGCGGTGTTGGTGCTGATCGGATTTCTCTCCGTAGCGTTGACGGCGAGCCTCGGCCTGCTCCCGGGCGACATCTCTCTTCTCATCCTCCTGCCGCTGATTTTTTTCGCCGGCGTCTGCATGGTTGGATATCAGGGCGTGTACTATGCGCTCATCGGCGAGATCGCGGGCAAGGCGCGGACCGGCGCCGCGCTCGGAATGGTCATCACCGTGAATTCCGTCGCCACGATATTCGGCACGCCGCTCTTCGGCCATCTGGTCGATATCACCGGCTCGTACTCGACGGCGTGGGAAAGCCTCGCGGGAGCCATTCTCGTGGGGATACTGGTGCTTTTACTTTTTCTAAAAGAGCCGAGAGTTGATGCCGTCACGCCGCAAAGGGGATCAGGTTGACATCATCGCTTATTAGTAGATACTACCTCGATGAGGGGACACTGATCCGTTTCCTGTAAGGAGTACGTTTTATGATGACGATGCGTCGATGCATGCTGTTCTTAGCGCTGCCGATTGTGCTCTCTGCGCCGCGGATATTACGAGCCGATCCCATTCCCGCCGATCAGTTCGGCAACTTGGTCAAGCTCATCAAGCCGACCGCGGCCGAGTCGTCCTGGTCGTCCATCCCGTGGATGTCGGACATCAACGAGGCGCGTAAGAAGGCCGCCGCCGAGGGCAAGCCGCTCTTCGTCTGGACCACGGCCAGCGAGCCGCTCGGCGGCTGCTGAAACGGCGGCATGATAGCCCGAAAGTCTTTCGGGCCAGGACTAGCCGACTTTATCAAGAAGAACTGTGTTCCCGTTGCCATCCCCGGCGGCAACAGCATGACCATCCAGACGGCCACGGGTAAGGTCCTCGGGGCTCCCAATCCTGGCTGGGATTCGGATATCAATCGGGGCTGGGCGGAATTCAAAGCGTTGCCCGAGGAGGAGCGCAAGCCTAAAAATGTGCCCGAGCAGACCCACTTCGCCATCGTCCGTCCGTCCCCGCCGCCCGGCGGCCTTGTCAGCAGAGTTTACATCCGTGGCCTGGAGCGCGACGGCAAGGGCCGGATCTTCGCCGACGAAAGGCAGTCGCGCGAATACGGCGGCCCGCAGCGCGATTTTCTCTGGCTCACGTTGGAGGACTGGCAATCGCTCGTGCCGCAAAACCCGGCGAAGGGCGCCACCTACCAGGTCCCCGCTCCGCTTGCCCGCCGCATCTTCTGCAATCACCTTACCGGCGAGATCGTCACCTTGGCCCGTCCCTGGCCCGCGGATAATCTTCGCGCCGGCGCGCTAACGCTCACGGTCGAAGAGGTGTCACAGACCGACGTTCGTCTGCGGCTGGACGGCTTCGCCACGTTGGCCTCCAACGCCGATTTCGATAAGGCCGAGCGGCGCGGCGAGTATCGCTTGCTCGGCTATTTGAACTACGCTCGGGAGAAGAAAGCGTTCGACCGCTTCGACATCGTGGCTCTCGGGGATTACTATAACGCCAACGAGACCGATTATTACGTGCACGCGGGGCAGAGAAAAGCGCTGCCGGTGGGTTTTGTCTTCGAGCTGGCCGCGCCGGACTCGCTCGGCTACGGCACGATCCCCTGGTCTCTCTTCGACGGCTGGGGCCAGCGGCCCGGCGAACGGGCTCTGCAGAACTACTTCGGGACCAATCCGTACCGCGCGAGCAGGTGAAAGACACTACCCGGTTAGCGACGCCGGAGTAGCAGAATAGCTGTGGCGCGTGCGCGTATTTCGAGCCGGTTCAATCACGAGATCGTGTCCCAGAACAGTTGAACGTTTACTTCTAACAAACCAACGGGAGAAATGGCCGTGGATCTATCTTTGGAGCCGAAGGCCGATTGACAAGGGAAAGACAAGGCGGTTTATTTTTGACTGGAGTCCATCGGAAGGAGATTTTGAAAGGAGACTGACATGCGAAACTTGAAGTTCGTCGGTCTGTTGATCTTTTTGCTTCTGGCCCGCGCCGTGGCCGCAGGCACCGACGCACCGGCGCTCAGGCCCGCGGTCCACGAGGAAGCGTCGTCGATCTGGGACGAGATCACCCGTCAGTTCCATGACTTGGAAAGCCGCTTCCGCGAACACTTCGGCCCCGCCAGAGAAACGCAGGGCGAGCGCCCGCTCATCAGTTATATGCTCAGCCGCCGTGACGAGCTGAATCTTTCCTCCGACCAGGTGCGGAACCTGGAGCGGCTCCGAAGCGATTACGACCGCGACGCGATCAAGAACGAAGCCGACCTCCGCGTCGCCGAGATGGATCTTTCGGACCTTCTGCGCGCCGATGCGGTGGATCTCAAGAAGGCGGAAACGAAAGTCCGCGATATCGAGCGGCTGCGCGCCGAGCTGCGCATCGCGCGCATCCGCGCCATCGAGCAGGGCAAGGGTGTATTGACCGCCGAGCAGCGCGACCGGCTTCGCAATATGCTCACCGGGAATCGCTACTCGCTACGGCCGGAGGGAGAGCGATACTAAGTCGATTTTAGATTTTGGATTCCCAGCCCAACCTCCCCAATCGAAAATCCAAAATCGGCTCAGCCAAAAAGAGAGGCTGATCAGCCTCGGGCTGAAATCCAAAATTGGCGGTGTGGATAGCGGCTAGGGTAGGAGCAGCACCTTGCCGGTGGTCTTCCTCGCTTCCAACTGGCGATGCGCCTCGGCGGCTTCCGCCAGAGGAAAGGTCTTGTCGATTCTCAGCTTCAGTTGACCGGACGCGATCCAATTGAAGAGATCGTTCGACCGCTGGAGCAATTCCTGCCTGTCGAGCGCGTAATGCGCTAGCGTCGGTCGTGTTACGAAGAGCGAGCCCTTGGCGGCGAGCGTTCCCAGATTAAACGGCGGCACGGGGCCGCTCGACTGTCCGAACAGAACCATATATCCGCGCGGTCTCAGGCAGTCGAGGCTTTTGTCGAACGTGCTCTGGCCCACGGAGTCGTAGACCACGTTCACGCCGCGCCCGTTGGTGAGCCTTTTAATTTCCGCGGCAAAATCCGTTTGCGTGTAAAGAATGATGTCGTCGGCGCCGGCCTCGCGTGCGAGGCGGGCTTTCTCCTCGGTCGAGACGGTGCCAAAAACGGTCGTGCCCAGGTGTTTGGCGATTTGAACGAGCAACAGGCCGACGCCGCCGGCCGCAGCGTGAACGAGCGCCATGTCGCCGGTCTTGAGCGGGTAAGTGCTGTGCGTCAGATAATGGGCCGTCTTGCCTTGAAGCATCGTCGCCGCGGCGGAGCGGCTGTCGATGTTCTTGGGAAGCGGAACCAGCCTGGAAGAGGGGACGACGGCATATTCCGCGTACGCTCCCGAGATCATCGAATACGCGACTCGATCGCCGACTTTGACTTCCGAAACATCGCGTCCCACCGCGTCGACGATTCCGGCGCCTTCCATCCCCAACGTGAAAGGCAGTTTGAGCTGATAAAGACCGGCGCGCTGGTAGACATCGACGTAGTTTAAGCCGATCGCCTCGATCTTGACTCGCGCCTCTCCCGCACCGGGCTCCGGCACGGCGATATCTTCGTACTTGAGAGCCTCGGCGCCGCCGTACTGATGCACGCGAATTGCTTTCATACGAGCGCTCCTTTTTTAGTTCTCGTTAGTTTACCGTCGCCAGAATATCAACCGCGCAAGGTGAATGATAGGAGACGCGTCGGTTATCAGCCATTATGTTTGACTGTAGTGCCTTTGTATGTTTTAGCTGAGGAAATTTACCGAGGTGGTGCTCTATGAGTCGTTCGATCCTTTTTAGAAAGCTGGCACGTGCCGCGCGCATCGCGCGGCATTGTGAAGAGAACAAAGTCGCGACGCGCGAGGGCATCGAGCAGATCGCCGCGCTCGAAGCCGGCGCCGCGCGGCGCGATCCCAACCGGCGCGAGTTCCTGGCGAGCATGGGCAAGCTGGCGGCTGCCGGTGTGGTCGCATCGGCGGGTTGGCCGCGCCTCGCGGCATCCGCCTCGACTCCGAACGTCAGCATCGCAATCGTCGGCGCCGGCCTCGCCGGCCTCGCGTGCGCGGACGAGCTTAAACGCAACGGCATCGCGGCGGTGCTCTACGATGCCAATAACCGAGTCGGCGGCCGCTGCTTCTCTCTCGGAGGATTTTTTCCGGGCCAGGTCGCCGAGCGCGGCGGCGAATTCATTGACAACCTGCACAAGACAATGCTCGGCTACGCGCAGCAGTTCAACTTGCAGCTCGAAGACGTCGAGAAAAATCCGCCGGGTGAAGTTTTTTATTTCTTCGACGGCCAACATTATCCTGAATCAGCCGTGGTCGATGAATTTCGCGTTTTAGTCTCCGCCATGCGCGACGACCTGCGCACGCTCACGCCGCCGACCGCCGACAATCACACGGATGCCGACGTGGCGCTCGATTTCACCAACCTGCGCGACTATCTCGTAAGCCGCGGCGCGGGGCCGATCATCTTCCAGGCGATCGAGCAGGCCTATATCGCGGAATACGGCTTGGAGATCGACGAGCAGAGCTGTCTCAGTTTTTTGCTTTTCATCCACACGGACAGACGGGCCAAGTTCCAGCCCTTCGGCGGCAGCGACGAGCGTTATCACGTGATCGGCGGCAACGACCAGATTCCCACCGGCATCCGCGCCCGCCTGACCGGACAGCTTCGCCTCGGCATGCTGCTCTTGCGCGCGCGCAAGACGGCTGCGGGCCGTGTCGAGCTTATTTTCCAGAACGGCGCGAAGAGCGTCAGCGCGATTCACGACGCCGTCGTCTTCGCCGTGCCGTTCTCGACGCTCCGCGACGTCGATCTCGACGCGAGCCTCGCGCTTCCTTCGTGGAAGATTCTTGCTATCAACGAGCTGCGCTACGGGACCAACGCGAAGATGATACTCGGCTTCGACAGCCGCCCGTGGCTCGGTCTCGGAAGCAACGGCACATCCTATTCGGACCTGCCGAACACTCAGACGACGTGGGAGACCAACCCGACGAAAGCGACGGCGTCGCGCGCGGTGCTGACCGACTATGCGAGCGGCGACCGGGGCGCGCGCCTCAATCCCAAAAAGGTCCAGACCGAAGCGACGCTATTTCTCGGCGATCTCGATCGCGTCTATCCCGGCGCTTTGGCGGCCGCCTCGCGTGATGCCAAAGGCCAGTTCCGGGCGCATCTCGAACATTGGCCTTCCAACCCGCTCACGAAGGGAAGCTACACGTGCAACCATCCCGGATATTTCACGACCATCGCCGACAATGAGGCGAAGCCGGTCGGAAATTTATATTTTGCCGGCGAGCATACCAGCTCGTTCTACGAGTGGCAGGGTTTTATGGAAGGGGCCGCTCTCTCAGGCGTCCGCGCGGCAAAAGAGATTCTCCAGGATATCAAGGTGGGAGCATTGCGATAACGCAACTCCAAATCTCACCGGTATCTTCCGGGAAACACCACGACCTCCGTCGGCTGCGGCAGTTCCTGCTTGGAGATTTTGAGAACCGCTCCGCTGAGTTTTTTGACGCGTGGATTCTGTCCCGTATAGCCCGTCAGTGCTCCCTCCCAATCGTAGTGCATCGGCACCGCAATGCGCGGATTCACTTGCTTGGTGACTTCTCTCGCCTCCTCGGGCGTGACGGTGTAAAAGCCTCCGGCTATGGGCACCAGCAGAATATCGATTTTCCCCAACATCTTGAGCTGCGGCGCCGTGAGATCGTGGCCGAGATCGCCCAGGTGGGCGATGCAGATGTCGTCCACGCGAAATACGAAGATCGCATTTTTGCCGCGCTGAAGCCCCTGGCTTTTGTCGTGGTAGGCCGGCACCGTATAGACCGACACGTCGCGGAGGTTGGTGTGCACATTGCGCCAGTTATCGCCGCTCGGCGTGAGTCCTTCGAGAATGACGGGATTTCCCTTGGCCATCCAAATGGAGCTGTGCGGCCCGTGCGGGTGGCTGGTCGTGACGATGTCTTGGGTCACCGTGGGCCACGGCAGGTCGCCGCGGCCGTGCGGGTCCGTCAGGATGCGCGTGCCCTTGGAAGAAGTGATCTGAAAAGTCGAGTGGCCGAGCCATTCCAGCGACACGGCCGAACTTGCCGTCGCGGCGGCACGCATGAAGCGCGCCTGGACGACTTCGATCTCGTGGCAGAAACCGAGCGCCTGTCGCGGATATAGAAAAAGCGCCAAGATAAGCCAAGGGAGATTTTTGCTTAGCTTCTTCATTGCAAAATGCAAAGTGCAAATTGAAAAATGCAAAGTGGGGGAGAACGGAGATCGAAACCCGGAGTGGGCGTGCGGTCTCTGTCTCAAATCTCGTAAGCTATCTTGACTTTTACATTTTGCGATTTTCATTTTGCATTGATTTCAAATGAGTCCCCACTTTCTCCTGAACCACCACTCACTGCTCAGAAGTATTAAGATAATCGAGAACGTGGTGAGCGTGCCCCAGAGCGGGATCTCCGTCCGCTCGACGATTTCGGAAGGGGCGAGACGGTCGAGCTTCGCGGCGACGCGCTCCAGGCCGGCCGCATTGAAGTCGGAGGCGGCGATAAATTCTCCGCGGCTTGACTCGGCGATCTGCTTGAGCAGCTCGGGCCGAGGCCTTCCATCTTCGACCTCCGCGTAAGGAAAGGCCACGACGAAATTCTTTCGATCTCGCCCGAGAACTTTGCCGCCGAGCTGGGCCTCGGCTTCGATGTGATACGCGCCCTCCTTCGCAGGAGTGAAATCGGCGCGGTATTGGCCGCCTTCTGATTCTTCAACGGCCTCGACTCTTGTCTGCTCTCCCTCGGCGCCGGTGACGGAGATTTTTAGATTGGCGTGCGGCGCGGGAGTGAAGTCGTCGTTCAGGACCTGAACCTTGAATTCGCTTTTCTCTCCCGGCGCCCGGGCGCCGCCGATCGAGCGGATCTGCACCTGCTCGAAGGTCGGCTCCTGCGCGAGCCAGCGCACCGCGTGGCGAATGAGTTTCAGATGGTTCTGCGGGGTCTCTTTCGCGCCGACCGCGCCGAAGCTCCAGCGCCAGATGTCGTCGCTCATCAGCGCCAGCGTGCGCCCCTTGCCGAATCTTCCGACGGTCAGAAGCGGCTGTCCGCTGCCGGCGCCGTCCGGCGCGGCCTGGAGCAGCGTTTCCCCTCTGCCTCTGGCGATTTGATTCAGTCTCGTAAGCGGCGGCATTTTTTTCCACGCCTCTTCGTTGGCCTGCGGGTCGGGCAGCAGCCGCGTGATCGGATGCGCCTTGCCTGAGGGCGTTAGTATTCCGCGCGCGCGGGTCTTCATTTGATATCTTCCTTTGCCGTCAAGCTCCACCGGCAGCACCTCGCGCAGCGGGCTGTCCGCGTAGCCGCCGCTGTCGAAAGAGCGGATGCCGCCCATCATGGCGAGGCCGCCGCCGTCGCGCACGAAATCGCGCACCCGGTCCAGGTACTGAACGTTGAAGTACGAGCGATAGGAAAAATCGTCCAGAAATACGACGTCGAAGTTCTTCAGCTCTTCGAGGAAGATCTCGTCGATCGGAAACGGGATCAAGCTCAACTGGCTCTCCGGCACGTCGGCGATGTCGGTCGGCGTGCGCAGAAACACGAACGAGACGAGATCGATGAACGGGTCTTGCTTCAACGCCATACGGAGAAAACGGTAATTCCACGCCGGAGAGCCGGAGAGCGTAAGGACGCGGATTTTGTCGCGCTGGACATCGACCCGGAATTCTTTGTGGTTGTTATCGGCGATCTGCTCGGCCGGCTGAGCGGGAACGCTGACGCTAAAGCTGTGCGCGCCGATTTCTTTGGGCGTGTAGCTTAGCGTGATGCGCTGCTCGAACGCGTCCTTATCGATAGCGACCGAGCGGCTGGCGACGAGATTTTTTCCGCGATTGAAGTAGAGCGGCACGTTTTTCCCCGCCATGCCGTAGGCCTGCACTAAGAGATCGATCTTGAATTCCCGGCCGCGAAAAGCAAATTCCGGAGCGCTCAAATCGGCCACGCGCAGATCGGTGAACCCCTGGCTTTCGCCCACGCCGACCGCGAAGATCGGAACCGCAAGAGAGCCGGAGTCGAGGAGCGCTTTGTTTTCTCCGTTGGCGATCCCATCGGAGAAGATCATGATCGCGCCTTGCGCGCCGGCGTCGCGGCTTGCCTCTTTGACGATCTCAGGCAGCCGGGTGCCTTTTCCCGAAGCCGACAACTGAGAAATCGCCGAGGGCGCGACCGGCTCGAGGCCGGTGTTGAACTGGTAAACGCGCAGATCGTAATCGCGCGCGAGCTTCTGAATCAGCGGCTCTTTGCCGCCGGTTAGCTTTTCCTTGACGAGATCGAGCCGGCTTTTTCCAGAGGTCGCGGGAAGGGCCATGCTCTGCGAGGTGTCGATTAAAAGGCTCAACGGCCGGCGCAGCTTCGTGACGCGCTTCTGAATCAGCCCGGGACTGAGCAGAAAGAAAACCAGCGCGGCATAGACCACGCCGCGTAAGACGGTCAGCAGCGCCGCCCGCGGCAGGCCCAGGCGTTGCCTGAGGCCGAGGAAATGATAAGCCACGGCGGTCAGGGCGCCGGCGGCAATCAATACCACCACCCACCAGGGCAAACCGCCGATGAAAAAGAACTCAGTCATCTCTCTCCGTTCTCGAATTCAAAACTCAAAATTCATAATTCAAAATTATTTGGTCAGCCGCCGCTGGATGAACGGCACGTGGATCAAATCGTCTTTGTAATTTTCCGTCATCGCGTAGAGGATGAGATTGATTCCAAGATGAAAGGCGTCCCGGCGCTGCTCCTCGCCGCCGGGCGTGCATGGATTGATCCAGTTGCCGAGCTGGTCGCGCTCCCACGCGCCGCCGAGGTCGTTCTGGCAATAAATCACCGGCGTCGTGCCGCCGATGTTGATTCCCTCGACGTAGGGACGCACCATCCGGGCGCCGCCGATCCTGCGCAGCAAATAGTAGCTGCGCATCGCCGGGTGGCCGGACGGCAAGCGGCTGAATTCCTTGTCCGGGAAGATCCGCTTCATCTCCCGGCGCAGGCTCTGGTCGAATCCATAGCCCGGTTGTCCCAAAGCGTCGTCGGCGAGCAGAAATCCGCCGTAAGAAAGAAAGCGCCGCAGGATGTCGATCTCCTCTACGGTGAACGGCTCGAAATCGTATTTGCCCGCGACGTACAAAAACGGATAGGAAAAAAGGTCGGGATCGGTCAGCGTGATCTCCCGGCGCGTCGTCGCCGCTTCGACGCTCGTGCGCAGCATCAGCTCTTCCATCATCGGCGCGACCGAGAGCGCATGCGGATTCCAATCGCCACCGCGGTATTTGAGCTGGGCAAAGACGAATTGGATCGGGCGCTCGCGCTCCGGCGCCTGGCCGGCGCTGGCGTTTGCCGTCCGAAGCCCCGCCGCCGCGAGACAGCCGTAGGACAAGAATTTAAGAAAATCGCGTCTATCCATAAAATCGCTGCGCGAGCCACCCTTCGGACAGCAACGTTACAATGAGAGCCAGCAGCAAGGGAAGAGAGAGATCTCTCCTGCTACCGCCTTTTTCGAGGGAATCGATCGAAATAATCTGCGCGCGCGCCGGGCTGAATCGCGCTTGCAGCTCCGGCTCGCCGATACTCGCCAGGCGGGATTCGAGAAACGGCGGGTTCACCGGATAAACCGGCGGCATGCTCGCTTGCGGATCCGCCGACGGCGGCGCGGTCACGCGATAGATTCCCGCGAGGTTGTTCTCGGTGAACGAGGCCGCAGCGTTGTCGGCTTCAGGCGCGAGGCTTATCTCCCGTTCTTTCCGGTCCGGCAGCGTGATTCTCAAACTCTTCCCGACGTAGGACGGCGGCAGCAGAAATCTCTTTGCGTCGCCGACCGCGATGCCCGCGTCGAGCGAGCCTTTTTTCTCCGCTTGCAGATAGCTCACGAGCGATTGCGCCAGCGGCAGGTACGCGGTCTTGAGCGGCAGATCGCTCCAGTCCCGGTCCGCGCTCGTGGTGATGAGCATGACCCGCCCTGCGCCCACTCTTTTTTCCAGCGCCAGCGGATCGCCGTTCCCGAGCGCGAGGAGCGCCGACGCGCCGGGAGCGTCGGTGCGGAAGTAGCCCAGAACGCGCGTCGATTTGAGAGATGCGAATAAAATCGGATCGGAGAAGGGAGCGAGGGCGGGGTGTTTAACATCGATCCTTTCGATTTTCTCCGGACCGCTTGGAGAAACGATCCTCTTGTCGCGGATACGCGCCGGCAAGATAGAGGGAGCGGAGTCGAACAGCTTGCGGTCGTAGTCTTCGGCCTGCACCCGGTCGCCTAAAAAAATCAGCAGCCCTCCTCCCTGACGGAGATATTCACGCAGCCGCGGCAGGATTGCGTCGGGGATCGTCGCCACGTTGCACAAGACCACGGCCTGATAGGAATCCAGGACGACCGATCCGAGGCCGTCCGGAATTGCAACGGTCGCAAGAAAAGACGAGCCGTCGCTCTCGGCGGGATTGAGCGCCCGGCTGAGAAAAAAAGTCTCGCTCTGGACCAGCGAGGTTTGCGGATCGCCGTCGACGATCAGGACCTTGAGCTTATCCTGCGCCTGAAGGGTGAAGTAGGAAACCGGGTTCCCCGCGAGCCGCTCTTTTTTGAGCGTCACCGAGCCGTGATGGCTTCCCGGCCGCGCGAGCGTGAACTGAAAACCGACTTCCGTCTCGCTTCTCGGCGCGAGCGAGACGAGCTTCTGCTCTTTGGGCTGATCGTCGATGTGAAGCTGCACGAGGAGGTCTTTGATCTCGTCGTCGCTGAAATTCGCGACCACCGCCTGCAAAGATATCTGCAGACCGACGCTCACGTCGCGTCCACCGAGCTTGATCTCTTTGATCGCGGCGTTGGGCGTCGCTTCCTTTTGTCCCACCTTGATGATTTTCAGCGGAATCAGCGGATCGTACTGTTTTACGGCGGATAGGCTGAAACGGTCCCAGTCGGTCAGCGCCGTGTCGGTGACGATCCAGATTTCTTTCTGCGTCGCCGGCTCCCGGAGCAGGTCGTAGGCTTGAGTCAAAGCCGGAGCGAAATCGGCGCTGCCATCGCCGGTCGTTGTGCCTTCCAGGTCGCGCAGAAGAACTTCTTTCTCGTGCTTCAATCGCGCCGGTTCCTTCGACGCGGCATTTGTCGGGATAAGCGCCGCCCGGTCGCCGGTGCCGAGCGAAGCGAAAAGACGGCCGGCGGCTTCTTTCGCCTGCTTGAAGCCTGCGCCGTCACGACTCCATCTCATGCTGAGAGAATTGTCCAAGACGAGTGCGATGCTCGATGGCCCGCCCCCGGCGAAAAGCCCGACGCCGGTTTGAAAAATCGGCCGCGCGAGAAGCAGTACGAGGGCGAGCACGGCGATAGTTCTGAGCGCGAGGAGAATCCAGTGGCGCAGCCGCTTGGTGCGCGAGATGCGCTTTTGCGAAAGCAGCAGGAAGCGCACGGCGGGGAAGCGTATCCTTTTGATGCGCCGCCGGTTCAGCAGGTGAATTACGACCGGCAGCGATGCGGCGAGGAGGCCGAAAAGATAGACGGGGTGAAGAAAAAAAAGCGCCATGCGCCGTCAGCCCCTCCAGCTCAAATAGCTCACCAGCGCGCGGTCCAGAGGAGTCGAGGTGGAGAGGAGTTGATAATCGATCGAGCTCGCGTGGCATTCTTTGCGCAAATGATCGATGAACTCGTCGACCACGCCGCGATACGTCCGGCGGATGGTTTGCGGATCGGCGGTGACTTTAAGATCGGCCTGCTCCATGTCTTCGAAAAGAATATTGCCGTCGAAGGGCAGCTCGATCTCCGCGCTGTCCATGATGTGGAAGACGATGACGTCGTGGCCGTTGAAGCGGAACAGCCGCAGGCCTTTGAGAACTTCCTCCGGCTCGTCGAGCAGGTCGGAGACGAGAATCACCAGGCCGCGGCGCTTCATCTTGCCGGCGATCTCCTGGAGAATCTTTCCCGTGTTCGTCTCGCCCGACGGTCGGCGGGCCTCGAGTTCTCGAAGGATCTCGAAGACGTAGCCGCGCTTGGCCTTGGGAGGGATGAAGGCCTCGACGCGATTCGAGAAAGTCACAACCCCGGCGGCGTCCTGCTGCTTCAAAATGAGATACGCGAGTGAGGCGGTGAGGATCGAGGCGTACTCGAACTTGGTGATGCCGTTCGAGCCGTAATCCATCGACGCGCTGGCGTCGAGAACGAGCGTCGCCCGGAGATTGGTCTCGTCCTCGGTCTCCTTGATGAAGTAGCGGTCGAATTTGCCGAGCGCCTTCCAGTCGATGCGGCGCAGCTCGTCGCCGGGGGAATATTCGCGGTGCGATTCGAACTCGACGCTGAAGCCCTTGGACCGGCTGCGGTGGATGCCGGACATGATGCCTTCCACGACCCAGCGCGCCCTGAGATAGAGATTCGAGAGCCGCGCGAGGACGAGAGGATCGAAATAGCTCCGGTCGCCGTTAGTCATAGCAGCCATTCTACACGAAAATCTTTCTTATCCTACCAGCGCCGTCGCCAATAATCGATCCAGCCTCGCCAACCGCGGTTGTGGCCTTGATACGCGGGATTTTTCTCCACCTGCTTGAGATAGGCAATCGTCTCGGCGCCGGCGTCCAGCGACTCCATCACCTCAATCTGAAAGTTGAGGCACTTTTTTTCCGCGTCGGTTCCCGTCCAGGAATCGGCGGGCGGTTGGCTTCCGAGGCTTGCTCGCGCTTCTTGATAGAGCTTCGAATGAAAGCAGTCATGGGCAATCGCGCCGGCGTACCACAGCGCGGAGTGGCTCCACGTCCGCTTGCCGACGACGAACGTCGGCCTTTCCGCGTCGGCATGCATTCCACTGCGTTTTCCTTGTTGAATGACGGCGATGTAACGCGGGATGACGTTAAAAAACGGCGTACGCCTCAGCAATGCCAATGCTTCTCTCGTGCAGACAATGAACGCAGGGCTACCTTTGATCTCAATTCCATCTACAAGTTCTGACTGGCAGTGTCTAAAAAGCGGAGTCACAAAGGCCGGATTGAGGCTCTTTTGTCAAACAGGTGGAAAAGAAGACGCAGAATAGATTGCCTGCTTCCTCGGTAGGCCGGCAAGAATCATGGGTAGCGGTTTTAGCTTTCGCGTTAGCGGGTCGAGGAACAGTCCCAAAGCTGCCAGGGTCAAGGTGCCGAGAAGCACGCTGTCGTCTTCTTCTCCGAAGATAACATCTGCCCCGCCTATGCGGTCTCCATATTTGAAAACAGCGGCTCCCTTCTTGCGCATGATCTTCGTTCCATCAGCCAGTCGGAATTCTTGCCGGGACAAAGGCTTTATTCCAAGTTTGTCCAGAATCGGAGCAGGAACCACGGAATAGATGGCTCCTGAGTCGATCAGAAACTCGATCTTTTCCGTAACCTGCGGGTTGGCTGGATTTCCTATTTCAACTTCTAAGACCGTGAGCCCCATATTAATCCTCCGTCGTGCCCTTATATTAGCGCCAGAGGCTCTCCGGGATACGTTTTAATGTACGAGAGCGACGCGCGGCGCATCCGGCTCGGCTCATGCTCATGACCGACGCAAGTGACAAAGGGGTGCTCTCCCGACGCTTGCGCTTTATGGAAAACTTCAACCGGACTGCTGCCGGCGACAATCACATGCCCGTTCGCAAACCCGATCCACTGGTCACGATATTGAGGGAGCAACTCATCGCGATGCGCCCAATATCCGGCTTCGTTCTTTTGCCAATCCGGGTGAATCCGCCGGGCAACCTCGGGCGGCAGCGCCGCCATCAAGCTTTGCATAGTGCACCTCTAAGGAAGACAGGCTCAGCCAATTTTCACGAAATTATATACTCCCTGGGATTTTGAGCAAGAGACGGCATTCCACGCCGCTAATCGCCCAGGCTCGACCCTCGTTGCTGAGTGGAAGGTCTAAAGCGCCGCGCTAGGCACTGACAAGAAATTTGTTCCGCACTTCCCAGATACGCTCAGAAACAGCAGCATATTCTGCCGCAGCCCCAGCTATCTCAGCACTGAACCAGTGGGTGAACTCTTCATGCACGATCCGCTGGACATCTTCAGGTGACTTTGCCTCGCGGAGTCGCGGCAAGATCGTACTCACTTCCGGATCATATTCATCGTCGGGAGCCCCTCTTGAGATAAGTCGAATCGGATCCGCCTCCCGCACGAGCCGAGACACCTCCACGTAGAGCGCGCCATACTCAGCCTCCAACGACACCTGCCTTTTCCGCCGGCCTTCAATCATCACTGGTAACACTCGGCAGAGCGTTCTTTGCCGAACACCGCGTTGAGCTGCGAGGGCTGTGGTTCCCTGCCGGCGCAGACCTCGTCAGCTCCAACGCGTCGTTCGGCGGCCCCTCTGGACTCAGAGAGTGAGCAGGCCCACAAGGTCAGGCCGATTCTGCTTGGCGAAGGCTCGGACCTCCGCCAAGACTTGCGGCTCCATTTCTTCCAACGGGAGCAGGGTCTCGTGTTCTGGCAGCTTAACTCCGGCTTGGCGCGCGCGCTTCCAATTCTCTAGGTCGGCAATTTCGTAGCTGCGACGCCACAGGGATTCGGTGACGTCAGGGAACATGGCGCCAAAGCCTATTCCGTCGGCCGCCCAGATGGGCGCCCTTGAGAGTACCTCGCCGAGGCGAACCTTTTTGCGACCCAGGACTTTCCACACTTCAAGGTCCCCGAACGCAATGTTTGGGTACTCGGTCAGGCACCAGAATTCCCATAAGGTTGTCACTTGGCTCGATGAACTACGGCGCATTCGCTCTTCCGCGCCTTGGCGCATGACCTGAGCGACCGATTCACCGCTGCCGGGCTGTGCGACGAGCGAAGCCAGCGCGTGAAACGATGACCGTCTGGCGCGGCCTAGCAAAGCTCCCTTCTGAAAAACCCAGAGTCCCAAATAAACCATACTGCCGAGGGGCATCTGGTAGCCATCGAAAAGGCGCTTCGAGACGAGCTGAGACGCAAGATCTCCAAGGAAGTGCTCTCCAAGAGTCGGCATTCTCACCTCCCGCTTGCGTCCACTCGCGCCTTTGTTTTCGGCACTTAACAACGAAAAACTTGATCCGACAAACACTGCATTATTGTCAGCCTTTGCCGGCTACAGTCGGGTTGGCACGGGGAATCACGATGATCCGTTCCCCATCAGTCATCGGGGATTTCCGGGGGACAGTATACTTCATTGCCGCTTTTTACATTCATTTAGAGCGAATGTTCACATCCACGTCCACGTCTTCCATCAGATCCTCGTAGTCAGCAGTGCTATGCGTGTCCCAGAACGCCAAGAACTCTTCGAGCGAGCGGAAATTATCTGGCAGCGGATCACGTTGACGAGTTTGCACCTTAGTTTTTCTACCTCTTCCCCTTCCCATCTTCCGACGGCTTCACTTCGTTGAGCAGCCGGCCGACGATGTCGAGGGAGGAGAGGCCGTCGGCCTGGGCTTTGAAATTCGGCATGATGCGGTGTCTTAGCACGGAAGGCGCGAGGGCTTGAATGTCTTCGATCGAGACGGCGTAGCGTCCCTGCAGGATCGTTCGCGCCTTGGCGCCGAGGATTAAATACTGCGACGCCCGCGGGCCGGCGCCCCACTCGATGTAGTCTTTGACGAACTGCGGCGCGTCGGGATTGTGCGGCCGTGATTTTTGGCTGAGCGACACCGCGTAGCCGATAACAAACGGCGAGGCCGGCACGCGCCGGACAAGCTCCTGGTAGCGCAGGATCGCCGCGCCGTCCATGACTTTGTGCGGCGTGGGTTTTCCGATAGATGTCGTCTGCATCACGATCTGCACTTCGTCTTCGAACGACGGATACTGGATCTCGATGTTGAGCATGAAGCGGTCGAGCTGCGCCTCGGGCAGAGGATAGGTGCCCTCCTGTTCGATCGGGTTTTGCGTCGCGAGGACGAAGAAGGGGAGATCGAGAGCATAGGTCTGGCCGCCGGCGGTGACTTTGTACTCCTGCATCGACTGCAAGAGCGCCGCCTGCGTTTTCGGCGGCGTGCGGTTGATCTCGTCCGCGAGCAGGATGTTGGTGAAGATCGGTCCCTGCATGAATTGAAACTTCCGCCGTCCGGTCGCCGCGTCTTCTTGCAATATGTCCGTGCCGGTGATGTCGGACGGCATCAAGTCCGGCGTGAACTGAATGCGGTTGAAATCGAGATCGAGAATTTCCGCCAGCGTGCTGATCAGCAGCGTCTTGGCCAGTCCGGGAACGCCGACCAGAAGACAGTGGCCGCGGGAGAAAAGGGCGATCAGAACTTCTTCGATCACTTTTTCCTGGCCGACGATGACCTTGCGGATCTCCCCCAGCATCGAGTCGCGCTTGGCGGCAAACTCTTCGATGACTGCGATCTCCTGCTCGTTGATCTCGGTTTGCTCCATCCTTATGTGCCTTTCTATCTCGCCTTCATGAGCCGTTCCAAAGTGGCTCGCGCTTTCTTCGACTGTTCCTGCTCGCCCAGCGCGCCGTAGGTTTCGGACAGCAGGCGGTGAATCTCCGGATTGAACGGATTGATCTGGAGCGCCTCTTCGAGGTCGGCTTTGGCGGCGGCAAAATCTTTGCTCGCGTGATGGAGGCGTCCGAGCTGCACATAAGTGCCGACCGAATCCGGATCGCGCTCCTGCGCCTTTTTGAGGTGCGGCAGCGCCTCCTGATAACGCGCCTCTCGGATGAGTACCCGCGCCAGCTTGTTCAAAATAATAGGGGAGCCGGGACTTGCCTGCAAGGCGCGGCGGTACTCCTCGGTCGCGGCCGCAGTCCTGCCCCGCTCCATGAGCCGGTCGCCGATATGCGTGCGGGTGCGGGCGACCGCGGACTGGATCTCTTTGAGCTCGACCGCCTCTTCGTCTTCCTTTTGACCGTCCACGACCTTGAATCTGCGCACGTGACTGCCTTCGACTTCTTTCAGACGCTTCGCTTTCAGGAAATCCTTCCACTCCGTTTCAAACGACGCATACGGCTTGGCCGTGGTTTTTTCAATCGCCTCGGGCGTCGATATCGATTTCAGCTCCGATAATACCTGGCGAACCGCAGCGTCGCCTTTGCCGTGGACGAGGAAATCGACCGCGGAGGCCGCCTCGGCGTAAGCCAACTGGACCTGCTCGGGAGTCTCCAGGTAAATCAGCGACGGCTCCATTTTTTTGAAGCCGACGAAATTATTTTTCGCCAGCGCCTGGGCGAGCAGGGTCTGATTGGCCGGCGTGAGATAATCCGCCGCGGCTTGCGCTTTGTCCGCGCGCCGCCAGAGCGTTTCGTAAAACCGCGCCATCCCCTCGTGCAGCCAGATCGGCGCTTTATTGTCGGAGAGCCCCACGATCACGTAGTGAAGGTATTCGTGGCTGAGCGAGTCGAGCCAGCGGTAGCCCTGGAGGAGCACCCTGGGCGAGATCGTCATGACCTTGTTGAATTTGCAGATGCCGACCGCCCCGGTCTCCTCGATGTCACGGCGCGACAGCGTCGAGATGGCGTTGAACGCGACCGCGTCCGGCGCGATCTCCACGCGCACTTTCACCGGCGGGAAATAGCCCAGCGCCTGCCCGAGGCTACGATAGCTTTTTTCCAGAGTGTCCAACGCGTAGGGCGCGAGGATGCCGTCTTTCTCCTCATCGAGAGAGAGGATGAAGTGATCGCTCTCAAAACGCTTGAATTTCGCCACCCGGTCGCGCGTCTGCTGCGCCAACAATTTGAGAGCCTGGCGCCGGTCGTTGGCGGAATCGACGGCCAGGGCCTGCTCCACCTGGCGGAGCGACTCGTCGTAGCGGCCCTGATAGAACCGGACCTGCGCGGAAAGGTCGAGCGCGGGCGCGGAACGGGGATTTTCCTTGAGCAGCGCGCCGGAGATCGCTTCGGCCTCGGACAGCTTCCACGCGTCCAGATACTCTTGCGCCTGCTTGATGCGCGGGTCGTCCTCGGCGCTCAAACCTACGGACGGAAGAGTAAAACTGGCCAGAAGAATTAGAAAGAAAACAAATTTGGATTTCAAAGCGAGATTACTCTGAGAGATTTTTGAAATAGCTCTCGATCTGTTCTTTCATCTGGCGCGGCACGCCTTGCTTGAGAGACTCGAGAATCTCCTCGCGGAAGCTGCGCGGCACCTTGTAGTCCTCTTTCCCCGGCAGGCGGAACTTCTCCGTGTCGAGCCCGGTGAATCCTCCCTCCACGTCGAACTGGGGAAACTGCGGCATGCCCGGCAGCGGCACCAGCTCTCCGGACGGAAGCATCCGGCCCATGCGGAAAAGGCGCGAGACCGACATCCGCCCGAGTTGTCCGCGCTGCGCCATCTGCTGCATGGAGTTTTGCAACTGCTGCTGCGATTGCGAGAGCTGCTCGAGCGCCCGGCGCTCGGGCGGCACCGCGCCCTGCGAATCGAGCTCGCCCAGACGCCCTTGCGCTTTGCCCATCGAGCCTCCCGCCTCCTTGATGTTTCGGGTGATCTGCGGGTCGAGCGACGGAAACAGTTGAAAGAGCGAGTCCAATTTTTCGTGCAGCTCCTGCGTGCGCTCTTTGAGCGTTCCCTGGCGGTGTTCGAGATCGCGCAGCCCGGCGCGCTCGCCGTCGGTGAGCGCCGCTTGCGGTATGCGCAAGAGCGAATCCAGATCGCTCTTAAGTTCCCGTAGGCCCGCTTCGGCCCGCTTGGCTTTTGCCTCCTGGTCCCGGGAGCGTCGTTTGCCCAATTCTTTCTCGGCCAGGTCCAGGATCTCGTCGAAGCCGGAGAAATCTTTTTTGAGCAGCCGTCCGATCATCTCTTTCACCAGGTTGTTGACCGTCGCTTCGTCGAGAAGGTTTTCGCGCGGCGGGCCGCCGCCTTCCACGTCGGGGAAAAGCTCGGCGAGACGGGCAAGCTCTTGATTCGCTTTGGACATGAAGCGCTCGAGTTTTTCCTTGAGAATGCTTTCGCGCTCGCTCAAGGTCCGCTTGTTGGCCGCTTCGGTATCGACCAGAACCTCCTGCTGCTCGCGCACGATCTGCTGCAATTCGTTCGCCGAGCGCATCATCTCGCCCTGCATTCTTCCCATGCCCGAAGACATCGCCGACTGCTGCGCGCCCTGGAGCGCCGCCATCATCGAGGCCATCTGGTTGAACAGCTCGCGCGCGAGCTGCATGGCGCCTTCAATGTCGCCCGCGGCGAGCTTCTTGCGAATCTCTTCCATGGCCGAGAACATGTCGCTGAAGTTCAGTCCCTGCATCGCCTCGCTGTTCATAAAATCGTCCGGCAGCCGCGAGGCGAACTGCGAGAGCGCCTGCTGCAGCGCGCTCAGTTGCTTGGCCATCTCCGAGAGTTGTTTCAGCACCGCGTCGAGATTTTTATCCCCGCTGCGGAGCTTGTCGAGCGACTCCATGAGCCGCTCCTGGCTTTTCATCAGATCGCGCGCCGAGTTGGCGAGCTCTTCGGCCTTCATCCGCTTGCCGATCTCCTCCGAGAGCAGCGCCATCCGCTCCAGTTCGGTGGAGATGTCGTCGCGAAGCCTCTCCTTTTCTTCCCCCGACGCCTGTTCCTGCCGCTTCAATAAATCGTTCTTGGTAAATTCCAGGTTGCGCTTGAGCGCTTCAAGATCCGACCAGGTGGCGAAATCGGTCAGGCGGTCTTTCTCGGTCCGCTGCATGACGTCCTCGATGCTTTTAACCATCTCGCCGAGCTTGTTTTCGAAATTCTTGTCTTGCGCCGCTTCCGGCGCCGCGGCCTGCTTCTCGCCGGCAGGTTTTTCCAGATGATCGGCCAGGAGATCGACCATGCGGCCGGAGAGGTCTCGGATCATATCCGCCACCTGCTTGTGCTCTCCTCTGAGATTCTTGAGCCTGAGTTTCAGCGTCCGCGAGACGCCGATCTTCGGGCCGGAGATGGTGTCGTTATCCTGTACTTCGAGATTGTAAATCGCCTCGTCTCCCTCTTTGAGCCCCAGCTTTCCCACGTCCCAATCGAAGCGCTGCCTGGGAATCAGCTTCTTGGCGCCGTCGAGCTTGATGGGAATTTTTTCCTGCCGGTCGCCGATCCTGACGGAGAGCGCCGCTTCCTGAACGCCGAAGTCGTCGCGCGCGCTAAATTCCAGCGGCAACTTTTCATCTCCATTGACTTCGAGGTCTTCGGCCGGCTGCAAGATCTCGACCGTCGGGAAGCCGTCCGGACGGACGCGCATCTCGTAGGCGATCGGACTATTGCGGAAACCCAGCGCGTCCTCCACCTCGATCTGGTAGCGCTGCGACTGAAACAGGACGAGGTTTCCTTGCAATTTTTTTCCGTCTATTTTTAACGGAACTTCTTTCGCCCCATCGAGCATGAGCTTCGCTTTGACGACGTCTTTGCTTGTCGATGCCTCGAGCCGGATCGTCGAGCCCCTGAGCCCATCGATGTTCCCGCCCTGGATCGTTTGCGTGGGCAAGCCGCTGTAGTGAGGCGGATAGAGCGTGGCGTTCAAGTTGCCGATCTCGGGCGGATCGACCGCTTCCAGCAAATAATTCGGCGATGAAAAACCGCCGGCGACGGCGCGGTAGTGGAAACTATGCTTGATATTCGGCAGCGTGATCGCAAATTTTCCCTGGCCGAGCGATTCCATGACGAGTCGCTCCTCCGGCCCGCCCTCCGCCGAGGTGACCGCCAGTTCGACAAACTTGGGGATCGCTCCCGACACCACGGCCTGGACCGTTACGCCTGAGGCGTAGGCGACGCGGATTCCTTTCGGCGTCAGATCGATCACCGTCTGAGACGGCGGAATATCTTTGAGCGGATGGGCCAGCAGGCTGAAGGTGTCGCTTACCGACGATGGATTGAAGAGGACGACGGCGAGAACCGGCGCCAAGAGAATTGCAAACAACCGACCTTTTGCAACGACCGGCGCGACATTGACCAGCTCCTCGGCGCGCAGCGAATGCAATTGCTTGCGCGTCGCGCGCAGGAGCGCCAGCACCATGGAGGCGGAGATTTCCGCCGGCCGGTTTTCGCGCGCGATCTCGGGATAAAGCTGGAGCGAATTAATGAGGTTGTTTCTCAGATGAGGGCATTTTTTTTCGATATAGAGAGCGGCCCACTCCTCGGAAGCGCGCTGCCAGAGCTGGAGCAACGTCCAGCCGAGCGGCAGGATCAAAAGGACCGCGGCGAGCACGCAATAGAGGGCGGGCGCGTAGGGAAAGAAACCTTTGATCTCGCGCACCGCCAGTCCGAGAGAAAAGAGCAGGATCAGGCAGATGCCGATGAGGCAGAGTCCCTCCAATCCCTTAACGGCACGGAAGCGGCGGATGAAGCGCTGGAGAAAAGAGGCTAGTTCGCTGTACTCTTCTTGGCCCATGGCTTTGCGATGGGCTCATCTTACTATCCAGCAATCGGCTTGTCCATCAAGCTCCCCGGGAAAATTCGTACGCTGCGCTAAAACTGGAGTACGGGAGCGGTGGAGTAATGGAGTAGTGGATTTAAGACCCAATACTCCCGTACACCTTTACTCCAATACTCCATAAGAGGTGTTACGCGCCGTGCGTGGGTTTTTCGAAGCCGATCCCTGACGGCCGAGAGCCAACCGCTCGATCAGTGGCAAGCCGGATTGTCTTGTGCTATGCAAATAGTTTAATCCAACGAAGCGAGCGAGGCTCCAGTGAAATTTTTATTTATGAAAGGAATATTGCGGCATGTCTGAACCATCTAGCGAGGAATATTATCTTCACGAGGAATACGAAGACGACGAGAACGAAGCGGATATGCCGATGGACGAAGACCACCCGATGTGGAAGTCCGAGCGCATCTCGCTCACGTCGGTCGGCATCGACATCGGCTCTTCCACGTCGCACCTGATTTTTTCGCGCCTGCTGCTTCGGCGCCAGGGGATCGCGCTTTCCAGCCGCTTTGTCGTGGTCAAGCGGGAGATTCTCCATGAGTCGCCCATTTTGCTCACGCCGTATATCGATAAAACCACCATTGACACGGACAAGCTCGGCGATTTCATCCACGAGGCGTATCAAAAAGCAGGATTGGCGCCGAAAGACATCGACACCGGCGCGGTCATCGTCACCGGGGAGGCGACCAAGAAGAAAAACGCCGAAGCGATCTCGGCGCTGTTCTCCGCGCAGGCCGGAAAATTCGTCTGCGCCACGGCCGGGCACAATCTGGAGGCGATCCTCGCCGCCTACGGTTCCGGCGCGGTCCACATGACGCTGCACGAGGGAAATAATTACACCGTGATGAACGTGGACATCGGCGGCGGCACGAGCAAAATCGCCATCACGCAGAACGGCAAAGTGATCGACACCTGCGCGCTCGAAGTCGGCGCGCGGCTGGTGGCGATGGACGAGCAGGGCAAGATCAACCGTCTGGAGGACACGGGCGTGAAGATCGGCAACCAGGCCGGCGTCAAGCTCGCGCTGGGCCAGACGATGAAAGACGACGACAAGGAGAAAATGGCCGCAGTCCTCTGCGACTCGCTTTTCGAGGTGCTGGAGCGCGGCGCTCTCTCTCCGTTTGCGCAGAGCCTGCTGCTCACCCCCGAGCTCGATTACAGAGACCGCGTCGATGCGCTGATGTTCTCGGGCGGCGTCTCCGAGTATGTCTACGGCTTGGAAAAGAGGAACCTCGGCGATCTCGGCAATCAGTTCGGCCGGCGCGTGCGCGAGCGGGCGGAGAAGCTGGCACACAAGATTCCCATGAAGCCCGCCGACGTGCGCATCCGCGCCACGGTGATCGGCGCGTCGCAGTACACCGTCCAGGTGAGCGGCAACACGATTTATCTCTCCCACGCCGAGCTTCTGCCGCTGAGAAATCTTCAGGTCATCACGCCGCACTTCCATCAGCAAGAGCCGCTCGCGTCCGCGGAAGTGAAAGCGGCCGTGCAGCGCGCATTACAGCGTTTCGACATCACTGACGGCGAGCGTCCGGCGGCGCTGGCCATCCACTGGGAGCTGGGGCCGTCCTATCCGCTGATTCGCAACTTAGCTCAAGGAGTGGCGGAGGCGATGAAGGAGCACGTGGACAAGGGACAGCCGCTCGTGCTGGTCTTCGACGCCGACATCGCCAAGCTCGTCGGGAACATCCTCGAAAGAGAACTGTTGCCGGGCGCCGGCATCATCTCGATCGATGGCATCGATCTCAAAGATTTCGACTTCATCGACATCGGCGAGGAGCTTCCGGACGCGCGCGCGGTGCCGGTCGTGATCAAATCGTTGATCTTCCGCCACACGGAACAAGGGCGGGGACACGTGCATCACCACGATCATGAGCACTAGGACGCATGTCGCGTATTGCGCGTACGGTTGTCTTTGTAGGGGCGCGGCGATTTCAGCCTAAGGCTGATCAGCCTACGGCTGACATTGCGCCCAGGCAAATCGGCGCCCGATGAATGCGGGCGTGATGAATCACGCCCCTACGTCTGAGGAATTCATGCGGCGCAATCGTCTTTGTAGGGGCGCAATTCATTGCGCCCAGGTAGATCGGCAATAAATACGGGCGTGATGAATCACTATAAATCCGGGCGTGATGAATCACGCCCCTACTGACATGCGCGAAATCCTTCCTGGCATATTTACCTGGCCTTGGTTTTCCGAGCCGCACGGGTACAACTTCAACGGCTATCTCGTTCTTCATCCCGAAGGGAATCTCTGCATCGATCCGGTCCAGCCGGGCGAGCAGGACCTCGAAGAGCTTGCCCGCCGCGGCGTCTCGCGCATTCTCCTTACCAACCGCAATCACTCGCGCGCCGCGAATAAGATCCGCGCTCGCGCCGGCGCGCGCACGGCGATGCATCCGGCCGACGCTCCGCACGCGCGCAGCCAGGGCGCCGAGCTGGACGATGAATTGAAGGTGGGGCAGAAAGCCGGGCCGTTCGTCGTCGTGAGCGCGGCGGGAAAATCGCCTGGAGAAATCGCGCTTCACTGGCCCGATCGGAAAATCCTCGTCGTCGGCGACGCGGTGATCGGCAATCCTCCCGGACGCTGCGGCCTGCTGCCGGAAAAAGTGATGGACGACCCGGCGCGGCTGCGCGCGAGCGTCGAAGCGCTGCTGGCACTGGAGTTCGACGCGCTGCTCACGGGCGACGGAGAGCCGATCCTCAAAAACGCCAAGGCCCGATTGCAGGAGCTCGTCGCAAAGTTTCCTCCCTAACCGGGCTCTTAACTTTAAAGCGTCTTGCTCCGACCTCCTGTTTCCTTCATCCGCTTCTCAGGCGGCCCGAGAATTGCACTCTTTATTGTCTAAGCGGTAAATTTGCCGATTTCCGACGTATTTACGGCCACAGAAGTACAAAAAGTTCCAAAAGTTTACAGAACCGTGCCAAGTAGTGTATTATAGAACGCAATCGCGGAGGGAACATGGATATTGCCAAGTTGCTTGCCTTTGGCGTCGAGCAGGGGGCATCGGATTGCCACTTGAGCTCGGGCGAGCCGCCGATGCTGCGCATCCACGGCGATCTTAAAAAGCTGGACTATCCGGCTTTAACGCAAGAGGAAGTGCACGGGATGGTTTACGATATTATGAACGACGCCTTGCGCAAGGGATTCGAAGCGACGCACGAGATGGATTTTTCCTTCGAGCTCGGCGATATCGCCCGCTTCAGGGTCAACGTCTTTATGCAGCGTAAGGGCGAGGGCGCGGTCTTTCGCACCATTCCCTCAAAAATCCTTACGCTCGAGCAGCTCGGCATGCCCGCCATCTTGAAGAGTCTCTGCGATAAAGAAAAAGGACTGGTGCTCGTCACCGGTCCCACCGGCTCGGGAAAATCGACGACTCTCGCCGCGATGATCGACCATCTCAACAACAGTTTTGAAGGCCACATTCTGACCGTCGAAGACCCGATCGAGTTCGTCCACCAGTCCAAGAAGTGCCTGGTGAACCAAAGGGAGCTGGGCTTCCACACCCAATCCTTCGCCAATGCGCTGAGAGCGGCGCTGCGCGAGGACCCCGATATTATCCTGGTCGGCGAGATGAGAGACCTGGAGACGATCCAGCTCGCGCTCACCGCCGCCGAGACCGGCCATCTCGTCCTCGCCACGCTGCACACGTCGAGCGCGCCCAAGACGGTCGACCGCGTGATCGACGTCTTCCCGCCGAGCCAGCAGTCGCAGATCCGCTCGCAGTTCGCCGAGTCGATCGAGGCCG
The DNA here is from genome assembly GCA_964572145.1 of uncultured Syntrophobacteraceae bacterium. GTDB lineage: Bacteria > Desulfobacterota > Binatia > UBA9968 > UBA9968 > JAJPJQ01. The sequence goes on from CAZNES010000033.1 coordinate 25,943, forward strand.
TGATCACCCAAACGCTGCTCAAGAAAAAAAGCGGCAATGGACGCGTTCCCGCTCTGGAAATTATGACCGGGACCACGGCGATCCGGAACCTGATCCGCGAGGGAAAGATCCATCAAATACCCGGCACGATGCAGGTGAGCCAAAAAGACGGAATGCAGACGATGGACATGGCCTTGGTGGACCTGGCGGCGCGCGGCATCGTGAGTCAGGAAGAGGCGCAATCGAGGAGCATGACCCCGAATCTATTCGGCGTCGGCGCCTACGGCGTGGGTGGAACCAGCGCGCGGGGCCGCGCCGTTTAATTTTTCGCCGGAGGGAACTATGAACTTGACAGATTTTCTCAGCGTCATGGTGGAAAAAGACGCGTCCGATATTTATCTGACGGTCGCGAGCCCGCCGATGTACCGCATTCAAGGCGTCGTGCAACCGATCGGCGATCATGTTTTCACGCCGGAGGAGGTCGAAGCTCTGGCGAAGTCGTTCATGAACGAGCGGCAGTGGCAACAGTTCAGCGAGCAGATGGAGATGAACCTGGCCCTCTCGTATCGGCGGCTCAGCCGATTTCGCGTCAACGCCTTTCGCCAGCGCGGCTCGGTGGGAATCGTCATTCGCAGGATCAAGGTGGAGATCGAGAGTCTGGATGACTTAGGATTGCCCCCGATCCTTCAGGACATCGTCATGTCGAAGCGGGGTCTGGTCCTGGTGGTCGGCGCCACCGGGTCGGGAAAATCGACGACGCTGGCAGCGATGATCGATCATCGGAACACCCACGCTTCCGGCCACATCATTACCGTCGAAGACCCGATCGAATTCGTCCACCGGCACAAGAAGTCGATCGTCAACCAGCGCGAGTTGGGATTCGACACGCAGTCCTACGGCGACGCTCTGAAGAACGCGATGCGCCAGGCGCCGGACGTGATTCTGATCGGAGAGATCCGCGACTCGGAGACGATGGAGGCGGCGATCACCTTCGCGGACACGGGCCATCTTTGTCTCAGTACGCTGCATTCGACCAATTCGAATCAGTCCTTCGAGCGCATCCTCAACTTTTTTCCCGAAGAGCGCCACGCGCAGATTCTGATGCAGCTCTCGCTCAACTTGCGCTCGATTATCTCGCAGCGCTTGATCCCGGGCGTGGACGGCAAGCGCGTGCCCGCGATCGAGATCCTCATGGACACGCCGCGCGTCAAAGAGCTGGTTAAAAAAGGGGAAGTCGATATTATCAAGGAAGCGATGGAGCAAGGGATTCAGGAAGGCTGCCAGACTTTCGATCACGCGCTGTTTCTGCTCTACAAAGAAGGCAAGATCACCCTGGAGCAAGCCCTCATCAACGCTGACAGCGCTAACAACTTGCGCATCAAGATCAAGCTCGAGGGCTTGAAGGGGGACGACGCGCTCGACCGCTTGCTGGAGGAAGAAGCCACGCCGTCCAAGGAAAAGCCCGCGGCCATGCAGATTCAGGGTTCGAGGAGTCCTGGAAGTCCGTTTAGGAAAATCTGAATCGAAGACAGTCCTTCTTAGCCAAAGCGAGCGACATGGGAACGATCGTCGGCGCGTTGATCGTCACGCATACGCCGCGCATCGCGAATGAATCGACGGCGCCGGTCTTCACCCGCGAGATGATCCGCGGGATGCACGAGCTGGGGGACGTCGTCGCTGAGCTTCGGCCCGAAGTCCTCATTCAAGCCTCCACCCACTGGGTGACCACCTTCAATCACTACGTTCTCGGACACAAGCGGCACAAAGGAATCCTCACTTCGTCGGAAGCGCCGGAGATCATCGCCGGAGTTCCATACGATTTTCCCGGCGATCCGGAGCTGGCGCAGGCGATCACCGCGAGGGGAAAAGAGAAGGCGCTTCCCGTCATCTGCACCGCCGCCGAGCCGTTCATGCTCGAATACGGAACGGTGAACCCGATTCAGTATCTCACTCCCAAGTTCGACGTGCCCGTGGTTCCGGTGTCGAGCTGTCTGCTCGCGGATATTCCGGAATGTATCCGTTTCGGCGCAGCGATTGGGGAAGCGATCCACGACAGCTCGAAGCGGGCGATGGTCATCGCCAGCGGCGCGCTCTCGCACAAGCTCGTGCGCGGGCCGGAAAAGTGGCCGAAGGACGAGGATCAAAAGCTCGATCACGAGTTTGTCGATCTCGTGACCCAGGGGAGATCGCAAGAACTAAAATCTTTTTTCCCGTCTTTCTGCAAAACGGTGGACGCCGAAATGGGCGGACGCCACCTGGCGATCCTACTCGGCGCCACCGGCGGCAGCTTCCGCGGCAAGCTTCACGCCTACGGCCCGTCGTCGGGGACGGGAAACGCGGTGGTGAGTTTATTGCCGAAGTAGGTGAGTAATAGTTGCCGGCTTTTTCGTCGCTGACTTCCAACTTCGGCTTTCTCAAATAACAACAAAAATGGTCTACCCCGAAATACGCGGCATCCATAGTCCGAACCTCGAGCCGCCGAATCTGCCGGAGGATCCGAGAGATTGCGAGATTTCATTTCAGGTAATCATCGGCCCGAAGGATGGGAGGGGGGAGGAAGCTTTTAGCTTCACCGTGATCACACCGATTCAGCTCGCCAAAAGCTCAGAAGCTCAATAGGGCCACGGTAAACTCATCGTGCCGGCGTTCGATTGGTCGGCCGTCGCTCAGGCAATCGCGAAACTCTTCGCGCACTGCCCCTGTCCTACCTGGAGAGAAGTGAAGATCGAACTGAGTAAGGAACTGCTATCGGAGTTCGACGTCTGTAAACCGGCAGATATCTAGCTGCCGTCACAGCGAAGTAAGTCTCCGCTACAACCCCATCTTTTTCAGCACGTCTTTGCCGGAGGTCCGGCCCGCGGGAGCGTCTTCGGGCAGGTAGATCATCACGCCGCCTTTCACGGGGCGGATCACGATCACGCCTTCAGCACCGAGTTGGGTGGTCCATTTGATCGGGTCTTCGTTGAAGTAGGAGCGGAACGCATCGTTGAAGCCCGAGTAGATGGTGTGAATGCCTTTGTAGGGTTCTTTCCTTAGAGTGACGATCGCCTTCTTGACGAAATCCGCCTGCGTGAGCTTTTCCCCTTGGTTTTCCTCAGCCATTTGCCACCTCCGTGATCAGGCCGTTGAAAAAGGCCCATCTACTTCGTTGCGCTCGCATCGCCTCGCTCGACGTACTGAAAAGAGTACGCCTGCGCTCGTCGATACTTCGCGCGCCTTGTATCTGGGACCTTTTTGACCGGCCTGGAGACAGGCTCATTCAACACCCTGACTACAACTGCAACAGAACCCATAAGGTCATTACGGTTCCGACAATCGCGCCGCCGTAGCAAAGAAATGCCAGCGGCCCGCGCGGAACTCCCAGGCGCATATCGTTTACGGTGAAATTAAATCTGTGAGCCCAGTGATAGAGGGGGAGAGCGATCAACACCAAGAGGTAGATTTTGACCAGCGGGTGGTGAAACAGCTCGCCAGCATCCGGTATCCAGCCGAGAGGAACGGCAAAGCCGAAAATGAATATATGGATAGGCACGAAGAAGGCGGCGACCACTCCGCCCGCTGAAAAAAGCCCCCACCAAAGCGGTTCGATATTTTTGTTTGTCGAAGACACGATTCAACCTCGAAACGCTAGAAACAATATCAAAATCACCGCCGACACCGCGACCCACGCGCCGATATTTAAGGCAAAGACCATTTTGCGAGGCACTTCATGCTCTCCCAGCCTGATCGGCATGACGACGGCGGTGGACTGAAACCACGTCACGCTATGGAGCAGCGCGAACAATAAAGCCACGATGTGGAACACGATCCAACCGGGCGAACTGAGCCTCTGGACAAAGGCGGCATAGGCCTCAGGCCCTTTGGTGAGTTGATAGATTTGCACCAGGAAGACGACCAGGAAGATGGCGATGAAAACGCTCGACAGCTCGCGCAGCATGAAGAGAAGATACGCGGACTTCTGGAGCCACCACGTCCGCGGCATCTTGGGATAATAGAGCTTCGATTTGTCGGGTCTGACCGCTGTTCCGTTCATCCTTCGATCCTCCTCAGGATGACCCTGAGCTTAGTCGAATGGGTCATCTCGTTCCCCATGGAAGCAGGACCGACTTGAACCAGTCTTTCGCGAGCTCAACTTTGGAGCGCTGGATGGCGGCGGCCGGATCAACATGTTTCGGGCACACCTCCGAGCACTCGCCGACGAACGTGCACTCCCATACGCCGTGATGAGTGCCCAAAACTTCCTGCCGCTGATCCCTTCCCTGGTCGCGCGAGTCCATGTTGTAGCGGTACGCGAGCGCAATCGCGGCGGGCCCCAGGAATTCCGGCTCCAGACCGTAGACCGGACAGGCGGCGTAGCAGAGCATGCAGTTGATGCACTGGGTAAACTGGTGGAAGGCCTCGAGCTCGGCCGGAGTCTGGCGGTATTCGCCCTCCGTGACGGGCTTTTCGACCTTGCGCACGAGCCACGATTTTACGCTCTTCAGCTTGTCCATAAAATCGTTCATGTCGATCACCAGGTCGCGGATGATCGGGAAATTGACGAGCGGCTCGACGCGGATCTCCTGACCATGATAGTCGCGCAGAAAAGCCGCGCAGGTGAGCTTGGGGACTCCGTTGACCATCATCCCGCAACTGCCGCACACGCCCATGCGGCACGACCAGCGATAGCTGAGCGTCCCGTCGATCTGGTCCTTGATGTGATTCAACGCGTCCAGGACCACCCAGTCCTGGCGATACGGCACCGAGTAGGTCTGCAGCGTGGGTGCCCGGTCTTGGCCAGGACGGTATCGGGTTACGTTAAGCGTGATATTAGATTCGCTCATGATGTCTCACCCTCTGCCTTCGGCATTGCAAAATGCAAATTGCAAAAGTCAAAATGTCGGAAACCAAAGTCCTTCCCCTTTGAATTGAGTCTGCCAACTTTGCAATTTGAAATTTGCATTTTGACTTGATTTAGTATTTCCGTTCCTCCGGCTGCCAGCGGGTTATCGTCACGGGCAGGTACTCGATCCTCGGCCCGTCCGGGGTGCGGTGGGCAAGAGTGTGTTTCAGGAAATTCGCGTCGTCGCGCTTGGAAAAGTCGGTGCGGGTGTGCGATCCGCGCGATTCCTTCCGGTTGAGGGCCGAGTTGGCCACCGCCTCTGCCACGTCGAGCATGAAGTCGAGCTCCAGAGCCGCAATCACTTGCGTGTTGAATACGTCGCCGTGATCTTCGATGGCGATGTTGGAAAAGCGCTCGCGCAACTGCCTCAAGAGCTGACAGGTCTTTTTCATGTCTTCTTCTTTGCGGTAGATCCCGCACCCATCCTCCATCGCTTTCTGCATCTCCTGGCGAATCGTCGCGATCTTCTCTTTGCCGCCCGGTTTTTTAAGAAACTGCCGGTCGAGGCGCTGCTGTTCGTCGCGCGCCAGCGCTTCGAGACGCGACGAAGAAGGGGCCGGCTGGCCCGCGGCGTATTGCCCGGCAGCGCGCCCGGCGCGCGCGCCGAAAACCAGACACTCGGTAAGCGAGTTGGAGCCCAGCCGATTGGCGCCGTTGATCGAGACGCAGGCGGTCTCTCCAGCGGCGTAAAGACCTTCAAGCGGAGTTCTGCCGTTTATGTCGGTGTGGATTCCTCCCATCATATAGTGAACCACCGGCCGCACCGGGATCGGCTCGTAGACCGGATCGATCCCGACATACTTGCTGGCCAATTCGCGCACGAAGGGAAGCTTCTTGTTGATCATCTCCTCTCCCAGGTGGCGCAGGTCGAGATGGACGTAATGGCCGTAGGGTCCTTCGAAAGTCCGCCCCTTGGCCAGCTCTTGCATATGGCAGCGCGAGAGGATATCGCGCGGGCCCAATTCCATCTTGCGGTGCGTCGGCTTATCCGTCGGAGGACCGAGGCCGTAGTCCTGGAGATAGCGATAGCCGTCTTTGTTTTTGAGCCAGCCTCCTTCGCCGCGCGACGCCTCGGTGATCAGGATGCCGGTGCCCGGCAGCCCGGTCGGATGATACTGCACGAATTCCATGTCCTTGAGCGGCACCCCGGCGCGATAGGCCATCGCCATGCCGTCACCGGTCTTGATCGCAGCGTTGGTCGTAAAGGGAAAGACCCGTCCGCCTCCTCCGGTGCACAGGATCACGGCCTTGCCCGCGATGGCTTCCAAGCGGCCGTTGTAGATGTTGATCGCGGTCACGCCGCGGATTTTCCCGTCATCGGCCAGCAGCGAGGTGGCGTAGAATTCGTCGTAGCGCACGATGTTGTCGTACTTGAGCGAGGTTTGAAAGAGCGCATGCAGCATGTGGAAGCCGGTCTTGTCGGCGGCAAAGCAGGTGCGATCGACGCTCATGCCGCCGAAGGAGCGCACGCTCACGCGGCCATCCGGGTCGCGGCTCCAAGGGCAGCCCCAATGCTCGAGCTGGATGAGCTCCGCCGGCGCTTCTTTGACAAACTGCTCGACCGCGTCCTGGTCGGCGAGAAAGTCGGCGCCGAAAATGGTGTCTTTGCAGTGCAGATCCAGACTGTCGAATTCGCGCATCACCGCGGCGGTACCGCCTTCGGCCGACACCGTGTGGCTGCGCATCGGATAGACCTTCGACACGACGGCGATCGAGAGCTTGCTCGACTGCTCGGCGGCGGCGATCGCGGCGCGCAGCCCCGCGCCCCCGCCGCCGATCAGGATAATATCATGCGTAATCATTGATGCCGTCTTGAGAGTAGAATGAGATTAGTCAAGTAGGTTTTTTTACGATCTGATAACCGAGCTCTTCCACAGCGGAAAGAATCTCGGCTATAGCGGTCAGGTCCTGGATCTCCGCGTGGCCGAGGCGGACCCTTACCGCATAGTTGTAACCGTAGGGGTGTTTCTCCTTACGGAACTTGAGGATCTGCCGGGCCAGCGAGATCGGATTCGCTCTTTCCTCTAGTTGCGTCATCTAAGTTTTTTTCTCCGTCATCCCTCTCCCTCTGGGAGAGGGCAAGGGTGAGGGCGCTTTACGTCAGCATGCTCACCTTGGATTCGACCGTCTGGGTTGGGACGATGTGGCGTTTGAGATTCATCTCACCGGGGTCAAAGCCAAGGGCTAGGCCCAAGAACTGAGGCAAGTGGAGTATCGGCAGTCCGATTTCTTTTCCCTCTTGCGCCTCCGCCCTCGGTTGGTTTCCGTCCAGATTCAGGTGGCAGAGCGGACAAGGCGTAACCATGCAGTCGGCGCCTTTTTCTTTCGCTTCGCCTGTATGCTTGCCAACCATCGCGAGGGAATTCTCTTCGTTGGCCGTCAGGATGGGAAATCCGCAGCACTTTCCCTTGCCGCTGAAATCAACGCACTCAGCGCCCAAAATCTCAATCAGTTCATCGAGATAATTTTTTCGCCGGTTCAGTTCTTTAGTGGGCGTGATAGCCTCTGGGGGACGACGGATATAACAACCATAAAAAGGAGAGACCCGCAGGCCCGTGAGCGGTCTCCGAATCAGGGACTTTAACCGCTCGATCCCGTAATCTTCAAAAAGGACCCAGAGGAGATGCTTGACCTCGGTCGTCCCTTTGTACTCCAGGCCCTCCTCGGCGAGATATTCCCGGTTGATCTTCGCTCGATACTCCGGATCGCCTTTGAGCCGGTAATCGGCCTGGCTCATCACTCCTTGGCAGGTGCTGCAGATGGTCATAACGGGAAGACCGAGCTGCTCGGCCTTGGCGAACGTGCGTGCGTTGATCGGATCGGAGATGTACTGGGGAAGAACTCCGGCGCCGGTGCAGCCGACGTCCTTAAGCTCTTCCAACTCGATGCCCAGTTTTGCCGCGACCTTTACCGCCGATGGATACAGCTCCGGACAACCGCCGCGCGAGACGCATCCCGGGTAGAAAGCATATTTCATTTTGTCTCTTGCTCCCCTTTCTCGAAGATCTTCTTGATTTTATCGGCTCCAGGCCTCTTCCGATGGAGATAAGGAATAGGCGCCTTGCCGCGCACCATCGCTTTGGCTGCAGTCGGGAGAAGTTTCATGAGCCCTTTAATATTTGTGAGTCCTTCAGATTCTACGGCGAGTCTTCCCTCATCCAGCCAGCCGCTTTCCTTAACCGATGCGGCAAAGCTCGCGTGGTGCCGGGCAACGGCCTCATGAGTGATCCCGGATTTGAAAGCCCTGTCTCTCAAGGCAACGATGCGCTTCGTGGGTTCAATGCCTCTGGGGCAATGTTCGTCCGCCTCATAACAGTGAACGCAATCCCATATACCCTTGGGTTTTTCAACGATCTTTACTTGTTCCCGAGAATCTTTGTTCCTTGGATCAAAGGCCAGCCTATAGGCCTTGGTCAGGGCTGCTGGTCCTAGGAAGTTGAAATCGACTGGAAGGACCGTGCAACCCTCATCACACATCCCGCAGTAATAGCAACTCATCACTTTTCTGAGGTCCTTCATTACGGCGTCCGGAATTAAGTTTTCACCGTTCACGGGCGAATCCGCAGGTTCCAGCCACGGCTTGACCGCCTTGACCTTATTCCACATGAAGGCGTCCCAATCGAAAACGAGGTCCTTGATGACCGGAACGTTGCGCAGCGGGTCAAGCGAAATTTCCGGGCCCTTCTTGGTATAGTCCTGCACCTTCGCGGTGCAGGCGAGGCGGGCGCTGCCGTTCACGCGCATCGTGCATTCTCCGCAGTAACCTCGGCCACAAGAGCCACGAAAGGCCAGTGTGGTGTCGCTCTCGTCACGTATCTTCAGCAGAGCGTCCAGAACCGTGGCGTCCTCGGGCAACTCCAGGCTGTAGTTGGAGCGACCGGGTTTGCCGTCTTTCTCAGGGTCCTTGCGATAAACTTTGAAAGTAACTTCCATCCAAACCTCCCCTGACGGTCTTACCCGGCAGCAACCGATTTCTTCCGCAATTGCCCTGATTCCCCGACAAAACTCGCGAGGGTGTGACTCTTCCAGTTTGTGTCATCCCGTTCTGGGAAATCCGCCCGTTGATGTGCGCCTCGGCTCTCGGTCCGGGCGTGAGCCGCTAACGCCACAAGCTCCGCTAGGGTCAGCATCGAGCCCAGCTCAAGATAGGAGGTCAGCTCGTAATTATAGATCCTCGATGGGTTCTTGACTCGAAGCCTGGAATACCGATCCTTCAAACTCTGAATTTGACCCAATGCCTCTTGCAATTCCGTGTGGTTGCGGATGAGACCTACTTTTTCGTTCATCAAGGGACCGAGTTCGCTGTGGATTTTTCCTAAAGTATCTTTATTAGAGAAGTCGCCAGAAGTAATTGCTGCGAGCCGTTTCTCTTCGTCAGCCAACTTCGCTGTGGGGAAACTTTTTTGCGCCGTGACCATTGCGCGCTTCGTCGCAGTCTCGCCCACGATTCTGCCAAAAACCATCGCTTCGCTAAGAGTATTCCCCGCAAGTCGTCCCGCTCCGTTGAGACCGTTGCACGCGCATTCCCCGACCGCAAATAGGCCGGCAATGGATGTTTCTCCAGCCGCGGTGGTTTCAATGCCTCCCATCGGCCGGTGGGCCAGCGGGCGAATGGGCACGAGGTCTTTCGTGGCATCCAATCCGGCAACCGTCCGGAGCAATTCTTGAGTCTGGGGAAAATAGTCGCGCAATTTTTCTTTGCCGATAGGTCGCAAGTCAAGCGAGACGGCGCCGCCTCCGTTCTGCATGGCGTGATTAATGGTAAGACAAATTTTGTGCCGTGGCATTCCTTTTGGATCTGTTATCGATTCGCCCTTCTGATCGACGATCGCAGCGCCTTCGCTTAGGGCCGCTTCGGTGATCAAAAGACCTTGCTTCTTGGGGAAGACCGTTGGATGGAACTGAATCATTTCCATGTCCATCAGTCGAGCGCCCGCGTCATAGGCCAGGCATTGACCGTCGCCGGTGGTTCCAAGTGACGCGGTGGAGGGGAGATAGAGCCGAGAAAATCCGCCGGTAGCTATCACGACCGAACGGGCCGAAAAGGATTCGAGTTTCCCTCCTCTGAGACCGAGGGCGATGGCTCCAACGCAGGTCCCTCCGTCGACCGCTAATGACGTCACATACCATTCTTCAAATGAAGGGATTCGCTCGCGCTGAAACTGCTCGTGAAGTACCTGCAGGACGATGTGCCCAGTTCGATCATCCGCATAGCAAGTTCGACTCTTGCTGTTTGATCCGAAAGGGCGAAGATCGAGGCGACCTTCACTATTGCGGTTAAAGGGAACGCCCATGCGCTCAAGCCAAATAATTTCTTTTGCAGCGTCTGCGGCAAGGTTCCGGACAACCTGAAGATCACAAAGGCCGTCCCCGGCAAGCAGAGTATCTTCAGCAAAGATTTGGGGAGAGTCGTCTTTACCGAGGGGAGCGTTGAGACCGCCTTGGGCGACCCCCGAATTGGTTCTCAAGGGATGAACCTTGGTGATAAGGGCAACACTCGCGCCCGCATGCTTGGCGGCGATCGCCGCTCGCAATCCCGAAGCTCCACCGCCGATGACCAAGACATCAAATTCCTGCATTCAACAACCGCCTCCGCATGCGTGTTGTTTTTATTTATAACAGATTTCGTGGAGCGTCAAGGAAA
>CAZNES010000033.1:36547-38223 GCA_964572145.1 uncultured Syntrophobacteraceae bacterium
TTCTCCGGGATTCCCGGCTCGGTCATGCGCCAGGGATCGAGGATTTTTTCCAGTTTCTCTTCGGGCAATACTTTGTGCGCCAGCGCGACTTCCCGCACGGTCTTGCCGGTCGTGAAAGATTCCTTGGCGATCTTTGCTGCCGCGTCGTAGCCGATCACCGGCGCGAGCGCGGTCACCATCGCGAGACTTTTCTCGATCATCTCCTCGCAGTGTTGTTTGTTGGCTTCGATCCCGACGACGCACTTCTCGGTGAACGCCGTTACCACGCTGGCGCTGAAAGTAATCGCTTCCAACAGCCGGAGCGCCATCACCGGCATCATCACGTTGAGCTCGAAATTTCCCGCCTGGCCACAGATCGTGATCGTCGCGTCGCAGCCGATCACGTGCGCCGCCACCTGCAGCACGGACTCGCACATCACGGGATTTACTTTGCCCGGCATAATCGACGATCCCGGCTGCGTGTCCGGCAGGGCGATCTCGCCAATGCCGCAGCGCGGGCCGGAGGAGAGCCAGCGCAGATCGTTGGCGATTTTCGTGAGGCTTACGGCCAGCGTCTTCAAGCTGCCACTCACCTGCACCACCGCGTCTTTCGCCGCTTGCGCCTCAAAATGATTTTTCGCCTCGCGGAAATTGAGCCCGGTCATCTCGGAAATTTTCTTGATAGTCCGCGCGGGAAATTCCGGATGTGTGTTGATGCCCGTGCCGACCGCCGTGCCGCCGAGCGCCAGCTCTTCCAATCCACTCGAGGCCGTCTTGATCCGCTCGATGCCGAGCTCGATCTGCCGCGCGTAGCCGCCGAATTCCTGTCCCAGGCGAATCGGCGTCGCGTCGGCCAGGTGCGTGCGGCCGATCTTCACGATGCGGTCGAAATCCTCCGACTTCTTTTTCAACGCGCGATGAAGCGCGCCAAGAGCGGGCAGCAGCTCTTTCTCGATCGCCTCCAGCGCCGAGACGTGGATCGCCGTCGGGATCACGTCGTTCGACGACTGGCTCATGTTGACGTGGTCGTTGGGATGGACGCCTTTGCTTCCTCGTTCTTTTCCCAGAAGCTCCAACGCGCGGTTGGCGATGACCTCGTTGGCGTTCATGTTGGTGGAAGTGCCGGAACCGGTCTGAAAAATATCCACGACAAATTCCTTGTCGAGCTTTCCCTCCATGACTTCCGCGGCGGCGCGGTGGATCGCGTCGGCGATCTTCGTGTCCAGAAGTCCGAGATCGCGATTGGCCGAGGCGGCCGCGTGCTTGATAACGGCCAGGGCGCGGATGAATTTCGGCGGGAAGCCGATGCCGCTCACGGGAAAATTTTCCACCGCCCGCTGCGTCTGCGCGCCGTAGTACGCGCTCTTGGGCACTTTCACCTCGCCCATGGAATCTTTCTCGATACGATATTCTTCGCCTGGCATTTTTCGGTCTCCTCTCTTGCACCCTTTTTAGCGAGTTCCAAGGCAACAGGCAACAGGAGGGGTTTTAGTTTTGAGTTGTTCGATTATCGTCTCATTGGGCGACGGCGGAAATTTTACTTCGGGCGAAGAAAAGAGAAGTAGGGGCGGGTTTAAAACCCGCCCCTACTAAGAACCGGCTTCGGCTGTTTCCACCGGCAGCGTTACGGTGAAGGTCGTCTCGCTGCCGCGGCGGCTCTCGACCTCGACTTTACCGCCGAGCAGCTCGGTAAACGT
>CAZNES010000034.1:0-11846 GCA_964572145.1 uncultured Syntrophobacteraceae bacterium
AGGCACCACGAGTCTGGAAATCCGAGCCATGGACGAAGCGTATTAGATTACCTGCAAAGCCGTCAAGAAGAATTTAGTATTGTGTCCCCGGAATCCGACTTGATACGGTAAATCTGGAACGACCACTCCGGCGATCCTTGCCATGGCGGCAGATTCTGCATCTGTCTCATGCTACTTGTCAATTGCGGTATACTGTCCCCCTGAATTCCCTGTATAGTGTCTTGGGAGTTTCCTGCCCAAATCAGAGGGCGGAAAGCGCAGGCGAACAGCATGTCTCTCGGCGACAGATTCGGCATTGTGGGGCTGATTGTGGCGCTTCTTAGCGTTGCTGCCTTCTACCTCTGGCCGGAACGCAAAGGCATTGGATGGATTGCTCTCGCCACCGCTTTCGTGTTCTGCCTTGTCTGGTTCTACCTAGAGAGGAAGGAGTTACTCCTCATGTATGCGACTCATCCGGTCAAGACGACCATAGCTGTTGGAATCGCCGGAGGTATTCTTATTGCCATTACGTTTGCAGGAGTTGCGTCGCGGTTTACCGCCAAACGCGAGACTGACGCGAAGCCCGGCCCACCCACTGGAGACTCTCAGCCACCACCATCATTATCGGCGGAACAAAGCCTTCGACTGAAGTATTCAAGTATGCAAGTCATTCAGATTTCAAATGAACCTGGAGATTATAACGAAACGCTGAATTTGGACAGTGCGGCAACGATGATTCATTCTGGTGCTGCGAGTCTTGACTCTATTGAAATGGTTCTGCCGGCATCTACTCCACTGACTGTTGACAGCCCGAAGGCTGGGCACAACTATCCGGTAGGAGGAGGTGGCACCGTGCGATTCCCTGCCGCAGACACACCAGGCATATCCATAAAGTCCGCGACGATGTTAGATATCACTGGCTCGTTTGTGTTTGACCGATTTAAATCTGGGACCAAAATTATAGAGGTAGGGAAGCGACAATTTCGCGTTGCCCTCATGGCGGTAAGAGACAAGTCAACGGGTAAACATAAGCTCGTAGAATACACATTCGGCATTTCCGAGGAGTAGAGATCAGAATTTCCGGGGACAGTATACTTCATTTCCTTTTCTTGCCCTTCTGCCAGCCGCCCTTCTTGGGCCGCAAACTCGTACCGATTAATCGTTCTAGTTTCTCTTTGAAGCGGATTGGGATAACAGGCCGAGGTATTCTTGCCGGTCGTCAGCGGAGAAGAAAACGTCCATCCTGCGCGCGCCCCGCTGCGCGACGTGATGCGGGAAATCTGGAACGACCACTCGGGTGATCCTTGCCATAGCGGCAGATTCTGCATCTGTCTCCTGCTACTTGTCAATTGCTGTATACTGTCCCGGAATTCCATCAACCCAAGCTGCTCGCCGAGGCACTCCAGCTAAAGTTAGAGGCGTGGGTCTACAGTCCTTTCCATGAGTAAGCGACTACTGTTCCCTCGGAATTGATCTGAAACATTCGGTAGGTCGTCCATTGATGCACCTGAGGGGGAACATAGGTAGTTTGGGACTGAGCTTGTCCATGAACGTAGACGTTGTCGCCCAAAACCTGACCCGTTGCCGAACCAGTCGTGTTCGTTGTTGAGTATCCGGGACTCACGTACGCTCGGTTCTGACTGTAGACAACAAATTTTCCGCCTGAGCCATCGGAATAAATTTGTGATGGTGGTCCCCAAGACAACAACAACGAACTTTCCTGGTGCCCTAGCCATGATTTCATTGTGCGCTCAGTGGCGTAGTATCCCTCTGACATCCCAATCGTTAGGACCGCTACAGGGACCCGAAGAAGCCCTTTGGTTAGTTTGACACCAACAGAGTCAGAGTCCTCGATTTGCAGAGAAGCACATCCGGACAACGCGATCGGCATAACACAAATAGCAAGAAACATCCGTTGCATTCTTGGCTCCTCCTTTGAGAATTGTTCTTCTGGGACTGTGTACAGCGTCTAACGAGCCTGTAGAAAAAGTCCCAACCCGTAAAAAAGTGTCCGAATTAGGGGTGCCAAAATGGTCTCCCGACCTGAGATCGTCGCTTAAACGCCAAATACGGCGGTTGTTTTTTTGCTAAATTTTTTCACCAACCTTTTTCTACAGCCTCAACGATCAAAGCTGAGCCGCCACTGATTCGCAATCGGTTCCAGCACGGGTTAGGCGTCAACACCGCTATCGTCTGAAAAACCCCTTTTCACCCATTGGACGGTCCAAATACCCAAATACGTAAGCAACCACGTAGCGGCTACTGGAGCGAAGACCCAAGAGGAAAATCCCACGACGTTAAAGGTGGGCCGAAGAAAAGTAATACGGTCCGCCATAGTAGGGGATTCAGCCTTCGCCTTAGCAGTCGCTTCGGGGTCCTTTATCCACTCGAACAGGAATGATGAAATGTACCACGGAGTGGATTTACCAAGAAAAGAGGGATGACTTTTTATCTCAAGCCAATACGAAACAGTAGCAAAGACGATCCACAGAACAGAGAACACCACTCCGAGTCGTTGCCAGCCGTTTAGATGACGCCTCTTAGGCATACTTCGCTCTCCCACATAACGTCATGCTCTGCGGCGGGCCAGCACGATGGTGAAAGATGGCGCGATCTTTCCGGCCCGTACGCAGCAGCTAAAGAACCTAGACACGCGGCTTCTCTCTAAAGCCTCTGACGATCCATCCAACAGACCACCCCGAAAGATAGATCAAGAGCGCCATAACGATCCAAGTCGAAAGGCCGACAAGAAGAACCTTCGTCCTTGTCCGCAACAAGTATCTGTCGTAGTCAGTTTCGGATCTCAGATTCATGCGCTGATAGTACAGAAATGACCGGAGGGAATAGCACTCCTCTTTCCACTCTGGTGATTTGTCAAGAACGAATCCGTCTGGGAGATCGCGCCACGCCTTGCACGCGGGTGATTTCAGATCATCTGTTATCCCTGCTTCTCGCTGTGGCCAGAAGATACCCACGCTCGTGAGCGTGATGATAAGGCCGAGCACTGAAACCACCGCCCACAGTCGGCGCCAGCCATTGAGATAGATACTCATATCATTGCGGGCCTAACGCCCCGCGTGAGCTGACAAGGGGCGCGCCAGCGTCCCCGAGGTCTGCTCGACGCGGTTGTTAACTGCAACTTCGTTAAACAGAGCCACCTACTCTTTGCCTTTTAGATAGCTGATGGTGTTTACCTGCGTGATGTTACTGTCTTTGACGGCCGTACTGGTAAAGACGACCTGCTGTTTATGAGTGCCGCGGTACTCGGGCAACCTAAATTCCAGCCGCCTTTTGTAGTGTGGTTCTATTTCGAGACGTGTTGTACTTGGCTCAACATCCTTCTGACACAAGAAATGATCTTCGGTATATGTACCGTCTCTCTTTATGTACCGAAGACCGATCACGAATGCATGTTCGGTTGATGTTGGAATTGACAGGTTTATCTGTTTCACATCCCCGTCATCTTGACGGATCTTGATATCTTGCCGCGATAGCAGACCGAGAACTTCGCGCTCGATGTCCACAACCTCACCACTGAGGTGGCGCTTCCAGATATCTTCGAGTGCTGAGTACGTTTCGTTCATTCTGTTGCAGCTAACTACTAATAAGTGAGTCGGTCAGCCTATCCCAATCAACGATTTCATAATTGTGGCCTATCCTCTAATCTTTTCCGCCTCTTAACAACAAAAACCCTAAACCGACAAGCACTGCACTATTGTAAGCCTTTGCCGGCTACGGTCGGTCCGAATCGATCCCGCCCCAGAAATAGGACAGGTTAGCGACAGGCTATAGCCAAACCCGGAAGACGGTCAAGTGTTTTGTTTGAGAATGTTTTGTTTGAGAAAAGATCGGCTTGTTACGATGCGGGGACTTGCCTACTGCGCAAACATTTCTTGCAGAACTGCCATTACCGCCGCCACAGAATTGGGAGAAAGGCGCCCGAGCCGGCGCACCAATCGCTCGGTATCAACCGTGCGGAGCTGGTCGATGGCCACGAATCCAGCGCGGCTTTGAAAACGACATTGGACGCGCCAGGGGTACGCTTGCCCGCCGGTCGTCATCGGCGCAACGATCACCGTCAGTAGATGGTGGTTCAACTCGTCCGGGGAGACAACGAGGCAGGGTCGTGTCTTACGGATCTCGCTGCCTCGCGTCGGATCAAGCTGAACTAAGTAGACTTCACCGCGTGTTGCCAATGCCCTACCGCCACTTCCACTCTTTCTCTTCAAACCGCGTGGGCGTTGTCGGATCAAGGAGCCGGTCTTCATCCTGCTCGCGCATTTTTCGAGCTGCAGCCGCCCAGCCCGCGCGAGGCCGGTCCCCTCGGCGAATCACGATGCGTCCCGGCTCGGCCTGTAATTCGACTTCATCCGCGAGCTGGGCTTCCTCCAGCAGCACCTTTGGCAAACGTACCCCTCGTGAATTGCCGATCTGAACAATACGGCTTTTCATTTTAACTTCCCCCTCGTTGCTACATTGTAGTCACACGAGGAATAGTTAGCAAGGACAAGGAACGCTGGTTTGGGAGCACTACGAGAGCAATTTCCTGAGCGACTGGAGATCTTTTTTGATCTTGGCGAGGGCGTTCTTGTAGGCGGCGTCGGGAAGCGCGAGCTTCAACTGCTTGCGCTCTTCTTTTTTGTTTTCTTTGAGCCGCTTCCGCGCGCCTTCGATCGTGAAGCCTTCGGTGTAGAGGAGCCGCTTTATTTCGAGCAGGAGCTCGACGTCTTTCTTCTTGTACAGACGATGGCGCGACGGCGCCTTGCTCGGCTTCAGCAGCTCGAACTCGGTTTCCCAGAATCTAAGCACGTAAGGCTCGACGCCGACGATGCGGCTGACTTCTCCGATCTTGAAATAGAGCTTGTCAGGCAGTCGGGGAGACATGGAGAGGCGTTCCTAAGAGGAGGCGCTGTTGAGGCTCTTCTTTAAAATCTGGCTGGGCTTGAAGGTGAGGACTTTGCGGCCGACGATGATAATCTCGCCTCCGGTCTGCGGGTTTCTTCCCCTTCGCGGACGCTTGGTGTTGACCACGAAGTTGCCGAATCCGGAGACCTTGACCTTCTCCCCTTTCTCCAGGCACCCTTTGATGATTTCAAAGGTGGCCTCCACCACGTCCGTGGCATCTTTCTTCGCAAATCCCACCTTCTCATAGATACGCGCGATGATTTCAGCCTTGGTCATCTTTCCACCTCTCTTTTTTATTTCAAGCAGGCGCGGCCTGCGCCGCGCTCTTTTATCCTCTAAGTTGGGCGCCAAAAACCTCGCCGATGCGCGACACCAAATCCTGATGCAGGCTCTGCACCTCGGCGTCCGTTAAAGTCCGGCCTTCCGCTCTGTAAGAAATCGTGTATGCCAGACTCTTCTTCCCTTCCGGAACGGGCGCCCCTCGGTATTGATCGAATATCTCCACGTCTTCAATGAGAGAGTGGCGCAGATCTTTGAGCCAGTTAATAATCCGTTGAGCGGGAAACTCTTCATCTACGACGACCGCCAAATCCCGCTCAACGGACGGAAATCGCGGCAGGGAACGAACCGTTAACTTAGGCGAAAGATACTGAACCAACTTTTCAAAGTCAAGTTCGAAAATCAGAAAGCGCGGCAGGGAAAGCTCTGCGCCGACATCCGGGTGGATCTCGCCCACGTACCCGAGCGCCGCGCCGTCCGATTGCAGCAGCGCGGCCCGCCCCGGATGGAGAAAAGCGGGGACGCCGGAATCGGTCCAGACCGGACGGCCGCCGGCTCCGATCCGCTCCACGATGCCTTCGATCAATCCTTTGGCGTCGAGAAAAGCAAACGGCGCCTCTTCCGCGCGCAATCCCATGCGCTCGCGGGCGCCGTAAAGGAGCGCCGCCAGATGCTGGCGCTCCTTAGGATCGCCGTCGTCCTTCGACTCGCTTCGCTTGCTCGGGACGACCCTGAGCGAGGGCTCACGGCCGGAGGGCGTGGCCCGCGTCGAAGGGTCGAGATAAAAAACTTTGCCGAGAGCGAAAGCAGCGAACCCTTTGACTCTCTGCGCAAGATTAATTTTTAGATTCTCGATGAGACCGGGAACCAGGCTCGTCCGCATCTCCGCGCTCTCCTGCACCAGCGGATTTAAAACGGCCACCGGCTCTTTGCGACCGTTCGGGATGCCGGAGAAACGGGTGTTCATCTCCGCGGAGGTGAACGGCAGATTGATCGTTTCCGTGAGCCCTTCTCCGCCGAGATACGAGCGCAGGCCACGCTCCCAGCGAAGACGCGCATCCGGCCGGCCGCCGGAAAGCCGCGCCCGCGGCAGCGTGGACGGTATTTTCCCGTAGCCGTGAAGGCGCACGATCTCCTCGATCAGATCGGCCTCGCGCGTAAGATCGCCCCGGTACGTGGGAGGAACGACGTTGAAGGCGGCTTTTCCGCCGCGTTGGATACGGCAGCCGAGCTGCTTGAGAATCTTCTCGATCTCCGCCGCTTTGATCTCGACGCCGACCATCGCCGTCACTCTTGGTTGCCGGAGTAGAATTGCGGGCGGTTTTGCTCGCCGCGGATAGCGATCGACGATATTGCCGACCGGCCGACCGCCCGCGACCTGGCCGAGCAAAGCGACGGCGCGCTCCAGCGCGGAGATCGTCCCTTCGGAGTCCACGCCTCTCTCGAAGCGGTGCGACGCTTCGCTGTGCAGCCCGAGACGCTTCGCCGTCCGGCGGATCGTCACGGGATCGAAGTGGGCGCTTTCGAGGAGAACGGAGCGGGTATCGGAGCGGACTTCCGAGTCACGCCCGCCCATGATGCCGGCCAGCGCGACCGGAACGTCGCCGTCGCAAATGAGCAGATCTTCCGGAGCGAGATCCCGCTCGACCTCATCCAAGGTAAGGAATTTTTTTATTTCCTTCGCCTGCCGCACGACGATCCGCTTGGCCGCCAGTCTGTCCAGAGCGAAAGCGTGCAGCGGCTGGCCGGTCTCCAGCATGACGTAGTTGGTAACGTCCACGATATGGTTGATCGAGCGGATGCCGCAGGCTTCCAGACGCGCCCGCATCCATGGCGGCGACGCGCCGACTTGCACCGACCCGACCACGCTCGCGGAATACCGGCGGCAACAGCGCGGGCTTTGGATTTCGACTTTTACCGGAGACGCTGTGCTGGATTTAGCAGCGGAAGATTTACGCGCAGAAATTTTTAGACGCCCGGCCCCCAGAGCCGCGAGTTCGCGCGCCAGGCCGAGAACGCCGAGGCAGTCGCCGCGATTCGGCGTGACGGATATTTCAATGACCCAATCGTCGCCGCCGTCTTTGGAACCGAGAGGCGCGAGAGATTCCACCTCGAGCCCCGCCATGGTAAGCGTATCGGCGAGCTTCTGCGGGGAATCCTTGATTTCTACGAATTCTTTCAGCCAATCGAGCGTGAGTTTCATGAATACAAACGAGCGGAGTACTGGAGTAATGGAATAAGAAGACGTTGCTTCTTTCACCCAGTACTCCATTACTCCAACACTCCATTACTCCATGTTCCATTACTCCATTCTTTTACCTGAACTGTTTCAGAAACCTCATGTCGTTTTGATAGAAGAGCCGGATGTCCTCGATGCCGAACTTGAGCATCGCGATGCGCTCCACGCCCATCCCGAAGGCGAAGCCGGAGAATTTTTCCGGATCGTAGCCGACAAAGCGGAAAACTTGCGGGTCGATCATGCCGGCGCCGAGGATTTCGAGCCACCCCGAGCCCTTGCACACGCGGCACGATTGGGCCCCGTTCGAGCCCTTGCCGCCGCAGATCACGCATTGGATGTCGATCTCCGCGCTCGGCTCGGTGAACGGAAAAAAGCTCGGCCGGAAACGCACGCCCGCGTCCGCGCGGAAAATTTGCCGCAGGACGTGCGTCAGAACGCCTTTCAAATCGCTGAACGCGATGTCGCGATCGACCATGAAGCCTTCCACCTGGTGAAACATCGGCGAATGCGTCGCGTCGTCGTCGTGGCGGTAGACCGCGCCCGGAGCGATGATCTGGAGCGGCGGCTTGCACTCTTCCATCACGCGGACCTGAACCGGCGAGGTGTGCGTTCTCAGCAGGCGATTTTTCGCGACGAAGAAAGTGTCCTGCATATCGCGCGCCGGATGGTCCTTCGGGATGTTGAGCGCTTCGAAGTTGTGGTAGTCGTCCTCGATGTCCGGGCCGCGCGCGATCTCGAAGCCCATGCCCAAAAACACGTCGATGATCTCGTCCATCGCGAGCGTCAGCGGATGGACCCGCCCACGCGCCCGGCGGCTGCCGGGAAGCGTGATGTCGACGCGTTCCCGGCCGAGCGTCCGCTCTCTTTGCTCGGCCCTGAGCGCCTGGAGGCGCTCGTCGATACGTTGTTCGAGAAAGCTACGAAGTCGATTGAGCTCTTCCCCTCGTCGCGGCCGCTCCTCGGCCGGCACGTCTTTGAGACCGCGGAGAAGGCCGGTGAGCGTACCCTTGCGCCCGAGGACTTCGACGCGGAGCTGCTCGACCTCGGCCTCGGAGGCCGAGCGGCCGATCCGCTCGACGACTTCGTCCCTGAGATTGTCCAGAGACTCGTTCATGTTGGAGAGCGCGGACGAAAACTACGTCGTTAGGTGAGACTTGGCGAGCTCGGCGATTCGACCGAAGGCGGGCGCGTCCGCAACCGCGATGTCCGCGAGAATTTTTCGATCCAACTCGACGCCGGCATGTTTGAGACCCTTGATAAATTGACTGTACGACATCCCGGAGAGCCGCGCCGCAGCGTTGATGCGCGTGATCCACAGACCGCGAAAATCCCGCCGCCTGACCCTACGGTCTCTATAGGCGAATGCGAGACCGCGCTCGACCGTCTCCCGGGCCATGCGGTACAACCGTCCCCGGCCGCCGACATAGCCCTTGGCGAGCTTCATGATTTTTTTCCGCCGCTGTCTGGTTTTACTTCCCCCTTTGGCTCTTGGCACTTTATTCTCCTTCCTCAAAGAAGGCGTGAGGCGCGAGGCATGAGGCGAGAGTAAGAACTATCGCCTACCGCCTACGGCCTACAGCCTTTTATAAATACGGTATCAGCTTGCGTATATTTTTTTGCTCGCTGGCGGACACGAGAGCGCCCTTTCTGAGGTTCCGCTTACGTTTTTTTCCCTTGCCCGAGAGCAGATGGCCTTTGAAGCCCCTGTTCCTCTTGATTTTACCGCTCGCGGTGACGCGAAATCTTTTCATCGCGCCTCTGTTGCTTTTGATTTTCGGCACTTTGTTCTCCCTCTCTAAGCCTGCTGCTTCGGGACCAGAAGCATGGCCATGTTTCTTCCTTCCAACCTGGGCGTGATGTCCACCTTGGCGATGTCCTGCACCTCGCCCACAACCCGGCTGAGCATCGCTCTTCCCAGCTCCGGATGAGTAATTTCCCGGCCGCGAAAAAAGACCGATACCTTGACTCTCTGTCCCCTCTCGATAAACCGCCGGATATTTTTCACCTTGTAAACCAAATCGTGGCGGTCGGTGCGCGATCCCATCTTGACCTCTTTGATAGCCATGAAGGTCTGGCTCTTTTTTCCGCCCTGAGATTTCTTTTTCTGCTGGTAACGGAACTTGCCGTAATCCATCATGCGGCAGACCGGCGGCTGGGCTTCCGCGGCCACCTCGACCAGATCGACGCCCAGGGTCTCCACCTGCTTGAGTGCCTCGTAGAGCGACATGACGCCCAATTGGCTCCCGTCCACGCCGATCACCCGAACCTCACGGGCGCGGATCTGATGATTGATTCTCGCCTCCCTACTCGTACTAGCTATAAGCCACCTCCTTGGTCAAAACAGATGTCATGCGGGCCGCCGTTCGTCTGCCGTGCTGAGCCCGACCTCCGCTTTTAGCATTTCCATGAACTCTTTTATAGTGGCGGGCTTTAAGTTTTCCCCGCCGCGTCGGCGCGGCGCGACCGTCCGATCCCGGACCTCCCGGTCCCCGATCACCACGGCGTAGGGAACTTTTTCCACCTGGGCCTGCCGGATCTTATATCCAAGCTTTTCGTTTCGGTCGTCCAACTCCGCGCGCCAGCCGGCATCGCGCAGCTCTCCGACGACCTGCCGGGCATAGTCCTGCTGCGCTTCGGTCACGGTCAAGACCTTGAGCTGAACCGGCGCCAGCCACAGCGGGAACGCGCCGGCGCAGTGCTCGATGAGAATCCCCATGAAGCGCTCGATCGAGCCCAGGAGCGCCCGGTGAATCATGACCGGTCTCTTTTCGCCGCCGTCGGGCGCGACATAATTTAAATCGAATCTCTCCGGCATGGAAAAGTCGAGCTGGATGGTCGCCAACTGCCAGCCGCGCCGCAGAGCATCGAGCACTTCAAAATCGATCTTGGGACCGTAAAAGGCGCCGGCGCTCGGATTGATTTTGTGCTCGATGCCTTCGCTCTTGAGCGACTGTGCCAGCGCGTCTTCGGCGCGGGCCCAGACTTCGAGACTGCCCATGTATTTCTCCGGGCGGGTCGAAAGCTTGACTTGCATTTCGGTGAATTGAAAAGTGCGGTAGACCTCGCGCAGCATTTTCAATAGACCGCTCATCTCGTTCTCGATCTGGTCGGGGGCGCAAAAAATATGCGCGTCGTCCTGCGAGAACGAGCGCACCCGGGTCAACCCGCCGGTAACGCCGGATTTTTCATAGCGATGCAAGCGTCCGAAATCCGCGTAGCGCAGCGGCAGGTCCCGATACGACCGCTTCTTCGAGGCGTAGATATAGGTATGTCCCGGACAGTTCATCGGCTTCACGCCGAATTCCCTCTCGTCGATGCGGGTAAAATACATGCCGTCGCGAAAATGATCGTAGTGGCCAGAGCGGCGCCACAGCTCGACGTCGAAAATCTGCGGCGTGATCACTTCCTGATAGCCATAGCGGACATACAGCCGGCGCATGTAAGAAATCAGCTCGTTGTAAATTAAAGCTCCCTTGGGATGAAAAAACGGGCTCGCCGGAGCGATCGGATGAAAGCTGAAAAGATCCAGCTCCACCCCAAGCTTGCGGTGATCTCTTTTCTTCGCCTCTTCCAACAGGGCGAGATGTTTGCGCAGCGCCTCTTCAGTCGGCCAGGAGGTGCCGTAGATCCGCTGCAGCATCTCGTTCTTCTCGCTGCCGCGCCAATAGGCGCCGGCGACGCCGGTCAACTTGAAGGCGCGGATCGCTCCGGTCGACGGCACGTGCGGGCCGCGGCAAAGATCGACCCAGTCTCCCTGACGATAGAGCGAGACCACGTCTTCCGGGATCTCCCGCAGGATCTCGACTTTGTAGTCCTCGCCCATGCGGCGGAACAGCTCGATGGCCGCCGCGCGTGGCATTTCCTCGCGCCTGACCTTTTGATCCTGCGCCGCGAGCTCGCGCATTTTGTTCTCGATCTGCTCGATCTCCTCGGGCGCAAAGGACTTGTCGCGCTTGAAATCGTAATAGAAGCCGTGCTCGATGGTCGGGCCGATGGTCACCTGCGTGCCGGGAAACAGACTCTGCACCGCCTGAGCCATGAGATGAGCTGTCGAATGGCGCAGGATGTCGGTCCCTTCCGGGCTGTCGAGCCGAATCCATGCGAGAGCGCAATCGCGGCTTAGCTCACGGTCCAGATCGACGGGCTTTCCGTCGATCTTCGCCGCGACGATATCGCCGTTGACGCCCAGAGAAGCAGCCACTTCACGCAGCGAGACACCCGGTTGAACTTCGACCTGTTTACCTTCAGCCAGTTTAACCTGAATTTTTTCCACGATTCGAAAAGTTCCTACCGCCTAACGCCTATTTCCGCCGGAGGCGGATCCGCCAATTGTTGTGGCGGAGCCTACCGCCTTCTTGAGATGGTAGGCACGGGCAGGATTGAACTGCCGACCTCTTCCGTGTCAAGGAAGCGCTCTCCCACTGAGCTACGTGCCTATAAATAT
>CAZNES010000034.1:11946-37807 GCA_964572145.1 uncultured Syntrophobacteraceae bacterium
GACCTCTTCCGTGTCAAGGAAGCGCTCTCCCACTGAGCTACGTGCCTATAAATATGGCTCTTCAGGCTTCCGTGTGGATAACCCGTCACTATCACCTTAGATTTCATTCACCACGAAGATCACGAAGGACACGAAGGGTTCGGATATTTGTGAACCAAGACTTCGTGCCCTTCCTAGCACTGGTAAGGGTAACCACAGCGCGGTTGCCCCACAGATCTGAAACCTAAATCCTTCGCGCTCTTGGCGGTTAAATCTTCTTTCCTTCGTGCTCTTCGTGTCCTTCGTGGTGAATACTCTTCCACACTAAACCCAGAAGAACCATAAATATTAAAGGAGGAAGGCTCCGCCACAAGGAGAGGCGGATCCGCCTCTGGCGGAGAAAGGCGGAAGGATGAATTTTTCTTCATCCTTTCAGCCCTCATCCTTCATCCTTTTTTCATTACAAACGTCTGATTTTCCTACCAATTTTTTCGATGACTGTCAACTAATCACGTCACGAAGCGACCCGATTCTGGAGCCGGAGCAGGCCCAGATACAGATATTGGACGCCGGAGATCACCGTGGTCGCCGCGGTAAGATAGACCAACGCGTCGTCCAGCCATGACTCGAGGAGCTGCGCTCTTGCCAGCATGAGCAAGACGACCCCGACCGTGACGAGCTGAAAAACCGTGCTGAGCTTGCCCATGATCGTGGGCTGCACTTCCAGCCGCTCGTCGAGCAAAAAAGAAATCGCTACGTAACCGAACAAAATCACGGTGTCCCGGCTGACGACCAGGACCACCAGCCACAACGGGATGCCGCCCATCATCCCGAGCATGATGAAGGAGCTCATGAGCAACAGCTTATCGGCCACCGGGTCAAGAATGGCGCCGAGCGAGGTCTTTTGATTCATCCGGCGCGCGATAAATCCGTCGAGCGCGTCGGTCACGCCGCCGAGAATGAAAACCAAGAGCGCGTCGAAATAGAGCTGCGAGGCGAGCAGGACCAAAAAAAAGGGAATCAACACAATGCGGATCAGCGTGAGAAAATTAGGCAGGTTCAGCATAGGGGTGCGGATTTACTTTCGGCGGCGCGGCTTTCCGCCAGCAATTTTTTCATCTGGCCGGCAAGCTTCGGACTGAGGAGCGCCGTCACGCGGATTTTGTCGTCTTCGTAGGTTTCGTCAAGAATCCGGCCGTGGCGCCTGAGCAGGGCGAGAAGCGAGCCTTGAGACGGAGCGAAAGTGAACGCGCTTCGCTCCTTCCCGCAATCCAGCGTCTTCTCGATCGCTTGAAGAAGCCGATCGATGCCTTTTCCCGTCAACGCCGAGATCGGGCACAGCTCGCGCGCGCCGTTGCGGATAGCGGGGTTGAAGCCGGCTCCAGGGACGAGATCGATTTTGTTCGGCACCATGATGTACGGCGTATCGCCCGCGCCGATATCTCTCAGCACCGTTTCGACGACTTCGGTCTGCTGCGCGTAGAGCGGGTGCGTCACATCGACGAGGTGGAGCAGCAGATCGGCGCACCGGACTTCCTCCAGCGTGCTCTTGAAAGCCTCGATCAGCGAATGGGGAATCTTGTTGATGAATCCGACCGTGTCCGCCAACATCACTTTGTCGCCGCCGGGAAGCCTGAGGGAGCGGATCGTGGGATCGAGCGTGGCGAACAGCTTGTCCTCGACCGCGACGCCCGCGCGCGTGAGCGCGTTCATCAGCGTCGATTTGCCGGAGTTCGTATAACCGACTAAAGCGACGGTAGCGTAGGGAACTTCGAGCCGCTCGCGGCGCTGGATGAAGCGGGTCCGCTCCACGGTCATGAGGCGGCGCTTGAGCGTAGCGATCCGCTCCCGCACGCGCCGGCGATCGACTTCGAGCTGGGTCTCGCCGGGTCCGCGCGTCCCGATCCCGCCGCCCAAGCGCGAGAGATGGGTCCATTGCCGCGTGAGACGCGGGCGCATGTATTCGAGCTGCGCCAGCTCGACCTGAAGCTTGCCCTCGTTGCTGCGCGCTCTCTGCGCGAAGATATCGAGGATCAACTGGCTGCGGTCGATGACGCGAAGCTCGAACGCGGATTCGAGATTGCGCTGCTGCGCGGGAGTAAGGTCTTCGTCGAAGACAACCAGATCCGGTTTGGTATCTTTTAGATACGCCCGGATCTCTTCCACTTTGCCCTTTCCGATGAGGGTCGCGGGACTGACGCTCTTCAACTGCTGGGTGAACCGGCCGACGACCTTCGCGCCCGCGCTCTCGGCCAGCTTTTCCAACTCATCGAGGTTGTCGTTCAGTGGACTGGCGGAGTTGTGGGAAGGCAGCACCGCCCCGACCAGCAGGACGCGCTCGCGAACTCCGCGTAGCTGGGGGTAAATGCGCTTCAAAATGGCGACGGCGAAACGGTGACGCGGCTGCCGAAGAGCTGCTCCACCGTTTGCAGCAGCTCCGGATTGGAAGCGACGCGCAGATCGTCCGGTAGCTCGATGACGGTTTCGCTGTTGTCGGGCTTCTTGAGATGGAGCGAGACGGCGCAAGAGCCCGGATATCTCCTGAGCGTATCGTGGAGCCGGACGAACTCCTCGGACGTAACGTCGGGGCTCGCGACGTAGAAGTGAATCCGCTGGCCGTTTTCCTTTTTTCTCCGCTCGATCGCGGCCGACGGCGGCAACTGGCGCGATGCCTGCTCCAACGGGACAACGTTGTTGGCGATGATCTGCGCCCGCTCTTCTCCAACGTCCATTTTTCCGGAGACGAGAATCGGGTCGTCCAGGACCAAAATCTCCATGCAGCGGCGATACGTGTCCGGCCAAACGATTACCTCGATAAAGCCGGTCTTGTCTTCCAATTGAAAGCTCGCGTAGCGCTCGCCCTTTTTGGTGTTCCTGAGACGCATGGCGGTGACCACGCCGCCCGCTTTCATCTCGCCGGAGACCGGGCGTTCCCTCAGCTCCGCTATCGAACCTGACGTGAGCCCGGAAAGCCGTCCTTCATATTTGTCGAGCGGGTGCCCCGTGATGTAGAAACCAACCGATTCCTTTTCGAAGGCGAGCTGCTGCTGCGCCGACCACTCTTCGACTTCAGGATAGACGTCGTGCCCGCCGTTGCCGCCGATTCCCGCGCCCGAAGACATGAATCCGGAGGCCGACAGGCCGAATAGATCGATTTGATTGCTCTCGCGATTTTTCTGATACGACTGTCCCGCCCGCATCGCGTCGTCGAGCGCAGCCAGCATGCGGGCGCGGGAGATCGTGGTCGAGTCGAAGGCGCCGCACTTGATGAGGCTCTCCAGCACCCGCTTGTTGACGGCGGTCATTTCCACGCGGCGGCAGAAGTCGAAAATAGATTTAAATGGACCTTCCTGCTCGCGGCTCTGAAGAATGATCTCCACCGCTTTTTCGCCGACGTTCTTGACCGCCGCCAATCCGAACCGGATTTTTTCCCCTAGCGCCGCAAAGTCCGCGTAGCTCTCGTTGATGTCCGGCGGGAGGACCTCGATGCCTTTCTCGCGGCATTCGGCCAGGTTCTTGATCACCTTGTCCGTGTCTCCCGTCTCGGAGGTCAACACGGCGGCCATGAACTCGACGGGATAATGCGCCTTGAGATACGCGGTCTGGTAGGAGATCAACGCGTACGCGGCCGAATGCGACTTGTTGAAGCCGTAGCGGGCGAAGGTCTCCATCTGATCGAAAATCTCGGTAGCTCTATTAGGATCGATTTTGTTTTTCTTCGCGCCTTCGACGAAGCGCTCCCGCTGGCTCGCCATCTCCTCCGGATCTTTCTTCCCCATCGCGCGGCGCAGGATATCGGCTTCGCCCATGCTGTAGCCCGCGAGCACCTGCGCGATCTGCATGACCTGTTCCTGATAGACGATGACGCCGTACGTGTCTTTTAGAATCGTCTCCAGCAGCCGGTGCAGATATTTGATTTGCTCCCTGCCGTGCTTGCGCTGGATGTACTGTTCGGTCATGCCGCTGTCGAGCGGGCCGGGACGAAACAGGGCGAGAATGGCGACCAGGTCTTCGAAGCAATTCGGCTTGATCTTGACCGTCATCTCCCGGATGCCCGTGCTCTCGAGCTGGAATACGCCGGTCGTGTTGCCCGAGCAGAGCAGCCGGTAGGTTTTCATGTCGTCGAGCGGCAGGTTGTTGAGGTCGATCGAGACATCCCGGCTCTTTTGAATGAGCTTAAGACAATCGGCGAGCAGCGTGAGGGTCTTGAGGCCGAGGAAGTCGAACTTGATGAGCCCGATCTTCTCGACGCTCGACATGTCGAACTGGGTGACGATGCCGCCTTCCTTATCGAGATAGAGTGGGAGATATTCGACGAGCGGAAGATTGGACAAGACCACGCCCGCCGCGTGCGTCGAAGAGTGGCGCGTGAGACCTTCGAGGCGCATCGCGTGGTCAATCAGCTCCTTGACCCGCGGGTCGCTCTTGATGAGCGCCGCGAGGCGCGGCTCCATTTTAATGGACTCCGCCAGCGAATGATCGAATCCTTGCTTGGGGGCCGGAATGAGTTTGGCGATAGCGTCCGCTTCGGCGAACGAAAATCCCAGCGCGCGGCCCACGTCTTTGATCGCCGCCTTGGCCTTGAGAGTTCCGAAGGTCGCGATCTGCGCCACTTTGTCGGCGCCGTATTTTTCTTTCACGTAGCGAATCACCTGATCGCGCCCGCGGATGCAGAAGTCCACGTCGATATCGGGCATCGAGCGCCGCTCGGGATTGAGAAAGCGCTCGAACAAAAGTCCGTGGCGGATCGGATCGAGGTCGGTGATCTTGAGCGCGTACGCCACGAGACTGCCGGCGGCCGAGCCGCGCCCCGGCCCGACGGGGATGCCGTTGTCTTTGGCGTAGTTGATAAAGTCGGCGACAATCAAAAAGTAGCCGGAAAACTGCATACCCTTGATGACGCCGAGCTCGTAGTCGAGTCGCTCATCGTAGAGCTTGATCCTTTTTTCATGCTCCTCCGGAGCGCTCAAGCCGAAATTCGCCAATCTCTCCGCCAGTCCTTTCCGCGCCAGCTCGTCAAGATAATCGTCCAGGCTGATCTCTTTCGGAGCGCTGAACTGAGGAAAGTGATAGTGGCCGAATTGCAGCTCCAGGTTGCAGCGGTTGGCGATCTCGAGCGTCCGCTCGACCGCATCGGGGCAGTAATCGAAGCCCTGCTTCATCAGTTCGGCGGATTTCACGAACAGCTCGTCGGTGTGCATCTTGAGGCGGTTTTCGTCCTGGACGGTCTTACCGGTCTGGACGCAAAGCAGCACGTCATGCGCCGCGGCGTCGTCGCGCTCGCCGTAGTGGCAGTCGTTGGTCGCTACCACCGGCAGCGACAGCTCTTTGCCGAGCTCGAGGATCAGCCGGTTGACCGTTTCTTGCTGCGGCAGCTTGTTGTCCTGAATTTCGAGATAATAGCGATCGCCGAAGATCGCGGCGTAGCTTTCGGCCGCGGCCTTGGCCTTCTCGAAGTTGCCGGCCGAGAGCGCGAAAGATACCTCTCCCTGCAAACAGGCGGAGAGCGCGATCAAGCCGCGGTTGTGCTCTTGCAGAATCTCCTTGTCGATGCGCGGCTTGTAATAAAAGCCTTCCATGAAGCCCGCGGTCACGAGCTTGCAGAGATTTTTGTAGCCCTCCAGGTTCATCGCGAGAAGAATCAGGTGGTTGTTGTACTCCTTGTTGCCCTTGTCCACGCCCTTGCGCTCGAAGCGGCTGGCCGGCGCGACGTAAATCTCGCAGCCGATGATGGGTTTGATGCCGTGCTTGGAGGCCTCGCGGTAAAACTCGATCGCGCCGAACATGTTGCCGTGATCGGTCATGGCCAGCGCCGGCTGCTTCAACTCGCGCACCCGCTCGACGAGCGCTTCGACTTTATTGGCACCGTCTAGGAGGCTGTACTGCGTGTGGCAATGAAGGTGGACGAACCGGGAATGCTCCATGGAACTTAAATTATTCCTAGCACAAAGGCGCGCACGCTACAATTAATTTGTCGGTCTCCGACCACCGGCGCAAAAGAGATTAAGATGCTTGGAGCAGCGCCTGCTGAACGGACGGAGGAAATTCTACAAACATAAAATAGGCCGCGGGGTACAGGTAATCCTCGCCTTCATTGTCGATGACCCGAATGTACTTTGACCTGGCGGCGCTCTCGTCGGGCAGGACCTCGTAGACTCTGCGTGGTGTCAGCATGTCCGGATCGTCACTGCGGATGCAGATCGCAAACTGCCGTTTTTGTTTTGGTCGGGTAGGCATAGCCATCAAATTTAGGAATCGCTTCAAGCCTAGCGGAGATCATTTAATGGGTGGAACGCCTAAATCCTTGCAGATCTTGCGGGCAAGGTTATCGTCAATCTCGTTATGGCGCGGGACCGAGGAGCGTTTGTTTTGGCGAGGGTTGTACCACCAAGAATGGCGGCCACCCTCATGCATCAATTCGCAGCCGTTTTCTCGAAGGTGGCGCAGAAGGTCGCCACGTTTCATAGAACGATGGGTTCTTCGTTAAAGCCATCTCCAGCCGCCTCAAGCGCATCTCGGCGATTCAGTTCAAGGGCTTCTCTGAGTGTCACTTGCAGGCTCTCAATCAATTCCTTTTTCGACGCTTCCTGACAATTGACTCCCGGAACTTCTTCGATCCATCCGATCCACCAGGCACCGGACTTTTTAACCACGGCCGTGTATGTGTCTTTCATCGCAAAGTCTCCTCACTATAGACATCGTGAGGATACCACCAAGGGCCACGTCTCAACAACCGCAAACCTGTTCTAATCGTGCCGCAGGTTGTGAGATAATGGTCAGACTGTTAAATCTTCGGCAAGCATTATGAGACGAGAATATGATTTCTCCAAAGGCGTGAGGGGAAAGTTTTACCGCAAAGGAGCGCAATTGCGCCTTCCTATCTACCTTGATGCGAGGCTGCAGCGCCGAGTGGAGCGTGTTGCCAGAAAAAAGGGCCAGGACATCGGGGAAATAGTGAATCAGCTGATTAAAAAGCAAATGCAGTCTTGAATAATTCTGCTAAGGATTTTCTATGCTAGAGATCCTTAGTCGCATCATCGACTTTTAGCGAAAGCCCCTAAACCGCCCTCAGCGCGCTCACGATATTGAGCCGCGCGGCGCGAACGGCCGGCAGGAAGCCGCCGAGAAACCCCATCAGCAACGAGAAGCCGATCGACCAGACGACGATCGACGGCGACAGCGCGAAGGAAAACGCCAGCTCCGCGAATGACGTCGAGATGGTTAGGAACTGAAGCAGGGAAGCTAGGGTTAGCCCCAGACCAGCGGGTAGAATTTAGCAGGCGCACTGATTCAGCTGAGAAACAGCCGGTACGCCGGGTTGCTTGTCTCATCGATCCATTCATAGCCGAGACTGTCCAGGAATCGCTGGAAGGTTTTTTTATCGCGCGGCGGCACCTGCATGCCGACCAGCACGCGGCCGAAATCCCCGCCGTGCGAGCGGTAGTGAAACAGCGAGATGTTCCACCGGCCGCCCATCTTGTCGAGAAAGTTCATGAGCGCCCCGGGCCGCTCGGGAAACTCGAAGCGATAGATAATTTCATCGACTGCGTTGGGCGCGCGCCCGCCGACCATGTAGCGCGCGTGCAGCTTGGCCATCTCGTTGTCGGTCATGTCGACCGTCGCGTACCCGTGGCTTCTCAGCAGCGCGGCGAGCCGGCGGATCTCCGAAAAGTCCCGCACCTGAATCCCGACAAAGATGTGAGCGCGACCATGGTCGGCGTAACGGTAGTTGAACTCGGTGATGTTGTGACGGCCGAGGATCGTGCAGAAGCGCTTGAGCGCGCCGGGCCGTTCGGGGATCGTGACGGCGAAGATCGCCTCGCGCCGCTCGCCGATCTCGGCGCGCTCGGCCACGTGGCGCAGACGGTCGAAGTTGACATTGGCGCCGGAGGCGATCGCGATCAGATTGCGGCTGCGCCAGCGCGCGCTTTCGACGTACCGCTTGAGGCCCGCGACCGAGAGCGCGCCCGCTGGTTCTAGGACCACCCGGCAGTCCTCGAAGATCTCTTTCATCGCGCCGCAGATCTCGTCGTTCGAGACGAGCACGATCTTGTCCACCAATTGCCGGCACAATCTCAACGTCTCACGGCCGACTTGCCGGACGGCGACGCCGTCGGCAAAGATGCCCGCGTGATCGAGCACGACGCGCCTGCCGCGCTTGAGCGAGCGGTCCATCGCGTCCGCGTCCTCCGGCTCGACGCCGATGATTTTCACTCCGGGCCGGATCTGTTTCACGTACGCGGCGATGCCGGCGATGAGGCCGCCGCCGCCCACCGGCACGAAGATCGCGTCCAGCGCGCCCGTGTGCTGTTTTAAGATTTCAAGGCCGATCGTCCCCTGCCCGGCGATCACGTCGGGATCGTCGTAAGGATGCACGAACGCAAGCCGCCGCTTGGCCGCTATCGCGCGGGCATGCGCATACGCTTCGTCGTAGCTGTCGCCCTGCAGAACGATATGAGCGCC
Source organism: uncultured Syntrophobacteraceae bacterium (assembly GCA_964572145.1). Classification (GTDB taxonomy): domain Bacteria; phylum Desulfobacterota; class Binatia; order UBA9968; family UBA9968; genus JAJPJQ01. The sequence continues at coordinate 20,389 of CAZNES010000034.1, forward strand.
GAGCGCTTTCACCGCGTCCACTTTGATCTGCGGCGTGGTGCGCGGCATGACGATCGTCGCGCGCGCGCCGAGGCGCCGCGCGGCGAGCGCGACGCCCTGCGCGTGATTGCCGGCGGATGACGCGACGACGCCGCGCCTTAAGACGGTCCGCCTAAGGCGGACCATTTTGTTGTACGCGCCCCGGCATTTGAAGGAAAAGACCGGTTGCATGTCCTCGCGCTTGAGCCACACGTGATTGCCGAAGCGCTGCGAGAGCACCGGCGCGTATTCGAGCGGGGTTTCGCGCGCGATGTCATACACGCGCGCGTTCAGGATTCGTCTGAGATAACTTTGCGGCAAAGGGACGGCCCTTTCTGGATGCAACAAGACACTGCGAGTTCGTTGCGAGCGTCTCAGCGAGGCGGGTCCGGCGCGTCAGAGGGTCATGTCCCCGACGCTTCGTCGCCGGGAATGACGATCTTCTGTCCTACAAAAATATAGTTGGGGTTTTTTACCGTCTGTTTGTTGGCCTCGTAAATCTTGGGCCACTTGAGCGCGTCCCCATAATGCCTTTGCGCCAGGCGGCTGAGGGTGTCTCCTGCCTGAATGGTATATTCTTGCGACTCGCCTTTCGGGCTCGACGCCGGGACCGTTTTGGCGACGGCGGGCGCCGGTTTCGCTTTTTCCGCTGCCGGTGGCGCGGATTTGGACGCCACGGCTTTGTCCTTTGCGGCAGCGGGCGACGGCGCCGGCATGCCAGCCGAAGCCACGGCCGGCCTCGCCTTGTACAACTTGTCGATAAAACCCGAGGTGTCCAGCTCTTTCAAAAAGCTCACATCGACAAACTGTTCCGGCTTGGCCGCCTGCGCCTTGGGATCTTTAGCCCCCAGTTCTCCCAGCAACATTTGAATGCCGCGCAACGTCGGATACGGCTTCTCGGGAATCAGCGTGAGGCCGATCGCCTCGTAGGTTTCCTTCAGCGCCTCCATGTCGTCGGTCTTCAAGTATTTCTGAAGAATCGCAATCGACTCTTTGGGATGAGTTTTGTAGTAGTGGATTCCCTCGACATAGGCCTTCATAAGGCTGCGGAGCACGTCCGGACTGGATTTGATCATCGCCCGGGTGGTCGCGATTCCCGTAGCCTGATATTCGAGACCGAGCATCTGCAGATCGGCCAGCACCTTAAATCCCATCTTCTTTGCTTTCAGAGTGAGAGGCACTTCGAGCATCGCCCCGTGGACCCGTCCGGACTCGAGCGCAGCGAAACGGTCGGGCTGAGTACCAATCTCGACAATGGTCACATCCTTACCAGGAACTAAACCATACTTGTCGAGGGCGAAGCGCGTGGCAAAGTCCGAGGAGCTGCCGGCCCGGCTCACCGCCAACGACTTGCCTTTCAAATCGTCGGGTCGCTGGATGTTTTTGTCGACGATAAACTGATAATTCATCGTGTTAAGAGTCCCGGCGATAAAGACAACGTCTGATCCTTGGAGATTACTCTGAACGACGGACGGTCCCGGGGCTTGGGCTACAACCGCATTCCCCGTGAGCAACACCTGGACGGCTTTAGGTCCTCCGACGACGTGAACCAGCTGGACGTCCAACCCGTATTTGCGAAAGAAACCCGCTTCATAGGCCACCCAGCCCGGGGCTTGATTGCTTGAAGTACCGGCGTAAACAATGGTCACGCTTTTGAGGGATTGCGCGACGGTCCTTTCCGCGGTCGCTGCGATGACGAAGAATAGTATCGCGAAAAGGAGAACGTAAGAGCCGGACCAAAAAATGAGACCCGGGTTACGACGCGGTTGGCTCATCTTTTTTCTCCCTCGTCTTTGGCCGTCACAACGACCTTACGGTCCTGGCTGAGACGCGCCATCGCCGCCTTCAAGCTGGCGCGCATCCGCGCCAGGGACCGGGCAAGATCCCCGATCTCGTCCCGTGTTTCGACGCCGACGGGCATTTCCAGATCGCCCTTGCTGATCTTGTCGGCGATCAACGTCAGCCGGAGAATCGGCCGGATGATCCCGCGGGCGAGAAAAAAGGAAAGCGCTACGCCGGCCGCCAGCAAGGCGACGACAATACCGATCAGAGGCAGGAGCGCGCGGCGAATTTCTTCCTCCACGCTGTCTCCCCAGATTCCCACGTGAGCGGTCCCTGCCTGTCCTCCTAAAATCGGGACGCGGGTCTCGTAGACCGACTTTCCTCTGAACGTCAGCTCCCGCCGCTCGGCTTCCCGCCGGCCGTCGAGAGAGAAAGATTCCCGCAGCTCCGCCGGAAGCACCGCCAGGCTCTGCGCCACGATCTCGCCTTTGCCGTCGCGAATGAACGCGTACGCGATGCCGTCGAGCAGCGCGTATTTGGCGACCAGGGCATGCAGCTCCAGGAAGTTGCGGCCGATGACGTTGCCGGCGGCCGCGTCGCTCATCGTGATGGCGATGGCCAGGGCCCGTTGGTCAAGCTGCGCGCGCAGCGCGCGCCCCATGAGATGATTCACGACGCCTAAAACAAGCAGGCCGAAGAGCACGATGACGCCGGCCAGAGTGCCCACGATCTTCCACATCAACCCGATCCTTCGCGAGCCCGCTTCCAAACTGACCGGCAGGCTTCGACTCTCCACGGAAAGCGACGGCTGGGTCATTTTTCCTCCTCGATGGAATTCATCGTTTCGATCTCTTCGGACATCGTCCGTTCAAAGCGGAGCCTGAGCGGCTCGTCCAGGATCTCCCGGCTTGCCGACTCGACGAGCTCCGCGAGCCGCAACTTTGGAAAGGCGTCGAGCCGTTCGCCGAGCGCCGCGGCCTGATCGCGAACGACGATCGGCGCCATCGGCCCCATCGCTTCGGTCAGCGCGCCGATCAGGGAACCGAGGACCTGTGCCGATACGACGTTCGATTTTTCTTTCTTCAAGAACGCCGGCTCATCCGCAGATTCTTCCCGGGCATAAACCGTAAATGCCCCGGCCGAAGCTTCGTCGATGCGGAATTCCTCCAGCTTGACTTCAGCGACGGAATCCTCCGCGAGTCCGATTCCCAAGGCCGCCGGTGCGAATTCTCTTTCCAATTCGATTTCCGTCGTTTCTACTACTCCCGGCGGATCATCCGGAACCGCTCCGGCGGTAAACACGGTGAACTCCTGAACCGAAGGCGCTACACGGAACTGCGCCTCGACTTCTTGAGTGCGATCATCGGCCCGGTCATCTCCCGGCGCGGTTGACTCGACCGACTCCTGCATGGCAGCCTCTACCGACTCTTTGTCCCGCGGCTCATCCGTCGTCGCGCCGACGGTAAAGACCGTGAACTCCCCGCCGGTGGTTTCCACAGCGGGAGCGTCCTGCGGCTCGATTTCATCATCGACGATTCGGCCCAGCCTCCTGATCCCCCGGCTTACCGGCGACGGCGCGGCATATTGCGTTTGCTGTTCAAACCCCATAGAGGCGACGGCCCTTATCCGCTCGGGTTCTTCGGCCTGAGGCGCGAGGGCGCGTTCCTCGGCGATCTCCCGGATCATTGCCGCCCTGACTCTATTGCCGCCCGACCCGTAGGCCGTCATCAATCCGTTGTCGCAGAGGATGTTGACGAGCCGTGGAATGCCGCCTGAATAGCTGTAAATCGCCTCCAGCGCCTCCGAGGTGAATATCGAGCGCGTCGCGCCTGCGGTCTCCAGACGACTGGTTATATATTCCGCGCATTCGCCGTAATTCAGCGGCTTTAAATAGTGATAGAGCACAATTCTTTGCTTGAGTTGGCGCAGCTCGGGCGTGTTGAGCCGCTCCGCCAGCTCCGGCTGGCCCGCCAGGACGATCTGCAGCAGCTTGTCCTCGGTCGTCTCGAAGTTGGAGAGCAGCCTGATATTTTCCAGCACTTCGGTGGAAAGGTTCTGCGCCTCGTCGATAATCAGCGTGATGTTTTTGCCATTGTGATACGATTCCAAAAGAAGCTGGTTCAAAAGCTTAAGATACGTGTAAACGTCCTGGCGGTCTTCCCGGAACGCGGTAAACCCCAAGTCTTCGCACACGTCGCGCAAAAGATCTTTCGACTGATCGATCGTGTTGACGATGAGCGTGCTTTGAGTATTTCTTTTCTTCAGCTCCCGCAAAAGGCAATGGAGCAAGGTAGTCTTGCCCGTGCCGACCTCCCCCGTGAGCACAATAAAACCTTTTCGCGCGCTGATGCCGTAGACGAGCCGTCCCAAAGCCTGTTGGTGGCTCGCGCTCAGATAGAGAAAGCTCGGGTCCGGCGTGATCTTGAAAGGTTCCCGCGTGAGACCGAAATGTTTTAGTAGGGATTCGCTTTTAAAGTTGAGCCACTCGAAACTCAAAAATACCTCCGACAACTCGTGGCGGGTCGTCTTTCTTTATGATCTATCCGAGAATCGAGCGGTATGTCAATGAAAATCTGGGATTTGACAGGCGATCAGTTCTCCGGAGGGAGGGTGCAACCCCTACGGGTATTAATTCTTCGCTCACTCCCACTCGATGGTCGCGGGAGGCTTGGAGGAGATATCGTAGACGACGCGGTTGACCCCGCGGACTTCGTTGATAGCTACGCCCGCTGCCGTCTTTTGCCAAAGCAGTAGGCGTCGATCTTGATATTCGCTTCGCGGTCGAAATACTCTTCTTTACAGTCCGGGCACACCTCGCGCTCCAGATCGCGAATCGTCACGATCCGGGTTCCAACTCGCGCACGGAAAGCTTTGCGCCTGCGCCGGATACGCCGGCTGCCGCAACTAGGGCAGCGCATAAGACTTGGGGTATTCATGTTGATCGCTTGGCCAAGATTAGAATATAGAGCGTCTCCCACCAGTCATTTTCCTGGCAGCGCGGCCGGCTCCATGCCGTAGCGACGCATTATCGCAATCTCCTCCTCGGGCGCGGGAGGCGAACTGCCGGACCATAGCATCTGGAGTTCCTCAAAGTAGGCGTCCAGCGGAGGCGCATGAAGGACCAAAAGGCGGGCGAGAATTGTGCCGCCGTTGCCGAACGTGTGCGGCACGCCGCGAGGAACCAAGACGAACGAGCGCGGACCGCCGACATAGATGCGGCTGCCGACTGCAAACTCCACGCTACCGTCCAGCACGTAGTACGCTTCCTCGCAGCCAGCGTGCAGATGAGCCGGCGGTTTCCGCCCGCCCGGAGGCAACGTGCGCTCCATCAAGGAGAACGTCCCGTGGGTCGTTTCCGCAACGGCTTTGAAGAACATGTTGCTGCCGCGCGCGGTCAAAAGCCTTCCCTGACCGGGTTCGTAAACGATTCCTTCGCTCTGCATGGTGGCCTCCTTTGCAGATGCACTTAGGAAAGTCGCAGGCGAATTCAAGGCCGTCAAGCGGGCCTCCCGGCTACTCCCACTCGATGGTCGCGGGAGGCTTGGAGGAGATGTCGTAGACGACGCGGTTGACGCCGCGGACTTCGTTGGTGATGCGGTTGGAAATTTTCGTTAGCAACTCCGGCGCGAGCGGCGCCCAGTTAGCGGTCATGCCGTCGTCGCTCTCGACGACGCGGAGCGCGACGGCGTTCTCGTAGCTGCGCTCGTCCCCCACCACGCCGACGGTGCGGATCGGCAGCAGGATGGCGAAGGACTGCCAGACCTCCTCGTAAAGTCCGGCTTCCTTGATCTCTTCGAGAACGATCGCGTCGGCGGCGCGGAGAATTTCGAGCCGCTCTTTCGTGACTTCGCCCAGCACGCGGATCGCCAGACCGGGTCCGGGAAACGGCTGGCGCTGGATCAGCTCGCGCGGCAGGCCAAGCTCCTCGCCCAACCGGCGCACCTCGTCCTTGAACAGCTCGCGCAGCGGCTCGATCAATTTGAACTCCATGTTCGGCGGGAGCCCGCCGACGTTGTGGTGGCTCTTGATCGTCGCCGACGGGCCGCCGGCCGAGACCGATTCGATCACGTCGGGATAGAGCGTTCCTTGCGCGAGAAATTTTACTTCGCCGAGCTTTTTTGCTTCTTCCTCGAAGACCTCGATAAAAAGGCGGCCGATGATTTTTCGCTTTTGCTCCGGGTCTTCGACGCCTTTCAAGCCGGAGAGAAATTTCTCCGTCGCATCGACGTGGTAAAAGCCGCGCCCGAACCGTTCGACAAAAAGGCTAGCCACGTGCCGGCCTTCGCCGCGGCGAAGCAGCCCGTTGTCGACGAAGATGCAGTCAAGACGTTCGCCGATCGCGCGGTGGACGAGAGTCGCGACGACGCTGGAGTCCACTCCGCCGCTGAGCGCGCAAACGACGCGCCCGCTCCCAACTTGCTCGCGAATTTTTTGGATCGAGGTCGCGACGAAATGGCCCATGGTCCAGTCCGGCTCGCAGCCGCAGACGCGAAAGAGAAAGTTTTTAAGAATCTGCTGCCCGCGCGGCGTATGAACCACCTCCGGATGGAACTGGACTCCGAAACGGCGCCGCTCCGGGTCGGCGAACGCGGCGATGGGAGAATTCCGGCTGTGGGCCAGGATCGGCCAGCCTTTCGGCGCGGCACTCACCTTGTCGCCGTGGCTCATCCATACGCGCGTCGCGTCGCTTCGAGTAAAGCCGTGGAAAAGATCGGTGTCGTCGTCGATGACGAGATCCGCCGGGCCGTATTCGCGCCGCTCCGCGCGCGCGACCTCGCCGCCGGCGGCGAGATTGATCATCCCCATGCCGTAGCAGATGCCGAGGAACGGCGCGTCAAAATCGAAGAGCGGCGCTTCTACTCTGGGCGCATCCTGCTGGTAGACGCTCGCCGGCCCGCCGGAGAGGATAATGCCCTTCGGTTTTAATTCGCGAATTTTTTCCAGGGGCAGATTGAACGGATGAATCTCGCAGTAAACGTTGGCCTCCCGCACCCGCCGCGCGATCAGTTGCGTGTACTGAGAGCCGAAATCAAGAATTAAAATCATGATTGCAGAAGGCGAGAGGCGTGAGGCAACAGGCGAGAGAAAAAATTTCTTACTCTAGCCTCGCGCCTCTAGCCTTTCGCCTGTTTCACGCCCGATAATTCGGCGCTTCTTTGGTGATGAACACGTCGTGGACGTGGCCTTCTTTGAAGCCGGCCAGGGTGATCCGTATAAAGCGCGCCTTGGTCCTCAGATCCGCGACGGTCCGGCAGCCGAGATAACCCATCCCGGCGCGCAGCCCGCCGACGAGCTGATGGATATTAAACGATAGAGAGCCTTTGTAAGGCACCTGGCCTTCGATTCCTTCGGGAACGAGCTTCGCTTCTTCATCCACGTCGGCCTGGCCGTAGCGGTCCTTGCTGCCCTCTTTCATGGCGCCCAGAGAACCCATGCCGCGATAAACTTTGTAGGTTCTTCCTTGATAGAGAATCGTCTCGCCGGGGCTCTCCTCGGTGCCGGCGAACAGGCTGCCGATCATCACAGTGTGAGCGCCGGCGGCCAATGCCTTGGTGATGTCGCCGGAATATTTGATGCCGCCGTCCGAGATGACCGGCGTGTTGTGCCGCGCCGCGGCCTTGGCGCAGCTTGCGATCGCCGTGATTTGCGGCACGCCGACTCCCGAGACTACGCGCGTGGTGCAGATCGAGCCGGGACCGACGCCGACCTTGACGCCGTTGACGCCCGCATCGATGAGCGCCGAAGTTCCTTCTTCGGTCGCGACGTTGCCGGCGAGAAGATTCAGATCGGGATGATGACGGCGGATGAAGCGCACGGCGTCGAGGACGTTCTTGGAATGGCCATGCGCCGTGTCAACGACGATCACGTCCACACCGGCACGCACCAACGCCTCCACTCTCTCCTCGGAGTCCGGTCCCACGCCTATCGCGGCGCCTACCCGCAAACGTCCGCCCTCGTCCTTGCACGCGAAGGGAAACTGGGATTTCTTCTCGATGTCTTTGACCGTGATCAAACCCTTGAGCTGGAGTTTTTCGTCGACGACCAAAAGTTTTTCAATTCTGTGGCGGTGCAGCGTCTCTTTAGCCTCGTCGAGATCGACGCCCAGCCGCGCGGTAACGAGATTCTCCTTGGTCATCACTTCCGAGACCGGACGATCGAGGCGTTTTTCGAAGCGCAGATCGCGGTTGGTCAGAATGCCGACGAGCCGTCCGTTCTGAGTCACCGGCAGACCCGAGATGCCGTACTTGTGCATGATCTCTTTGGCCTCGGTGATTTTCTGATCCGGCCGCACGGTGATCGGGTCGGTGATCATCCCGCTCTCGAACTTTTTTACCTTCTCGACCTGCGCCGCCTGGGCCGCTACCGTCATGTTGCGGTGGATGAAGCCCATCCCTCCTTCTTGGGCCATCGCAATGGCCGTGCGCGATTCCGTCACGGTGTCCATGGCGGAGCTGAGCAGCGGGATGTTCAACTCGATCTTTTCGGTGAGACGCGTCTTGATGTCGGTGTCGCGCGGCAATACGGCGGACTCGGCCGGCACCAGAAGCACATCGTCAAAGGTCAAGCCAAGCGGAAGGATTTCTTGATCGAACATGGCTCACCTCCGGGACAGAGTAAAAAAAACCCCAGATCTGGGCCTGGGGTTTCTTCGGCAATCAAAGCCGGTCTGGGCAAACATGAAATCTTATACCAGGAAAGATTTTTGTTGGCAAGGCGGCTATCCGGCGCGGGCCGTCATTTGCCGATAGGGTCAATTTCCAAGCTCAAGTCTTTTAAAGATAAATTTTAGTTGTCATTAAATCCGCCCTCTGTTAATACAGCGCATTGATCGAGCGTCCCCGAGGGACTCCGCTCTATGCTTGCCAAGGTCAACAGTGCCGCGCTTTATGGGATCGACGCGCTCCGCGTCGAGGTCGAGATCGACATCGCCGCCGGACTGCCGCAGCTCGCCACCGTCGGCCTGCCCGAAGGCGCGGTGCGCGAGAGCAAAGACCGCATCCGCGCCGCGATCAAAAATTGCGGCTACACTTTCCCGGCGAAAAAAATCACCATCAACCTGGCGCCCGCCGATATCAAAAAAGAAGGCTCCGCCTACGATCTGCCGATGGCGGTAGGGATTCTGGCGGCCGAAGGCCTGGCGCAGAAAGATCTCCTCCGGGAATATTTCCTGATGGGAGAGCTCTCGCTCGACGGAGAGATCAAACCGATACGGGGAGCGCTGCCCATCGCCGTCGCGGCGAAAAAAGAGGGCCTCAAGGGAATCATCGTCCCGCTCGCGAATAGCCGCGAAGCCGCGGTCATCCGCGAGATCGAAGTGCTGGGAGTCCGGCAGCTCTCGGAGGTCGTCGAATTCATCAACGGTGAGCGGCAGATCGCCCCAACTCGGGTCGACGTCGAAGAGCTGTTCAATCAGCATTGCCAGTACGACGCGGATTTCAGCGACGTTAAAGGCCAGCAACACGTGAAGCGCGCCTTGGAGGTCGCCGCGGCGGGCGGGCACAACGTGATTCTGGTCGGGCCGCCGGGCTCCGGCAAGACGATGCTAGCGAAAAGACTGCCCACAATTTTGCCGGATCTCACGTTGGCGGAGGCGCTGGAGAGCACCAAGATCCACAGCGTCACCGGGCTCCTCGACGGCCGCCCGATCATCGCCACGCGCCCCTTTCGCTCGCCCCACCACACGATCTCCGACGCCGGGCTTGTCGGCGGCGGGACTATTCCTAAACCCGGCGAAGTCTCGCTGGCGCATAACGGCGTCCTTTTCCTCGACGAGCTGCCGGAATTCAAGCGCAACGTACTGGAAGTTTTGCGCCAGCCGCTCGAGGACGGCAACATCACCGTCTCGCGCGTGGTGGGCTCGATGAACTATCCTGCCTGTTTTATGCTGGTTGCTGCAATGAATCCCTGCCCGTGCGGATTTTTTACCGATCCGCAAAAAGAATGCGGCTGCACGCCGCCGCAGATCCAGCGCTATCGCTCCAAAGTTTCCGGTCCGCTGCTCGACCGCATCGACATCCAGGTTGAAGTTCCGGCGCTGCGCTATCAAGAGCTTGCGAGCAAAGACGCGGGCGAGCCGTCTTCAGCCATTCGTCAGAGAGTCAACGCCGCGCGGCAAATCCAGCTCGCGCGCTTTCAGAAAAGAAATCTCCATGCCAACGCGCAGATGGGAACGCGGGACATCAAGAAATATTGCGCCGTGAAACCGGAAGCGGAAAAACTTCTTGAAGTCGCGATCAATAAGTTGGGACTCAGCGCGCGCGCCTACAGCCGTGTCCTCAAAGTCAGCCGCACCATCGCCGATCTCGAAGGCTCCGAAGACATCCAGCCCGCCCACGTCTCGGAGGCGATTCAGTACCGGAGCTTGGACCGGAGGCTGTAGGTAATTCGGCACTATGCGAGTTCTTATGCGATCTGGGTAAGCCCGGAAAAAACGGCTCAGAGCTCCAGCTCCTCGACCGGAATCGAACCGGCGAGGTCCAATTGAGAGAGCGGATTACGCATGCGCTTCAATCACGGCGCTTTTAGGTGCTCGACCAGGATTCTTCTCACCTCATTGATCGTTTCGGGCTCCGCCTGCGTGGAGTGGCCCGAGTGCGCGATAAACTCGGAGGCGACGCCGTCGATGTGCGCGCTTTCGTAAGCGACGACTCCGTCGTTCCGTCCGATTAACGGCCCTTCGCCGAGCACGGCGATGATCGAGTGTGCGGTAACGTGGGTATCTATGGGTAAATCGTTCAGCGCGCGAAGAAACGGGTGACCCGGGCTCATGTTGTCGACAGAGGTCGGAAGCTGGCTCATCCCGAGATGCGCGAAGGCCTGGCTCTTCAAAAGATCCTGGAACTGCGATACCAGCGTGCCCGGAAGGTTGACGAACCTCCTGATCAGGTTAAGCGCGAAGCCAGTGGCCCGGTAGCTTCCCCGGTGCGGCGTGGAGATAAAGACGACGCGCTCGACCGTGGGCACGGGCTCGAAGAATGTCGCCTCGCGTAGAAGCTGACGCGTTTCCGGCGGCATCTCCATCTGTTCGAGCGGAACATTAGAGACGTTTTCCCAGAAGCGCGTTCCGCTGCTGACGGCCATGAGCCTGGTGAGCAGCCCTCCCTGGCTGTGGCCGATGATGACCATGCGACGCAGCGCGGCATCGGCGCCCGTGGGATCGACGTCCTTGATCACGGATTCCAAAGCTCGGCGCAGAAGCATTGCCGAATAGAGAATCGGTTGTCCCGTGTTGTACTGGAAAAGCCAGAACTGGTAGCGCCTCTGCAGCGACGGGTCGTTCATCAGCTCGTTGATCATCTCCGCCCAGCGCACCGGGCTTGAAGCAGTCCCATGCACCAGCACGACCGGGATGCGCCCCTTGCGATAGGGATGCATCATGATGAGGCCGTCGCCGAGAATCTGCTGTTTGTCGGCGAAGCGGAAGCCCGCAATCTCAAAGTCCCAGACCGGAGCTCCTTCGAGCTGGAAGGCGAGCGCCGCAGTCGGCTCCAGCTCCAGCCGAACTTCCCGTTCGTCCACGCGCACAACGGAAGTCTCATCGGCCGCGTAAACTTCGATCCGTCCCTGAAGCTTGCCTTCGACGACAGCGCGGCGCGGATCTGCGATCCAGGCAAAGGCGGTCACCGGCACTCTCGTCCGCGGCGGGATGCGCTTGCGCGCGCGCTCGGCTACCGGCCCGGATTCGACCGGTTCCAACTCGGCTGCGAGCGGCGCGCCGATGCCGGCCTGGCGGTAACGATTGCGCAGTCCTCTTATCTCGAACTCGCCGACCGGGATGAAGCGCTTGAAACGGTAGCCGCCCCACAGAAATCCGGATGGCTCCACGGCCAGTGTCAGCTCGCCGAACGGGAGCGAAAGAGTCCGCTCGTCGAGGATCACCTCCTGCCCATCCGGCGAGGCCAGCCCTCTCGTCAAGCCGCGATTGTAAAGGTCCGCGGCCAGCCGGCGGCGCGGGTCAAGCGCATTGGGCTCCGGCGAGCCATCTTCCGGAAAGAGAAACGCGTAAGCGTAAACCGCCGCAGCCATGTAGTGCGCGCTCTTGCCGGACTGCTCGGCGTAAACGAAAGACAATTCTGAAAGCGCGAAGCGCCGGTCCTGCAAGCGTTCCGGGGCCGCCGGCTGGGTGAGCGTCTTGCGCAGCTCGGTGAGAGTCGCCTCGGGATCCGAATTGAAACGCTCGACCAGATTGTTCCGATCGAGCACCTGCCTCGACCATGCGCTCGGCGTACCCGCCGAGAGCACGCTCGCGGTCAGCTCGTAATGCAGTTGTTGGGTGGAGGCGCGCTGGACGCCGATCGGCGTGGCGCAGGCACTTGCGAGCAGCAGCAAGCCCGCAAGCGCCGCTGATTGGATGGATCGCAGCCGCCGGAAACCGGACATTGCGAACGATCTCACTTCTTTTTCTCCCTCAAGGGCGGCGGCACCGGCAGCCCCTCCCTGATGCGCTGGGAGAACGCCGGATCGCGGTCGGCGGCGTGGGCGCGCGCGTTCACGAGCGAGAGCCGCTCCAGCTCGGCGAAAGGCCGCGTCGTGTCGAGCCGTCCCAGGTCGTAGAGATAATCGGGGACGTACCCGCTCAGCAGAATCTTCCACGACAAAGGCGGCGACTCCGGGTTCATCTTCGTATGCAGCCAGACGCCCGTCGTGCAGTTTGTCGTGAGCGTATTGTAAAATCTCGGGCGTTTGCGCATCTCGTTCATGGTCTTGATGTAGTCCAAAAAAACCCGGCGGCCGTTCGCGAGCGGCGCGCGCACCCGGTAAACGTACACGTCCTCCTGGGGCTGCCGGTAGGTCGTCCGCACCCGGATGATATCGCGCTCGTCGGCGACGATGTAAACCAGCTCGTAGTGCCTGAAAAAGCCGGCGATTGTCGAGTAACTCTCGCCTATCTCCTTGCGCGTCTCGATCGAGATCGCAACGTAATCTTTTCCGCCGAAGCCGAAGCTCAGCATGGTGTGCGCGATCGCTTTGCTGCCCCAATACACCGCTATGAGATCGACGGAATCGAGCCGGCTGAGGTCGTAGGTCCGGGTTTCCCAACGCGGAGTAAAATCCGTTTCAGTGCGGTAGTCGAGATTTCTCACTCCATGGATCGTGACGAGATCGCCGTTGATCGTGGCGTAAGGCGTCTGGGACACCTCGGGCTGCCAGTCGCGGTCGTTCGAGGCGGGGATCTGAAAAAACAACGCGACGAGTACGGCGAAGACGACGAGAAAAATCGTCAGGGTGCGGCGGCGGCGCGGCAACAGGGCGAATCCAAGAATAGTCGCGACAACGAAAATTCCGGCAAGAACGGCTCGAAGAGTTTCACCCGGCAGCGGCGAATAATAAATCGCCCCGACGCCCCACACAGTCATCCCGGCTATTACAAGGCCGAGCAAAAGGCCCCGCGCGATTCTCATTTTATCCCTTGCAACGGATCGGCATGTAACTTTTGTTGCAATTGTATCAAGCTCTCCTGGCTGACTTTTATGAAACCCCGTTGCGGCCGGTCCAGATCGACAATGACAGTAATAAAGAACGCCACGAGTCCTATCATTGAAAACATCATTATGGAATTCCGCCGGTCCCGGAGACCGGAAACATAGCCGGTCATGAGTATTGAAAAGCCGGCGAATATGTACAGGAGCAGCAGAATGATTTCCGGGACGCGGTTCCGGAAAGCAGCCAGACGTTTCGTCTGAAGGTCGATCGTGTCGTTCAGTGTGGCGATAAACAACGCGGCAATCGGCGAAGCGGCTTCTTTTTTGGCGATCTCGACGGCATGCGACCAGAGTTGATCTTGCAACTGTTCGGATCGCGCGGCCATCTGCTGGACCGCTTCATCCACGTTAAGCGTTTGCGCATCCTTGGGCAGCCGAAGGTCAACGTACTCGCGCAACAGCCGCGCGATTTCCGTCCGCTGCGGTTCCGAGAGCCATTGCGACCGCAGATACGTTGTCCCGATCGCGTTAGCTTCGTCGACGACCAACTGCCTGCGGGCATCGAACCGGTTCTCCGCCATTCCAAAACTAAAAGCCAACAACAAGCTGAGCATCGTCAGAACGGCCCCATCGATCGTGGCTATCCACGATTTCGTCGCCTCGTCGATATTTCCTTTTTGGCTCTTTCCTAACCGATAGCCGATTTCGAAAACGAACAAGAAAACAGCGACGCTGGCCAGGAAAAGGAGCCATAGATTGCCGCCGTAAAATAGTTTTCCCAACATGATGGTTAACTTCTCAGATCATTGTAAGAAAAACAAACCGGTAACAATTCTTTCCACCATCTTACTCACAATCCTTCCGGCGTTGGGTTCCTTTTCACAGCGTCCACCGAACCCGTCGCGGCTTCAGTTTCGCGATCACGCCGCAAATGCACGTCACGCTGGGGAAAAGGAAAGCTCATCCCCGCCGCGTACACTGCGTCATACACGGAAGCGGCCAGATCGCTGTGAACCTGGACCGAGTCGGTATATTCCGTCCAGGCCCGCAGTTCGAAGTTAATGGAACTGTCTCCGTAGCTCATGAAGAGGCAACGGGGCGCCGGATCTTGCAAAACCTTCGGATGCGCGCGCGCCACGCCCTCGAGCAGATCGATCACTTTCTTCGGCGCTGCGCCGTAGTTCACGCCCACCGGCAAGTCGAGGCGGCGCAGTTGGTCGCTGAGTGTCCAGTTGGTCACTTCCTGCGTAATGAGATTCGCGTTGGGTACGATAATCTCCGCCCCTTGCAGGGTGCGCACGACGCTGGCGCGTATGCCGATCCGGCGCACCCGGCCCTGAATGTTGCCCACCTGAACCGCGTCGCCGACATGGATCGGCCGCTCGAACAACAAGATCAGCCCGGAGACGAAATTATTCACGATACTCTGTAAGCCGAAACCGATGCCGACGCCGAAGGCGCCGGCGAGGATACTCACCTTGTTGAAATCGACCCCGAGCACGCCGAGGCCAGCTACAAATCCGAGGGCGAGAATAATGTAATTGAGCAAACTGGAGGCGGCGTACGACAGGCCCGGAGCGAGATCGATCCTCGGGTAGACATCCTCTTGCAAAACGAAGCGAAGGAAGCGTGACAGCAGGTAGGCCAACCAAACAACCAGAAAAAATTCCAGAATGTCGCCGAGCGAGATGGCGATGGTGCCGCGCTCCAGTTTGGTTGCCAGCAGAGCCTGTATCAAGGACCACGCGTAATCCCAAAGACCGAGATAAGCCAGGTAGCGGCCCAACCAGGCCATGACGGCCATCCAAATCAGCAGCCGATAGATCTTTTTTTCCAGAAGCTCGCGATGGTGCTCGACCATCTGGAGCAAGCGCAGCGGCCAGACGCGCAACGCCAGCGCTACCACGCCAACAGTCACTCGCAGCATTGCAAACACCGCCAATGCCAGGACGCCGCCGACAAGAATACCGGGCGTCAATAGCCGCGCCAGGCGTCCATATCCTGCCACCCCCGCCGATAGCCCGACAAGGAGGACGATGATGAGAAGAAATCTAAGCAACTTCAGGACGATCAGACCGGAAGATTCGGCTCTCGCGGCAATGATTTGCCGATAATGGTGGCGCATCCCGAACAGCACGATGAGCGCGGCGAGGGACTCGGCTACAAGGATCGCCTGAGCGATCACTCGTATGCCCGAAAAGGCGTGGCGCAGGATATCGACGGCCAACAGAAAACAGACCGTATAGCTCCCGGGCACGACCGAGGCGCTGAGCATCGGCCGCGTCAGCCGGAGTATCGGCACCAGCTGTAGAATGATGAGCAGTTGTCGTACCGGGGTGGGCATCTGAAAAAAAGGCGAAGTCGCGGTGAGCAAAATAGTTGCCAACGCCGCTGAGTAGGGCCGCTCGAAGACCAAGATCGCGGACGATGGAGCCGCGCCGGACTTCTCCCACGCAGGGATCTTGCGCCGCGCCGCAGAGAACAGCAGGGCTAAAACAATCAAGAGCAAGGCATGCTGAACGCCACCCTCGCCCGGCTCGCGCACGTACTTAACGATCTCCAACCAATGGGCGATGCCGAGACGGCGCACATGCTCGGGGAATGCTTTGAGCGCGTCAGGCCATACATCCACCCTCCAGATCGGCGGCACGTTGGGCACGAAAATGCCCTCAACGGCCTTCTGCTGTATCTGGCCGATCTGCGCCAACACCGTGCCGCATTTGGTCACCGCTTGGGCAACGCTGCTCTGCAGATTGAGCAGCGCCGAGCGCTCGCTTTGAAGTTTCGCCTGCGCCGCGATAATCGCCGCCAGCGTGGTGTCGATCTGTTCCAGGATCGGAGCCGGAGCCTTGGCCGCCTGCGCGGAAGCGCGAGTGCTGCCCCAGGTTTTTTGCAGATCGCCAAGTTGGTTCAGTGCCTCTTGCAGCTTGGTCGCCTGGGTGGTGAGCACGCTCAACCGGCCCTTCGTCTCCAACTCGCGCCGCTGCCAATCCTGCTGCAAGTTCTGCAACGTATCGAGGGTAGGCTCCGCTTCCAGGCTCTTGGTCGTCGCGGCGAGCTGCGCGTCCAACTTCGCGCTCAACTCGGGAAGCGTCTTGGCGATAGTTTCGATTTGCGCGCTGGGCGCGGCGCTCGCTGTCAAATTACCGAGTAAGTTGGATACTTCGGAGGCCCGCATCGCGATATCCGCGAGCGGGATCGCTACCGGCGGCGGCGCGGCGGGCTTAGGCGCCTCCGTGGTTTTTTGCTCCGCTGCGTTGCCGGCGGGGGCTGTTAGCAACAGAAAGAGCGCTAGGATGACACTGGCGGCAATTGCATGTGAGCTACGCATGCTTGCTAGTCCTTGTAATCGGTGCGCGGCTTAGCTGGTGTGAGGAAGAGCGCGCTCTCACACGACGGTTTAGGGATACTACCCGTACGGAGTGGCCGGAGCGGACCACAAGCGGTTCATCAGGGTTAGAGGGCCAAAATGGCGATGTCGAAGGGCAAATTTCTCTCGTTTACTTCACCTCTCCACAGTCATCACTCGACACTCATTCGTGCGAGCCTCAGGGCACCGACACGATATACACGACGCTGTTTCCCTGAAAACCAGCCCGGTAAAAAATGCCGCTACAGTTGAAATAATTTACCCCACCGATCACCACTGAGCCGCATCCAGGGGGCAGGTACGGCACCATCGAGCCTATGGGTAGGGCAGCGGCAGCTCTCTGAGCGGCGGCGGCGGCAGCCTCAGCGTTCGCCGCGGCAATCTGGGCCGCAGCAGCATTCGCGGCGGCAGCCTGGGCCGCAGCAGCGTTCGCGTAGGCCATATTCGCGGCGGCAGCGCTGGCAGCGGCAGCGTTCACCGTCGAAACCACTACTGCTTCTCGATACATCGAACGGCGCGCCACACCTGCGTAAGAGATGGGTGTCCAGGGCATGCCGACGATTGCCTCCGCATCCTTGACGAATCCTAGACTCACCGGGGAATCAGGCTGGAAGTTGGCGATTGGTATACAGAGCAAAGACGCAGTCAGCACGATGGGCATTAAAAATCTTTTCATTGGATTGGCTCCTTCCTAACTTACTCCGTTATGAAAAATCCGAAATTCGAATATCGAAATCCGAAACAATTTCAAAATTCGAAATACCAAAATCCAAAACGCAAGCCGGAATCGAGATTATTTGAACATTGGTGCTTTTGGTCATTTGAT
>CAZNES010000035.1:0-37044 GCA_964572145.1 uncultured Syntrophobacteraceae bacterium
GAATAAGCATTGACCCATTGCGCGGGCTCGGAGAGCGGGTGGCGGCTCCACAGCAAATACATTTTAAATTCTTTTAGTCGCTAGCGCATAACGCCCAGCTTGGCGCGGATCGCCGGCAGCGCCTGCTCCGCGGCCTGGACGCCGAGAGCGAAGACTTCCTTCTTTCGGCTGAAGTCGATCCATCCCACCTCCGAGAGCTTGGGACGAATTACCACGTCGGCCTGCTTCACTCTCGCCTCCGTGCTTTGCCGCGCCATCAGGTAGAAACTCATGACGACGTTTTCGAAAACGTTGCTCACCGGAGCCGCTTTCGCTCCTTCTCCGAGATCGACCGCAATGACCACGTCGCCGCCCATCTTGCGCGCGACGTCCACCGGCAGGTTGTCGAGCACGCCGCCGTCGACGAGCAATTTTCCCTGATAGCTCACCAGGATGAAAATCCCCGGTATCGCGCTCGACGCGTGCACCGCGCGGGCGATGGAACCGGACTGGAGAATTACGATCTCACCGTTCTGGATGTCGGTCGCGACGGCGGCGAAGGGAAGCTTGAGCTCGCCGATCTCTTTGGCGACGAGTCTCTTCGAGATGAAATCCTCCAAGCGCTCGCCGCGCGCGAAGCCCTGCGTCGGATTGATGAAGTTATAGTCGAAGATATCGCGCTCTTCGAGACTGAGAGCGATCGTTTCCAGATCCGAGCCGCTCTTTTTGTCGGCGTAAATCGCGCCGATGAGGCTTCCGGTATTTGCGCCGACGACGATATCGATCGGAATCTTCGCCCGCTCGAGCGCGCGGATCACGCCCGCGTGGGCGAAGCCGCGCGCCGCTCCGCCGCCGAGCACGAGCGCCACCTTGGGCCGCCGGTCTCCCCACGGCATGAGCTTCGCAACCGAGCCGGAGCCGCAAGCGGAGAGCCAAAGGAAACAACAGACAAGAACGACTCGATAAAATATCATGCGGGTGATCGCTGCCTGCTCAGTTTACCATAAGTCCCTATCAGAGTAGCAATCACGAGCAGCGTGACACCGAAGAGGCAGATAATGGTCGCTCCGGTCGGCAGATCCAAAATGTAAGAGAGAGCGCTCCCCAACAAACTGACCCCTACGCCCACGATCCAACCCAGCAAAAGGCTTGCCCGAAAACTCCGGCTTAAAAGCAGGCCGCAGACTGCGGGCACGATCAGAAAGGAAAAAATCAGCAGAACCCCCGCCGTCTGGACCGAAGAAGTCACGATCCAGGCGAGCGAGAGGTAGAAGAGGAGATCCCATAAAAGGACCGATACTCCGGCCTTGCGCGCCCGCTCCGGATCGACGGAAACCAGCGAGATGTTGCCGCGAAAATAGTAATGGAAAAACGCCACGACCAAGATAATTAAAGATAGCCACGCGATCGTGCTCCAGCTCACCCACAGGATATTTCCCACCAAAAGATATTTGATGTGTTCCGCCCCATGCGGCGCCTTGTCCACCAGGAGAACCGTCGCGGCGGCGGCGAAGGCATAAACGATACCGATGATCGCCTCCTGCGGCACCACCTCTTCCCGCGAGCGCGCCAAGGTGAAAACCACCGACCCGAAACAGGCGAAGGCAAGAGAGAATAGATAGGCGCCTTGACCATCCAGGGAGTAGCCCAGCAAAAAAGCGACCGTGCCGCCCATGGCGGCCACCTGGGCGAGCGCCAGATCGACGAAGATCACGCCGCGGCGCACGATGTGGAGGCCGAAGTAGACATAGATCGCCGTCATCAACAAACAAGCCGCCAGCGCCGGACCCATCACGGAGAAAAATTCTCCCATCGCATCCTCCTCTATTTAAGAGCTTCGGCCAGCTTGCCGATGATCGAGTCAAAAAGATCGCCATAGGAATCTATGCCCTGCTCGCCGCCGACGGAGGCGGGAAGAATCACGAGCTTTGCTCCGCCCTTCTCCGCCACCGACTGCGGGATGGTGGGATTGGTGAAATTGGCGACCAAAAGGGCTTTGACCTTTCGCTGCTGCATCGTCCTCACAATATTGGCCAGTTGCTGCGGCGCCGGCGGAATTCCCGGTTTGTCCTCGACATAGCCGATGATGTTGAGCCCCAGCCAGTGAGCGAGATATTCCCATTCTTTATGGTAGGCGACCACTTCCGCGCCGCGAAACGGCGCCATGCGATCTTCCCAATTTTGCCGCCGGCGGCCGAGATCCGCTTCGAACGTTTTTAAGTTCTGCTCGAAGACGGCGCCGTCGGCCGGCGCGACGGCTTTAAGCTCCTGGGCGGTTCTCCGCGCCATGATGAGCCCGTTTCTCGAATCGAGCCAGTAATGGGGATTGCCCTCCGGGTGGACATCGCCCTGAGCGCGGCTGATGGGACCGGTAGGACGCTCCAAAACCGGAATTCCCTGCGAGAGATCGACCTGAACGAGGCTGCGATTGCGCGCGCCCTGCACCAGCAGCGGCAGCCAGCCGATCTCCAACTGGAGTCCGGTGTAGAAAAGCACGCGCGCGCGATTCATCACGCGCATGTAGCTGGGCTTCGCCTCGATGAAGTGCGGGTCCTGCGTGCCTTTGGCGATGCTTTCCACCGCGACCCGCTCCCCTCCGACCGCCTTGACGATTGCTGCGACATCGGGGATCGTCGTCACGACAACGGTGGGCTCCGCCGCGGTCGCATAGGCGGGCACGAGAAATATCAGCAACAAAACGATCCATGTCTTCATGCGTCCTCCTAGTACTGGTGCGCCGGATGGGCGCCGATGGTGAAGTTGAACTGGAGCAAAATCTCGTTCAACGGGCCGCCTCGATCCTGAGCGGTGTAGCTGTGCTGCAGCCGTATCGCCGAGAACTCGCTCGGCACAAAGGCCAACAGCGTGCTCCAGCGGTTCTTCCTACCGTCATCCAACTTGGGGATGCCCAAGAGATCGTATCGGCCCTGGATCCACCAGCGGGACGCAAACTGATATTGAAGCGAAGAGTAAAGCCCCCCGCCTTGCCGGGAGTTGTTCCCGTCGCGATCGCGATTGAAATAAATATATTCCGCCTGCCAGACGAGAGCTCGCTCCTTCGAAGGACGCCACTTCGTGGTCAGGTCCACTCCGACCGCTTCCGACCAGGGATGCCCGGAGTTCGAGTTCCTTCCCGCGAGGACCGAATTGCCGACCTCCAGCGTGGTTTCATCGCTGAGATCGAAAAAATTCTTCCAGTGGCCGAGATACGCGCCGCGCGGCTTGCCATCGCCGTTCAGCCGAAACAGCCCTTCGTTCTGTCCCGCCATGCCCTGAAACGTAAGCTCCGAAAACCACGACGTAGGCAAAAGATAGCTGATGCCGAGTCCCGGCTCCTTCAGCCCTTCGCTGCCGAAAGCGGCCTGACTGATCAGCGGCTGGCTGATGAAGGGAAATTGATGCGTGTGGAGCAGGTTGTGCTTGCCGAACGCGGCGAAGAATTTCCCCAGCTTGAGCGTGGTGTTGGCCGGGAGCAGATCGTAAGGCAATTCCTCCGAGGTCACGTAACCCTCTTCTACGTCCACGCTGCCTTCGCGATCGATAGAAACGATCAGGTTCGCTTTCCAATAGGGATCCACGTCGGCGGTGAACTGGACTTCCGCCTCCTGCAAGTTGAAGCCGTTCTGAAAATCGAGCCCGGTGACGCGCTTGGTAGTTTTTACGTTGGATGAATAACCGCCGAGAAAGAGACTGTTGACGCTGATGGCCGGATTGAAAGCAGAAGAGATGCCCTTTGCGCCGGCGGATTGTTGCCCGGCGGACGGGCCGGCCTCCGACGGGGCGGACGGAGGCTCGGCCGGACCGGCGACCCGCGTCTGTTTCTCCCGCTCCAAATTTTCGATTCTCGCCAAAGCATCCTTGAGTTGGTTTTGTACGTCGGCGAGAGAATTTTTAAGAAATTGAATCACATCTTCCTGCGCCCGCGCAGGGCTGGGAAGCAAACTTAAGCAAAGCAACGCCATCCACGCGGACGCCATCCACGCCTTTTTTTGCAAGCAACCCATAAGTCACCTCCCTGGAGGTAAAGGTCTTCCCCTCCCTCGATGGCGGGAGGGAAAGAAAATCAGCACTCAGATAAAAATGAGAAACTAGAGAGAGATGCCGAGAGGTGGCGCGCGAATGGCGTGAGACGCTAATGAGATGCGCTCAAAGACTTGCGGCTCGTGAAGAACGATGAACGATGCTTGAAAGGTCGGAGTCCAATCCGCCGGAGCCGGCGCCAAACCCGCCTGGGTACGCACTCCGTGGTAGCAACTGCACTCCTGACTGAGCTGGGCGGTGGGAGTGAGAGAATGAAAGTGTAACGGAAGGAAGAAAAAGGCTATGAGAAGAACCGAGCCGACAAGAACCCGAAGATAGAAACTTTGCTTATTCAGCGAAGGGCACACGCCCTGCTTAATATCCGACCCGACTCCTCTTGTCAAAGCCATCACCATCGCGGGCACGCTCACGGTGCGGTAGTATAACCCTTGATTTGAAGATCATCGAAGGCGGTCACGCTATCGGCCTTCGTCCATAGACCTACCTGGCCCGAGCGAAAACGGGAATCTCGATGGTCCAGCAAAAGCTGGCCGTCGAGATAGGCCTGGATGAGATCAGCGACAGCCACGACGCGTAACGTGTGCCATTGACCAAGCGCGGGAGGCTTTACTGTTGCTGTAGCGATCTGGCACCGCTTTTGGTCGTAGTAATATAAGCGGAAGTTGTCTTCGAGCGCGTTGGCACGCACGATATAATATTTTCCGTCGGAAATGCGAAAGACGACGCCGCCTGAGGCGTCTTCGCGGCCCGAGATCGGCTTGAAGCGAACGGAAACGTCAACATCGGCATAGGGTCCTCCGGGCGCGACGATCACATTGAACTGATTCTCCACGGCGCGCTGGACGAGCACCTTCTTACCGCTCGGCGCCCCGGGCATCTCTTCGACCGCCCACTTGCCATCCACTGTTTTCCATCCCTCGATACCCTTTTGCTCGAAATCGAACCGCCGGACAGATGCGTTATCGGGCATCTTGAGTTCGTATTTTTGAGCCATGACTGTCCGTCCTGCGAGCAGCAAAATAAATCCGACTGCCAGGAGAGATGCTGTACTTATTCGCATATCGGCAGCACCTCCTCACTTCACAAAAACCCACGTTGGCTGCAGCAGCGGGAAAGCAATCAGCCCGATCACAGCCGTTACGGCGACCAGGACGGGGTTACTCACCTTCCAGCGAACCAGCACTACAAGGCTGAGCAGCGCAATCAGCGCTGTGAGCCAGTCTCCGATCGCAATTTTGCCCAGCAGGACACAAGCTCCCAAAATCGTACCGATTGCGGCGGCATAAGCCCCCTTGACGAATCCTTTCACGTTGGGGTTCGCGCGGTGACGGACGAGGATGGGGGCTACGATGAGCACAAGGAGAAAAGAGGGGAGGAAGATCCCCACAGTTGAGACAAAAGATCCCCAGAAACCTGCGACAAGGTAGCCTACGAACGTCGCTGTAATGACCACCGGACCAGGGCTGAGCATACCCATGGCCACAGCGATAAGAAATTGCCGCTCGTCAAGCCAGCCAGTTTGCTGGACAAGACCTTTCTCCAGGAACGGAACGATAACGAGACCGCTACCGAAAGTGAGGGAACCCGCCTTCAGGAAGAACAGAAGCAGTTTGCTCAAGATCGAACCAGCAGCGCCATTGGTGGCTGCCGCCGTGACAGGAACCGCAGCTAACAGGGAAAGGGACGCGACGCTCTTTCCACGGAAGAGGGACCCGTAGTAGACAATCCCGGCGATTCCCGCTGCAATGAACAGCAGCGCCACTTCAGCCTCCACAGCGACCGTGACAACAAAGCACACGGCCGCGATCACCCACTGGACCCAATCTTCCATCCCGAGTTTAGTCAGCCCGTAGCACGAGTAGAGGATGAGGGCGATTACGGCAGGGGCCACACCATAAAAAATGGCAGTCACCGGCGACAAGCCTCCAAAGTATGTGTACAAGGCACCCAATGAGGCAACAATGAGAAAGTTCGGGAGAATGAAAGCCCAACCGCCAGCCCATGCGCCCCAGAAACCTCCGCGCAGATAAGAAATATAGATTCCAACCTGAATAGCGAGCGGGCCGGGCATAGACTGACAGACAGCGATACCCTCGCGCATCTCATCCTTAGTAAGCCACTTTCGCTCCTGAACAAGCTCCTTCTCCATCTGTCCAACGAGAGCGACCGGTCCTCCAAAGCCGACCGCACCGAGGCGTAAGTAATACAGAACTAAATCTCGTATCCGTACCCTGGTAGGAATATCATCTGATTCCATCAGTCATCTCCCTTCAGTTATCACGGGTGATCAAATCATCATTCATTGATATCGCCCGCACTGTCAGCCACGTTTTCTCTTGAAATACTCGTACAGGTCGTCGAAGACAGCGACGCCGCGAGCGAGACGGCTCTCATCGTCTTTGTGAGCCATCGCGATCCCGGCTATTAGCCGATCTATTCCCACAGTCTCTTGCCGGCCGTACTTTGAATCCTTGAGGTCAATGTCGTGAACAATCTCTGCGATCGGGCTAAGGGCAGGATCACGAAGACCCGTCCGCTCAATTAAGACCTCCAAAGAGCATCGGTCGCCCTCATGCGTAAACTCCGCCTCGAACATATCGAAGCGCAACTCATCCGGTAGAGGTTTGTATCCCTTTGGAGGGACGAATTTGAAACGGGCATCCGAATCGATGAAGCGACGGACAAACCACGCACTCGCCATCCGGTCCACGTGAATACCCTTACGGGTAACCCAAGTCTGGCCCTGTAAATCCTCGCGGCGAGTCGCTGTAACATTGCTGAACTCCTTGCCCAATCTCTTGTCACGCATACGTGCTTCAACTCCTGAGACGAGTCCCTCCGCTGCCTCGCGGCCAGGAGCACCGAAAAAATCAATGGCGACAACTTCGGCAAGGCGTCGTTTAAGCCGCGCAAGATCGATCTCGCTCTGTGTACGCCGGCTATCCTCGATTTGCCGGACCGGCAAGGGAATCTCGGCAAGGCGGCGAGCCTCCTCGGCAATCTCGCCATATTCAGCACCCCTGGCTGCCTGGAACAGAGCCTCCACTTGATCATCCGAGAGCCCCTCGACGAAACGCGCTTCGCACAAGGAGGCCTCTCCACCACCTTCGATGATTTCCCGTAACGCCCACTGAAAGTCCTCCTGTGTCTGATCGTTTTTGGGCAAGACATAAACGGAATTTTTGATCGCGACGGAACCCAGCCGCTGAAGCCGCCGCCAGATCTTCACCCGGAAGTAATCTGGTTTCGGCGGAAGCTGATGGATCAGGAGCAGCCAGCACCCTTCGTTTGAGTCATTCACAAGTGCTATTGACAGATGAATCTTTTTATATAACGGTTGTATCAAGTACCCTAAACCGAGTCAATTGCGAATTACGGAGGAGAGATTATGAAATGGGTGACCCGTGCTCGACCAAAGGTGGATCGCGTTGCTTGTCCCTGGCTGATCAAGCGATTCGTTGATCCACAGGCCGAGTTTCTATACGTGCCAGCGGACCAGGTGATGGATGTAGCAAAGCGCGAAGGCGCTATCCCGTTCGATGTGCCAAACGTCGAGTTGGGCCATAACGGTCCTGAGTGCAGCTTTGACGCCATAATCAAAAAGTACAACCTCACTGATCGAGCGCTTCAGCGACTTGCACCGATCGTCAGAGGAGCCGATACAACGGCGAAGGATCTGACGCCAGAGTCACGAGGCCTAGAGGCGATTGCCAAGGGTTTTCGACTCGTCTATCAAAACGATCACGAACTGCTGGAGCGGGAGTCGTCCGTGTACGACGCGCTATACGCCTACTGCCAGTCCCAGAATTAACGAAGCCTTAGAAACCACACCGGGGAAAGGAATAGGAGCCATGACATACGAAATGAAACCGCTGTCCTGCAATCCCGCAAAACTAAAAGGGCTCTCGGAAAAACTCATTGTGAGCCACTACGAAAATAACTACGGCGGCGCGGTGAAACGGCTAAACGCCATTACAGCGCAGTTGGAATCCCTCGATTTTGCCACCGCGCCCGTCTTCCTAATCAATGGTTTCAAGCGTGAAGAGCTGATCGCCACGAATTCCATGATCCTTCACGAGTTCTATTTTGATGGCCTGGGCAGCGAGGGCGAGCCTGACAAAGATTTGCGGAGCGCACTCGTTCGAGATTTCGGGAGCCTTGAGAGATGGAACACCCAGTTTACAGCCATGGGCAAGGCGCTCGGTGGCGGCTCAGGTTGGGTCTTACTTACATATTCTCATCGAGACCAAAAACTCGTCAATCAATGGGCAGCAGATCATACCTGTTGTTTAGCCGGAGCGAGCCCGATCCTCGCTCTCGACATGTACGAGCACTCGTATCACATGGACTACGGCGCCAAAGCTGCAGCTTACGTTGATGCGTTTATGCAGAACATCAACTGGGAAAACGTTTCAACTCTTTATCAAAGCATTCACGCACCTAAGCCCGCTAATCCTCCGCAACAGTGAAAAAGAAGCAGACATGACGACGACAACGAAAGACCAGGATTTCACGAGGAACTGGAAGAACATTGCCTCTAGTTTATTGAAGGTGGGAGCCAGCTACGGGGGACCCATGTGGGGAGTCATGCAGGCCGAGCTCCAAGAAAAGCAGCAGTGGGTTTCCAAAGAGCGATTTGTTGAAGGGTTATCGATCGTTAATATGCTGCCGGGTGCGCCCGGTCCGCAACTTGCCATTATTTTGGGGTACGCTCGCGGTGGAATGTGGGGCGGGCTGCTGGCGGGTCTGTGTCTCGTGCTCCCCGGTTTCTTTATCCTGCTCGTCCTGACAAAGGCTTACGCATCGCTGGGCGTCACACCGATCGGGCGCGGCGCGCTCTATGGCGTCGGACCGGTTGTCTTGGGCATCTTAGGGGTGGCAGCGTATCGCCTGGGAAAATCCACCGTGTGCACCATCCGCCAAACCATGATCGCCATCGTGGCGGTAGCCGCCTTGATCTGGAGTTCCCTTGGAATTGCGGCGATCCTGCTGCTCGCGGGCGGCGCGGGACTCGTGCTCTTTCATTCCAAAAAGGTCGGTGCGGCTGTTCTCGTCTTGTTAACGGCCTTGCTCAGCATACTGCGGTTTGCTTCGTGGTTTACGTCAGCCCCCGTTACGGCGATGCCTCAAGGAACCCCCCCGCTCTCGCCGAGCGTCACGGACATTGGTGCGTTTTTTTTCAAGATTGGAGCGTTGACCTTCGGTGGTGGCTTGTCCATGATCGCTTTTATCCACGAGCAAGTGGTTAATCAGTTTCACTGGCTCACGCCGCAAGAGTTCATTGATGGGCTCGGGCTTGGCCAACTCACGCCTGGGCCGATTTTGATGGTCGCGGCGTACGTCGGCTACAAAGTCGCAGGGGTCGTCGGCGCCGCGTTCGCTGCCACGGCAATTTTTTTGCCGGCATTCATGATGATGTTGGCGCTGCTGCCTGTGTTGGACCGCGTGAGGACGCTGGTGTGGACGAAGGCGGCGCTGCAAGGCATCGGACCGGCGTTGATCGGCGTGATCGCCGTCTCCCTTGTGCAAATGGCGCCGTATGCAGTTCCTGACCCATTTGCAATCGCTGTGCTGATTGCGACCGTTACCGCCATGTTGGTATGGCGATTTAGTGCACTCAAACTAATCTTTGCCGGTGCAGTTTTCGGGGTGCTACGAAGCTACTGGCTTTCGCTACTGGTATGAAGGTCTAACCAGGCACTGCCTCGACTGCTTACAGCCTGCGCGCCGCCGGCGCGTCGTGCCGCTCGAACCTTAACGGCGAATAGTTTCTAGGAGGATGACATGGCCTACGAAATGAAACCGCTCTCCTGCGATCCGGCAAAACTGAAAGGTTTGTCGGAAAAACTCATCGTGAGCCATTATGAAAACAACTACGTCGGGGCCGTGAAACGGTTAAACGCGATTACCGCGCAATTGGAGTCGCTGGATTTTTCTACCGCAGCCGTTTTCGTAATCAACGGCCTGAAGCGTGAAGAACTCATCGCGAGCAATTCCATGATTCTCCACGAGCTTTATTTCGACGGCCTGGGCAGCGAGGGCGAGCCGGATAAAGATCTTCGGAGCGCGCTGGTTCGCGATATCGGGAGCTTAGAGAGATGGCAAACTCAGTTCGTAGCAATGGGCAAAGCGTTGGGTGGCGGTTCAGGCTGGGTCTTGCTGACCTATTCGCATCGGGACAATAAACTCTTCAATCAGTGGGCCGCAGACCATACCTGCTGCTTGGCCGGAGGAAGCCCCATTCTCGCGCTGGACATGTACGAGCATTCCTATCACATGGACTACGGCGCTAAAGCGGCAGCCTACGTCGACGCTTTCATGAACAACATCAACTGGGAAAGCGTTTCGCGTCTGCACCGAGCATGTGCAAAATAAGCGACGGGAGACGGACGGCTAGAGGTCTCGAAGCTGCCGATCACGATAACGATGCTGACCACCCCTTTAAACGCAATGGGCTTCAAGTTCTGACGCCCGATGGGTGGCTGCTATTCCTCACGCGCTTCACGCGCCTGTTTGCTTACGGCTCGTTATCTCTGGTTTTAGTGTTCTATCTGACTGGCCTCGGACTGAGTGAATCCCAAACGGGCATCCTTTTTACTCTGACGCTGCTCGGCGATACTGTTGTCTCCCTCTACCTCGCAACGCGGGCCGATCGGATCGGACGGCGGCGTGTGCTTATCATCGGCGCCATTCTGATGGCTTCTGCCGGTCTGGCCTTTGCCTGCACAAGCAATCTCTTGTTCCTGATTGTCGCCGGTACGATTGGCGTCATAAGTCCGAGCGGTAACGAAGTGGGCCCATTTCTGTCCATTGAGCAGGCCGCGCTCTCTCATATCGTTTCTAACCGGTCGAGGACAGAGGTATTTGCATGGTACACGCTTGCCGGCTCGTTCGCGACCGCAATCGGCTCACTATGTGGAGGAGGTCTCACTAACGCGCTGCAAAGGACCGCCATGACGCCCGTTGGAAGCTACCGCGCCGTTGTTATCCTCTATGCCGCTCTGGGCGTCCTATTGGCATTCTTTTTCACGCGTCTTTCGTCTGCTGCGGAAGTCAGTTTGCACGGCGAAGGATCCGCCTTGCCAACGGCTATGAAAACTTTTTGGGGAGTCGGCGATTCACGCAATGTCGTCCTTAAGCTCTCGGGGCTCTTCGCCCTCGACTCTTTTGCGGGTGGCTTTGTGGTGCAAGGCTTCGCTGTTTATTGGTTCTACCTGCGCTTTGGTGCGGATGCGGGAACTCTCGGCGTGATTTTCTTTTGGGCGAATGTATTTGCCGGAGTCTCCGCATTATTGGCGTCCCGGCTTGCATCGCGATTCGGCCTGATCAAGACGATGGTTTTCACCCATCTTCCTTCGAACATTCTGCTCATTCTTGTACCCTTGATGCCAAACCTTCCGCTCGCCGTCGCAGTACTTCTTCTGCGCTTCAGCATCAGCCAGATGGATGTGCCGACCAGGCAGTCGTACATCATGGCTGTCGTTCGTCCGGAGGAACGGTCTGCGGCAGCCGGCATAACCGGCGTGGCACGAACCATCGGCGCTGCTATCGCTCCGCTGTTTGCAGGATTTATGTTTGCTCGCCCGTCCCTGATAAATGTGCCATTCTTCATAGCTGGAACGATGAAAATTATATACGATTTGCTGCTCTACAAAGGATTCGTAGCCGTTCAACCACCCGAGGAAACCAATTAAGGGCTACTGAGGAGGGGATTCAAGTCTAGAACTCGCGACTGTCGTTGTCGCTGAGATCTTGAGCTCTCCCACGTTTCTGACGCTCGTACTGCTGCCGGTGCTTCACGAATGGGTCGAAGGAAAAATGATTGCGAGAAAGACCGGCGAAGAGTAGGTTTGTTGTATGTTGGAGGCTGACCACTCTCACGATGACGCCGATCGCCGCCATCATGCTCATGTACACGGCGGCGGCGACCCCTCCATTCTCAGCACTGACAGAGGCATATGGGCGATCAAGTGGTCTTTCGTCGGATTATTCGCCACCGCTCTCTTCCAGATCGTCATTGTCGCGCTTTCGGGGAGTGTGGCCCTTCTGGCGGACACGATTCACAATGTTGCCGACGCGGCGACGGCGATCCCTTTATGGATCGCCTTCACATTGGGGCGAAGGAAACCTAGCAAGCGTTTCACCTACGGTCTCGGCCGGGTGGAAGATTTGGCGGGAGTTTCCATCGTACTGATTATTTTCTTGAGCGCGGTTGTATCGGGCTACGAATCCATCGATCGGTTTTTTCATCCACAAAAAGTAGAATATTTGTGGGCCGTCATTGTTGCCTCCATTGTCGGCTTTGCAGGTAATGAGGCTGTGGCCAACTTTCGCATTAAAGTCGGTAAAGAGATGGGCAGTGCCGCGCTCATCGCAGACGGTTACCATGCGCGCGTCGATGGCTTTGCCAGCTTGGCCGTTCTCGTGGGAGTTTTGGGTATTTGGATGGGCTATCCACCGGCTGATCCCATTGTAGGGTTTCTTATTACAATTGTAATTCTTAAAATTGTGTGGGAATCGGGCAAGTCCGTCTTCACTCGACTCCTCGACGGCGTGGCACCGGAAGTTATCGATGAAATCAAACACGCAGCCGGTCACGTTTCAGGAGTAGGAAACGTGAGCGAAGTAAGAGTTAGATGGTTAGGCCATCGGCTACATGCAGAGTTGAATATAGCAGTGAACCAAAGTCTCTCCGTCGAAAAAGGACATGAAATCGCTAAAACCGTGCGCCACGAGCTATTGCATCAGCTACGCTATCTTTCCAACGCTACCATCCATATCGATCCGGCGAATGCATCAGGTGAAGACCATCATAGCATTGTCGAGCACTCCCACGACGATTTACCTGCTCATTCGCATTCATAATTGTGCTTCTGCTGTCGGAATTTGGGACTCACCTGGTCGCGCGCGTTGAACTTCTAGTCGTTTGACTTTGATCGTGGCTAGTTTCACTGCTAGCCATAAGTTGCCGTTCGTGGTGAAGTAATGTTATGCCCCGTCTAAGAAAGTTGCTCCCGACACTAACCGGCTAAGGAGACAAAAATTGGGCAAAGCAGCGAGGAAGAAAAAATATGGCGCAAGAGAAAGCGCGCAGCCGATTCCGCTACGGACCGCGCCGAACTGGATTCTCTTGAGTCTGGCGCTCGTCGGCATGGGACTCACGGCCTACCTCACGTTTTCCACCCGGAAAGGTGAGACACTGGCGGGGTGCACGGCGGGAAGCGGCTGCGACGTGGCTCTCGACAGTCAATGGTCGAGGCTCTTCGGGCTCCCGACTTCTCTCTGGGGATTTCTCGCCTACGCGGCTCTTGCCGCAATCGCGTTCATCAAGCGCGCCGACGTTC
Source organism: uncultured Syntrophobacteraceae bacterium (assembly GCA_964572145.1). Classification (GTDB taxonomy): domain Bacteria; phylum Desulfobacterota; class Binatia; order UBA9968; family UBA9968; genus JAJPJQ01. The sequence goes on from CAZNES010000035.1 coordinate 13,365, forward strand.
ATTGGAAGCTCGGGTGGATCGTTTCGCTGTTTGGAGTTCTTTACAGTGTCTACTTAACCGGGGTTTCGCTCGTCGAGCTGAAGGCGGCTTGCCCTTATTGTCTCTCCTCGTTGATTTTGATGGTCACCATACTGGGCGTGATTATTTACCAACGGCCGGCGGGCCTCGCCGTTTTTTCGTGGACCCCTTGGCTTCTGAAGACTGTCTCTGCCGGGCTCGTCTTTGTGCTGTTCATGCATCTTTACTACGCGGGGATTGGGAGCAACGCGGCCGTGGCGGATTCACAGCTCCGCGCCCTGACGCAGCACCTGGCAAAGATAGACGCAAAATTTTACGGTGCCTCGTGGTGCCCGCATTGCAAAGAGCAAAAAAAATGTTCGGCGACTCCGCCGACCGCTTGCCCTACGTGGAATGCAGCCTTCAAGGCCCCGGCGGTCCACAAGCGTCCATCTGCAAAACTATGAACATTCAAAGCTATCCCACCTGGATCGTCAACGGCCGGCGTCACAAGGGGGTTTTGATGCCCGAAGAGCTAGCGAAACTCAGCGGCTTTGAAGGACCGGTTCGCTAGGAGCAAGAGTTTATGACGAAGCAACGGTTTCTTTTTTTCATTACCGCATTGGCTGTTTCCGTTTCCGGCTTGGCCTTGGGCCAGATGAAGGGCATGGACATGCCGATGAAGCCCGCAGAAAAAATCCCCGGCACGGCGGATCTGAAGCCCGCGGAGGGAGCGAGCGTCAAGATCCTATCCCCGAAGCAAGGGCAAGTTTTTAAAGGCGATCAGGTTCCTCTTCAATTCAAGTTGGTCAAAGGAAAGCAAGGCCATCATGTTCACGCCTACGTCGATGGACAGCTCATGGGGATGTTCGAGAGCGAGAAGGGAACTTTGACGGGGATTCAACCTGGAAGCCACACGCTCGAGCTCCGAGCGGCCGTGGATCACACAACCGAGCTTAAGGCCACCGACAAAGTTAAGTTCGTCGTCAAGTAAGCCTTCCGTGGCTGGTTTCCGCTAATCGGCGCCGGATTCGACTTTATTCTTTCCGCTTCTCTTGGCCTTGTAGAGTGCGAGATCGGCGTCTTTGATGACGGCCTGCCCGTGTTCGTAGCCGCGCTCGGAAGTCGAGGCGGCGCCGATACTGACGGTCGCCGTAAAGACCGCCGCCGATTCCGGCTCGAATTTCAACCCGGCGATCTCCTGGCGCAGTTTCTCTCCCGCTAGGATCGCGCCGTCGAGCGCGACCTCGGGCAGCAACACGATAAATTCCTCGCCGCCGTAGCGCGCCGAGATATCGCTTTGGCGCGTCCGTTCAGCGAGCACTTTCGCGACTCCCTTGATCACGGCGTCGCCCCAGTCATGTCCGTACTGATCGTTGATTTTCTTAAAATCATCGATGTCCATCATCAAAATAGAAAGCGGGCGGCCATACCTTTGCGTCCGGGCAAACTCATGGGTAAACCGCTCTTCGAACGTCCGCCGGTTGTGCAGCCCGGTCAACGAATCGTGCGCCGCCTGCTTTTCCATTTGGCGGCGCTCTCGCGTCAACCTTTCGCCGACGCTGATCCGGGCCATCAGCTCCGGCAGGTAAAAAGGCTTGGTGATGTAATCGTTGGCGCCCAGCTCCAGTCCCTTGACCCGATCTTCTCCCGTGACCAACGCAGTCAGAAAAATGACGTAGATATTTTTTAACCGGGGATCCTCGCGGATTTTGCGACATACTTCCATCCCGCTCAGCCTCGGCATCATAATGTCCAACAAAGCGATATCCACCGGCTCGCGCGCAAGCAGCTCCAGCGCCTTCTCGCCGTCGGTTGCGCATACAAGCCGGTATCGGCTCTTGCCGAGAATCATCTGAATGATTTCCATCTGATCGGCGTTGTCCTCAGCGACGAGAACCGTCAACGGCTCGTCCTGCTCTACCGCTTCGCCTTCGGTCTTTGCGCCCGATTTATCTCCGGCCTTGGCTGGGGCGGCGGACGCCCCTCCCGCCGTCGAGCCGCCGGTATCCCGGAAAAAATCGACCGCCATGATTTCCGGATCGACATACTGGCTCTCGCCGAACTTGATGAACGCATCGACCAGATCGCGGTCCAGGTGGCCGGCCGCAGCTTCGGCGCGAAGGATCTCAACGCTTTTTTCCAGAGAAAAAGACTGCTTGTAACAACGCTCGCTCCGGAGCGCGTCGTAGATTTCTATGATCGCAATAATCCTGGAAAGATACGGTATGTCCTTGTCCTTGAGACCGTTGGGATAGCCCGTGCCATCCAGCTTCTCGTGGTGGGCGGCGACCAGAGGAACGATTTCCTCCAGCGGGCCGAGCTTGAGACAAATCTCGGCGCCCAGAGTCGGATGGGTCTTCATGACTTTGAATTCTTCCTCGGTAAGCGGGCCGGGCTTTTGTAAAATTTCCTTGGGGATATGGATCTTTCCCGCGTCGTGAAAAAAAGTCGCCAGGTAGAGCTTCCGCAGCTCGGTTTCCGAAAGACCGATCCATTTGCCGACGTTAAGCGCGTAGAAGCAGGCCCGTTGCAGATGACCTTCGAAATAGGGCTCGACCTGCGTCAGTTGGGTCGCGAAGGCCTGCAGCCGCAGTAGACTCTCGCTGTCCCATGACAATGGAAACGGTCTTAAAATGTAGAGCATAATATCTCGTCCCCGGCTTTGCCTTATACCACAGGTCGAGCCCGATTTGCCTTGTCTTTTTCACAGGGTCTCCTTACGATTGGGTCATGCGTGGGAAAAAAGCGGTGATCCTGTTGAGCGGCGGCGTCGATTCATCCACCGCGCTGGCGATCGCAAAAAGCGAGGGATACGAACTCCACGCGCTCACCTTCCGCTACGGCCAGCGCCACGAGCGCGAGATCGAGGCGGCAAAAAAAGTCGCAAGCTCTCTCGGCGCGAAGGAGCACCTGATATTGGAATTCAATCTGCGCGCCATCGGCGGCTCGGCGCTTACCGACGAGATCGACGTGCCGAAAAGCCGCAGCGCCGGCGAAATCTCCCGCGGCATCCCCGTCACTTACGTCCCGGCGCGCAACACGATCTTCCTTTCGTTCGGCCTCGCTCTGGCTGAGAAGATCGGAGCAGAGGATATTTATTTCGGCGCCAACCAGCTCGACTACAGCGGCTATCCCGACTGCCGCGAGGAATACATCCGGGCGTTTGAGAAGATGGCGAATTTAGCTACCAAGGCCGGAGTCGAAGGAAAAGCAAAAATAAAAATCCACACGCCCCTCATCCAACTGACGAAGGCGGAGATTATCAAAAAAGGTCTGGAGCTGGCCTTAGACTACTCGCTCACTTGGAGCTGCTACGATCCGACGACTGAAAGACTGGCTTGCGGACTGTGCGACAGTTGCCAACTGCGGCTGAAGGGATTTAAAGAGGCCGGAGTTCAAGACCCGATCGCGTATGCTACGTAAAAAGCGGCTGCTCAAGCGCGCCCGGTAGTCAGCGAAAAAATGTCCATAGAGTCGCGCGGCCGGAGAATCGGGAACGAGCGTCCAGCCCTGCGTGCGAGCGGAACTTTGGTTGACATAAAAGGCGACGATCGTGTAGCTTCGTGAAAAACATGGCCGGCTGTGGCGGTTCACATGGGGTAGCGGTCGCTTGGTGGGCATGGAAGCGTCGGCGCCAGTCGTTTTTTGTTCGTCATTTTTAGGTTTTTCATGACCCTATTGGAAAAGTATCCCCGCACTTCCACGGCCATTTTCAGCCTGATTATAACCGGCCTTTTTGGTTATCTGCTTTACTTCATTCTAAGCCTGGACATTTTGCAAGATAGTCCCGGCGAGGAAAAATACAGCGTCATCGACAAAATTCGCTACGACATCGGGTGCCCGAATAGGCGCAACATCAGATTGAGGGAATTGCCGCCGAACTCGGACGTCAAAAAATTCCCGGAAGAGCACTATCGCACTCTTGAATATAAACAATCCACGGCCAGAACGGATCGCGACGGTTTTATCAAGCCCTCTTTTATCCATCCGAATCCCGATCTGCAAATATTCTTTCTCGGCGGTTCCACCACCCAAACTTTTCATGTCGCTGAGAACAAGCGCTTCCCCTATCTGGTCGGCAGAATTCTCGAGCGGGACCTGCATATCAAAGTCAACAGCGAGAACGGCGGCATGGCCGGCAATAATTCCCTCCATACCATCAATGCCCTGGTCAATAAGGTGTTGCCTTACCGGCCCGATATCGTGGTCATGATGGAGAATATCAACGACCTTTCCACCTTGATGTATGAAGGAACTTACTGGAACAAGAACAAGAGCAGATCGCACTTGGTCTGCTTCAGTAAAAGCAAAGAAGCGATCAAGGGTGACGAATGGAGCGGCTCAACGGAGCAAAAGAAAATCCTCACAGCGGAAGGTCAACAAAGAGATATCGCTCAATTTCGTGAGAACCTGCAATTGTTCATCAATATTGCCCGAGCCAAGCATATTGAGCCGGCCTTGATGACCCAATTCAACAAAATTGAAGACAACCCGGAGTTCGATACTAAAAGGAGCCGCGAATTTACCGATATTTTCCGGAAATTATATAAACAATATAATCAGGTCATCCGAGAAGTGGGCGGCAAAAACCAGGTCGTGGTTATAGATTTAGCCGAGCAAGTTCCGCATACCTCCGAGTTTATCTACGATAAAGCGCACGTAAACGAGAAAGGGTCGGTGCTGGTCGCCGATGTTGTCGCCGCCCATCTGAATAAATTAATAAAAAACAAGAGTGCGCGCGCCTTTTAGCCATACGACAAAGGCCGGGATCATTGAGAACGGTCCCGCGCAAGTACGCTGCCGGCAAAATCACCGCTTTCGGGTCATCGCCCAGCAATCATTCTGTCTTATTCTTCACCGCCGGGATCGATTTGAGATAGTCCGCGATCGCTAGCGCGTCTTCCTTCTTCATGTTCTTGAAGCCGGCCTCGGTCACTTCGGCCATGAGGCCCTGGACATTGTCCAAATCCGGTTTGGTTCCGGTGAGCAGCAGCCCGGCGATGTCTTCCCGCTTCCAATCGCCGATGCCGGTCTCTTTGTCCAGCGTGATGTTCGGGACCTCCGCGTTCAAAAAGCCTTGGCCTTTCTTGGCACCGGCCAGATAGAGCGCTCGCTTAGGAACTCCCATAAAGTTTCGCGGCGTATGACAGTCGCTGCAAAGCGAAACATGCTCGACTAAGTAGCGCCCTCTCTCGATACCGCTCTTAGGGGCCTTGGCAGGGGTATTTGAAAAGCGCCCGAAAAGTTTGAGCCATAAAGGAGTGACCACAGGACGAAAAAGGGAAACATAAGCTTTTGGCCGGAGGTTTTCCTTGCGCACCGGCTTGAGAGTCCTCAGATAAGCGATCAGCGCTTTGATATCCTCCTCCGCCATGCCTGAATAAGCTTCGTAGGGCATGACCGGAAAAAGCCTCTCGCCGTCCGGCCGAATCCCCCTCGTGATGGCGTCGCGAATCTGTTGATCCGACCAATCGCCCAGGCCCGTCTCTTTATCGGCAGTCAGGTTGGTCGAGTAGACCTTCGCCATCGGTATCGGGAACTCACGGCCGCCGGCGTAGGGAGTTCCCTTGGGCGGAGAGTGGCACGCGCAGCCCCCGGCCAACGAAAAAATGTATTGGCCTCGCTCCACGAGACCGGCGCTGTTTTCCTGAGACCGGGCATTGGCGACGCCCGCTGCAAGAAAAACCAGAGCCAAAAATAATTGCGCGCGACGGCTCATGATGCTTGGGCGCGCGCGGCGCGAATTCTGTGGTCGAGAAATTTAAGGACGGCGTAAGAGACTTCGTTGATCGGCGCCCTTTTTCCTTTTTGCGCGAGCAGAGCGACGACGATTCCGTTCAAAGCTTCGCATTCCAGCGGCTTCCCCGCTTCCAGGTCTTGCAGCATCGACGGCTTGAAGTCGCCCAGGCCCTGGGAGAATTTGAATGTCTCTTCGACGACCGACGGCGCCAGCTCTATGCCCGTGGAACGCGCCGCTTCTCTGACCTCTTCCATACACTCCGCGGCAAGCTTGCGCAGAGATTCCGACTCGATGATTTCCTTGACCGTCGCCCGCCCGAGACAGGCGAGTGCGCAAAACGGAGCGTTCCAAACGAGCTTGGTCCACATGACTTTACGTATCTCGGCACTGACTGCGCAGGGAATTTGCGCGCCGGATAAAATCTGCTCGACCCGCTTTGCCGGGTCGCTTGCCTCTCCATCCACATCTCCCAGGACGATGCGCCCTCCAGCGCTGTGGCGAATCGTGCCCGGATTTGAAACGAGCGCGCCCAGATAAACGACACCGGCCAAGGTCCGCGCTTTGCCGTAATGCGCGGCGATCTTGTCGGGATTATCGACGCCGTTTTGCAGCGAAAGAATCACCGTCTTCTCGCCGACCATGGGCGCCAGCTTCGCCGCCGCGTTTTCGGTGTCGTAGGATTTCACACAGAAGAGGACGGCGTCAACTGGACCAACCTCGCTGGGATCGTGAGTGAAAAGCGAACGAATATGCAGATCGCCTTGAGCGCTCTTTACTTTCAGTCCCTCTTTGCGCATCGCTTCGAGATGGCTGCCGCGCGCGATGAACGCCACGTTCTGCCCCGCGGCGGCCAGCCGCGCGCCGAAGTAGCCGCCCACGGCGCCCGTTCCCATGACCGCGATTCGCATTTGCTGAGCCGCCATTGCTCCGAAACTCTAATGAGACAATGGAAAGTTGTCAATCGCCCGGCGGATTTCAGCTTTAACCTGCAATGTGATATGAAAATCAGAGCGATGGAAAAGATCGATCCGCTTCCCGACCATCTTCGTTTGCAACGCTTTGCGATCGGACAACCGGTCGAGCTCCGCGGCAAAACTTACACCGTCTTGCGCCGGACGACGCTCGCTTCCGGGGAGCCGGCGCTTGTGCTCTCGGGCGGCGGCGAACAGTTCGTGATCGGCGCCATTCAGTTTCTTGCCGGGGTGAAAGAGAACGCCTGACCGATGGGAAGCGATGGCGACGCGCTCGGGAGAAATAATGTCTAAAACAAAACTTACGTTAGCCTGTTGGGATTACGACCGAACCCGCGCCCTCCAGGACGGCCGCGTGCAAGTCGAAGGCGTCGATCTCACGTACTTGCCTCTTCGCGTCGAAGAGACTTTCTGGCGCATGCTCCGCTATCAAGAGTTCGACGCGGCCGAGATTTCCCTGGGATCGTACCTGATGGCCCGGGAGAAGGGTTTTCCCAAGCTGATCGCGATCCCGGTCTTTCCCTCGCGCGCCTTCCGCCATTCCTGCATCTACATCAACACGGGATCGGGCATCAAAGAACCGAAAGACTTGGCCGGCAAGCGCGTGGGCGTGCCGGAATACCAGATTACGATGGCGATCTGGGCGCGGGGAATTTTGCACCACGAGTACGGCGTGAAGCCCGAGCAGATGAAGTGGCTGACCGGCGGCGAAGAGCATCCCGGGCGCGAGGACAAGGTCAAGCACGATCTGCCGAAGTCGATCGACATCCGCCCGATCGGCCCCGAGCAAACGCTCTCTTCGATGCTGGAGCGCGGCGAGATCGACGCCATGATATCGGCCCACATGCCCTCGCCTTTCGTGCGCCGCTCTCCCAAAGTAGGAAGATTGATTCCCCATTTCCCCCAGGTTGAAAAGGATTACTACCGTCGCACAAAAATCTTTCCGATCATGCACGCCGTCGCTTTGCGTGAAGAGTTCTACGAAAAAAATTCCTGGGTGGCGCAGAGCCTCTGCAAGGCCTTTGCCGAATCGAAGAGAATCTGCCAGGAAGCGATGTACGAATATTCCGCGCTTAAATACATGCTCGCCTGGTCGATCGCCGAGATGGAAGAGGAAAGAGAAATTTTCGGCGCAGGGGAGCTTTGGCCATATGGATTGGAAGCCAACCGCCATGTGCTGGAAACTCTCGTGCAGTACGCCCACGAGCAAAGTCTCCTCAAGAGCCGTCCGGATTTGAAAAGTCTCTTCGCGCCGAACACGCTGGAAGACTTTAAAATATAGATGGTAGGGGCGGTTCGCAAACCGCCCCTACGAACATGGGTTGACACCCGGGGAAGCCCACGCTAAGTTTTTCACAATGCCTGACGAAAAAACTCCGCCGGTAGAAGAGGTCAAGTGGTGGATCGACCGGGGCCCGGTCAAAGAGCGCGAGAAGTCCGAAGCGCTCGGCCGCGGCATTATCGAGAAGTGGACCTATGAGCTCTTGAAGGACTACAAGCAGGAACAGGCGGTCCGAAACGTCGTCGATATCAATCCCCGAACCCTGAAAGATCTCGGCCGGGCGCCGTTCGGATGGAACTACGTTTCCCTGGGCGTAGGAGCATATCCGCCCGACAAACTGGACAAAATAAAGAAGGCGTTCGAGCTTCCCGCGGATGCGCGCGCGCTGCTTATCGACGCGGGTTATTCGGTGCGGCTTCTCATTACCGGAGAGCCGATGGGCGAAAGATTGCTGGATATCAATTTCACCGAGGGGCCGTCTTTAGATTTTTGGATGAACAATGAATTGATTGAGGAGAGGCTCTTCCCAAATTTGGATGTGACCCTTAGGGAGTTAAAGTTAGCCTTGTCCCGTTACTTAAATCCACCGAAGCTCGATTAGTCCGCCTCAGTATCGCAAACCACGGCAGCGATATTCGTAAATCGGCATAACCTGCCTCTTTTGATGCATTTGCGGTTCAACTCTTTGGCTGGCTCTGGGAGGCCGTCCGTCCGTTTGTCGTTTCCGATGAAATGGGAATCAGACTGGTCACCTCCAGACCGTAGCCCGACAATCCTACGAGGTTTCTCCGGTTGTTCGTGAGCAGACGCATCTTTCTGACGCCCAGGTCGCGCAAAATCTGCGCGCCGATCCCGTATTCTCTAAAATCCGCATGGTAGATGAACGATGGGTTGATGTCGGTCTTTTTTTTGCCTCCGACGGTTGGATAGGTCATCCTCGTCGGCCGCAGCTCTTTTCCCTCCGTCTGCAAGTACAAGATAACCCCTTTGCCTTCCTTGCTGATCATTTCCATGGACTGTTGGATCAACTTGCCGGTGTTGAGAAATTCAAAGCCGAATACGTCTCCCGGAATGTATTTGGAGTGGACGCGAACCAACGTATCTTCGTTAGCGCTGATTTCTCCTTTGATCAGAGCCAGGTGCTCGCTCGGGTCCACGTGCGTGTTATACACCACGGCCTGAAAGTCGCCGCCGAACCGTGTCGGCAGGCGGGCCGAGGCCACCTTATAGACCAGGCTGTCGTTGCGCAGACGGTATTGGATGAGATCGGCGATCGTCACGACCTTAAGACCGTGCTCGGCGGCGAATTTTTCCAGATCGGGAAGACGCGCCATGCTGCCGTCGTCCTTCATGACTTCGCAGATCACTCCAGCCGGCTTAAGTCCGGCGAGCCGGGCCAGATCTACCGAGCCCTCGGTCTGCCCGGCGCGCACCAAAACACCGCCAGTCTTAGCCCGCAAAGGAAACAAATGGCCCGGCGTCACCAGATCTTCGGGCACAGCATCGTCGGCAATCGCCACGAGGATGGTTTGAGCGCGATCGGCCGCGGAGATTCCGGTGGTGACTTTTTCGGCCGCATCGATGGACACGGTAAAGGCGGTGCCGAATGGCGAGGTGTTCTCCGACACCATCATGGGCAACCGAAGATAGTTCACCCGCTCTTCGGTCAGAGTGAGACAGATGAGGCCGCGTCCGAAACGCGCCATGAAGTTGACGGCGTCCGGGGTGACCTTCTCCGCCGCCATGCAGAGGTCGCCTTCGTTCTCCCGGTTCTTGTCATCCATGAGGATGACCATCCGGCCGCGGCGGATCTCGTCAATCGCCTCTTCAATCGTCGCAATGGCCATGTGAAGGTACTCTACCTATCCTGTTTTTTAAGATCAACCGAACCGCCCGTCGAAAAACCCATCCGGCATCGAGCGCGCCTGGGAGGCTCTCGAAGCTCCGACGCAACCTCAATTCTTTGCCTCCAACAGTTCGCGAAAGAACTCCCGCGCATCCTCGCTGTCCCACTTCCTGTCGCCGATCGTCTTGCCGACAAACTCGCCTTTGCGGTTGATGATATAAGTCAGCGGGAGCGACCAGGCGCCGTATTTATCGGAAACATCGCCGCCGGAGTCCATCAGGGACTTGAAAGAAAGGCCGAGCTCGTCGAAAAATTTCTGCACCGCTTTTTTATCCTCGCGAAAATTGACCGCCACCATCTCCAGGCCGCGATCCTTGAATTCCCGATGAAGCTTCTCCATGAGCGGCATCTCCTCGCGGCAAGGAACGCACCAGGTCGCCCAAAAATTGAGAAAGACGATCTTTCCCCTAAAATCTTTAATGCTCAGACGCTTGCCGGAAAGATCTTCCAGAGTGAAGTTCGGCGCCTGGATGACTTCTTTCGGTCTCTCGATCGCCAGTCTTTTGAAGTAATCTCGCGCGGGGGACGGGTTGGCGGTTTTTGCGCGAAAAAATAATTGTCCTAAAAAACCAAACGACAAAAATGCGAGCAATGCCAGGAAAGTTATCCAAACGAGTGGCCGGCTAAAAAGCCCTCGTGGAGAGCCCGATCCGTTCCTTTCCTGCTCGATCATATCCGACATAGGACGCAGAATGTTTTTCGTTGTAAAGGGGAGATAACAAAATGGCTCGCCGAGGAGAAAAAGTCAATTCTCCCCAGGAGCCACCCTGTCCTTTGTAGGAAATTTAGAAAAATGAGCGGGACCGATGAACGTCCCTAGACTCGCGCGCAGGGGATGGTGATGGCCCGTCTATACGACGCAACACCGGCTGGGCCTTGCCGCGAAGAGCCCTCTTGTTACGACCGTAGATTCTTCACTTTGATCTCAGTGGGTTCGCGCTCCGTGTGTGAGGCAAGTTCCGGCCCGGCCAATGACGAAAAATCGCGACGATTGTGACCACAGCTTCCAACCCTTAAGACGCCAAGCCCAACGATCCAAATCAGACAAATTATAATGACTTTATTGCGCATAAAACTCCTCTCCTCTTTCGTAAAAGATTAACCGCAGCGAAAATCAATCAGAACCCATAAATCGCCTGCAGCGCCAACGTGGTCTGGGCCTTATCGGCTCCCGTGTTTCCCCTGAGAAAGACTCTCTTATCCGCCCAGTCTTGACGAAACTCCGCACGGCCGAGGAGCTTGGCAGTGAATTTGTAGGCGGCTGTCAGCGTAACCTCGCCAAGGTTGACGTGGTGCGGTGGTCCTGCTCCGGCGGGCAAGGAGAAAAACCCCGATGGAAGAGTTCTTGCAGCCTGACTGTCGATAAAGGCCTCCGCCCTGGCAGCCGTGGTGAAGCGATCGGTCCAGCTATAGGAGAAGATGCCAGCCACCGCATGCCACCAGGCGTTCTGTGTGCCGGTAGGAGTCGGCGCGTTCTTCTCGTGACCGAGCGTGTATTCGAAATAGATAGTTAAGGGATCGATCGGTTTTATTGTGGCGACATTGCTCCAGGTAACTCTGGTATTGCTGGTATTATTTTTTTGCTCCGGACCGGCAACGATACTGCTCGCCAGAGCGAACATATCGACTGGGGTAAAATTCACTCCGCCTAAAAACGACGGCGAGCCGTTGTTGTCGCGGGGATTATCCCAGCCGGTAACCGGCCCGGCGCTGACGCTGAGAATTTTACCGAAAGGATAGATCAAGAGAGCGCCGGTGTGAGTAAACGGTATCGCGAAGTTGAAGGCGAACGAGCGCGAAATATTATCGTTGTAAGCTCCAGGCGCGGGAAGGATTTCCGTGCCCTGAAGCGTGACGAACTTTCCACCTTTGACTTGCAGTCCCTCGCCGATGGGTATGGTGAACGTGAAAAAGGCCTCTCTAAGTTCCGCATGACCTTCCCGTTGCAGGGTGGTGTGCCACAGCGTCGCCTGCCTCAGTAACTGTCCCGTGCGGCCAAAATCGCCGACCACATGAAACCCAACCCCCCAATCCTTTTCGGGTTTATCCAGAGTCAGGTTAAAATTGTTAAAAATTAACTGGTTGTAGTCCTCATCAAAATAGCGTCCGCTGATGTGATTGCCATTAGCCGAGCCCGGATGCGTCGAGGCCCACGTCCAGCTCGAATCGAAAAACCCGCTGATACCGATCCCCCAGGCGTTTTCCAAGATCGACTTGGCCTTCTCGACGGCCTTGTCCGCCACACCGACGGTGCTCTCCAGGCCTAGCAAGCCCGGCTCCAGCGGCTTCGGCTCGTCGGCAATAGCGGGCTTGAATGCAAAGACCGTAAGAGCAAAAGCCGCGGCAATCGAAACCAAAATATTCTTCATCGGACAAACCCTCCGTAAAATTTGGCGGCCACCTGACCGTAATTTGAAAACCAAGAAACCGGACACAAATAAATCAGGCGTCTTTGCCTTGTTTGCATTGCAGGAGGCGTCATTGCCTCCGGGAAGGAAAACGCAACTTCTATGCCGAGGATACGTACATTAAAAGCCTAACAATTGCAACAGACTCTTCATGGTTCCGAAAAGCCGGTGCCGCTTCTTTAATCAGACTCCGCCCATAGGTTAGGCATGGGTGAAACAGCCAGTGCATCGCACATGTGTGGTCCAAAATTTGGTATGAACTCTTTTTATGAGTCACCCTGAGAAACCTCCGGCTCCTTCCGAAAAAAGATTTCCAATTTTTCTTCGCTTCTTCCCTCTAAGAGCACCCGGGCGTTCTCGATGGCGCGATCGATGTCATCGACCGGCGTGGTGGAAATCCGCCCGTGCCCCGGATAGAGCGCGGCCAGGCCAAAACACCGCAGCCGCTTGAGCGAATCGATGTAATCGCCGACGCTGCCGGACTCCGCGATATACAACAGCGTCCCGCCGGTGAAGATCGTGTCGGCCGGTAATCCGGTAGTTCACTCACTTGTTCCTCCCGCATGATCATTTCCACTCGAGCACGGCTTCCGTTAGCCGGCTCGACTTTTCAACTCGAAAGACTTCGCCAACTCGAGCACGGGAATGTCCGGTATCTCCTCGTCTTCTCGGTCGCCGAAAATATCTTCGAGAAAAATGATGTTGTCGAATATTTTCTCCGCCACCGATCTTTCCTGCGAAAATCCTGCGGCCATGGCTATAGCTCCTTCCTCGTCGAGCGGATTGTTTCTCTCTCTAAAAGCACAAAGGCACCCATCGTTCTCCGATGAGCGCCTTTGCTCGTGAAGCTTCGCTGCCTGAATTCTAGGTGAGCAAGCGTTATGCCAGTGCTGTTTCTATGAGATCTCGGTCATTTTCGCGCACTCCTTGGCCGACACAATAAAAAGCTGCCTACTTCCCGTTCAGCTCCTGCCCAGATGTTATGCAGCGCGCTCTCTCTTCGGCTCTCTATTTCTTTATCTCCTCCGACAGGATGATCGCCTGCGCGATCTCCACCATCGGCTTGCGCAGATCCATGCTCTTTTTCTGAATCAGGGAAAAAGCTTCCGTTTCGGAAAGTCCCTGCTGTTTCATCAAGACGCCCTTCGCGCGCTCGATCGCCTTGCGCGCCTCCAAAGTCTTTTTAAGATCCTCGTTTTCCTTGCGGAGCGAGCTGAATTCCTCGAAGCGCGAGATCGCGAGTTCCGTGGTGGGAAGAAGCTCGTCTTCCCTGAGAGGCTTCAACAAATAAGCCATGACGCCCGCCCCTTTGGCGCGCTCGACGGTGTCTTCGTCGTAATGACTCGTGAGGAGAACTATCGGAAGCGGGTTTTCCTCCATGATTTTTTGCGCGGCGTGGATTCCATCGATATCCGGCAATCCCACGGACATGAGGACGACATCGGGAGCGGTAGTCTGCGCGAGTTGAAGCGCGCCTTTGCCGCTGGCGCCCTCACCGACGACTCCAAACCCTTTCTCGTTCAAAGCTTTGACCAGGAAGGCTCTGGAAGGGAGGTGGTCGTCTATCACCAACACCCTTCTTTTTCTCATGTGCCGGATTGATGCCTTTCTTCTTTCTCGCTTCCTCAAATGTCATAGTACAACGCGAACTCATACGGATGGGGGCGGAGGCGGATCGCATCGACTTCCTTCTTCCGCTTGTACTCGATCCAGGTCTCGATCACGTCCTTGGTAAACACGTCTCCCTTGAGCAGGAAATCATGGTCTTTCTCCAGGGCATCGAGTGCCTGGTCGAGCGATCCCGGCATGGATTTCACCTTGGCCGCTTCTTCGGGCTCTAACTCGTAGAGGTCTTTGTCGATCGGTTTGGGCGGCTCGATCTTGTTCTTGACTCCGTCGAGTCCCGCCATCAACATGGCCGGAAAGGCAAAGTAGGGGTTGCAACTGGGATCGGGAGTTCTAAATTCCAGTCTCTTGGCCTTCTCGCTCGATGAGTACATTGGAATTCTGACACAGGCGCTTCGGTTCCGGGCGGAGTAGACCAAGTTGATGGGGGCTTCGTAGCCGGGGACTAATCTACGGTAAGAGTTGGTCGTTGGGGCAATAAAGCCGCAAAGCGCGTGGGCGTGTTTGATTAGGCCGCCGATGTAGAAGCGGGCGGTCTCGCTGATTAATCCGTAGCCTTTCTTGTCGTAGAAGATGTTCTTGCCGTTCTTCCACAGACTCTGGTGGCAGTGCATCCCGGAGCCGTTGTCCTGAAACAGCGGCTTGGGCATCATGGTGACGGTCTTGCCTCGCTTTCTCGCGGTGTTCTTGACGATGTATTTGAATAGCAAGACCTGGTCGGCCATTCTCGTTAGGGTGCCGTATCTCATGTCGATCTCGGTCTGTCCGGCGGTGCCGACTTCGTGGTGGTGGACTTCGATCTTGATGCCGCACTTCTCTAAGTTTCTAACCATCTCGGATCTTAAGTCCTGGTATTGGTCCATGGGGGGGACGGGGAAGTAGCCTTCTTTGTAGCGGATCTTGTAGCCCAGGTTCCCGGCGCCGTTTTGTCCTTCTTTACCGGAGTTCCAAAACCCTTCCTCCGAGTCGATGTGGTAGTAGCCTTCGTTGGGGCCTTGGCCGAACCGGATGCTGTCGAAGATGAAAAACTCGATCTCGGGTCCCCAGTAGCTGGTGTCGGCTAGCCCCGTGCTCTTTAGGTGTTTCTCGGCTTTTTGGGCGATGTATCTCGGGTCTCTGCTGTAGGGTTCGCCGGTTAGCGGGTCTCTGACGTTGCAGATCATGCTGAGCGTTACGTGTTCGGTGAAGGGATCAATAATGGCGGTGTCGGGGTCGGGAAATAAGAGCATGTCGCTCTCGTTGATGGCTTGAAAGCCTCGGATGCTCGAGCCGTCAAAGCCGATGCCGTTCTCGAATAGATCATCGGTCAACTCGGCCGCCGGGATGGAGAAGTGCTGCCACAGTCCCGGCATGTCGATGAATTTAAAATCGACGATCTCGACTTTGTTCTTCTTGGCTAACTCTAAGACTTCCTTGGATGTCATGTTCCTCCCCGCTCGTTCTTTGTCAGGTTTTCAATCCTAAACGATCTGCGACGCACGCAGTTTAATCACTGCGTGCGTCGCTCAACCCTACTCAAGCTTCGATCCCTGATGGAGCTGGAAGTCAGGGTAGCCGAGCGTGCCCATCTCGGGGCCGTCAAGCCCCTCGATCTCGGTCTCCTTGCTGACACGAATCGGAGTGATCAGATCGCTAATTTTGAACCAAACGTAGGCCATGGTGAAAGCGAACGCCGCCAGCACCACACAGTCGATCGCCTGCATGAAGAACTGTGAAAAGTCGCCATAGAGCAGACCGCGCACGCCGTCGGAGCCGTACGCCTTCACGAAGTCATCGCGCACGACGCCGTTCCACCCTGCGCCGTACTCTCCGGTCGCAAAGATACCGACGGACAGCACGCCCCACAGCCCATTCACGCCGTGAACCGAAATCGCTCCGACGGGATCATCCACGCCCACCCGCTCGAAGAAAAATACGCTCAGCACGACTAGAACTCCCGCTACCGATCCGATGATCGCCGCCCCGATTGGATTGACAAATGCACAGGGTGCCGTGATCGCAACCAGTCCGGCGAGCATGCCGTTGCACATCATGGTCGGGTCGGGTTTTAGACCTTTTACCGATAGCGCGAGGTACGCGCCAAGAGCGCCGGTAATACTGGCAAGCAGCGTGTTCACAACGACAAAGCTGATACGCAAATCCGTTCCGGCAAG
The DNA here is from genome assembly GCA_964572145.1 of uncultured Syntrophobacteraceae bacterium. GTDB lineage: Bacteria > Desulfobacterota > Binatia > UBA9968 > UBA9968 > JAJPJQ01. The sequence continues at coordinate 29,451 of CAZNES010000035.1, forward strand.
TGTCGAGCCGGGGTTGAACCCGAACCAGCCGAAGGCCAGGATGAAGGTGCCCAGAACAACCATCGGCACGTTATGGCCCGGCAGCGCGTGCGGCCGGCCATGCGAGTCGTATTTGCCGATACGCGCGCCAAGAACCATCGCCCCCGCAAGTCCGATGATGCCGCCCATTCCGTGAACGACGCCGGAGCCGGCGAAGTCCACCGCACCATGCCCTAAGCCCCAGTTGACACCACCCTGAGCCAACCAGCCGCCGCCCCAGAGCCAGTTTGCATAGATGCAATAGGGCAACGCGACCCAGAGACCGTAAAGAACGAAGTTCTTCCACGACCAGCGCTCGGCCATCGCTCCGGTCGGAATCGTCGCGGTCGTGTCCATGAACACCATCATGAAAAAGAAAAGCACCATGACGCCGACATCATTGACCGCGCCGTTGAGGAACCAGCCTGTTGTTCCGATGATGCCATACTTGAATGCTCCCGTAAGAGCTCCCGCGGTATCGGTCACTGCACCGAAACCCCAACCTCCGTTCAGCACCGACAGACCGGGACCGAGAGACGCGTACCAGCCTGGAGGCACGGGTCCGTTCCACCAGTTGCCCCAGCCGATCGCGAATCCGTAGACCCAGAAGGAGAGGCAGCCGAGCGGATAGATCATAAAATTCATCGCCGCCGTGTGAGCCGCGTTCTTGGCGCGGCAGAGGCCGGTCTCGACGAACATGAAGCCGGCCTGCATGAACATGACGAGAAAGCCCGTGACCAGCGCCCACACGATGTTGATCGAGAAGAGATTGTGGGCGATGCGATCGTAAAGATCCGGGATCGACAATTTCTCTGGGATATCTCCCTTTCCGTCACCGGCGGGCGTCGCCCAGACGCCGCTATTGGCGCCCGTCGGATCGGGCCACAACGGCGCTTTCGGATCCGGGCTCGTCGACGTAAAGTACGGCGGCAGCTTCGGCGCCGGCTGAGCCGGAGCCGCGGCCGCCGGAGCTGCGGGCGCAGGCGCCGCTGCCTCTTCGCCGAATACCGGAAGCGTCATCAACATCCACGCGATGACCATTGAAACAGACAAAAATAACCCCATTGTTTTTCTTGTGCTCATGCTCTCTTCTCCTCTCGTTGGTCTCTATTAGATCGCATCCGCCCCTTTTTCGCCGGTCCGGATGCGGATGACTTCCTCCACGGGGATGACAAAAATCTTGCCGTCGCCGATCTTTCCCGTTTGCGCTGTCTTGACGACGGTTTCGACGACTTGCGCAACCTTGTCATCGGGCACGAGGATTTGAATTTTCACCTTGGGCAGAAAATCAACCGAGTATTCCGCGCCGCGATAAAGCTCGGTATGGCCTTTCTGCCGGCCGAAGCCTTTCACTTCGGTGATGGTCATTCCCTGTATCCCCACCTTTGTGAGAGCTTCTTTCACCTCATCAAGCTTGAAGGGTTTAATGATGGCTTCGATCTGCTTCATAAGATCACCTCGCAAATGGTTGAAGGTTTATGGGTCTACGGATTGTTGGAGCAATACGCAAAGCGCGTGCCGCGGCGGCCCGCCGAAAATCAAAAATAATTTCCGTTGAGAACTGGCTGTGTTGAATCGCGGAGGACTGAAACACTCAGAGTATTTTCGAGAGGAATTGCTTACTGTTTAAGCAGGTCGCCTAAATCATGGGCAGAGGCAGGCTTCTTAAACCAGGTCGAAAATCAGGAGGAACATGGTCGCCAGCATCAGGACAAGACCCAACGGCACTCCGAGACGAGCCCACTCCGTGCTTTTGATCTTGAGCGCGTGCGCCGCGATGATGTTGGGGATATTGCCCGGAATCAACATGCCGCCAGCGATCAGCAGACCCAAGAGCGCGCTCTTGATCTGCTCTTCGGTCAACGCGGGGCCGATCTCGGCCGCCGCCAACGTGGCGTTGTCGAGAATCGCCGAGACGATATTCACCCAAAAAAGCACCAGCGAAGATATATTGATGAGATACATGTCGATCAGCGGCTTGAATCCGGCGCCGAGAAAGATCAGCGCCATGACGAATACGTAAACTTTGAACGCGCGGATGAAGACGCCGCTAAGCCCGCCTTCATCCGCTTCGCCGGTGAGAGATTCTTCAAGATCTTTTGGCGAGAGCCGGACCAAAAAAATTCCCGCAACACCCAACAGCAGGACCGCCACAACAACGTAAGGACCCAGGAGCCTTAGCAAGTAGAAAAAGGTCGCGTGATGGGGCGCGCCGCCGAGCTTGGACACGGCGATCGTGGAAAGAGGCTCGCCCAAAGGAGTGAGAGCCGCACCGAGCCCGATCGCAAAACAGGCGATGATCGTCAGATTGATCTCTGCCCGGCGGTGCAACCGGAGGACGTTGATAAATTCGACCAAAAGAAGCGCGGCAATAATGGCGGAAATAACGCTGGAGAGCAGTCCGAGGATCACAATTCCCGAGAAGACGATCACGGGAAGCGGGATAGTTATCAACAGACGCCCCATTCCTCGGTCGAGAGAACTTCGCAGATAGTGAAAGATGACACCGGCGCCCAGCACGGCAAGCGTGATTTCGATCGGCGCAATGAATCCCTCCTTCACGAGATGGGAGCTCCACGCGCTGGAGACCGTAGCGCTCACAATTCCCATCGCAAAGAGGAACGCCTCCAGATTTCCTTCTATCTTCCGGTTGAGGAAAGGGCCTAAAAGCACGACAACGAATATGAGACAGAGAGCTAAAGTCAGCATTGTTTTCTATTCATCCAAACTTTATGCCATGGGCATAAAAAATGAGTCGCCGCTTCGAGACGGCGGACTTAGAACGACGAAAGCGTCAGACAGCTCGGGGTTTCAAGACAGTTTACGATGAGACAACGCGGGAAGCTCCGCCCGCACTTTCGCGAGATAGGCGAGATCGATTTCGGCCGTAATGACGGCAGGCACGTCGGGCGCCCGCGCGAGAATCCTTCCCCAGGGATCTACGATCATCGAATTTCCATAGGTCGCGAAGCTCTTCGGATTGTGGCCGAGCTGATCCGGCGCGATGATGTAAACTTGATTTTCTATGGCGCGCGCGCGCATGAGCGGCTCCCAGTGGGCTTCGCCGGTCAATGCGGTGAACGCCGCCGGCACGAAGATGACCTGAGCACCCTTGCCGACCAACGAACGATAGAGTTCCGGGAAGCGCAAATCGTAGCAAATCGTCAGTCCCATTCGACAGAATTCGGTCTCGGCGACAATCACTTCCGCCCCGGGCTGACGCGTCTCCGATTCCAACGTCGAGACGCCCCGCTCAATGGCAACATCGAAGAGATGGATCTTGCGATAGCGCGCGATCGGATTGCCGTCGGGAGAGAAGAAGAGGCTGGTGTTATACGATTTCTTGACTTCGGGTATGTCTTCGAGAAACGAGCCGGCAAGGAGATAAATCCGCAGCTCACGCGCTAGGCTAGCCATAACGTCGGCAGTCCGGCCTGAAAGGGGCTCGGCGTTCTTTTTCTCGTCCGCCTTATCGCCGCGCCAGTTGAACACCTCGGGCAGCGCGATCACTTGCGCGCCTCTCGACGCCGCTTCGCGAACACCGGCTTCGGCTTCGCGCAGGTTCGCCTCCTTGTCGTCCGAGGCCAGCATCTGGATGGCGGCAGCCAGGAATTTCATCTTCAAAAACTCTCTTCAGAGGCCGATCAAAAAGATCCCAGATACAAGGCGTGCGAAGGTCCGCGAGCGGAGGTGTACTTTTCCAGTACGTTGACGCGAAGCGGGCCGAGCATAACGCAGTAGATGGGCCTTTTTCATCGGCCTAGCGGTTGAGAAAAACCGGGCACGGGCTTTTCCGGAGCACGTACTCCGTCGCGCTGCCCAAAACCATTTCTATGATCCGGCGATGGCCATACGCTCCGATGAAGAGCAGGTCGTAGTTGAAGTTGACCAGGTAGTCCACGATTTTTTGTTCAGGGTAGCCACGTGCGAGCTCATAGCGCGCCTCGATTCCATAAGATCCCAAGTACGTGCGCGCCTTTTGGAGAATCTGTTCGCCCAGTTTTTCGTCTTTCGGGACATGAAGGACCGTGAGAGGCAAATGAAGCTGAACGCAAAATTCCGCCGCGGATTCCATCGCCGAGCTGGCCCTCTGGCTGCCGTCGTACGCAAGTAAGGGACGCTCGATCGGCTTAAAATTTTTCGTCGATACGAAAACCGGGCGCGGAGATCTTCGGGTTACGCTCTCGGCGGTTCCGCCCAACAGGCCGGTGGAAAATTCCTCATTAATGCCGCGGTGGCCCAACACGACTAAATCCGCCGTCTTGGCGCGCTCACAGATTTCATTGGGGATGATTCCCATGTCCAAGAAGGATTCATGCCGTATTCCCTTCTCGGTCGAGCGCCGGCTGAACTCATCGAGAATCGTTTTGCCTCTCTCCTCCAGCACCTCGCGCATCTTCGTCGAAAAATCCAAGTACGGCTCGAAGCCCAAAGAGCCGGAAATATCATGGAAGAAAGTCCCCTCGATCGAGACCATGTCGATGACATGCTGACCGAAAAGCATGCCGCCGAACTTTTCCGTCATCCAAAGCGCGTATTCAAGCGCCGATTTGGAGTGATCCGAACCATCGAGAGGAACCAAGATATTCCTGATCATCTTCCCTCCGGATGCTTCCGCCGGTAGTTCGGGGACAACATACCAAGGCGCTGGTTTTTTGCAAGGAGCTTATTTTTGGTTTACACGAGCCCGGAAATCGGCGATAATAATAGCTCATAAGGAGAGAAATGGGAGCGCCAAAAAAAACCAAAGATGCCGTGCTGGAAGAACTTGTAGAGTTGGCCGGCCGAATGAACATAGAGGTCCGGAAGGAAAAATTGTTAAGAGAAGTCGGCTACCACGCGCACAGCGGCTGCTGCCGGCTGAATGGGCGCGATCTCATTATCCTGGACCGCGACGCTCCCATAGCCGACCAGGTAGAGTTCCTGGCCGCCGAACTTTACGAAAGAAAATCCGAGATCTCGTCAACATCCTAGCTTCACGCAAAGTCGCAGATTCCCCCGCCGACTAAAGAAACTCTACGCCACTCGAATCTTCTTTGCCGCCTCGATGCCGAGGGAGAATTCATCCTTCCCGACTCTGAGACTCATGATTCCGAGTGAGGGCGCCACTTCCAGGACCTGAATCTTCGCGCCTGGAAAAAGGTGATGGTCTTGCATGAAGCCGAGCAACCGTGCGTCTCTTTCCCCGCCTTCGGTGATGCGTTCCATGACCACTTCTTTTCCAGCCATTACCTGATGCAGCGGCATTTCCTTCCGGCGGGAACCGGACCCCTCCCCCGGGATGCGATTTCCATGAGGACAGGTGCTGGGATGGCGCAGCAGCTTGGCCAATTTTTCTTCGACTTCGGCCGAAATCGCGTGTTCCAGACGATGCGCTTCCTGATGCGCTTTGACCCAATCCATACCTAAGATATCGGTCAACAGCCTTTCTGTAAGAAAATGGCGCCGGAGGATTCCTTCAGCGACCTTTTTTCCTTTGGGCGTGAGGTGTATCTCCTTTCGACGCTCGACCGTGAGATAGCCCTGGCCCTCTAACCGCCTGAGCGTCATAACCATTGTCGAAGGGGAAACCCCCATATCGTCGGCAACCCGCGCCGCGATCACCGGCTGGATTTCCTCGCCCAGGACAAAGATGGTCCTCAAGTAATCCTCGGCGGCCGGAGTAATCTTGGCGTTCTCCATAGAGTTGACAATCTTTTTTTGTTAGTGTATGCGAATGTTATTAGTTCAGTGAAACTAACTAATTCGATGGCCCAATACGAACAGTATCGATACCGCTGATCTTAGTTTAGTCGGTCGGCGAGGTCAAGGGAGGTGGATATCATGAGCCGTTTAGCCGAAACCATTTGGAAAGTCGGTTTTGTTGGAGTGTTCGTCTCTGCTTTTCTCCTACCGCAAAAACTTCCCGCGCAGGAACGTGTCGTGATCGCGATCCAGCCGACGCTCTCGAGCGACGAGATGTTGACCAAATCCAAACCTCTGCAGAAGTTTCTCGAGCAAAATCTCGGAGAAAAGACCAAAGTGGAAATCTACGTCCCGACCAGCTTTGCCGCCGTAGTCGAATCTTTGCGCTTCGGTCACGCACACGTTGCGTTTATGTCGGCGTGGCCGGCCCTACTGGCCGCGCAATTGGGCGGCGCCGACATCGCGCTGGCGGAAGTGCGGCAGGTGCTTCACGGGAAAGAAAAGGTCGAGGCGCCATATTATTTTTCCTACTGGGTCGTGCCGTCCAATTCACCGCACCAGAACCTTCAATCCTTGAAGGGCAAGACCGCTTGTTTTCCAAGTCCCATTTCGACCTCCGGCTACGTGGCGCCGATGGGCCGTTTGGCGGAATTGAACCTTTTACAGACGCCCGAAGGCAAGGAGGCGGATCCCAAAACCTTCTTTAAGGACATCATTTTCGGCGGCGGCTATGCGCAATGCTGGCAGGCGCTGAAACAAGGACAGGTGGACGTGACGATCATCGCCGGCGACGTGCCGGAGAAACTCTACAACGAGGTGCTGAGTTCCACTCGTGTGCTCGAGCAGCAGGGACCTATCCCGTCGCACGCCGTGGTTCTCAGCAAGGAGCTGAAGGACCCGCTGCGCGCCAGAGTCGTCCAGGCGATCACAAAATTGAGCCAGCCGGAGCACCGGGACATGATGCGCTCGTTCATCTCGAGCCTCTTCGTCGGGTTTAAGCCGACGACCACAGCCGAACACTTGGGACCTTTGACTCACTACCTCAAATTAGCGCGGCTCAAATACATGGAGCGCTTGTGAGCGGGATCGACAGCAACGACATCGCGCTCCGCGCCGACGACATCTCCTTCGCCTACCACGACGAGGCGTGGGTCTTAAAAGACGTTTCTCTAGCCCTGCCTCGGGGCAAGCTCACGATGCTCATGGGACCGTCGGGGTCCGGAAAAACCACCCTTCTCAAAGTCCTGGCGGGGATCATCAAGCCGCAGCACGGACACGTCGCGGTGCTGAATCATGCGATTGAGCGGCAAAACCAAAAAAAGCTAAGCTCGCTCATCGGTTATATTCCACAGCAACTGGGGCTCGTTCGCAATCTTACCGCCATGGAGAACGTCCTGATGGGCGCTCTCGGACGCTGCGGGCACGGGAAAACCTTGTTGGGATTCTTCCCGCGCCAGGAAATCGAACAGGCCCGAGCGGCGCTCGATCTGATGGGCATCGGCCACAAAGGATCCGAGATGGTCTTTCGCATGAGCGGCGGCGAGCGCCAGCGGGTCGCGATCGCCCGCACGCTGGTGCAGCACCCGCAGGTCGTGCTGGCCGACGAGTTTGTCTCCGATCTCGATCTCGAGTTGGCTTCGGAGATTCTAGAGCGTATGCGCCGGGCGGCGGCCCAGGAGAAAATAACTTTTTTGATGAGCATGCATCGAGTGGGATTACGAGACTTCGGAGACCACATTCTGACCCTGAACAACGGACAGGTCGCGCTTGGCTCTACAAACAGCCTTCGGTCCCAGTCTTCAAGCGAGAGCTCATCGTGAGAACAAACCTCCTCGTCTCAGCGGTTCTGATTCTCCTTTTAGGCAGCGTACTCGCCGATTTCGGGTTTTTC
>CAZNES010000036.1:0-36799 GCA_964572145.1 uncultured Syntrophobacteraceae bacterium
GCGGCAGACGGAGAGAAGTTGATAGATTGTAATGATTGTTATGTCTGACCCCATTCCCTTCTGACCTTGCCGCGGATGTAATGTTCGCATCGGACTCCACTTGCTGCGTTTGTCGGGAGCGTGGCAAGGCCGTACAGGTCCATCACATCGATGAAGACCCGAGCAACAACACGCCCGCGAATCTCGCCGTGCTGTGTCTTGAGTGTCACAACCAAACGCAGGTGAGCGGCGGTTTTAGTCGGAAGCTCACCGACACGCTGGTGATCAAGTACCGTGAGGAATGGTTAACGAGCGTCATCCGCCGTCGAGATGCCGCAGACCGTGTGGCGGTCGAAAAGATGGTTGGGCCCGTGGTCGCCTTCTCGGAGGGGCGAGTCGAAACAGTTCCCTACTCTAAAGACCGCGCGGATGCCATCCTCGCCTACGTCCAGTCGCTACCAGATCTACGGTCGGGGTTGCGGAAGAAAGCACAGGCCGAATGGGATACCGGCGTAACGGCTACTATGGTCCAAGCGTCCTACGACTACATCGACGCGCTCCAGGGTGTACTCGTCACGCTTGCTGGATTCTATCCCCGCGGAAGCTTCGGCAACGATGCTCAGCGGTTCTTCTCTCAGTTGATCGCTTCGCGCTTCAGATGGCACCGCGCGCACTCCGAGCCTCACGGCCCCGGCACGGGCGGAACGATCGTGAACGTCATTTGCAGCGGTAACGTGGTTGAGGACATCGAAAAAATGGTTGAGGACATGGCACGCTCGGTGGTTGGATACGATGACCGATTTGACTGGAGTGGGTGGCCATCTCGCTGGCGTGCAAACACAATCTAACTTCGGCATGCAGGCGCCGCCGAAAAGCGGCGCGCCTGATCGCTAGCGTTAGAAAAATCACCAGGCCGAAAAACAACGCGAGTGACCGTCCCTTGACCCCAACCGCCAATTGGGTTACAAATTGGCCATGATTCGGCGGGAGAAAAACCTGAATGGCTCGACGTGGTGGCGCAGGAATATTTTTCCGCGTCTGCCGCTTGGCTAGCTCCGACTTTCCATTGTGATTTGAAAAAAGGCCATAGGCAGACGTCCTATGGCCTTTTTGTTTTTGAGGAGAAAATGTTTCATCCGTCTTTCGAAGAATTTTCGCGCCTGGCGAAAAAGGGAAACCTGATCCCGGTTTACCAGGAGCTGCTCATGGACCTCGATACGCCGCTGTCGTTTTTCAAACGGCTGGAGCGCGACCGCTACTCGTTTCTGCTGGAGAGCGTCGAGGGCAACGAGCGCTGGGCGCGCTATTCCTTTCTCGGGACGCGGCCCCATCTGGTCTTTAAGTCGCGGGGAAAGAAGGTCGAAATCGTCGCAGAAGGAAAGAAGAAAAATCTCACGGCGGATGAGCCGTTGCGGCTCTTACAGGAACTGCTTAAAGAATATCGTCCGGTTGCCGTGGACGGAGTGCCGCCGTTCTTCGGCGGCGCGCTGGGCTACGTCGCTTACGATGCGGTGGAGCAATTGCATGGGATCGCAAACAGCAAGAGCGACGCGCATGGAATGCCCGAGATCTTTTTTATCTTCGTCCAGACCCTGGTCGCGTTCGACAATCTCAAGCACACGATCAAAGTGATCGACAACGCGCGGATCGACGGCAAGAAAAATCTCCGCCAAACCTATGACGCGGCCTTCGCTCGAATCCGCCGGCTGATTTCTTCGCTGGAGCGCAAGGCGAGAAAGACAGAGGCCAGAGAGATAGGCGTTGGCGGACGGGAGAAAAAATTCCGCTCCAACGTAACGCCGCAAGCGTTCAAGACCTCGGTGCGCAAGGCCAAGCGTTATATCGAAGCCGGCGACATCATCCAGGCGGTTCTCTGCCAGAGATTGGAGACGCGGACCGAGGCGGACCCGTTCGAGATTTACCGGGCGCTCCGGCTCATCAACCCCTCTCCTTATATGTACTACCTGGAGCTGGAAGGGCTGAGAGTGATCGGCTCCTCGCCCGAAACGATGGTCCGGCTCACCGGCAACACGATCGAGCTGCGCCCTATCGCCGGAACGCGCCGCCGGGGCGGCACGCCGGCCGAGGAGCGGGCGCTCGAAGCCGACCTGCTTTCGGACCCGAAAGAAAGAGCCGAGCACATCATGCTGGTGGATCTGGGACGCAACGACGTGGGCCGCGTCGCCGAGGTCGGCACGGTGGAGGTCAACGAGTTGATGGTGATCGAGCGCTATTCTCACGTCATTCATCTCGTCTCCAACGTGCGCGGAAAATTGGCGCCGGGAAAAAGCGCCTTCGATCTTTTCGTGTCGAGCTTCCCGGCGGGCACCGTCTCGGGCGCGCCGAAAATCAGGGCGATGCAGATCATCAGCGAGCTCGAGCCGGAGAAGCGCGGCCTTTACGCCGGCGCCATCGGCTACTTCAGCTTCAACGGCAATTTGGACACTTGCATCGTCATCCGCACGATCCTAATGCAGGGCAAGAAGGCCTTCATTCACGCCGGCGCCGGGATCGTGGCGGACTCGGACCCCGAGATGGAATATCAGGAGACGCTGAATAAGGCGCGCGCGATGCTAAAGGCGATCGAACTGGCAGAGAGCTGGAAGCAGAAGAAAGGAAAAAGTAAAAGGTAAAACGTTGAGTAACGGGCTACTTAGGGAGAGATCCTTCACTTCGTTCAGGATGACATTCTGTCACGTGTCATTCTGAGCGTAGCGAAGAATCTCGGCTCGTGGCTTTTTATTTGAGCCGACATGATTCTTCTCATCGACAACTACGATTCGTTCACCTACAACCTCTTCCATTATCTTGGAGAGCTTGGAGCAGACGTTAAAGTTTACCTGAACGACAAGATCACGCTGGAGGAGATCGAATCTCTCCAGCCGGAAAAAATCGTCATCTCCCCCGGACCGTGCACGCCCAAGGAGGCGGGAATTTCCTGCGACGTGATACGGCGCTTCGGCGCGAAGACTCCGATCCTGGGAGTCTGCCTCGGCCACCAGTCGATCGGCGCGGCCTTCGGCGGCGCGATCGTCCGGGCGCCGTCGCTCATGCACGGCAAGTTGTCCGAGGTATTCCACGATTCCAAGACCGTCTTTCAATCGATAAAAAATCCTTTTTCCGCCATGCGCTACCATTCACTTGTGATCGATCCGGCGACCTGCCCGCCCGAGCTCACCGTCAGCGCCCGCACTTCCGACGGCGTCATCATGGGCGTGCGGCACCAGAGCTACCCGATCGAAGGCGTGCAGTTCCATCCCGAATCGATCCTGACGGAAGAAGGGAAGAAGCTGCTCAAAAATTTTTTGGATTACTACTGAAATTGCCGGAGGCGCACACGTCACCCCCACCCCCGGCATCGTTGCAAATTAGAAGTCTGACTTCTAAATTGCATGCGCAGTATAGACACCTTCTTCGCCGGCGGTTCCGGGGCGGGAATGTACATCGCCTCCTGGCAGGCTTAATCGTCGTGTGGTAAATTTCGCCTGACAAGAAGCTGCGAGGTAACTATGGCCGAGACAAAATCCGAAGCGTTTCGAGTCGCCGTCCTGGACGACTATGAAGGAATTGCCGGCGGGGTGCCCGCTTGTCAAAACCTCAAGCAGCGCGCTGAAGTAAAAGTTTTTACCCAGAAGTTGGAGAGCGACGCCGAATTTGGCCGCGCGCTCGCGGGCGCGCACGCCGTCCTGCTCGTGCGCGAGCGGACGCGCTTCGGTGAAAAACAGTTTTCCCTGGCGCCGCAGTTGAAGCTCATCGCGCAGATGGGACGGACGATGGGCCACATCGACGTCGCCACAGCGAACAAACGGGGCGTCGCCATATCGGTGACGCCGACCGACACGGGAAATTCCACCGTCGAGCTGACCACGGCTCTCATTTTCTCCGTGCTGCGGCGCATTCCGGAAGTCGATCGAAGAATGCGCACCGAGCGCTGGCCCGCGGTCGCCGGGCGTCTTTTCGAAGGCAAAACTCTCGGTATTGTGGGACTGGGTCGAATCGGAACACAGATTTCTCGCATCGCTAACATCTTCAAAGCGCGCGTTCTCGCGACGGGAAGAACTTTGACGGCGGAGCGCGCGCGCCAAGCCGGCGCCGAGGCGGTATCGCTCGACAAACTTTTGCGCGAGTCGGATATCGTCACCATCCACGTCCCGTTGAACCCGCAAACGCGCGGCATGATCGGCGCGAAGGAGTTCGCGCTGATGAAGCCGGGAGCGATCCTCATCAACACGGCGCGCGGACCTATCGTCTCGGAGGCCGCGCTGCTGGACGCGCTCGGAAGCGGCCGGCTCGGCGGCGCGGGACTCGACGTGTACGACGAAGAGCCGCTCGCGATGGAGCATCCCATTCGTGGTTTCGACAACGTCGTGCTCCTGCCGCACCGGGGTTACGCGACCGTGGAGATTCTCTCCGAGCGTTACCAGCATGCCATGGAAAACATTCTAAGCTTCATGGACGGAAACCCGGTCAGCGTGATCAATCCGGAGGCGCTTGACGTATTGAGTCGCATAGATTGACAGCTTCGTTCCTCTGGACTAATTTGCAAGCATAAGAAAAAATGAGCGCAGTGCCGCTCAAGGAGGCTTACTATGAACGAGAGCACGACCAACGGCCATGAAATATTGATTTCCGCGGACTCCCACGTGATGGAGCCGCATGACCTATGGGAAAAGGGGGTGCCGGCATCCTTTCGAGAGCGCGCGCCCCGTTTCACACCCCTCCCGGTCGGCGAAGGGTTTCAGAAGCATCCGGGCGGCCAGGACCCGAACGCGCGGATCGGCGAGATGGAAACCGACGGTCTCAGCGCCGAGGTTCTATACCCGACCCTTGCCTTGACCCTCTTCGCCCTCGACGACGCGCGCATGCAGGAAGCGTGCTTCCGCGTTTACAACGACTGGTTGATCGATTACTGCAAGGTCGCGCCCAAGCGGCTCGTCGGCAGCGCCACGATCCCGCTTTACGACGCGGACAACGGCATCCAAGAAATGGCTCGCTGCAAGAAAGCCGGCTTGAAGGGCGTCACCATCTGGCAGGTGCCGCACCCCGATCTCCCCTTTTACTCGGATCATTACAACAAGTTCTGGGCGGCGGCCGAGGAAATGGACATGCCGATCAGCCTGCACATCTTGACCGGCCACAGCTATTTCAAAGATCCGAATCGCAGAAAGGGCGTCGAGCATTATCGCGGCAGCGTCAACTTGAAGCTCCTCGACAATGCCAACGCGCTCTTCGAGCTGATTTTTTACGGCATTCTCAAACGCCATCCCGGGCTCAAGATCGTCGTCGTCGAGGCCGAGATCGGCTGGCTGCCGTTCCTCTTGCAGCAGTGGGATTATTATTATCGCCGCTTTCGCGACCGCAATCCGCCGCCCATAGACAAGGACCCGAGCGAATATTTTAAGCGGCAGATTTACGCGACGTTCTTCAACGACTCGGTGGGCGGGCGCTGCCTCGAGTGGTGGGGCGCGGATAACTGCATGTGGTCGAACGACTTCCCGCACGAGAACTCGACCTGGCCTAACTCGCGCAAAGTGATCCAGCGCGATCTCGGGTACCTGCCGGCGGAGAAGCGCGCCAAGCTCGTGTGCACGAACGTCGCGAAGCTTTACAATTTGGAAATTCCTCCGGCGTAAACTCCCAACCGTAGGACTAAAAAATGTTATCGCGCCAAGCCTGTCCTGAGCGAAGCCGAAGGGACGCCAAGCACGCAAAGGAAGTCTCTTCTTACTTAGTTATCCGAACCTTGGCGGCCTTTGCGTCTCAGCCCGAGGCTGATCCGTCCTCTGGCGGATTTGCGCGAGTCATAAAGCTATGGCTTCGCTGATCGACTGGCACTCGCACCACACACCGCCGGAGCTGGCGGAAGATTTTGTCCGGCTGACGGGCAAGGCGCCCTCCGCGGACAAATACGACGCGCCGGATTTTGCCCAGCGCGTGCGCGAGCTGGACGCCGCGGGCATCGACGTTCAGCTCGTCTGCCAGGGCGCGGGAGTTTACGCCGACCGCTTTCCCGCCGCTCAGGCGATGGAAATTGTCCGGAAGTCCAACGACATCATCGCCGAGCGCATCGCGCCGCACCGCGACCGGCTCTTCGGCGTGATGACCCTTTCGCTGAAAGATATTCCCGGCTCAATCCGTGAGATGGAGCGCAAAGCCGGCAAAGGCTTTCGCGCCGTGCTGCTTTATCCCAAAACCGACGGCGGTTTTGTCCTGGACGCGCCGGAGGCTGACCCGCTCTTTGCGAAAATCGCCGCGCTGAAGCTTCCCATCTTTCTCCACGGGGCGACGGCGGCAAGCGATCCGACTCTACGACGGCTGGAAGACGAGGGCGCGGGGGTGATTTACAGCGTCATCGCCGACGCCGCGGTCTGCGAGTGCGCCGTGCGCATGATCGCGAGCGGCCTATTCGACCGCCATCCGGATCTGAAAATCGTCATCCGTACCGGCGGCGGCGGGCTCCCGCTCCTGCTCCACCGTCTGTTCTGGAAACACAAAGGGCCCAAAGGCGAGCAGCGCTATTCGGATATTCTGCTGGAACACTTTTGGATCGACACCGCCGGCGTGGACGCGCGCACATTCAGATTCCTCCTCGATACTCTGGGAGAGGACCGGATCGTGTTCGGCTCGGACTACTGCGGCGGGCTCGGCGCGCTCGAAAAGGCGCTGCCGGTGATCGAAGACCAGCCCGACCCGGCGCGCATCAAGACCATCACCGAGCGCACTTCGCGAAATCTCCTCGGCCTCTAATCGATGGCGGCCATGCATGGGACGCGGGCGATGCTTCTGGCACTGGCCGTGATCGGGACGGAAGCCTGTAGCCGGTCGGTACAGACCGTGGTCGACTCGACGCCACCGAAGATCGTCCTCACCGCCCTCGGCGCGGCCGGCAATCCCACCTTTGCCAGCGACGAAGCAATCCAACGCAAGGACGCCTGCGCCAAATTCCGCGCGTTCCCGGCGCGTTTTGTGCTCAGCGTCGGAGATGCCGGCGGCGTCGGCCTGGCCAGCATCCGGGTGGCGAACGGCCGAATAGTGCCGGAGTCGATCATCGTCGGCCCCGACGCGCCCGAGTCGTCCTGGGAGATCAAGCGATTGGAGGGCTTCAGCGAACTATTGATGATCCGGCTGACGCGGCCAGGAGCAGGCGCGGTTCGCACGGGCCTTCTCGGGATGTTTAATGTAATGTCCGATTCGGAACGAACCAGCATTCTGGCATCGGCGTACGACACCAGCGGCAACGTGGCGAAACTCTACGAGGTTGCCGTTCGGGCGGGCGGCGATGACGCAGCGTGCCGCTAAGCCGGGGCGTGCCGGACTTCGTGAAAATTATCGCCTAGAAACTTTTCCATATTCTTTGGACCGATGACTCCAATCTCACTCGAGACCCGGATCCGCTCTTCCTCCCGCGCGCTCGTGAGCGGCGTCGGCGGGGGCGGCGATGTCGTCGGCGCGCTCGCGTTCAGGTTTCTCCTAGAGAATCTCGGAGAAAACCGGATCGTGTTCGGATCGGACTACTGCGGCGGGCTTGGCGCTGTCGAAAAGACGCTACCATTGATCGAACAACAATCCGATCCGGCACGCATTAAAGCGATCACCGAACGCACTTCCCGAAGTCTCCTGCGGCTCTAAGTCAACTCGGAGCAGCTTTGAGGCAGGGCTGGACATCTACGCCCCGATCGGGATAGAAGGCTTTTAAATTAGCTGGCTGTCCCTCGATCTTCCTCGGGACGGTGAGTTTATCGAACCGTAGGAAGGGTCAAAGGTGAGCGACGGGGTTAAAGATCTCTTCTTAGATTTTTAGCAGGCGCACAGGCGAAGGCGCAGAGCATACTGGGAACGCCAATGAAGAGACCCAACTTCTTGTTTATCATGACCGATCAGCACCGCGCCGATCATTTAGGTTGCTACGGCAATCCCCTCGTGCAAACCCCTAATATCGATAGTCTCGCTGCATCGGGCGCGCGCTTCGAACGCTTCTACACCGCGACTCCTATCTGCATGCCCAACCGAGCAACGTTCATGACCGGGCGAATGCCGTCGCTGCACGGCGTGCGCCAGAATGGCATCCCGCTTTCGTTAACCGCGACGACCTTCGTCGATGTCATGCGCGCTTCCGGCTATGAAACCGCGCTGATCGGCAAATGCCACCTGCAAAGCATAAATGGCAATATTCCCGTGGTCGGCATGCCCGAACGGAGCCCCAACCGCCTCATGCCTCCGGAACACTTGCGCGAGGCGGACAACACTTTGACCCAGCATGGCCGCTACGATCAGGAGCTCCCCTCGACTTGGCACAACGAACCCGATTTCGAGCCGAGTCTGCCCTACTACGGTTTCAGTCATGTGGAACTCGCCATTGGGCACGCCGACAAAGCTGTAGGACATTATGAGAGGTGGCTCAAAGCGCGCCATTCGGATCCCGATTCATTGCGCGGGGCAAAGAATCAGCTGCCAGGAAACGATTATGTGGCGCCGCAAGCCTGGCGCACGCGAATACCGGAAGAACTTTATCCGACCTCCTATGTCGCTGAGAGAACAATCGCGTTTCTAGAGCGGCACGCAAATTCCCACAGTAAGCCGTTTTTCATTCAGTGTTCGTTTCCCGATCCACACCACCCTTTTACGCCGCCGGGAAAGTATTGGAATATGTATGATCCAAGGTCTGTTTCCCTACCGCTTTCCTTTAATTCAGCGGAACGTCCGATCCCTTCGCATCTTCGCAAGCTCTATGATGAACGGGAACTGGGCCGCAGCAACCGAGACGGTCAGCGAGTTTTTGCGATTACTGAGCGGGAGACACGTGAGGCTATCGCCTTAACCCACGGAATGATTACCATGATTGACGACGCTATTGGTCGAATCATCGCTCGCCTCAAAGCACTCGGGCTCGCTGAAGATACAGTGGTGATCTTTAATTCGGACCATGGCGACTTTATGGGCGATCATCAGCTGTTACTCAAAGGTGCGCTCCATTACCAGGGGCTCGTCCGCGTCCCGTTCATCTGGGCAGATCCGGCTGCTCGGAATCCCGGCGTGGTCAATTCCCATCTCTGCGGCACTCTGGACTTGGCGAAGACCATTCTCCACCGAGCGGAATTGGAAGGTCCCAATGGGATGCAAGGCGAAAGTCTTCTACCCGCTGTAGAAGGGAAAGAGACAGGTCATGATTCGTTAGTCATCGAAGAACACCAGCGGCGCGGCTATATGGGGTTTGACAATAACTTCAGAGCCAGGACGTTGATGACCCGCGACTACCGGTTAACGCTTTATCAGGGCGTGGACTGGGGCGAGCTTTACGATCTAGCGAACGATCCGGCGGAGATGAGAAATCTATGGGATGAGCCTGAACTAAAGCAAAAACGAAATGATCTCATCGAGGGTCTTGCACGGCAGATGATGGCTTTGTCCGAGAGCAGTCCGCTCGCGACGCATCACGGCCCGTGATGCATTCCGAACTTAAGTGATAGGAAGTTCCTTTTGAGTTTCAGCTGCCGAGAACTCGAATTTGCCCTTGATGACCCTTGCCAGCCCGCGCCCCAATGCCTCAAGGGGCTGACTGAGAAATTAGGCTAGCGCCCGTACCCCATTTTGGGGCAGAGAGTATTAGATAACGAGCTGTTATGTCAACTCGGAGGCAGCTTTGAGACAGGGCTGGACATCTCCTCCCCGAGTGGGATAGAAGGCTTTTAAATTAGCTGGCTGTCCCTCGATCTTCCTCGGGACGGTGAGTTTATCGAACCGTAGGAAAGGTCAAAGGTGATCTCTTTTTTCCTTTGGTTTCTCTCAGGCGGGGCGTGGGACTCTCCCCATAAGCCTAAGCGTTGAAGAATTTTTTTAATTACCTCTGGCTGGTCGACGAAACCGATGATCCGCATCTCCCCATGGCACTTGGGGCAGGTAAGGGGATCAGTTTCATACACTTTTCTGCTGAAGTAGGACCCGCGCTTTTTTAGTTCCTTGGATACAGGTGGTGGAGCGACTTCGATGATTTCTAGCTTTTCATCCCCTTCAGGCTCTAGGCGGATTCGCCTACTACATGAATTTGGCGTAACCGAGTGAATCCGACTTTTTGCCCGGTTGTCGGAAACTCAAACTGGGAAGCCCCGACGAATCCAATGCTATCGATGTGTCAAACCCGGAGTTTCGTTTAGATACGACCTGAGCGGGCCACGCCAATCCATCAAAATGAGCATACAATAGAACCTGCGCACCCACGGAAAGTCCGAAACATATATGCGGAAGATCCGAGGCATCGAGGGCAAGCGAGGGGGAATCTACCAGTCCGACAATCAGGGTCTCAGTCACCCAGCTTCCGCCGCTATACGAGGAGTACCTCAGCTCCGTGTTCTCCAGCTGATATAGGATGTGAGGATTATCGGAGCTGTCGAGCGCAAGCGAAGAACCTCTCCCATCGCCCACTTGGCTCACTTCCCAAACCCCCGTAATGTTTGTGGCCCAGAAAAGTCCACGGGGCAAGCTCTGGTCGCTAAAGCTTATGTGAACTTTGTCTGATGAAGTTAGCGCTATCGAGGTATCGCCAAACCAGAGCGCGTTACCGACGATCGGGATAATCACCCAGTTGCTCCCGTCATGCGTTGCGTAATTAAGGTCTAGGCTGTCGTCTACATAGCTGATGTGAGGGCGATTCTGAGAATCTACCGCTATCGCGTTGGAGAAGCCTCCAGCAGCCACTGTCGTAATATTCCACGCTACTCCATCAAAGTGCGCGTACTTCAGCGAAGAAGTTGGCTTATCCGCGTGATACGCTATGTGAATATGCCCCAAGGAGTCGATAGCTATTGAGGACCACCAACCCACGTCACCGGAGTCGACCGTCTCTACAGTCCATTTCTTACCGTTCAAGAACGCGTGCCTGAGAACATAGTTCGAGGGATTGGAGTCATCGAGGTAACTTATGTGGGGTCGGCCGGAACCATCGACGGCGATAGAAGAGTAGGAACCCCCTTTGCCGACGGTCGATGTTTTCCAGTTAGACTTAGACTTGGCTTGGGAATCACTTGAGATAAGTAAAACCAGGCTTGTCAGCAAAAAGGCTCTAAATGCTTGGCCCGAGATCATGGCGCCTCCCCCTGCCAAAGCACTGGCTGTCGTAAATGGTCCGGGATGAGCTTCGGCTGCGCGTGGTAACACACGTAGGTAGCGCATGTGTCAAATACGCCGTGGTTGGAGTCGTGTCAAGAGCTTATCCCCTCTCCGTTTGCGTTCTTTTTAAAAGCAAATTAGAAAACGTATAATGCCGTCGAGCCCGACAACTCTGCATTCCCTCGAATCGTTGATCCGCTCCTCTTCCCGCGCGCTGGTCATCGGCGTCGGCGGCGGCGGCGATGTCGTCGGCGCTCTCGCCACCGCGCGTTTTCTCGAATTCTGCGGGCTTAAATTCCATCTCGGCGGTCTCTCGTGGGAGCGCTCGGTCTACGATCCGGTTCCCGGCCCGCGCTCACTGGATGAAGTCGAACAAGTGCGCGCGCTCCATCGCTACGCCTGGCTGGCGAACGCCGAAAGCAAAACCAAAACCGGCGTCTATTTCGCCGAGTCGAGAATGGCGGCTTTCCTGGGGCAAGAGATTTTGCTCATCGACATCAACGGCGGCGTGAAGGGTGTCGTCGAAGGCTTGCAAGCCGCTCTGATAGAATTCAAGGCGGACCTTCTCGTCGGCGTGGACGTTGGCGGCGACTCTCTCGCACAAGGAGCAGAGCCGGGCCTGCGCAGCCCGCTGGCGGACTCGATCATGCTCGCAGCCTACGCAGAGTTGGAACGGCGCGGCCAGCCGACGTTGTGGTCGATGTTCGGCTATGGCAGCGACGGCGAGCTGACGGTGGAAGAGATCGAACGCGCCCTCAGCCGAATGGCGAAGGCCGGCGGGCTGCTAGGCGCCTGGGCTCTCACTTCGCAAGTGACTGCGGAGCTGGAAGGGGTCATCAAAAGCGTGCAGACCGAGGCCAGCGCGATCCCCGTCGAGTGCGCGCGCGGCGCCTGGGGCGAGCGGGGAATCCGCCAGGACCAACGAAGAGTGAAACTTACGCCGCTCACGACTCTGACTTTTTTCTTGTCCTCTACTATTCTTTTTGAGACACTGTCGCGTCCGGCGCAGGCGGTGAAAGAGAGCTCGTCGCTGGAAGAAGCGAACGACGCGCTGCACGCGATCGGAATAAAAACCGAGCTGGATCTCGAACGGGAAAGATTCAAGGCGCTCAAGATTCGCTAAACGCTCGCTTCTCTCAATGTTCAACAGCACACATCGGGATGTGAAACTCATCATGGCGTCCCGAGGGGTCAGGGCCTTTGCTTTTTCTTATCTGAACGTCGTCTTCGCCATCTATTTAAACCGGCTCGGTTATTCTACCGTCGTCATCGGGATCGTTCACTCGGTTGCCTACGCCAGCGGGGCGATTCTTACGGCGGTCTGGGGTTTCCTGTCCGATCGCTACGGCAGAAAAAAAATCCTCATGCTGCTGGCAGCGCTGACGATCGTCTCAAACGCCATTTACATCTTCTTCAGCGACCTCGTCTTTATCCTCGCTGCGGTCGCTATCGCGAACGTCGGCGCCGGAGGTTCGGCGGGCGGCGGGCAAGGCGGCGGACCGTTCAACCCCGTGGAGCAGGCGCTCCTGGCGGAAAAATGCAGCCACGAAAAGCGCAATCAGATTTTCGCGATGAATTCTTTTGTCGGCTCGGTGATGGGCTCGTTGGGAGCGCTGGTAAGCGGCCTGCCACAGTACCTGGAAGAGACGCGGGGTTGGGACGCGGTATCTTCCTACCGGCCCCTGTTTGGACTGACGATCATCTTCAGCCTCGCGCTGATCTTTGTTTACAACGCGATTACGGAAGACCACCGCCCTTCCGCAAAGAAGCGGGTCGTTTCCAAGCAATCCGGGGCGTTCGTGACAAAAATGTCGCTCCTGGGAATCGTCGACAACCTCGGCGCCGGCCTGATCGGGCCGTTGATCGCCTATTGGTTCTTCCTCCGCTTTGGAGTGGAGCTGAAGGCGCTGGGAGTCCTGTTCTTCCTCTCCTACCTCTGCGCGGCCATCTCATTTCTGCTGGCGCCCGTGATAGCCCGCCGCATCGGCATCGTGCGCACGATGGTCTTTTCGCATGCGGGGGCATCGGCTCTCTACCTTG
Source organism: uncultured Syntrophobacteraceae bacterium (assembly GCA_964572145.1). Taxonomy (GTDB): domain Bacteria; phylum Desulfobacterota; class Binatia; order UBA9968; family UBA9968; genus JAJPJQ01. The sequence goes on from CAZNES010000036.1 coordinate 13,123, forward strand.
TCCTCCCATTCGCGCCCACGTTTCATCTGGCCGGAGCGATATTGGTCGTGCGCTCGCTGCTGGCTTACATGGACAATCCGTTGCGCGAATCTTTCACCATGGCTATGGTGAAATCCGAAGAGAGGGGCTCGGCGGCGGGTGTCACGACTCTCGCGCGCGTCGTGCCTTTCAGCGTCAGCCCGACGATCTCCGCTTACATGATGCAAACCCTCTCGCTCAGCGTGCCGGTCGTGGTCGGCGGATGCCTGCAGCTTGCGAATGATTTTATGTTCTACTATTTCTTCCGTCACGTGAGACCGCCGGAGGAAATCAAGGTCGCAGAGGTCAACCCTTCCTCTGCCGATTGACATCGGTCGAGTCCGGAAATAAGTTGGCCTATCTCCGCGAAAATAAGGAAGCGTCATGAGGCTGCATCTCTTACTATTTTTTCTGGCAGTCGCTCTCCCTTCCAGCCTTGTCACCAGCTCAAATGCCCTCTGCGCTGAGAAGAGCGTCGAAGAGCATCTCGATGAAATCAACCGCTTGCCCGCCGCGGAGCGGGCCACGACACTGGCCGAAGGCGCCAAGAAAGAGCGCGAGCTGGTCTGGTACTCGACGATGAACCGGGAGAATTCCGTCGAGCTGTCGCAGGCCTTTGAGAAAGATCATCCGTACGTGAGCGTGAAGATATTGAGCGGCAGCGCGGTCAACACAATGGCGCGCATCACTTCGGAATTTCGCGCGCGGACATATCTCTTCGACGTGACACATATCCGCGGGCTATTTCTCTCCGCGCTCAGAAAAGGCGGAATTATCGCGCGTTATCGCGCGCCGTTGCGCGACGCGCTGCGGCGGGATTTCGTCGATCAAGACGGATATTTCAACGGCATCTTTACCCAGGGACATATCTTTATCGTCAACAAAAATCTCGTGAACCCCGCGGACTATCCAAAAAATATCGAGGACCTCTTGCTGCCCCGCTGGAAGGGCCAGCTGGCCATGGAGATCGAATCGTTCGATTGGCTGGCCGCGCTACTCGATCATTACGGCGAGGAAAAAGGAAAGGCGCTAGCCGACAGGCTTGGCCGGCAGAAATTGAATTTTCGCCGCGGCTCAACACTTCTCAGCCAGCTCGTCGCCGCCGGCGAGCTGGCCGTGCATCTCGATGGCTACAACCACACGGCTTACCAATTGAAGCAGAAGCGGGCCCCGGTCGAATACATTTTTCCCGAGCCTTATGTCCCGGCAAAAACGCCGACCGCGGTCTGGATTGGATCGCATGCCCCCCATCCTCACGCCGCGGCGCTCTTTGTGGATTTTCTTCTGTCCAAGAAGGGACAGGAAATCATGGCCCAGCAAGGAAGATGGGTCAGCAGGAAGGATGTCGGCTATCTGCTCGATCCGGGTGCGCGCAAAGTCCAGATGGTCTCGCTCAAATGGGGCGAGCGTGACGTGGAGCTCATCCAGCTATTCAATAAGCTCATCCTCCGCCAGGGGGAATGATTCTCGCGAGAAAAATCTTGCCCATGATACGAATAGATTCCGACACTCACTTCACCCCCATGGACGCCTTTGACGCCGTAAACGCAAAATACGCGGGGGTGGCGCCGCGTTATATCAGGCTTCCGAACGCTCGCTACCGGTTGGAAAACAGGTCGCGGGAAAAATTTGTGCCGGCGCACATCAAACCGCTGAGAGAGGCCGGCCACGATCCCGCCGCGTTCAACCTCGACGCCAGGATCGAAGCCATGGGAAAAGACGGTTTCGACATGCAGGTCCTTATTCCCAACAACTCTCCGTTCTACTACGACGTCGAGCCGGAGCTCAGCGCCGGTGTTTGCCGCTCTTTTAATGAGTCTATTGCCAGGATCCTGGCGCGCTTTCCAAGAAAGTTCGTTGGGGTCGCGCCGGCGCCGCTGCAGGATGTAAAATTGGCGATTCGCGAGATGGAACATGCGGTCTCCGAGCTCGGCCTGCACGGCGTCATTGTATATCAGAACGTCAACGGCAAAGATCTTGATGGCGAGTTCCTATGCCCGTTTTACGAGAGAGCTGAAGAGCTCGAGGTTCCGATTTTGGTCCATGGAGTCGACAGCGGCCCTTTGCTCGGCGTCGAAAGATTCGCCCGTTTCAATCTGGATGTCTGCCTAGGTTTCCCCTTCGAAGTGTTCATGGCCATCTCCGCGTTGATCTTCGGCGGGGTGACCGAGCGATTTCCAGGTCTCAAGTTCGGGTTTTTTGAAGTGGGCGTGGGATTCATACCATGGTTGATCGACCGGCTCGAGACGGCCTATGACGCGAGGCCGGCAGCCCGGGCGAAGATAGGCCGGAGACCGAGGGAGTGTTTTCAGAACTTCTATTTTTCTCTCGGAGCCGACGACTCCACGCTTCCGGACGTCGTAAAAAGGATCGGGAGCGATCGGCTCATGATCGGAAGCGACTATCCGCACCCGGACGGAACCTTTCCCAACACGGTAACGATGGTGGAGAAAAGCGCAGGCCTGACAACGCAGGATAAGGAGAATCTCTTGGGCGGGACCGCGGCGGACTTCTTCAACCTGCGCAAGCCGCGGCTTTGAGCGGAAATTTCTCAGCGGAGAATTCAACTCGTGACAACGGATAGAATTTCCGGCACGGCGCTCGCGCTGTTCGCCGTCGGAGTCATCTGGGAAAGCAGGAAGCTGCCGCTCGGCACGTTCCGCCATCCGGGTCCGGCGTACATGCCCGTTCTACTGGCGTTGCTGCTGCTCGTCTTCGGGATCCTGATCGCCGCGACGGGAGGCCGTAGTGAACGAATACGATCCGTAACGTGGACGGAATGGCCTCATGCCGTCGCCATACTGGCGATCTGCGCCTTTTCCGCTCTGGCGCTCGAGCGGCTGGGCTATCGCTCCACGGTTTTGCTCTCGCTTTTTTTCCTCGTAAAAGTGATCGAGAAAAAAGGCTGGGTGACTGCAGCGGTGTTCGCGGCGGCGCTCTCTTTCGGGTCTTTCTATCTTTTCTACACACTGCTGCGTGTTCCACTGCCGATCGGCCCGTTCGGGATTTAAAAGGAATTCCATGGTCACCAATCTTTTAATCCAAAATCTAAAACCTGTCCTGAGCGAAGTCGAAGGATCCAAAATCTAAAATCGATGTTAGACACGCTGCAAAATCTCTACCTCGGTTTTTCTGTCGCGCTCTCGCCGACCGTTTTCTTGTATGCCGTCGTCGGCTGCGTGATCGGCACTCTCGTCGGTGTGCTTCCCGGAATCGGTCCGCTTGCAGGCATCAGCTTGCTTTTGCCCGCCTCTTTCGGCATGGACGCCACCTCCGCCATCGTCCTGCTGGCGGGAATTTACTACGGCGCGATGTACGGCGGTTCGACGACTTCCATTTTGATGCGCATCCCCGGCGAGGCCGCCTCCGTGATGACCTGCATCGACGGCTATGCGATGACCCGCAAAGGCCGGGCCGGACCCGCCCTGGCGATTGCCGCGGTCGGCTCTTACATCGCCGGGACCGCAAGCGTCATAGCTCTCATGCTGCTGGCGCCTCCCCTGGCAAATTTCGCGCTTCGCTTTGGTCCACCCGAATATTTTGCTCTTCTGACCCTCGGGCTCCTCGCCCTCGCTTACATGAGCGGCGGATCGATCGTGAAATCTCTGGCGATGGCCGCGCTCGGACTGCTTCTCGGCATGATCGGGATCGATCCGATGACGGGGTTCTTCCGCTTTCATTACGGGCTGGTGGAATTAGGCGACGGCATCGGCGTCGTGCCGGTTGCCGTCGGGTTGTTCGGCCTTTCCGAGATCCTGCTGACGGCGGGGCAGGACCAGCCGCCCGAAGTCATCAAACCGAAGCTCGCCGATCTTCTGCCCTCGCGTGAAGAGTGGCGCGACTCCACCTGGCCGATCGCGCGCGGAACGGTGTTGGGCTTCCTGATCGGCATCATCCCCGGCTCGGCGCACATCATCGCCTCTTTTGTATCTTACGCGGTGGAACGTCGTGTCTCGAAACATCCCGAGCGTTTCGGCCACGGCGCAATCGAGGGAGTCGCAGGACCTGAATCCGCGAACAATTCGGCGACCTCCGGTGCGTTCGTCCCGATGCTTGCCTTGGGAGTCCCCTCCGGGCCGATTCCCGCGGTGATGCTCGCGGCGCTGATGGTCCACGGGATCTCGCCCGGGCCGCTTCTCATTCAGCAGCAACCTGCGTTGTTCTGGGGATTCATCGCGAGCATGTACGTCGGCAATGTCGTGCTGCTGATTTTAAACCTTCCGCTCGTCGGTCTGTTCGTCAACATTCTGCGCGTGCCCTATTCCCTGCTCTATCCCGCGATTCTTGTTTTCTGCGTCCTGGGGGTGTACGCGGTGAACGGCAGCGTCGTCGATATCTGGATCATGATCGCCATGGGAGCATTGGGCTACGTGCTGCGCAAGTTTGATTTCGAGACGGCGCCCATTGTATTAGGAGTCGTGCTCGCGCCGATGCTGGAGATGAGTTTCCGGCAGTCGCTCGCCATGTCGTCAGGGAGCTACGCGATTTTTATCAACCGGCCGATCGCGGCTTCGATGCTGGCCGTAGGCGTGGCGCTTCTGTCGTTGAGCGTTGTGCCGATTTTGACGAGAGGCATGGATTGGAGACGCGCCCTCGGCCTTAGTCCTAACTCAGAGACTGAAAAGGAGGATGAACCATGAAACGTTCTTTCAAGATTATGCTGGCTTTTTGCGCTCTCATAGCTACGCCGAGCCGGATCGTAGCCCAGGAGGCTTTTCCTAACCGCCCGATCACTATCGTCGTCCCATTCCCGCCCGGAGGCGTGGCCGACCTCACCGCCCGGCCCGTGGCGGCTGCGATGGAGAAGATTCTCAAAAATCCCGTGATCGTCGTGAACAAGACCGGCGCGGCCGGCGCCGTCGGCATGTCCTTCGTCGCCAACAGCAAGCCGGACGGCTACAATCTGCTGATGGCGCTCTCAAGCATTTCGATCATTCCGGAGGCCGACAAGCTGTTTGACCGTCAGCCCGCCTACACAATCGACCAGTTGGTGCCGCTCGCGTTGATCTCCGCTGACCCGACGATTCTGGTCGTCGGCGCCAATAGCCCGTGGAAGAGCGTTAAGGATTTCGTGGCGGATGCGAAAAAGAGGCCGGGAGAAATCTCCTACTCATCCTCGGGCGTGTACGGGACGCTGCACATGGCCATAGAGATGTTCAGCCACGCGGCCGGAATCAAGCTAAAACATGTTCCTTATGGCGGCGGGGGTCCCGCGCTCACCGCCGTTCTCGGCGGCCATCAGGATGCGCTCGCCTCCGGCCCCGCAGTCGTGATCCCGCAAATCAAAGCCGGAAAGCTGAGGCCACTGGCGGGCTGGGGAGCGAAGCGCGTCGCCTCATTGCCGGATGTGCCGACCTTCAAAGAGCTTGGCTATGACATCGAATTTTATATCTGGGCCGGCATGTTCGCTCCCAAAGGCACGCCGGAGCCGGTGATGAAAAAAGTGCGCGATACACTCAGGCAAGTTGTGCAAGAGGCGGAGTTCAAGGATGCGATGACCAAGCTCGAAACCCCGATCGTCTACATGGATGCGCCGGAGTTTCAGAAATTCTACGAGAAGGACGCGAAGATGCTGGCCGAAGCGACTCGAAGAGTCGGCAGAGTCGAAGAGCCCAAATAATAATTCAGATGGCTATTGACACCTTTCGAAGTCCTTGATATTGGTCGGACCAGTAGACAGCTAGACCCATTTTATGCTTAAAGCCATACGGAAAACCCGCATCTACGAGGAAGTCGTCAACCAGGTTCACGAGATGGTGCGGGAAGGCAAATTCAAAGCCGGCGATCAGTTGCCCACGGAACGGGAGCTGGCGGAGACTTTCAAGGTGAGCCGGACATCCGTGCGCGAGGCGCTGCGCGCTTTGGAGACTCAAGGCCTGATCGTAAGCCGCACCGGCTCCGGAAATTTTGTCGCCGAACTTCCCATCGAGTCCTTGGTTGCGCCACTCGCTGCGATGCTGATCGAAGAGAAAGACGCGCTGGCGGATATTTTCGAGATGCGCAAGTTGATCGAGCCGCACATCGCTTCCATGGCCGCTGAACGGGCGACCCGGAGAGACATCGAGCTAATGAAGAAGATCCTCGACAAACAGCGACAACAGGTCAATGGAGGCTCAACCGGCGTGGAGGCCGACGCTGAATTTCATTTTGCCATCGGTCAGGCGACGCAAAACCAGGCCCTGGAAAAACTGATCTCCGGCCTCATGGAGATGCTTAGCCGCAGCCGCGAAGAGTCGCTCCAGACCCCGGGCCGGAGCCAGGCGTCGCTCGACTCCCACCAGAAGATACTTTCCGCCATCGAAGAGCACGATAAAACTAAGGCAAGAAAAGCAATGCTGTATCACATCGAGCAGGTCGAACAGAACGTCTTTTTGTCAAAGAGGAAAAAGTCGGAGAGCGGTTTTTCCGAGATTCAGTTGGACGAGAGGAGAATTTCATGATCAAGCGAGTAGAAGTCAACTATCGAGGTATCTTTCAGAAGAACCTCGGGAAAAAGATCGGCAGCGACATCGTCATGATCGCGAGCCGCATGGGCCAGAAGGCTTTTTCCAACAGCCGCTACAGCGATTCGCCGGAAAGAAACGGGATACCGTGCAAATATTTCGCTTTTGTTTCTCCGGATCTGCCCGAGGAAGAGCTGGAAGCCGAATGCGGCGCCAAGCTTGAGATCGACGAGGCGAACATCTCGGTTGTCCTGGACGACACGATGTGCAAGGGCGTCGAGCCCTGGGGATGGCACGGCGTGCGCCCGATCAACGAGAGGGTGGTCAAGGACGGCTGCCTCCTCGTGGTTTCCAAGAAAAAGCCGGAGGAACTGCTCAAGTTCATCGGCAAGAAGCCGTATAACTACCGCATAGCGATCCTCGATGGAGACGCGAGTCTCGCCGGCCTCTGGGTCAACAAGGACGATATGACCCACGAGCGAATCCTGGGTGGCATCGCGGCTGTGGATCCCGCCGTAATCAGCATCGAGGCGGTCGAAGCCTACCTGATGTACAAGACCAAGCAGAAGCATCGGGCCGAAGCCGCGCGGGCCGCGTACGAGTCGCTGCGCGCAGAGGCCAAGCCACCGAGGGTAAAGACCGTAACGCCCAACGACGGAATCGTGTGGACGCATGAGAGACCCGTGCTGCCCAAGTGGTTCGAGATGGCCGAAGGCGCCGTGGTTCCGGCGGTGAAGCGCGGCTTCGAGATGGGTCCGAAGGGACAATCGAGAAACGCCATGTTCAAGCGCGGCACCACCAAGACGCAGAGACCCGCGGTCAGGTTCGATCTGTGCACCAAGTGCACCCTCTGCTGGGTCGAGTGTCCCGATGAATGCTTCGATCCGACGACGGACGGCTTCTACGACATCGAGTACCAGTATTGCGTGGGCTGCGGCAAATGCGCCGAGGTTTGCCCGGTCAAAGAGTGCATCGTGATGGTTGACGAGCTGCAATTCGAGGACGACCACAGTCCCTGGGAGCATTGGAAGAAAGATTCCAAAGAGTACATCCAGTGGGTCGAAGACAAGAAAGGTAAAGACCGGGTTTCCTACCCCTTCGTAACCGGCAAGGGCATTACCGTCACTCAGGGAGTAGTGATGCCCGAGGGAAAAATCGTACCCGTCAGAAAAACCGAGGAGGTTGAAGTATGAGTGTCGCAGTCGCACAAGCAAAATCGGATCAATCAGACGTTTACGAGCGGGAAGACCTGTTAAACGGCTGCCAGGCCGTCGCGCAAGGCGTGCGTCTGGCGGACGTGGACGTGATCGCCGCCTATCCGATCCGTCCCTATACCGAGGTGATGGACGCGCTCTCGAAGCTGATCGCCGACGGGAAATTCGACGCGGAGTATATTATCGCCGACAGCGAGCATTCGCAGTTTGAGATCGTCAAGCACGCCAGCTCGGTGAACGCGCGCGCCTTCGGCGGATCGAGCGGCACGGGTTGGATGTATGGTATGGAAGCGTTGGTCGTTACCGCGACCGACCGCCTCCCGCCTCTTTTCGTGGTGGGCAACCGCGCGCTGGACGATCCGGGCGCCTTCGGCGTCGAGCACAACGATGCGATGGCGATCCGCGACATGGGCTGGCTTCTCTGCTGGGTGACCACCCCGCAAGAAGCGCTGGAGCACGTGCTGATCGGCTACCGTATCGCCGAGGACAAGAAAGTGAGAATGCCGATGGCGTTGGCGATGGACGGCGCCTTTCTCACCCACTCGCAGCACATGGTCAAGATCCCGTCCGTAGCAGCGGCAAAGAAATTTCTCCCGCAATACGATCTCGCCGAGCGCCGGCTCCATCCCGACAACCCGATCTCCGTCGCGCCGCAGGCCAACGAGGATTGGGTCATGGAGATCAGAAGGCTAAACTGGGAAGCCGCGAAGCGCGCGCGCGTCGTCATCAAGGACGCCTATAAAGAATTCAACGACGTCTTCGGCAGCCGCTACTCCGCTCCCTACTATTTCGAAGAGTTCATGACCGAGGACGCGGACGTAGTCCTGATTGGTCTCGGCACGGTGGCGGCTCCGGCGCGCACGGCGGTGCGCCGCATGCGCGAGAAGGGACAGAAAGTCGGATACGTGAACCTGCGCTGGTTCCGCCCGTTCCCGACCGTGGAACTCAGAGATTGTCTGAGCCGCTTCAAAGCCGTCGGAGTCGTCGACAGGGATTTCGCCCACGGCTCGCCTGACGATTGCGGCATCCTGATGCACGAGGTCCGCTCGTGCCTCTATCCGGCTAAAAATCGTCCGGCAATCGTCAATTTCATCGGTGGCTTGGGCGGGCGCGATCTCTCGATCGCCGACGCGCAAAAGATGTATGAAACAACTCGACAGGCGGCCACGAAGGATTCCATGGATGGATTCATAACCTGGATCGGTCTAAGAGAGTAAAATAGGAGGGAATGATTATGTCAACCGCACCTACAATCGATTACGAGAAGATCAAAGGCGTTCACAAAATCCCGCTGGAAGAGCTTTACACCTCCGGCCATCGGACCTGCCAGGGCTGCGAGTCCGCCACGACGATGCGCGGCTTCATCAAGGTTGCGGGTCCGCGCACGGTGGTGACGGGAGCGACAGGCTGTATGTACGTGGCCAACACTTCGTATATGACCACGCCGTGGATCGTGCCGTGGATGCACACGCAGTTGGGCGCAGGCGGTTCGTCCGCCGTGGGCATGGCCGCGGGCCTGCGCGCGCTCAAGCGCAAGGGAAAGATCAAAGACGAGAAGATCAATGTCATCAATTTCTCCGGCGATCTCGGCGCCGGCGATATGGGAATCGGCGGCATCTCCGCCGCCCTGCAGAGCGACTACGACTTGCTGATCATCATGTACGACAATGAATCGGCCGCCAATACCGATATCCAAGCAACCGGCTCGACGACCTACGGCGCGCAGACGACGTTCACGCCGCCAGGAACGAAGCATCCGATCATGCAGCGGCGCTGGAAGAAGAACGTCGCCGGTATGCTGGCCGTCGGCCATCCGACCTGCCGCTACGTCGCGACCGCCTGCGCCACGTTTCCGCCGACGGATTATCTGAACAAGGTCCAAAAGGCGCTCGCCATCGGCGGCCCAACCTTCATCCACACCTACGATCCCTGTCCCAAAGGTTGGGACTATCACCCGCGCTACTCGAACGAGTTGGGCGAATTGGGAATCAAGTGCGGCATCTATCCGCTCTACGAAATCGTGGACGGCAACATCATTTACACCTGGGACGCGCGCAAGACGGGCAAGGGAAGAATTCCGGTAAAGGAATTTCTCACCAAGCAGGGCCGCTTCGACCATCTCCAGGAAGAGCACTTCGCTTACATCCAGAAGATGGTGGACGAGATGTGGGAAGAATGGGAGTTTCCGGGTGTCGCGCCGATCAAGGGGATCTTAAAGGCGAGAATATAAATCGTCATTCCCCACAAAATAAAAAAGAGGCTCCCAGGTCGGGGGCCTCTTTTTTTGTGTCCTGGCCAAAGAGCAAGCAAACGCGTCCTCTCTTGGTTTGTCCCATCTTTTTTCGTAAGATAATCGCATGAGATCATCTCCGGCAATCCAAGCCGGCCGTTTTCGGCTGGCGCCGATCCTGGCCGCCGCGCTTTTCGCGGCCACGCCGCTTCTGGTCGCGTCGGGGAACGGGTGGACCGCCTCCCCATATACGCCCAAGCAGATCGAGTTGTATGCGCAGTACGTTGGAAAGACTTACTGGGTCGTCGAGGAAGCGGGCACACCTGCGTTTCACACGGCGCCGTCCTCCGCCGCAACCTCTTTCCGCCCGGGGCTCAAGGAGTCGTTTGAGATCAACGAGATCGTCGGCGGGACCGCGCAAGTTCCCGCTCACTACTACCGCGTTACTTTCGAGTCCGGCAAGCAAGGATTCATACCGCTCGGCTCATTCACGCAGCAGTTGAACGCAGCCTTCGTCACCGTGGACCCCGACCGCGACGCGAAGGCCAAGCTGGCCAAGGAAACCGAAACCGAAAAAAAACGTCAGGAATGGATCCAGTCGCAGCGCTGGCCCGAGCACGTAAAACAGGCCGCACTGAAAAAGCAGCCGGTCCTGGGAATGTCCACGAAGGAAGCGTCGGCGGTTCTCGGCAAGCCCCAAAGGGTCGTCGGGATAAAAAGCACCACCCTCTTGTTGGGGAAACAGGAGCAGTGGACCTACGCGGGCGGTTCGGTGCTGACATTCACGAACGGGCTCATCACCCGCATCCAACCGAGTGACAAATAAAAATTGGAGTATCGGAGTAAAGGATTATTGGAGTGTTGGGTCTTCATCCACTACTCCATTACTCCACCACTCCAGTCGTAAGGTGTCCCTGCTAACCGTGTCCGGGAGTCGAAGCAGGGGTCGTTTGTCCTCGCAGGCGCCGCCACCAGGGAGTGATGATCGGCATGACGAAAAAGAAAATCGCCACCGCCGTGATCACTCCGGCGATCGGCCGGTTGAAGAAAATCGCCAGTGTCCCCTGCGACATGATCAGACTCTGGCGCAACGCGTTTTCCGCCATATCTCCCAGCACGAGCGCCAGAACAAATGGCGCCAGCGGATAATCCAGCTTTTTGAAGACGTATCCGATCACGCCAAAGATGAGCATGTACCAGATATCGAGCATGCTGTTGTGCACCGCGTAAGATCCGATGGCGCAGACCACGACGATCAGCGGCGTCAGGATCGCGAACGGGATACGTAGGATCGCCGCGAACAAGGGCACGAAGGCCAGCACCATCAGCACGCCGATCACGTTACCGGTGTACATGCTCGCAATCAGCCCCCAGACAAAATCCGGATTCTCTTTGAATAGAAGCGGGCCGGGCTGCAAACCCCAGATAATCAATCCGCCGAGCATGACCGCCGCCGTGGGAGAACCGGGTATCCCAAGGGTGATCATCGGCAGCATCGCCGCGATGCCCGCGGCGTGCGCGGCGGTCTCCGGCGCCACCACCCCTTCGAGCTCGCCTTTGCCAAAGTTTTCGGCGTTTTTGGAGAAGCGCTTGGCGAAGGCATAGCTCATGAACGACGCCGGAGTCGCCCCTCCAGGTTTGAATCCCATCCAAAATCCGATGAAGCAGCTGCGAACGAAAGTGCGCCAGTAGCGCGGCAAAATTTTCCAGGTGTCGAGCACCACGCGCAGGTTCATGCCGGTCCGCGTGCCCTTGAAGCTGAGCCCCTCTTCGACGGAGAGCAAGATCTCGCCGATGCCGAACAGGCCGATGACGGCGATGATGAAATCGAAGCCTTTCATCAGCTCGGTGATTCCGAAAGTCAGCCGCAGTTGGCCGGTGACGATGTCGAGGCCTACGGTCGCTAGGATAAACCCGATTAGAATGGAGACCAGCGACTTGAGCGGGTTGCCGCCGCCGAGCCCGACGAAGCTCGAGAAAGTGAGAAATTGAATCGCAAAGATTTCCGGCGGGCCGAACCTGAGAGCGATCTGGGCCAGGAGGGGCGCGAAGAACGTGATCAACACGATGGAGAAAAAAGCGCCGATAAAGGACGAGGTAAACGCCCCGGTCAGCGCCTGGCCGCCCTTCCCTTGCCGTGCCAACGGGTAACCGTCAAAAGTCGTGGCAACCGACCACGGCTCGCCGGGGATATTGAAAAGTATGGACGTGATGGCCCCGCCGAAAAGCGCGCCCCAATAGATGGAAGTGAGAAGAATGATGGCGGATGTCGGCGGCATGGTAAAGGTCACGGGCAGCAGAATGGCCACCCCGTTCGCCCCGCCCAACCCTGGAAGCACGCCGACGATCGTGCCGAGCAGGATGCCGACTACGGCCATCCATAAGTTGAATGGCGTGATCGCGATGTGAAAGCCGAGTAAGAGATTTTCGATGCCCATCGGTCAGTAACCCAACCACTCTTCGAGCGGCCCCTTGGGCATCGGCACCAGAAACCATTTCTCGAAAACCAGGAAGGCGCCGATCGAGACGCCGAGCGCAATGAGAAGGACCGTCGCCCACGAGTGGCGGCCGACCCAGCGCATATAGAAGCCCATGTAGAGCGCGGAAGAGACGTAGAGGCCGACAAAACGCACCAGCGCGACGAAGGCAAGGGCGGGCCAGAGCACCTTGAGAACCGAGCCTAGCTGCTCGCGGCTGACGAAGCTCTTATTCTCCGCTCTCCGCGCCGCCTGCGCGATAATCGCGACGCACACAACGACCATGATGAGAGCCAGCCAGAAGGGAAAAAAGCCGCTCCTCGGCCCGTCCGGCCCCCAACCAAAACCGAGGCGGACGGCATCGAAAAGGACGATGCCGCCGAGAAGAATCAACACCGATGCCGTAACGAGTTCTGCGGCGCGCATCCTATTTCTTGAGCAGCCCGCCTTTAGCCATCAGGTCACGATGGAGTTGCTCGTTCTCCTCCACCCATTTGACGTACTCCGGGCCCGTGGCAAAAGCCGGCTTGAGCGCGTTATCCTCCATGTATTTCTGGAAGTCCGGCGTATCGTAAACTTTTTTGAGGAAGCCGACATACCATTCGACCGCGTCCTTCGGCATATCCGGCGTGCCGAAAATACCGCGCAACATCAGATAATGGATGTCGGCGCCTAGGGCTTCTTTGGCTGTCGGAATGGTTTTCCAATCTCCCACCGGAATGCGCGCCGTATCGAAAACGGCGAGCGGACGCACAGTTCCGTTCTTCCAGTGGCTCACGCATTCCGCCGGATTATTGACGGTCGAGTCCACATGCTTGCCGACGAGATTGACGCAAACTTCGCCGCCGCCTTTAAACGGCACGTACGTGAACTTCACGCCCAGCGCCTGCTCGAGCTGGACCGTGATGATCTGATCTTCTTGGGCCGAACCCGTGCCGGCCATCTTCATCCGGTTGTCGCCGCCGGAGCGCTCCTTGACCGCCGCGATATATTCCTTGGCGGTCTTATACGGCGTCTCGGCGTTGACCCACAGGATGAACTGGTCGAGCGCCATGCGCGCGACCGGAGTCAGGTCTTTCCAGTTGAAGGGGACTCCGGTGGCAAGCGGCGTGGTGAAGAGGTTCGAGAGCGTGATGATGATGGTGTGGGCGTCGCCTTTCTTGCCCTTCACCTCGAGGAATCCTTCTGCACCCGCCCCACCGGATTTATTCACGGCGATCAGAGGGCGGGGTGAGAGCTTGTGCTTCTCCGCGATGCCGGAGATGAGGCGGGCCATCTGGTCGGCGCCGCCGCCGGTGCCGGCAGGAATCACAAACTCGATCGGCTTGGTGGGCTCCCAGGCCCATGCACTCACCGAGAGCGAAACCGTCACTATGAACGCAAAGCCAAAAACCGTTTTAGTCATGGGCTTACCTCCTTAATTCGACGAGCGATGGCCGCTTCTACCACCCTGAGGGAAAGGAAGTCAATGGCCTTGCGGCCGCCCCAATCGGGGCCGAAAAAGTTTTCCCCCAATGCGCATGATTAAGGTCGCGACCGGATTCTACGGAGGAACGGAACGAAATCAGGGATGGACATCCATGGTGGGGCCGCCGAGAAAATAGAAGAGCGCGGCAATGATGATTCCCTGGACGATCCAGCCGATCAGACAGACGCCGACGGCGCGGAGCGTGCTCTTGTAATCCAGCGCTTGCCGCACAGCGACGACCATGGCGACCAGCATCCAGATCGAGGCGGCAAAGAAAACAATTTGAGTGAGACCCGGAATAATGCCCAAGATGCGGATCAAACCGGGAGAGCTGGAAAAGCCGGTCGTGCGCAGGAGCTGTCCGATGTCGGCCTCGGTTTGAGATTCGGGAAGAATCTTTGTCCCGATGAGATACGTGAGATACGCCCAGATGTACCAGCCTATGAGCGCCGCGACGGCGCCGAGAATGAGTCCGACGACTCCGCCGTGAAAAGCGCTGCCGATTCCCGCCGCGAGACTCGAAAGCGCGACGACGCTCATCGCCTGGCCGAGAGCCGTCTTATCGGCCTCAACTTCTTCGTAAAGGGTGGCGTCCAGCTTGGCAGCCCGGATAGCGCGGTTGACTAGATCGGACATAACGATCCGCTTCTATAGGCAGGCAAACTTCTTGTCAAGAAGCATTTCACACCACACTCTCACCAAATATGAAAGTGGTTGTCAAAGCTAAAAAAAACAGATAAAAAGGTCCCGTTTTGCGTTTAAGGAGAGTTAGGGAAGTTGGGCATCACGATTAAAAAAGCTAAACGAATCAACGAGTTGCCGCCGTATCTTTTCGCCGAGATCGACCGGCGCAAGCGTGAAGCGCTGGCGCGCGGCGTGGATTTGATCGATCTTGGCATCGGCGATCCGGATATTCCGACGCCGGCGCCGATCGTCGAGAAGCTGGTCGAGGGCGCGAGCAAGCCGGTCAACCATCGCTACCCGAACAGCGCCGGCATGAAAGAGTACCGCCAGGCGGTGGCGAGCTGGTACCAGAGCCGCTTCGGCGTAACGCTCGATCCGGAAAAAGAAGTCGTCTCGCTGATCGGCTCCAAAGAAGGCATCGCCAACATGGCCGTCGCTTTCGTCGATCCAGAAGACACCGTCCTGGTCTCGAGCCCCTGTTATCCCGTCTACCACATCGGTACCGCGTTCAACGGCGGAATGAATTATTTCCTGCCGCTCATCAAGCAAAATCATTTTTTGCCGGACCTGGGCGCCATTCCCGCCGAGGTCGCGCGCCAGGCCAAGATGCTGTGGATCAACTATCCCAACAATCCTACGGCGGCGGTGGCGGAAAAAGATTTTTTCACCCGCGTGGTGGATTTCGCGCGGCGCAACAACGTCATCGTCTGCCACGACGCCGCCTACACCGAGATGGGCTTCGACGGCTATCGGCCGATGAGTTTCCTCGAGGTCGACGGCGCGAAAGAAGTCGGCATCGAATTTCATTCGCTGTCGAAATCATTCAACATGACCGGCTGGCGCGTCGGCATGGCGGTCGGCAATGCGGAGCTTGTCTCCGGACTCGCGCAGGTGAAGTCAAACGTGGACTCGGGAATCTTCCAGGCGGTTCAAGAAGCGGCGATCGAGGCGCTGCGCCTCGGGGACAAGATCATCGAGCCGTCGAGAAAAGTTTTTCAGGAACGGCGCGACATTCTCGTGGACGGGCTCCGCGCCGCGGGATTCGAGTGCGAAAAGCCGCGCGCGACGTTCTACGTTTGGGTTTCGGTTCCGAAAGGATTTACCTCGGCGGATTTCACCGCCAAGCTGCTCGATCAGGCCGGCGTGGTCACGACTCCCGGCAACGGCTTCGGAGCGCCCGGCGAGGGTTACGTTCGCTTTACCCTCTGTGTGGACAAGTCACGCTTGAAGGAGGTCACGGAGAGAATCCGGCAGGTAAAGGTTTAGCGCGTCGCCTGGAGGATCTATCCTGAACAGACTGTGCCCCATCAGGTATACATAGGTATCGGCTCCAATCTCGGAAACAAGCGGGAGAATTACCTCGAGGCGCTGGAGCGGATCGCCAAGCTCCCCAAGACTCGCATCATCAAAGAGTCCTCGGTCTATGAAAGCCAGCCGCACGGCGACTCGAAGGAATGGTACATCAACGGCGTCATCGAGATCGAAACCGAGCTCAAGCCCGAGCTGCTGCTGGGTAAATTCAAGAACATCGAGCGCGCGATGGGGCGAAAGAAAGTGCGCAAGAAATGGGGCGCGCGCATCATCGATATCGACATCCTGCTTTGCGATTCGCTGATCATGAACAAGAAGAGCCTCAAGATACCACACCCCGAGATGCACCAGCGCAAGTTTGTGTTGATTCCGTTGAGCGAGCTCGCCCCGCAAGTGATCCACCCGGTCTTGAGCCTCTCGATCTCCGAGCTGCTGTTCGGCGTGAAGGACGACAAGAAGGTCAGCCTGGCGAGACTCTAGTTCGGCTTGGCGCAATGCCGACGGAGTGTTATTAAACATTTCTGGCCGGTCGAAAGGCGCTTCTGTTGATACTCCGGTTCATACTCCTGTTCGGGCTTATCTACTTATTTTTCACCCTGCTCAACCTCTATCTCTTCAGGCGCAAACGGACGCCAAGTCCGCGCCGGGGCGGCCGCGTGACTCAGGAGGAAGAGATGGTCCTCGACCCTCAGTGCAAGAGCTATTTGCCAAAGAGCGCGGCGATTCTCCGCGGCGACGAATATTTTTGCAGCGATGAATGCGCGCGCCTTTATCTCGCCGGCCGGCCTTCGTGAGCGAGTCGAACAGGCAAGAAACCCGATGAGCTGAGCCGAGACCATGATCCTCGAGGGAAAGATCGACGTCGCAGTTCCGGCCGCCAAAGCCTGGGATTTTTTAATCGACGTCAACCGCTTCGCCTCGTGCGTGCCGGGGCTGGAGCAGGTCACGCAAATCGACGAGCGCACCTTCGACGGCGTCGTCAGCGCGACGGTGGGCCCGATATCCGGCAACGTTACCTTCCGCTCGACGATTCTCGACAGCACGTCGCAGAGCGAAATGGTGGTTCAGACCGACGGCACCGACTCCGTAACGCGGAGCGCCGTCAGCGCGAAGCTTTCGCTTACGCTGAACGAAACGATTGAAAACCGGACCGAGCTCAGCTATCACGCGGATATCACGGTCAAAGGCCGACTCGCGATTCTCGGCGACATGGTCCTGCGCGCGACCGGCGCGCTGATGCTGGAAGAATTCGCCCGACGGCTGCGAACGAAGTTGGAGGAGTGAAGTAACTTCGGAGCGAAGACATGGCTGACTCTTACGACATTATTATAGTCGGCGGCGGCTCGGCCGGCTGCGCCGCCGCGGCGCGACTGACGGAAGATCCCAAGCGCAGGGTCTTGCTGCTCGAAGCCGGACCCGACCCGCAGCCGATTCCGGATATCGTCGCCGACGCATCCAGACAAGTACAGCTCCTGCTCGAATCCCCGTACGTCGCGATGTACCCGACGGAACGAAGCCTCGACAAGAGCGTCTTCTACTCTCTGGCGGGGCGCATCATGGGCGGCGGCTCTTCGGTCAACGTCATGTCCGTTTTGCGCCCGACTAAATTCGACCTCGACACCTGGGCGCGGCTCGGCAATTCCGGCTGGTCGTACGAGAGCATGCTGCCCGTGCTCAAGCGGATCGAGTCGGATCAGGATTATCCGGACAGCCCGCTGCACGGGCACGACGGCCCGCTTTACGTCTGCCGGCCTTACAAGTTCGGCGCTCCGATTTCTCCCCCTGCGCAGGCATTTATCGACGGCGCGGTCGGACTGGGACTGCCGCTTTGCGAAGACGTCAACGTTCCCGATCCGCTCGGCGTCTCGCTGGCGCCGTACAACATTAAAAACGGCAAGCGGCAATCCACAACCGTCGCCTATTTGAATCCGGCGCGGGCGCGCGCAAACTTGACCGTCGCCGCCGAGGCCCAGGTTCTGTCGTTGAAGCTTGTGGGGACGCAGGCGGAAGGCGTCGTCTACGAGAAAGACGGCAAGACCGAGACGGCATCGGCCGGCGCGATCGTGCTCGCGGCGGGCGTTTATCACTCGCCGCAAATCCTCATGCTCTCCGGCATCGGCCCGGCGGCGGAGCTCAAGCGCCACGGCATCCGCGTCGCGCACGCGCTCGAAGGCGTCGGCGAAAATTATCAGGACCACGCGGTCGTCTACATGACGTTCGAGGCGGCGCGAAAATTTCAAGAAAATTGGGTCGTGCCCCGCTTCCGCCTGATCATCAAGAGCGATCCGAACGCCGTCTGCGGCAATTTTCACATCGTCATGCGGCCACCGACGGTGATTGAAGGCATCAAGCGGATGCTGCCGGTCTCCGCCGCTTTGCTGGAGCAGCGGAACCGCGGCCGGCTCGTGCTCACGAGCGCCAATCCGCGCGAGCTGCCGGCCGTCAACTCCCGCATGCTCGAAGACCCGGGCGACATCGAAGCGATGCTCGCGGCGATGGATTTCATGTCGCGTCTCGTGCAGAGCGGCCCGGCAAAGGAATTTTACGGGCCGCTGCTGCAACCCTCCCCCGGAGACGATTGGGCCAAGTTCGCGCGCTCGACCTACGACAGTTATCACCACGGCGTCGGCACCTGCATGATGGGGCCCGCGGCGAATAAAATGTCGGTCGTGGACGATCGGCTGCGCGTGCATGGGATCTCGAATCTCTGGATCGGCGACGCTTCGATCATGCCCACGGTCACTCATGCCAACACCAATCTCACTTCGATCATGATCGGCGAGCGATTGTCGGACTTCATCAAGGAGCTGAACTGATTCGCGTTTTGCTGTCCACTCATTTCTACCGTCCGACCGATTGCAATTTGAGATCTGAGATTCCTCGCGGAGCGAGGATAGCATGACGCCCCAACTTCTTGCCCTGTTGACCTCTTTCTTTTACGCCTCGACGCTGGTTTCCGCGCGCTACGGACTCCAGTATTCGACTCCTATCACCGTCACCTGCGTCTCGGTCGTCACGCAGAACGTTCTCCTCTGGAGCGCGGTCTTCCTGACCGGCGGAATTCCCAGCGTCTCTCCGACGGCCCTGCTGCTGTTTGTGTTGGTGGGAGTCACGCAGTTCGGCGTGCGGATGTTCTCGTACACCGGCGTGCATAAGATCGGCGCATCGCGCAGCAGCGCGCTCCAGTCGGTGAGCCCGCTTATCAGTACAACCCTTGCGATGATCGCGCTCCGCGAGCGGCCGCATCCCGGAGTAATCGCCGGCACGCTGCTGGTTGTCGGCGGCATCGTGCTGCTCTCGCGCAGAGGAAAAAAGCAGATCGCGAGCTTCCGCTGGTGGCACCTGCTTCTTCCGCTCGCCGCCGCCTTCCTCACGGGAACGAACCAGCCGATCCGGCGCTATGCCCTTTCCCTGTCGAAAGAGCCGCTCTTCTTCGCCGCCGTGATGGGAGGCGTTTCGCTGCTTTGCCTCGTTGCTTATCTCGCCTTTTTTCCGACGAACGACCGGCCGGCCTGGGACCGTAAGGCGGCGTGGCCGTTTCTGATTACGGGCGTGGCGGAAACAGTGTCGATCGTGCTCATCATCAACGCGCTCAGCATCGGAACGGTTTCCGTCGTCGCGCCGATCGCGACGACCTATCCGCTCTGGGCGATGATCGGCGCGGCGATTTTTTTGCGCGACTCGGAGCGGATCAACCTCTCGATCGTCCTCGGTACGCTAAGCGTGGTCGCCGGAACGGTCGCGATCATCTTGAGCCCTCACGCCTGAATCGATCGAAAGCTTGCGTCCGACGAGCGTGAAGACGATAGCGAGAGCAGCCAGGGGAACCAACGAGAAGAATGCAAAGCTCTGCGCCGCGGCGAACGCCGCCCGCGCGCCGGCGTTGCCGCGCGACATGACCGTCTCGATAAGCGCGACCGTCAGGGTCGTCCCTAGGGTCCCGGCGGCGGTGCCGAAGGACGCCAGCATGGCGGAGAGAATCCCGTAGTCTTCCACCCCAACCGTGGCGAAGGCGGCTTTCTGGTTTGCCGGAATGAAAAATCCGGTGCCCGTTCCGATCAGCATCAAAGCGAGCGCGACGGACAACGCCGTCGCGTCGAGGCCGAGCCCGGCATAGACGAAGATTCCAGCCAGGATAAAACCCAGTCCGAGCGCGGCCAGCGATCGCGGCTCGAGACGGTCGGCGAGCCGTCCGCTCACCGGCGAAGCCAGAGCCGTGCAGACCGGCAGCGCGGCCATGACGAAACCGATCGCGAGCGGTGATAGAGCCAGCGCCGTTTGCATGAAAAGCGGCGCGGCGATGTTGATGGGGCTGTACGACGCGGTGCCGACGGCGAGCGAGATCAGCGCCGCCGCAAGCGGCCGGCTTTTAAAAATCGCGAAATCGATCAGCGGCTTTTTCGCATGGCGCTCGATGTAAAAGAACGCCGGCAGACCGCACGCGGCAAGGGCCAGCCAAAAAAGCGTTTGACGCGAAGTCCAGCCCGAATTGGCGCCGAGACTGAGCGCGATGAGAAGCGCCGGATAGCCGACGATCAGCGCGAGCGAGCCGGCGAGATCGAAAGATCCGTGTTTGCGCTCCTCCCGTCCTTTGAAAACGCTGAAGACCGCCCCGGCGACGAGCAGACCGATGGCGAAATTGAGCGCGAAAATAGAGCGCCAACCCCAGAGGTGAACGAGAAAGCCGCCGACCGTCGGACCAGTCGCCCTGCCGACGGCGATGGCGGACGCGAACAGCCCGAGCGCCCAGCCACGCCGCTCCGGAGGATAGACGGCGGCGAGAATCGCCGCGGAGACCGGCAGCGCCATCGCGAGCCCCACGCTCATCACGCCCCGGAAAATCAGCAATTGCGGAAACGACGTCGCAAGGGCCGCCAGGCCCGCGCCCAATGCATAGAGAAGAACCCCCGCGCGGTGAAGCGTCCTCTGCCCCAACAAGTCGCCGGCCCGTCCGAAGCAAAACGAGAGGCTGGAGAGCATCACCAGCCCCATCATCGAGACCCATTGGATCGCGGAGAGGCTGCTGCCGAAATGCTTCTGGATTTCCGGCAGAGCGACGTTGATGCTGCCGAAGCTGTTGAAGAAAAGAAACGCGCCGAGACAGATGACGGCGAGCTGCTTCCATTCCTGCGGCTTCTCGGTGTGCGAAGCTTCACTCATGCTTGTTTGTCATCTTTTCTTACTCTCGCCTCTCGCCTCACGCCTGCCTTTGTCATATGATCCGTTGTGCGATCGATTTGCAAATTCAAGGAGAAGGATCATGCCGCGGAAGAAAAAACGACAGGCGAAAGAGAAGATCGAGGAAAAATTAACAGAACTTGGCCTGGAACTGCCCCGGCCGCCGACGCCGGCCGCGACCTACATCGCCGCCGTTAGAGTCGGCGATCTTCTCTTCGTCGGAGGAAACATCGGCCGTCTGAACGGCCAGCCGCCGAAGCACACCGGAAAAGTCGGCGCTGAAGTCACGCTCGAACAGGCCTACGAGATGGCGCGCCATTGCGCGCTGAATCACTTGGCGATCATCAAAGCGGCGCTCGGGAGTCTCGACAAAGTGAAGCGGATCGTGAAAGTCCTTGGCTACGTCAACGTCGCGCCGGGATTCACCGAGATGCCGAAGGTAGTCAACGGCGAGTCCGATCTCCTCGTTCAATTGTGGGGCAGCCGCGGCGAGCACGCCCGCGCCGCAGTCGGCGTCGCCGCGCTCAGCAAAGACGCGCCGGTCGAGACCGAGATCATCGTGCAGGCGGGCTAGCGTGACCGAGCTGCGAATGATAATGATACTATTTAACCAACACACAGGAGGGTGACACAGATGGCTGACACAGCGACCAATTTAAAACTCGGAACGAAGGTGCCGGATTTCGAGCTTGAGACCTACGAGCCGACGAAAGGAGACTTCGGCAAGTTCAGCTTTCAGCAACAAATCAATAACAAGCGCTGGACGATTGTCTTCTTCTATCCGGCCGACTTCACTTTCGTCTGAGCGACCGAGTTCGCTGCTCTGGCAGAGCAGCACGAGCGTTTCGTTAAGATGGGATGCGACATCATCACGGTGAGCACCGATACCAAGTTCGTGCACAAGGCGTGGCAGGAGAACGAGAAGGAGCTGGCCAAGGTCAAGTACCCAATGGGAACCGATCGTACCGGGAAGGCTGCACGCATGTTCGGTGTCTACGACGAGGACACCGGCCTTGCGTTGCGAGGAACCTTCATCATCAATCCGCAGGGAGTCCTGATGAACGCCGAGATCAACTTTTACAATCTCGGCCGAAACATCGACGAGCTGATGCGGAAGTTCAAAGCCAACCTGTACTTGTCGAAGAAAACCAACGAGGCCTGCCCGTCGAAGTGGAAAGACGAGGGCGACAAGACCTTGACGCCTTCGGCGAAGATGGTGGGCAAGGTTCACGAAGCGCTGCAAGGCAAATAGTTCCCGATTATTTGTTTACGGAAACCGGGATGGGGCCGGGCAATTTCCTCCACCCGACCCCATCCGGTTTCGAAGTCCCACCAAGCTCCTAGCATTCTTAAGGGAAAATTAGGGTCAGAGAACTTTTTTCTTGACGATGTGTAAATCCGGCGATAGGCTCCCGACAAAATTTCTAGACACTGAGATGCCGCATGGCACGGCCGCCGCGAATCACGGGGCTAGAAATTGCAGGATTCCGGGGACACAATACTAAATTCTTCTTGACGGCTTCGCAGGTAATTTACTACGCTTCGTCCATGGCTCGGATTTCCAGACTCGTGGTGCCTGGTTATCCACATCATGTAACGCAGAGGGGCGTACGCTCAATCCCCATCTTCAGCAGCGATACGGCATCTCAGCTTAGGCAAGCGAGGACCTCGATCGAAGGGGCTTCCTGAAAATTAGTATTATGTCCCCGGAACCCATTCCCTGGTCTTAGCGTGCCCAGCGTGCTAGCGTGACGAAATCATGCCGCTAGACACGTCAGCCGAAGCTGCCCACGTTCAGACCGAGATACATCGCGCGCTCCGCGGACCGCGCCGCCTGCAACTCGCGTGTCAGATGAGCGAGACCGTTCGAGACCTGGCCCGCGCTCGTATTCGTTCCAAGCATCCTGAGTTCGACGAGTCGGCAACTCGCGACTGGCTTACCTGGGAATTGTATGGCGTCCGGCGAAACGGTTGATGACGTAATTCGTCGGATTATTAACTTCCTCGATGCGGCGAGCATCCCTTACATGCTGACGGGCTCTTTCGCCAGCTCACTACATGGCATGCCCCGTGCGACCCAAGATATCGACTTGGTAATCGCTCCAAATCCAGCGAGTCTTGAAGCACTTCTAAAAAACTTTCCCGAAGATAAGTATTATGTTAGCCGCGACGCAGCATTCGACGCCTACCGGCGCTCTTCCCTTTTTAATGTCATTGACTTTGCCTCTGGGTGGAAAATCGATTTCATCGTGAGGAAACCACGCGACTTTAGCCGGATTGAATTCGATCGCCGCACGCCGGCTAACGTTTTGGGAACAACCGTATTCGTCGCCTCGCCCGAAGATGTTCTGATATCCAAGCTAGAGTGGGCGAAACTTGCCGAATCGGAACGTCAGATCGAGGATGCAGCGGGAATCATCCGAACTCAGGGACACGACCTCGACACTGCCTACATCGAGCATTGGGCCGAGAAGCTCGGGCTCCAGGCACAGTGGGCCCTGGCGAAAGCAAAGGCAAGCTGACTACCGAGCAACGTTACCGATCGACAACCTCCCCAACGACGCGGCATCGCCTGCTTCGAGTATTTAATTCAGGAAACGGGAAACGGGGTCAGACATAACAATCATTACAGTCTTGACATTGATCCCCGGTTT
>CAZNES010000037.1:0-36723 GCA_964572145.1 uncultured Syntrophobacteraceae bacterium
TTTGGCGCGGAATGGGGAATTTGAGAGGAGTCATCGCACATGGATTTCGTTGGGACGAATTGCCCAGCGTCGGCTATCCCATTTATATTCTGGTTCTCCTTTTCGTCATCAGCTTCGGTTTTGTTTTTGACTTTTTAAACCGTCAAATCCATGTCACGATAATCGGAGTTAGCCTTCTGATTCTCCCGGCTTCGATGCTAGCTGTAAGCACCGTACGGCGTGAACGGCAACCCGACGCGCTCGCCGGCTTGCTTTTGCTGTACCTGATCTATGGCGTCGCGCGCGCGTACTCTCTCGTCAAAGTATGTATTCACCAGCGAGATTAGCTGGATAGGATACGTAATGAGCAGCTCCAATAACGATCCGTTACAGCTCACAGCGCAGACTCTCCAGCAACTATTTTTTCTGAAGTACGGCGAGTGCGAAAAGACCGGTTGGTCTCCACGCCGCAGGCTAAGATTCGGGTATTACCAGCCGGCGGACTATTACGAAGCCCTTGTAAACAAACTGGTCACCTCCGAGACTGACTGGATTGATGTCGGGGGAGGTGGCGCGTTGTTTCCCCACAATCGGCCCCTCTCCGAACTTCTGTCTAAGCGCGCGCGGCGATTAGTTGTAGTGGATCCTAGCGACAATATTGATGGCAATCCCTTCGCGCGTGAGCGCGCAAAATGCTTGATTGAGCAGTACCAAACCAACGACCAATTTGACTTAGTGACGCTTCGCATGGTCGCAGAGCACATCACGGACCCACCATCCGTTTTGCAAAAATTAAATCGGCTATTGCGACATGATGGCATGGTCGTCATCTTTACAGTCAACCGATGGGCACCGGTAACCATCATCTCACAACTTCTACCATTTTGGTTACACCATGATATCAAATGGCTTTTTTGGTGTGATAAGGAAGAGGATACCTTTCCCACTGTGTACAAGATGAACACTCGGCGACAATTAGGGATATTGTTCGTTGAATGTGGTTTTGTGGAACGCTATTTTGCTTACTTGGACGATTTGAGTGTTTTTGGTCGTTTCAAACTTCTCAATTATATTGAGTTACTCATGTGGCGAGCCTTGAAAGGGCTTCGTCTGCCTTACCCGGAGAATTGCCTCTTGGGTGTTTATCAAAAAACAAAAGAAGTCGCGTAATAACGCCTGCATCGGACCGCGATTCGGTTGCGCTTCAGATTCTAGCGGACCTCGATTGCACGATTCTTTTTTCGATTTCAGTTCCAATCAAAAACTGCCGATTCTGTTAGTTGAAGCCTATTAGGGTTGGTGGATTCAATTGCGGTGGCCTGCATTGCCGATGAATTGGCTCATCGATTCGTGAAATCGTTTCGCATGAGAAATAACGGAGACTCTCCCGACAAGAGTACTTAGCACAATATGCCGGGATTGATAGGAATAGTCGAGCCGAAAGCCGACCGCGGCGTAGAGGCGATTTTCAAAGCGGGATTGGCTTCGATGCAACGGGGCGGCCGCTTGGTAAGCGAAAGCTCAGTCGCCGCCGATCAACGCTGGGCCTTGGGGCGGGTGCATCTGGGCGTGCTGCAACGCGCCCGACAACTCGTCAGCGGGGATCCGATACAGGTTCTCTTTCATGGCGATTTGTTTAATGAAGCAGATCTGCGTAAACAATTTAATGGCGAAATTTCTCTCGGGCAGTGCCAAGGAATTGTTCCTCTGATTAAAGTCCTTTACCGGACGTATGGATGCGAGTTCGCCGCTCGGCTGGAGGGGTCTTTCTGTGCAGTCGTGCTCGATGAAACGCTAAAGCGACTGATCCTGGTCAATGATTACTTGGGATCCTATCCTATTTACTGGTTCCATGGGCCGCGGCGTTTTGTTTTTGCTTCGGAACTCAAAGCGGTTCTTCGTGACCCTGCTGTCAACCATGCTGTTGATCCACGTGCTGTCGCGGATTATCTAACTTTCGGGTTTCTTTTCGGAGATAAAACACTTGCCTCCCAAGTACGGTTGTTACCGCCATCATCCACGTTGACTTACTCGTGGGACGACCGAAGGTGCGTGCTTGAATCTTACGCCTCCATCAAAGAAGCCTTCCAGCCCCGGGAGGGAACTCAGTCTGAATACGTGCAAGAGCTTTGTCATTCCTTCAACCGTGCCGTAAGTCGCTCGCTTTCGGGTGAACATAAGTTTCTCGTTTCCCTTTCGGGCGGTCTCGACACAAGGGCAATTTTGAGTGCGATCGACTGTAAGCAAACTCCGCTCTCAACTTATACGCTCGGTGTTAAAGGTTGCGCGGATGAAGTCATCGCCCGACAGTTGTCCAAAATCTCGGGTGCGCAGAACCGCTTCCTCGAACTGGATGGCCGTTATCTGACGGAGGGGATCGAGAACATCCGGCGGATGGTTTTGCTTTCCGATGGTATGTACCTGACGCACGGTTTAACGGAAATGTTGGCTTTGCAATTTCTCGAGCAGTCGGAGTTTTCCGTTCTGTTGCGCGGGCACGGTGGTGAACTCGCGAAGGCAAGCCTGGCATGGCCGTTCCATACAGACGAGCGCATCTACAAAATGCAGAGTAAAGATGAGTTTGTGTCCTACATGCTGGAGCGGGTCAATTATATTAGCCGGGGTGTACCACTGAACGAACTGCTTACGGAAGATCGTTGGGCGCAGATCAAAGATGGCGCACGCCATTCACTTGAAGAGAGCGTCGCCGACGTTTCACTCTCGCCGCCGGATCTTTGCAGTTACCTTTACCTGACGGAACATCACCGCCGCTTTACCGTTTCCTCGCTGGAGATGTTCCGTAACTATGTTGATGTGCGGATGCCGTTCGTAGACCAGGCTTTTCTGCGCGCGCTGTTCCACTCTCCGCCTGAGTGGCGGGATAAGACGGATATTCACCGAGCAATTATTGGGGGCAACTCGCCAGCTTTGCTGAGAGTACGTAATTCCAACACCGGCGCTCCCTGCGACGCGGGTCCATTCATCGAAAATCTGTGGGACAAGATAAACAGCCTTTTGAAGCGCATGAACATTTACGGCTACCGTCATTACCATAGCTTTGAACGCTGTATGAAACAGAATCTATTGGAGTCCGTGGAGAAAGTGTTGTTACATCCCGCGAGCCTCACGAGAGGAATATTTCGCGAGGCGAGTTTGCGCCGATTGATCGGCGAGACCAAGCACGGTGTGGCTGATCATGCTTATCTCCTGCAAATTTTACTCATTCTTGAGTTCTGGCAGCAGGAGAACGAATAGGTTCGGCCACGGGTTCGAAGACGGGCACTAGAATTCGCACCCTCCTTCCTCGATGAAAATGGAGAACGTAGAAAAAGCCGATCTGGAGTCGCGGCGGGCAAATGTTCTTCTCTTGTCCGTGATAGCTCTTGGTTTCCTCATTCGCCTGTTTCTTCTCTACACAACGCGAAACACCGGGCTGATGATCGTCGATGAGCAGCACTACTACCAGATTGCTCTCAATCTTTTGCATGGCCACGGCTTCGCCTGGGAACCCGGGAGGCTCACATCCAGTCGTCCTCCGCTCTTTCCTGGTTTTATGGTGCTAGTTTGGACGTTGACCGGCACGGAAAGCGTGCTGATGGTCCGAATCGCGCAGATTGTCCTTGCCTTCGCCAATGCATATTTGATCTTTCGCTTGGGGCTCATGTTGTTCGGTCGACGAGTCGCGTTGTTAGCTGCCGCAGGTCTAGCGTTTTATCCATCTTTTTTAGCATTCAATATGTTCATCCTGACCGAAGTGCTGTTCACGTTTCTCCTGACGCTGGCGGTCTTGGGCGTGGTGACATTGCTTAGAACGGGAAAAGCATGGATCGCGTGGAGCACTGGAATAGTTTTCGGACTGGCAGCGTTGACGCGAAGCGTGCTCTGGCCGTTTCCCGCAGTGCTCTCTTTTTTTCTCTTTTTCGTTATGCACGGAGACCGACAGCGCCGTTTGCGACTGATCGCGTTGCTTCTTGTAGGATACATCCTCGCGGTTGTCCCTTGGTCGGTCCGCAATACGCGGTTACAAGGCGTGTTTACGGTGGTCGATACGATGGGGGGGATAACTTTGCGCATGGGCAACTACGAATATACGCCGCTCAACCGTGCGTGGGATCCCGTGACTCTCGAGGGCGATCAATCTATTTTTCAGGAATTGCACGCCGAGCACCCCGATTTTTCTTCGTGGACGGAAGGGCGGAGAGAGAAATGGGCTCTGAGAAAAGCCATCGCATATATGTTGGACCACCCCGGAGTGACGTTGCAACGCAGTCTCATTAAATTCGCCAATTTCTGGGGGCTGGAGCGAACCGTGATCGCCGGTTGGCAGCAGGAACTCTACAGGCCGCCCATGTGGTTGGCGGCGATCGGCACCGTTGTCATTCCATTAGCCTATGCCGCGGTCATGCTTCTTGCCTGCGTGGGACTTTTTCTTTCTCCCCCGCAAGATCGGCGGGCGCATCTGTTTTTATTACTGGTGGGCGCCTTTCTCGCCGGGATGCATAGCCTCGCCTTTGGGCATGAGCGGTACCACTTGCCGCTCGTGCCGTTTTTGCTCCTCTATGCCGCAGCAGCGGTCGCAAAAAAAAGTTGGAGGGAAGTCCGCCTGCAACTGCGTTGGTGTGCGGGGCCGCTTGCGGTAGGCGCGAGTTTGCTCGTTATCTGGGCGCGAGAGGTGTTGATCGTTGAAACGGGTCGGATACAAATTCTGCTACACGAAATTTTTGGTTAGCTGCCCGTGAGATCCGATCGACCTGTGCGGGCGGTCTTGCTGGATGTTGATGGCACCCTGTATCACCAAAACCCATTGCGTCTGTTTATGGCGCTTGAGCTTTGTGCGCTGCCTTTGGTCGAAGGCTCGTACCAAACGGCCAGTACCACGTGGAAAGTCGTGCGTGCTTTCCGTCGAGTCCGTGAGGAACTACGCGGGTTAGGCTCGCCGGCGCAGTCGCTCGACGAGCTTCAATATGTCCAGACCGCGAATCGAATAGGTATCGACGCTGCCGTAGTAGAACAGACGATAGCTGAGTGGATATTTCGGCGGCCACTAAAGTACCTCAAGCATTGCCGGCGTCACGGCGCGGAAGCGTTTTTTACATTTCTCCGAAATTGTAATGTGCCCGTTGGCGTGTTCTCTGATTATCCAGTTGTTGAAAAGCTCGAGGCGCTGGGGCTTTCCACTTTCGTCGGACCGACACTCTGCGCGACCGATACTGAGATCAACGCATTTAAGCCTCACCCCAAAGGATTTCTGCGCGTAAGTGCAATCTGGGGAATACCGCCCGAGGAGATCTTGTACGTTGGCGACCGCTCCGAGGTTGATGCTGTCGGAGCGGCGGCGGCAGGTATGCCCTGTGCCATCCTTAGCAGGAACCAACGATTGAATGGTCAAATGTCTATCAAGAATTGCTTCACAATTTCTTCTTTTCAGGAGTTGCAAAATGTACTCATCGACAAAATTAAGCGTTAGACCTTTGCAATATATTTGGCCGTATGTTCAGATTGCTCGGGTCGACCATTGGTTCAAGAACACGTTCATGCTGCTAGGCGTGTTGGTCGCCGCCTTCTATCAGCCGGCATCGGTTTCGTGGACGAGCTTGCCCAGCATCGGGCTCGGCTTGCTCGCGACCTGTTTGATCGCTTCCAGCAACTACGTGCTCAACGAGCTTCTCGACGGCTCTACAGATCGTTTTCATCCGGAAAAGAAGCACCGCCCCGTGCCGTCTGGGAAGGTCCGATTCGGAGTGGCGATTCTCGAATGGTTCCTAGTCGGGACGGCGGGAGCGATCGCGGCGTCCTTCGTCAGCTTTTCGTTCTTGCTGTCCGCATTGGCTCTATGGCTGATGGGAATCCTCTACAATGTTCCTCCCGTCCGAACCAAAGAGCTGCCGTACCTCGATGTATTGTCGGAATCGATAAACAATCCGCTGCGGCTGTTCCTCGGCTGGTTTGCAGTGATTCCGGACAAGGTGCCGCCTCTGTCGCTGATTCTGGCTTACTGGATGGTCGGCGCTTTTTTTATGGCGACGAAACGTTTCGCGGAATATCGGCACATCGGCGACGCAAAGGCGGCATCACAGTACCGCAAATCTTTTGGCTATTACACCGAGAACCGCTTGCTGGTCAGCATGTTTTTCTACGCGATTATTTGCGCGCTGTTCTCGGGAATATTCATCGTCCGCTATCGTATCGAGCTCATTTTATTCGTGCCTCTGGCCGCGGGTTTTTTCGGCTATTACCTGAAGCTGGGACTTGAGCACGATAGTCCGACGCAACGCCCGGAAAAACTGTATCGGGAGAAAGGATTTGTCGGCTACCTGGTGTTCAGTATGGTCGTGCTGATTCTGTTGATGTTGGTTCAGGTGCCCGCATTGTACAGCCTGTTTAACGTCGAGCCGGCACGCATCGATCCTTTATGGACGATCGGCACGGCGGCCAAGCCCTGACAATGGACAGGGAGAGAAAAAAGCATAGGAGGTATTGGACCGCTGCTCAGGCCGTTGCACTGATTTTCGTCGCGGCGGCGACTTCCTTACGGGCGGAACAAGTTTCTGAGCTTAGAGTGTGGCACCGGGCGGGGCAATCCTTTCTAACTTGGAAAGAAGTCAACACTACAATTACTCAGGATCCCGTTTCCTTCCAGGAACTCAAAAACATTCAAACCCGCCTCGAGCAGGGGCAGCGGCTTCGGTACAGAATTTATCGGTCCACTCGCCCGATTCATTCCATCGCGGGCTTGAAGGCGATCGCCGAAGTCGCGCCATTAAGCGGTTGGAACATGGACTACTATGGGACAGCTCCCAAGCCTGAGCTTCGAGCATTCCGCTACGTGGTAGAGGAAGGCAAAAAACCGGTCTCACCCTTGACCGGTGTTTTCGTGTATAATCCTCGAGAAGCGGGCCAAGCATACTATGCAGTTACGGTCTCTACCAATGGTCAGGAGGACGTGACGGTTAGTGCACGTAACGCAACAGAGACTCCTGTCGAAGAAGGCGTGGGGCAGGGACTGCCGATTTTGCAGCGCATCGAAAAGCCGGGGATTTTCCAATATGTCGAAAATCCCACGCTTTACTATTACGTGCGCTGGGAGGTTTCTCCCAATGCCAACGTTCCAGGTAAACCCTTCGACTATCTTGTCGCCATTCCACCCAAACCGGCCAAACCCGCTCCTGTTGGGATTCACCTGCATGGCTGGGGAGGTAGCCTTAATGGCGGCTACGGATGGTGGTACAACGCCGAAAAAGGCGCGATTCTGATCTCATCGAATCAGATCCCATACGATTGGTGGACCGGCTACCATGAAAAGTTGGGGCTTGGCCAACCCGCAAAGGATGAATGGATGAGAGGAGTCGTCAGACCATATACTCAACGGCGAATGTTATCCTTTCTTGACTGGGTGGCAACGCAGTGGGACGTGGATCTCACACGAACCTTCGCAGCGGGGAATTCTATGGGCGGCTCCGGGTCGCTGATGCTTGCCCTACGATTTCCCGAACGGATCGCGTGGACGATTTCCTGGGTCGGGGTGCACATTCCGGCGAAGAGCCCGCAGTTCAAAAGCTCTTATGAGTATGTATACGGAAAACCGGAGTGGGGAGTGAAGTTCGAAGATGGAACTCCGGTCTGGGATTATTTCAATGACGCCTGGTATCTGCGCCAACATCCGGAGAAGGATATGGGCTTTGTTACTTTTTCAAACGGCAAGAACGACGGTGCTATCGGCTGGCCACAGGCCGTTGAATACTACCGCGCATTACAAGAAACGCGACAACCGCACATGTTCGTTTGGGGCCAGGACGGCCATGGCCAGAGGGCGGCGATGCCTCGCGCGAGCAATGAAAGGATCATGCCGATCGATCTACGTACGAATCAAAGTTTGCCCGCGTTCACAAACTGTAGTCTCGACGGTAATCCGGGAAACGGAGACCCGGCGAACGGGGACGCTTCGGGGCAAATTAACGCCTATCTGTATTGGGAAACAGGAAATATTGTCGATCGATCGGAACGGTGGGAAGTGACCGTGGGACTCCTCGACCACGCGCCGAGAGATACGGCGACAGTCGATATCACTCCGCGCCGGCGCCAGCAGTTCAAGGCACGTCCGGGTGCGGAGTTTGCCTGGACCAATATTTCATTGGCGACGAACCAAGTTATTCAGTCGGGCCAGGTCAAAGCCGACAAATGGGGACTAATCACCTTACAAAGCGTGCTAGTCGATAAGAAAAAAAACCGAGTCAGTATCATAAAAATATAGAACAATCCTTCGAAAGGAGATTCCATGCTTAGAGCGATCTTTGTCATCATCCTAATCATCGTTGGGGGTTTTTACGCCCTGCAATCGCCATTCTACAGTTTACTTTTTTACATGGGCAACGCTTACTTCAGGCCGGAAGAGTGGGTCTGGTTTGATTTCGTCAGCCCTCTTAACCTATCGCTTCTTTCCGGCGCGATCGTTGTCGCGGGCAGCTTTTTCTCCACGCAGCGATTTGTTTGGAACGGACGGGTTGCTCTCATTTGGTTGTTTTTGCTGCACACGCTTTTCTCAACCCTGGGGTCAGAGAACTTTGTTTACAGTTGGGGCTACTGGACGGATTTCTTAAAGACAATAATCATGACCTATATGATCGTCGTCCTTGTGAACGACTATTCCAAATTTCGCGTGCTGCTGCTCGTAATAGTGCTGGCTCTGGGCCTGGAGCAAGCCAAACAGGGCTGGGTTTATCTTGTGACGGCGCCGGATTGGTATAACCCGAATGAAATCCCCTTCCTTGGGGACAACAATGGAGTTGCTGTGGGCATGCTTATGTTGGTGCCGGTAGTCGCGTTTCTGGCGCAAACCACGGATAAAAAATGGGCGAAGTATTTCTACTGGGTTCTCCTTGTAGGCTGCTTGTTTCGCGCTCTATCGACACAGTCTAGAGCGGGTTTTTTGGCCGCGTTAGCGATGGGTGTAGTCTGGTGGGTACGAACGCAGCGTAAAATGCGTGCTCTTATTGGGATTGGCATGATCGCCCTTATCGTTGTGCCAGCGCTGCCCGATACTTATTGGAATCGTATGCGGACTATCGAAACCTACGAGGAAGAGCAAGACAGGTCGGCTCAGGGCCGCCTCCATTTCTGGGCGGTGGCGATTCGTATGGCCAACGCGAATCCACTGTTGGGAGTCGGTTACTTTGGTTACAACCCGTCTTACGACAAATATGATTTTTCCGAGGGCTTCTATGGAAAAGAACGATCGGTACATAGCAGCCCGCTGGGCGTCCTTGCCGAATTAGGCTACCCGGGCGCGTTTCTCTTTGCGTTCATAATTCTGGGGGCGTTGCGCGCTTGCTCTTTGGTGCGCAAGCTTGCGATCAGAGAGGCCGCTCTTTCGCACTTCGGCAAGGGCGCCGTTGCCTTGCAAGCAAGTTTTATTGCTTTCCTTGTCGGAGGCAGCTTTGTGAGCTTTCAGTATTCTGAGATGCTCTGGCATATGATTGGGCTGACTATCGTAATCGAGCGGCTTGCTAACCAGCGCCACGCGGAACTGTTGTCGGATAATAAGTTAGCGAGTCCCGGCGGCTCCGTGCCGCGTAAAGTGCTTAATGCCGCATGAATCGGAATTACCGCCCCGATGAGAATCCTACATGTGGTTCCCTCATTCGGGCAGGGAGGGATGGAAAAGATAATTTGCACTCTGGTGAACAGTACTTTAGATTTTGACCATATGATTCTCTCCTTGGACCAACGAATCGATGCCCATCGTTGGATCAAGGGGAATAAGACGCAATATGTCGAATTTGAAAAATCGGAAGATCGAAGCCAGTTCTTTCGCGCTCTCTATCGCGTTTTAAAGAAGATTCGGCCGGATCTCCTTATGACGTACAACTGGGGCGCTACCGATGGGATTTGGCTGGGGCGCCTTGCGGGAATATCGCGTGTTATCCATAGCGAACATGGGTTTAATGTTGATGAAGGTAAGACGACAAATTGGAAGAGGGATGTGGTTAGATGTTTTGTGTACCGCCTTGCATCTAGACTGATTGTTGTCTCAAGAGAATTAGAAACTCTGCTGCGGCGGAAGTACCTCCTGAGGGCGAATCATGTCACGCGTATCCCGAATGGGATTGATACATCCTACTATGCACCCGACCCCGTTGAGCGGCAACGAATTAGGAAAACGTTGGGCTTTGAAGATAACAATGTTGTTGTCGGTTTTTCTGGCCGTTTGGATCTCATCAAGAATCTTGGCTTTCTCTTGAGTATCTTCGCCTGTTGCGTTCGAGAACATCCTTATCTGCGGCTGCTCATGGTTGGCGACGGACCTGAAAGGCGGCGTTTGGAGACTCTCTGTCAGGAAAACAAACTCCAAAATCATGTGGTATTTACCGGCCAACAGGAGAATGTTTTATCTTTTCTAAGATCAATGGACATATTTCTATTAACGTCGCTGCGGGAGCAGATGCCAATGGCAGTGCTAGAAGCGATGGCGGTAGGAATTCCAGTAATAGCAACGAAGGTCGGGGAGGTCCCGTATATTATCGACGATGGAGTAAACGGGTACATTCATGAGGTAGACGCTCCAATGGGGGCATTTGTCCGATCATTAGTCGCTCTGCTGTTTCGGCCAGACCGTATACGCATGGGAAAGGCGGCCCGGCAAAAAATGGTAGACCATTTTCAAGAACAAAACATGGTGCAGCGATACAAGGCGGTTATTCAAGATCTGTCGCGAAAAGGAG
This sequence comes from uncultured Syntrophobacteraceae bacterium, assembly GCA_964572145.1. Lineage (GTDB taxonomy): Bacteria > Desulfobacterota > Binatia > UBA9968 > UBA9968 > JAJPJQ01. The sequence goes on from CAZNES010000037.1 coordinate 10,698, forward strand.
GCAGACTGTAAAAGGGAACGAAATGCGGTGAGAGAACGCTTGCGTAGCGTTCCCTCACCGCAGGGGCCTTGGTGTTAGAAGTGTTACGTTACTGAACTTGTAAGGCAGAGGGCGCTACGGGTACTGTGGGTGAAGGCGGGGGTGTGCCACCCAACGGACAGGTGATGCCGTTTATTTCCGGCCGCGTCGTCGTATTATTACAGGGCGCTAGACCACCGGCGATGTTTTGGGTGGCTTGCTCTTTATAATAGACTTGGAAATTATTGCCAACTTGTGCTTGATAATCGTAAACAAATAACTCATCGCGTTGGGTTGTGTTGGTTGAGCTTCCATGTGTCGGTTCCCAGGGTCTGCTAATCGCAACTAAGGACCTTCCAGGCCATGCGTCAAAGCGTGTATTGCGAATGATAACCTTGCGAGGAGGGACCCATGAGGAATCTGCGCTCGACGTCCAGATCGTTCCTTGGGTGAAATTTGAAACATTCCTGAAATACGAATTTTCAATCGTCTGCAGATCTCCGTCCGATCCCGAATCGCCCGATACGGTGGAAGCCGTCAGGCCGCTATTCATTCCCTGAATGTTAACATTGCGGAACGTAACATCACGCGCATTGTAATCATTCATTGTAACGCCATCTCCACAACAGGCGTCTTTGCCGCGAATGACTAACCCGTCGTGGATGATCCGCATGGATTCGTAATGGAAGATTCCTCTGGCAAAAATATGCCAGATGCGTAAATTCTTAAACACTGAGTCTGCTGTTGCGCGGGACCAAGGAGGCCCATTTTGCGCTCCGTATCCAACCCACCAGTAGCTGAACCCTGATCCCGTAGCGCCGTAAACCTCATTATCGGCAAATTCAAGAACAGGTAGGGCGTTGCCATCTCTTGTCGTGTACTGCCCGCTCACTGACATATCCGCACCTTTGAAATTCGGGACATTAATATTGCCAAGGTAAAACTGGAAGAATTTAAATCCATACGCAGCATCCGGGCCATCGCTCATTATATTTGCCGCTACGTTGTTGCGAATGTAGTTATTGGGGCCGTGGAACCAGAAACCGCCGCCTTCGTGACCTCCACCTTGTCTGCCGCCGGTGCCTGTGCTGCGCACTGCAAAATTGTGGTCGATAACATTGAAGCTCTCGTTGCCCGAAGATGCGCCGAGAAGCCAGCCTTGATAATTGTAAATTACATTATCTTGCAAAAGGCCATAGTGGCTATCTTCGATATGTATACCCCACCAAGTCCTGTGATTTGTTGACCCGCCATCGATCGCATTGCCTATAAAAGTATATTGAAATCCGTCTGCCGGAGTTGTGCTTGGCCCCATAAGATGAGCAAAGTGAACGGGTTCTCTGCCGAAACGATTGGACACGCTGATAGGGTCTATGGTTGTTCTTCCCAGATCCTTGAACAAGACATACCGTAAATCGATATTGGATCTGTAGGTGAAAAATGTGTATCCTTGAGTACCTGTTCCTATAGGAGCTTCTGAACGTATAATCACGTTTCTAGAAAGATTGCCGACATGAGGCAGGAAGTCCAGTGTACCGTTGCCGTCTCTGGCGCCAAGGTGATCGAAGCGCAGGGCGGAAGTCAAAGTAAGTGTACGACCGTCTGCAGAAATGGATTGCAGTGTAAGCTCTTCCCATTGAGGATTGATAACCTGCCAGTTACTGATTTCTGAGTCGCGAAGGTGCCTTGTGTCTGGAAGAATTAATCTATCCCCCGCTTGCCATCCTGAAACTGCTTGCGAAAGAGAAAGCGTGGTATTCCCAGCTCTGGGTTCGGTTGCAAGACGGACAAAGGTTGGAGATTTTACTGATCCGTGCATCCGTACTGTACCCAGAGCGATCAATGAAGTTCCGAATTGGTTGGGATCGGATAAATTATCGAGCGCTTTGCTTTTGACTATGATTTCGGCTCTGAGGTTTGATGGTAGGGGAGAAGATTGAGTACCTACTTCAAGAGCTCCATTCGGCATCACCAAAAGATTTGCGACTCGAAGAGTGGTGTTTTGAGTTGTTGAGAAGCGAAGAGTTCCTCCGGTATCGATGCCGATGGAATCTGCGTCTCCTGTTGTGGAATCGTAAGTTACAGTGTGTCTTACCAAAACAATGTCTGATGCTATTGGAACTCTGGCGGGACTCCACGTTGAGGCTGATGACCAGTTTCCTGCTTGGGCAGATTGGATGGTGGGGTTCTGAGCAAAGTTCGGAATTGTGTCGTAGGGTGTTTGAATGTTTTGCGCCCATCCGTCCAACGGGAACACAAGTTGACTCGCAACGGAGAGGACTATCAAGCAAAGACATGCGAATCGTTTCACGCCTTTCCTCCATAACTGATCTGACTCGGGTACAAGACGCGTCCATCGCGCGCCCAAGAAAAACCGCTTGAGCGCCTCGCCTGGTTGTACACCAGCATACGTACAGATCCTAAACATGCGCCAGATTTTCATGATAAGCTCCTTTTGCTTGCACAAGGGGTTCGTTCATCTTGCCTGCTTCACCTGTCCGCAGGTGCACTGATAGATTTTCTCTCCCGAGGGAGAAACTCGTCGGCGCCCACATCACGGGGGGCTATGCCGGTCGTAGGACGGGGTTCGCCATCATAGTCATCGGCAACATCAGGGTGAACAGGCGCGAGATCCATAACCGCCGCGGAAGTGCTGCGAAGGTGCAAATCGTTGTTGGCCGGATTAACGAAGATATCAGTCGAGGCGGTAGTTACATTGGTGGCGACACTTGCTCTGGCTCCGTCTCTAGAAACGATAGGTGCGTCGGTGAGATTGAACCGAATTTCAACAGCCGTAGTGTCAGGGAAACGGTATTCAATGGCATTCGGATAAGTGCCGTTCAGTATGATCGTGTTATGAAGAGCTTTAGTATTGGGGGAGTCCGCAATATAAATGCCGGTATCGCCTGTCTCTCCAGGTTTCCGGAAGAAAATATTGTTTCGTATGATTCCGCCCGAGTGATCATTGGGTGTCCGCTCCTGCAAACCGAAAGCGATGCCACGTTGGGTGTTGAGAAAGAGGTTTCTCTCGACAATGGTATTGTTGGAACCTCCCCACATTAAGATGGCGGGTCCTGCTAATTGCCCAGCCGGTGCCCGGATGTTGCGAAAAAGGTTATCACGAATAACCCAGTTATTGCCCGTAAGGATGTCCACTCCATCTGTATAATGGTCTCGTGAAGTCTTCTCAAATTCCAAAATAGAATATTCGACGATGCCGTTGTTGACGCCTTCCGTGGAAGACGTAGGGTTCCCTTTAATAAGCTGCTGTCCTCCGTTCACGAGCCGAACGCTGTAAATCCGCGGCTGTTGCGCGCCGGGATTTAATATAATTGGATGGTAGTAAACGTCTCGGATGGTTAGGTGAGCAATGACAGTATTAAAGGAGTTCGTCCAAACCCCGTGAGGAACCGACCCAAAATTGGCATTTGTCATTCCTGTTCCAATGAGCACCACATTTTCACAGCCTGACGCTCCACGGATCGTAATGTTATTGATATTGTTTACGTTGAGGGTGTTTGAGAGGTTGTAGTTCCCGTTTGCGATGAGAATGGTCGTTCCCGGGCGCAGGTTTGCCATGGCATTTTGCAGCTGGGCTTCAGTGGAGACTTGAACTACGGTACCAGTGAGCGGCAGGTCCGGTGCCTTGCAAGCCTTGCTCGCGGGGATAGTTACGGCTGCCTGAGCCGCAAGGGCTACCTTGGCTGCTAAACCATCCGTCAGCCCGAGTGTGGCCATCATCACGAACGACAGGACGGCTGTTTTTAAACGCGTCCGAGAGTTCCAATTTGTCTTAGGTTTGAAGAGATCCATAACAGCTTAAATTCAAGAATAGCTTAATTGTTTTCGCCCTCATTTTAAATAAAAATAATCTGCTCAGCTGTCGCCTGAAAACAGGAGATGCTATCACCACTTTCCGACCACCGGCAGGTCGCCGTTTTGCCCGAAGGATAAACAAGCATCTACATCACAACCGTCCCATATTCCATTGCCGTTGAGGTCCAATAGCCATTCTCCCGTGCTGGGACGGAAAACTCCGATGTTGTCGGTTCCACTACCGTCCCAGTCGCCAACAACAGGAAGATCATCAGACAGCCCGAAAGATATGATGCAGCGGTCTTTGGCACACTTCTTACCCATTTTTCTGTCGCCGTTTAGGTCGAGGATCCACTGTCCCGTGCTCGGCCGGAAGACGCCCATTTTGTCCTTTCCGTTGCCGTTCCAGTCGCCGACCACAGGTAGGTCTCCAGGAAGACCGAAAGCTTTGGTGCAGACATCAGCTCTTTTGCAACTGTCGAGGCTGCCGTTGCCGTTGATGTCAAAATACCAGGTTGCTGTGCTGGGACGAAAAACCCCGATTCTAGTCTGGCCTATACCCGTCCAGTCGCCGACGACCGGCAAGTCTCCAGGTTGTCCGAACACATACTGGCAGGTATCGAGCTCACACCCGTTGAGGGCTCCGTTGCTATTGAGATCCAGGTACCAAGCCGCCGTGCTCGGATCGAAGACTCCCAAGGAGGTCATTTGTGCATTGTTCCATGCTCCAGTTAAGGGAAGATCTCCCTGCTGTCCTAGGTCCGTGACGCAGGAGTCAACGCTGCAGTCGTCGAAGACACCGTTGCCGTTGAGGTCGAGGAACCATTCTCCCGTGCTGGGGCGGAATATACCGATCGATGCGACGACCCGTCCGGAGAAAGATGCTGTCACAGAGGTATTCGCCGTCATTGCGACTGTGCAACTGGCAGTGCCGCTGCAAGCGCCGCTCCAGCCGAGAAAGGCCGCGCCTGAGTCAGTCGTGGGTGTGAGCGTGACAGAGGCGCCGCCGGGATAGGCGGCGGAGCATGCGATGCCGCAATTGATTCCCGATAAATTGCTCACAATTGTGCCGCTTCCGCTCTTGTTGACAGCGAGAGTGAAGCTCTTTGGAGCGAAAGTGGCGGTGGCCGAGATGTTACTGGTGATTGTCAGCACGCAATTTCCTGTGCCGCTGCAGCCACCGCTCCAGCCGGTGAACGCAGAGCCGGTAGCCGGGGTGGCGGTAAGCGTCACCGCAGTGCCGCTGACATAAGCTTCCGAGCAGTCTGATCCACAGCTAATTCCCGTGGGCGAGCTTGTAACGCTACCGCTGCCGGTCCCTGCGCTCGTAATGGTGTTTACCAGATTGACGGAAAGCGTAGAGCCCGGGGCGGTTTGAAGTTGGAAAGTTGCGGTGCAGGATTTGCCGACATTCATCGTGACCGAGCCGTCCGAGCAATCGCTGTCTCCGCTCCATCCGGTGAAAGTCGAACCGGAAGCAGCAGTCGCAGTCAGCGCCACTGTCGTCCCGGTGGAGTAACTACTGCTGCAGGTCGCGCCACAGGTTATGCCCGCGGGGGAGCTGATCACTGTTCCGCTGCCATTTCCCGACTTGGCGATCGAAAGATTGACAGTCCCGATAGAAGTCGTGCCACACACCGCGTTTGAATAGGGAGAGTCGCCTCCGGCGTTGTAAGACCGTACTCGATAGCAATAGGTGGTGCCGGCGTTCAGATTAGAATCATTGTAGGTAGTTACGTTGGCTCCGGTCAGCCCAATCTGAGCGAAGGTCCCGATTGTTCCAGTTGCCCGCTCGATCTTAAAGCCGTTTTCGTTAGTGGAATTATCGAACCAGCTCAACTGGAGCTGGGCGGCAAAAGCTTCTACGCTTGGGAAAATAGTGACTACAAACGATATGAATATGAAAATGATTGGGAGAGAAGGAAACTTTCTTTTCGGACTCATGGCACACCTCATGTGGCTGTCGCCTCAGTTAATCTTGCCGGGCGATGCACAGCTCCAAGAGGTAGCCGAGTCCGCCCCGGCGGCCCTGCTGCCATATCCTTGCTAAGGGTTTAGGCCAGTGGCTTTGCGTCCCACCCTTTCGGATGGTTTGCCCTTATCGGGGAATCAAACTACTTGGGTTGTGGAGCAACACTTATGCCATCAATAAAAAGGCATTCTCGTGGGCAAGGTTCTAAATGTTCTATGCGAGTTTGTTGCGTTGGGTTTTGTATTGGCACCAAAAATGCCGAAATGTGTCATAAATAAGGCCAAACCACCGAATAGATCCAATATCTGTCATCATTTTTGCTTGGTACGCGAATGAAGGAAAAGAGGGTACTTTACCGGTATTCCCTACAGATATTTGAATCTATTAGGAAATTTTGGCATCGAATGGGAAAGGATAAACAATTATCGATTGCAGGTACAAGCGACCAACATGGGTCCATTCTTTGCTTTTGCTGTTGCCTGGGGACGTGACAAATTGCCAGGGGATGTCACTCCTACTGCTGCTTGAAGGAATGGAGATAAAAAATGATCGTCACTAGTTTGTTACTGGGTTCGATTCTTATCGGGGCGACCTGGGCCTTGGAGGCTCTATCATTATCAGAGTCTGCTAAGCTCTTACTCCTTGGCGTGATCCTAGTTGGGATTGCGGTTTGGAGCCGGAGATATTTGAAGCGTCGGGAGAACTCATGAAAATCGAAAAGCGGTTGCATCGTTCAGGTTGTCTGTGCGGACACGATGGGACAGCTTTCATCGGCCGTTTTAATTGAACTGTGATTTCGCTGCGCACGCTTCTCCGTAGGGCATGTTTCGGCCCCCCCCCATCGGGCATCTCTATTCAGTTCGAGAAAGCCTAATCGCCATGATCATCGCTTCGGATCATTCATGGGAAGCCCCGCGAGAATTTGTTTTGGCGCGGCATGACGAGGTTCACGTCTGGCGAGCGTCTCTGGCTGTCGCGCCATCGTCTGTCCAGAGGCTGAATCAGATTCTCTCCCAAGATGAACGAGACCGAGCCGAGCGATTTCACTTTCGGCGCGATCAACGCGACTTCATCGTTTCCCGGGCCCTCCTTCGGATTCTGATCGGTCGCTACCTGCAGCAGAAGCCGGATCAATTCGGATTCCGCTACAACTCCTATGGAAAGCCGTTTGTCGCAGGTCAGAGTCACGGAGTTCGTTTCAATCTGTCACATTCCCACGGACTGGCCCTCTATGCTGTCGCGTGCGATCGCGAGATTGGCGTTGACCTCGAACGAATTTCGGATCGAGTGAATAGCGATGAACTCGCGCAGCATTACTTTTCTCCGAGCGAAGTCGCCGGTCTCCGCGCGCTTCCTCGACGTTTTCAGAAGCAGGCCTTCTTTTCTTGCTGGACCCGCAAGGAAGCCTACATCAAGGCTCTAGGGGAAGGGCTTTCGGTCCCTCTAGATAGTTTCAGCGTTTCACTAACCCTCGGTGATCCGGCGGCGCTGCTCGATGTTCAAACCAACCCCGAAGAAACCGCACGATGGTCCCTAATGGAGCTGCGTCCTGATCCCCGTTACGCGGCCGCGCTTGCGGTCGAGGGACGCAACTGGGGGCTTAAATGCTGGGAACTGACAGCCGATATACAGAAGCTCCCGTCTACAAGCTGTTCGGCATACGGTGCGTCTTCGTAAGTGCCGAGCGCATTGACAAATACAGAGAGTTTCGGAGAACAAAACCGCCGGAACCCCACCGCAACATTCGCCAAGGAAGAGTTCTAATGTCTAGGGTCGTTGGCATTGTCAGTGCCGATGAAATCTAAATCGCAAACGTATAACGGCATCAGGATGGATAATAGAGATTAAAAAGGGAGGCCCCATGTATCTTGTCACAGGCGGTGCAGGTTTTATTGGTTCTCACATAGTCGAAAAACTGGTGACTATGGGAGAAAAGGTGCGAGTACTGGACAACTTGAGTTTCGGTAATACCGCGAACTTTAACGGTGTGGAAGCCAAGATCGAGATGATCTCCGGGGATCTTCTCGATCCGGCGGCAATGGCCAAAGCCATGGAGGGAGTTGAGGTGGTTTTTCATCAAGCTGCGCTCCGCTCGGTTCCTTTTTCGGTGAACAATCCGACTCTCGTGAACCGCGTCAACGTAGAAGGCACGCTGAACGTGTTTACGGCGGCGCGCGATGCCGGCGTGAAGAGGGTGGTCTACGCGTCGTCATCCTCGGTTTACGGCAAAGGCGCGATGCTGCCGAAGAGCGAGCACGACGCGCCCGGTCCAATTTCCCCTTACGCCGTGTCAAAACTCGCGGGCGAATATTATGCCAAGGTTTTCACTGAGCTTTACGGCCTGGAGACGATCGGCCTGCGCTATTTCAACGTGTATGGACCCAGACAAGATCCGAACTCCCAATACGCCGCGGTCATACCACGGTTTATTCAGTGGGCCCTTCAGGGCGAGCCGCTAGAAGTCCACGGCGATGGATTGCAGTCACGGGACTTTACTTACATCGACAATGTGGTGCAGGCAAACTTGCAAGCGGCCCACACCCAGCTCGGCGCCGGAGGGGTATTTAACGTGGGAGAGGGCAAGTCTCACACTCTCCTTGAACTCGTAGATTTATTGGAGGAGATCATTGGGACGAAGCTACAGTTGCTCCACATGGCGGGAAGAGCCGGTGACGTACGATATACTCGGGCGGAACTTTCAGAATCGCAACGGTATCTCGGTTACCGGCCTCAGGTTTCCTTCGAGGAGGGGTTGGCGAAGACGGTAGAGTATTTTGGCAAGCAAATTGCTTGGAGTTTTAGCGCGCCACTTTGACTATTAAGATTACGACGGTGAAACGCGAAAATAAGGAGAAAAAGATGAAGGCTCAGCAGGACTATCAATATTCACCGGTATTGCAGGAGTACAGAAGCGGCAGAGAGTTGGCCAAAAAAATCAATGATCGAACGGCGAGAGTTGGGGTCATCGGGTTGGGTTACGTAGGACTTCCCCTCGGAGTTGAGATGGCCAAGCAGGGCTTTCATGTAACCGGTATCGACATCGATAGGCAGAAGGTCGATTCGGTCAACGCCGGAGTTTCGCATGTTTTGGACGTTCCCAACGACACTTTGCTCTCTTTGGTGGGGCAAGGGAAGATCAAGGCCACGCAGTCTCTGGCCTCGGTAGAAAACCTGGACACGGTGAGTGTATGCGTTCCAACGCCGCTCAGAAAAACAAAAGAGCCGGACCTGTCGTACGTGATCGCTGCCGCCGAGGCGATTCGAAATCATCTGCAGCAAGGTCAACTCGTCATCTTTGAAAGCACGACGTATCCCGGCACAACGCGCGAGGTGGTCCTCCCCATCTTGGAGAAAACCGGCTTACACGTTGGGAGCGATTTCTTTCTCGCTTTTTCTCCGGAGCGGGTGGATCCTGGAAACGCAAAGTATACGACGCGCAATATTCCGAAGGTCATCGGCGGCATCACTCCGCAGTGCGTCGAACTCGCAGCGATGTTCTATAGTCAATTTGTCGAAAACATCGTCCGAGTTTCTTCGCCGGAATGCGCCGAGATGGTAAAGCTGCTTGAAAATACCTTTCGCAGCGTCAATATCGCGCTCGCCAACGAGATGGCCCTTCTCTGCCATAAGCTCAAAGTGGATGTTTGGGAGGTGATCGAGGCGGCCAAGACGAAACCTTTCGGCTTTATGCCGTTCTATCCCGGCCCAGGGCTTGGAGGTCATTGCATTCCCGTCGATCCCTATTATCTAACCTGGAAAGCGCGACTCAATGGATTCGAGCCCCGACTGATCGAGTTGGCCGCGCAGATCAACGATCAGATGCCGGCTTTTACGATTACTCGCATATCCGATGTTCTGAACGACCGTCAAAAGAGCTTGAAAGGTTCGAAGATCCTCGGCCTGGGAGTGGCCTACAAGCGCGATACCAGCGACATCCGCGAATCGCCGTCTATTGAAGTGTTGCACGGACTTCGTGAAAAAGGAGCCCACATTCAATATTCGGATCCGTACGTTCCTTCGCTCGATCTTCGCGGCGGCAGCTTGCAATCCGTCAGCCTGAAGCCGGCGGTGCTACAATCTATGGATTGTGTGGTTCTGTTGACTGACCATTCGATCTTTGATTACAAGATGATTGCCGCTCATAGCTCGGTTATCGTGGATACCCGAAACGCCCTCAAGAAATTTCCGGGATCTAATCGCTTCTCGCTCTAATCAGGTTGGTCTCTCGGATCAACAGTTTCTGCCGTTGAGCTCAACAGCATATCGACAGGTATATAAACAGGTGAAGGGGGGCTCCGAAGCCAAGGTTCAGGGATGCTTGGAGCGCAGTTATACCTGAAAATATTTTTTATCAGGAATTCTGGTGGAAAAGGGGACTCTGATGATTCCAACGAGAACAATTTGGTGTAAAAAAGCCCGAATCTAACAGTTCTTCGATTCGGTTTAGGGCATTTTTACCCGTTTATACTTGACAGGAGGTGATGACTAGCGTAAAGACAACAGTTCTGCGAAGCTTTAGCTATAATAATAGACGTGTGATTGTGGAGAAGCTGCATCACGACATATCTCTACCTTCAAAGAGCGAATCTCCTGCCGGGATCGCTCTTGATTTGATTCCGTGCGCCGTCGCCATCTGGAACAAAGACCGATCTATTTCAGTTCTCAACCACGCCGCTCAGGAACTGCTTGGATTTGAAGCCCGCGATCTTCAGCGAGATCCTTCCCTCTGGCTCAACCGAATCCACCCTCAAGACCGAGATCTCTTTCGCGCCGCCTGGAAAAAATTGTTGGCGGGAGAAAGGAGAACATCCTGTGACTACCGTTTTTCTCCCAACCACAGCGAGAAAGACATCTGGATCAGAGATGTCTCGGTTTCCCATCAAAATCCGTCCGGCGAAGTGGAAGGCGTGACCAGCGCCTACATCAATGTCTCGGATCTGCGAAGCCACCGTCCCAGGAATCAGGAAGAGAGACGGTTGGCGAACGCGGGAGAGATCATCGACAGCATGGTTCATGGAATCAAGAATGACCTGCAGATCATAAATTCCGGACTCGACTTGATGTGGTTGACCGGCAACAGGCTTTCGGAATGCCAACCTCTTTATGAGGGAGTGGAGCGCATCAATCGATCGGTACAGGAACTACGCGAGTTCTTTTCCCCGGCTGAGCTGCAGCTCTCCCGAGCAAATCCGAAAGTCATTTTGGAAGAGTTCGTTCGGGCAATGGGAAGTAAGTTGACCCAGCAGAAAATTAATCTGCGGATTCGATGCCGGGGTCCGATGCCTTTGGTTCGGCTCGATTGGAACAAGTTTCGTAGAGTACTGGGGCAGGTCATTGAATTTTCACGGCTCCTCCTCCCGCAGGGTGGAGACTTGGAAATTAGAACTGAGATTCAGGAGCTGGACGGCAAAAGGCAGGTGGAATTGCAGATCAGTTGCGCCTCGGCCACTTCGTTGGCGGTCGAAGAAGACGATGTGTTTAGACCCTTTCTTAAGGTTAACGGCTGCCAGGCTGGGTTCGGAATTGCATTGGCGCGGCAGATTCTCTGCCATCAAAACGGAGATATTTCCTTTCAAAAACAGAATCCCAAACGCGGCCTGTTTACGATTTCTCTGGAGGCTCACTAGTCAACGGAGAATCTGAATGGAGTCACACGGAAATCAGTCAAGGAAGTCCGCGGTCCGGCAGTCGCACGCCGCCGCTGAACTGGGAAAGCCCAATGAGGGTGAAAAAGAAAAAGCGGCATTGCCGCAGCTGATACCTACTGTCTTGGTCGTTGATGATGAAGTTTTGATCTGCCAGCAGCTCGAGCGACTTTATATACACGCCGGCTACAACGTCGCGGTCTGCTCTTCTGTGGAACAGGCGTTGAAACGCCTGGAAGCCGAAGATATCGATCTTGTTGTCACGGATATTCGACTCCCTGGTCTCAGTGGAATCGAATTGACTAAGCGTATGCATGAGACTTACCCGGATGTTCCGGTGATCGTGATCACAGGCTATGGCGACATCGGAACCGCGGTCGAGGTCCTGAAGCTCGGGGCGAGCGATTACATCGTCAAGCCTTTCAGCGGGACAACGATTCAGGAATCCACTCGGGTGGTCCTCGAAAAGGCGCAGATCTTTACCGAGATTCGTCATCTTCGGCGTATCCTCAAGGACCAATGCGAGTTCGGCGGCATGCTCAGCAAGACGCCCGAGATGCACCGGGTGTTCGAAATCATCCGTATGGTCTCCGACACCGACATGACGGTGTTGATCGAAGGCGAAACCGGTACGGGAAAGGAATTGGTGGCGAGCGCGATTCACTACCAGAGCCGCCGTCGGCAAGGGCCTTTGATCACGATCAATTGCGCGGGTGTTCCGGAGACGCTCTTGGAGAGCGAACTATTTGGGTACGAGCGCGGCGCTTTCACCGGAGCGGATCAGGCCAGGCCCGGAAAAATCGAGCTGGCGCACGGCGGGACGCTGTTCCTGGATGAAATCGAAAGCATCTCACTTTCGATGCAGGCCAAACTCTTGCGCGTTCTTGAGGACCAGAAGGTCCAGCGCCTTGGCAGCAGCCGCAAAGTCCAAATCGACATGCGCGTGATTGCGGCCACCAACATTCCTCTTAAAGAACTCGTTGCCGGAGGGCAGATGCGCACGGATTTTTATTACCGGATCAACGTGATTCCGATCCGTCTCGTTCCGCTGCGCAGCCGGCGGGAGGACATCCAGCTTCTGGTGCATGATTTTATTCATCATCACCCGCTCGCCGTCAGCAAAGGAGTCGCCGGCGTCTCCCCAAGCGCCATCAACCGGCTGATGCGCTATTCCTGGCCCGGAAACATTCGCGAGCTTCAAAACGTGCTCGAGCGCGCTATCGTGATGACGAGCCGGCGCGTCATCGAGAAGATCGAGTTACCCGACTCGACGCCGCCGGTCTCCAGCGAAGAAAGACGCGTCGAGAGCGCCGGATCGACCGATCTTTCCCTGCGCGATTGGCTGAGGGAACAGGAAAAACAATACCTGGCGCGGCAGCTTAAGATTTTCGGCGGGAGAATCGGGCCGACAGCAAGGCACAGCGGGGTGGATGCAAAAACGTTGTATCGCAAGATGCGGGAGTATGGGCTCGATAAAAAGAGCTTTCAGACCAACGGGTCGGCGAAAGCTCCGTCCGCCAAACAACCTCTGGACGGATGGGAGACCGGTCCGTCCGCATCCCCGCTCGATTCCTGAAGCTCGTTGCGCTACCTAGACAGTCCCAGTTCCTTCCTCGCTTTTTCCACAAAACTGAAATCCACCACTTGAGCCACGGTTACCGGCTTGGATATTTTCGCGCTTTCCCGCGCGAGGTCGATGAGCACCTGCACCGACTCCGGCTTAACGGTGGCGTCTTTCGTCAGGACGCGATTGACTTGCCGCGCCATTTCGCCGGCCATCTTGCGATCATTCACTTTCCACTGCTTCATCAAAATGTTCGTGACCGCTTCCTGGTTGGCTTTATCCCACACGAATTGCAGGCCGCGCAGCGTCGCCCGCACCATGCGATAAACCTCGTCGGGGTTTTCCCGAATTTTCTTTTCGGAGGTGCCGAAACCGTTCTGCGGAAATTCCACGATGTCCCCGGCAAAGATCAGCTCGTTGTAGCCTTTTTCGACGGCGATGATGTTTTCAGGAACGGACAAAAACGACGCGTCAACCACGTTGGTTTCGAGCACCGCGTACCGGCTCGCCGCCGAGCCGCCCATCGGCAACAGCGAAACGTCTCGTCCCGGCTCGAGGCCGTAGTGTCTCAGAACTTTTTCGGCGATAAGCGTGGCTGAGCCTCCGGGAGAGCTGCCGGCGATCTTTTTTCCTCTTAATTGTTTCGGATCTTTGATTTCTTTTTTGCTTACGAGAAACAGCAAAGGCTTCGAAACCGTGAAGAGCAAAACTTTCATCGGCTGCCCGTGTACGGCGGCGCCGATGGTGCCGGTCACCGCGCCGTTGTAGTCGAGGTCGCCGTTCAGCACCGCGGTGCTGGCCAGATTCGCCGGCATGAAAACAATTTCCAGGTCGAGGCCTTCGTCCCGAAAAAAACCGCGGTGCAGCGCCGCATAGATCGCCAGGAAAGAGACGTTGGTCGAGGAACTTCCCATGCGGACTTTTTTGAGCGCCTGTGCCTGAACATCGGCCGAGAAACAAAAGACCATGACCAGTAAACTTCCCAGCGAAAGCTTGAGTCTGCGATTCATCATTCCTCCTCTGACTCCCGAATAAAGTCGTCGTTCCGCTTCATCCCTCTCTCCGTCATCTCAATCCGCCGCTGCCCATAACACCCGGTCCGCCGGAAGTTGAATGGGCAACTCCTGCCAATTCTCCCCTCGATCTCGACTCACGATAAGTTTTCCGGCTCCGCCCGTGCCGGAGGCATGTCCGCGCGCCACGGCGCCGAGGCCGGCGAATATAGAGTTGCGATCGTGGGGATGGTGCACCAGCGCCCAGACCATGGGATCCAGATTATCAGGCAAGCCGTGGCCTACGCGCTGCCACGACTTGGCGCCGTCCGCGCTTTTGAAGAGCGCGCCCCGCGGCTCTCCCGCCTCCAGACGCCGGGCGATCCTTCGGCGGTTGCAATCAGCATTGCTGGATTCTCTCCCGCGCGCTCCTGCGGCAAAAAAAGAAAATCGTGAAAGTAATCCCGGGTGAGGCCGCTCTCGGCGCGCACCCAGCCCGTGGCCGGCTCTTCGCTGGTGAAAAAACCGCGAGCGCTCGCGACGAAATACTTGTCGAAGCGGCCGGGCAGGTTCGAGATGACGTGAATGTCGAGGTAGTCGATGCCCTTGCTCGCGTCTTCCCAATTTTCGCCGCGGTCGAAGCTGCGCACGATGCCGCCGTGCTCGATGCAAAGATAAATAATCCGCGGATCGTCCGGATGGACGAAGATGTTGCGCACGTGCCCCTGGTGCGGCGGCTGCGGAAACCACCAGTTCTTGCGCGCATCTTCCGGAACGTTTTTCAGCGCAGTCAATTCTTCCCAGTTGTCGCCGCAATTCTCGCTACGATAGAGCGCCACCGGCTCGACGCCGGCATAAATCACGTCATCGGATGTCGGATCGACCGCGACCGAGCGGATGTCGCCGTCTAATATTTTTTTCCATGTGCACCCGCCGTCTTCGGTCCGGTAAAGTCCGTTGTGCGTCACGCCTACATAAACGCGCTCCGGATGATCGTGGCAGCCGTGGATCGAATCGATGATCCCGTCCTCGAAGCCGCGACTGACTTCCTCCCACCCGCCGTTTTTCTCCCGCCAGACGATCAGTCCGTGCTGCGTGCCGGCGTAAAGCCGAACTCCTTCGCTCATATGAACACCTCAACAAAATAAGGGGTGAGGCGTGAGGCGGAAGGCGTGAGTAAGAAAATTTTTGTCTTTTCCTTTATTCTCGCGCCTCAAGTCTCTCGGCTCTCGCCTGTTTATGGAAACAGTTCGCTCTTTCCAGTTCCCGGTTGCCGGTCCCAGCGCTTCTCCAACTGTGAAAAATAGTCCCAGGCGCGTTGCGCCCGCCGCTCCAGCGCGATTTCCGCGCCGAAAGCGCGGCACTCTTTCGGACTGATGAAGCCCAGACTCCCCAGGCTGGATGCCTGAAGGCTCTTCTTGGAGTCATCTTCCAACACCAGCGCGGTGTAGAGAATTTCCTCGAGCGTTTTTCCCGCGACGACAATGCCGTGGCCGCGCAGCAGGGCGGCGCGGTTTTTGCCGATGACTTTCGCCAGGCGCCGTCCGCGCTCCGGCGTGGTGACGAGATGGGCTTCACGATAGAGCGGCACGCCCACGCTGAATATGGCGCCTTGCAGCGTGACCGGCCGAAACTTGCGCTTGGCGATGGCGAAGAGCGTCGCGTACGGTGTGTGCAGGTGGGCGACAGCCAGTGCGTCGGCGCGCGCGGCATGCAGCGCCGTATGGATCGGCCACTCCACCGGCGGGCGTCCACGGCCGTCGAGCGGCCGTCCGTCCAGATCCGCCGGGACCATTTCTTCCGCGCGGAAGTTCGCCTTGTCCGAGCCCATCGCGGGCGTGAGCAGGACTATCTTGGTCGCGGGGTCGTACACGCTCACGTGGCCGAAGAGTCCCAGCATTCCTTGCATCGCGAAGATGCGTCCGACAGTGGCAAGCTTTTCTCGCGCTGCGCTCTCTCCGCTCATTTCACTTTTCTCCTTGTGTTTTCACAACTCAATCCAGTTGCGCCCATTCCTTGAACTCTTTGAGCCCCAGCCGCGCGAGCGTGTCCATGAAAGGCCGGCCGGTTCTCTCGTGCCTGCCGGAAAGGCGATAATATTCGTAGACCATTCCGGGAATCCATTTTCCGATCGTGAAGCCTTTGAATTTTCCGTCCGGGATCGGCTCTAAAAATCTCGGGCCCACCTGCTCCCAGTCGTGATCGGCGACCCAGCCGCGCTGCGTGCCGAACACGCTTTGCAGAATCATGCTGCGATGGCCGGCGGCGAGCGCCTCGTCGAGGTCGAAATTCCAGCCGGTCGTGGCGCTCAGACAATCGACGACGCTTTTGAGTCCGTCGGGTTTCATGTGCATCTGCGCGAACCAGCAGCCGCCGGTGAGGCCGCAGAACTGCCGGTACTGTTCCGACAACACCTGCGACCACGGCCAACCCGTTGGATTGTCGCGGTCGAGCGGGCCCCATTTCTCTCTGTAGGCGAGATCGGGCGGAGGCTTGGCCGATCCGCCGCCCTGCGGCTTCATGCCGCCGCTAGCGACGATCTCGCGCAACATCTGGCCGAAGTGCGGGCGCCAATCGTGCAGCGCCGGAGTTCCCTTCTTTGTGTGCACGACCCATTTGGGCGCGTCGCCGCCGATTGCCTCCGCCACTTGCGTCGGACCTTCGGCCAATAAATTTCCCCAGCGGCCCTCGCGCCGCGCGGCCATGTCGAGAAGCCGGTCTATAGTATCCACGTTGCCCCACTCGAAACGGAGCCCGTCGGTTTGATCCGGGCCAAGCAGACCTTTTTCCCACGCCTCGAAGGCAACCGCGGCGCCGCAGGAGAAATGGCTGCACTCGATGCCGAGGTCGTTGATCTTCTCCGCCAGATAGAGCGCCTCGTTGCCTTTGACTCCCAGATTGAAAAAAGTGTCGAGCCACTCGCTCCCGGCATTGTAATGACCGACGACACCCGTTCGCGGGCCTTCTCCAATTTCCACGTCCCACGGGCAGAGCCGCTGGCACTGGAAGCAAGGCCGCAGCGTTATACGGTTCCGGTCGAAGCCGCGCGCGTGATCTTCGATCAGCGAGCTGCGATAATTGAGATTCGGCAGCGCGTGCAGGTCCTCGGCATGGCCGGCGGTTTTTTTCTTTTCAACGTCATACTGCACGAGCGTCTTGCGCCACCTGAGCCCCGCTTCGATCAGGCCGGCTTTGTCGTGCAGTCTCGGCCGTGCGGTGCCGTAAACGACGATCGCTTTTAGTTTCTTCGAGCCGAAGATCGCGCCGCCGCTGTGCGCGGCATTATGATTGTAGTCGTTCACGAGCATTGCCGCGCGCACGAGATTTTCTCCCGCGGGGCCGATGCACATCACCTTAGCGTCTTTGATTCCGACTTCCTGCCTTAGCAAATCCTCCGTCTCCCGCGCCCCTTTGCCCCACACGCGGCTCGCGTCGCGCAATTCCGCCTTTCCTTCATTGATGAACAGGTACGACGGCCTTGCGGCAGCTCCCTCGACGATGATTCCGTCGTAACCCGCCGCTTTGAGGTAGACCGCCCAAAATCCGCTTGCCGCGCCGCGCCCGAGCGTGTTGTCGGTCAATGGGCTCAAATAAACGGCGGTGACTTTGGTGCCGCCCGGAGTGAGGCCGGTGCCGGTGATGGGACCGGTCATCATGACGATTTTGTTTTCCGGACCTAAAGGCCTGGCATCAAGCGGCAATTCTTTGAGCAGAATATAAAGCGCCAGCGCCTGGCCGCCGATGAATTTTTTCAGCACCGGCTCTTCGGGCAGATTTTCATTGCGCATCGATCCGGTGGTTAGATCGACGCGCAAGATGCGCCCCATGTAGCCGCCGGGAAGCCGCGTCGTGCGCTGCTGGGGAAAAAGCTCCGCTTCGTTAGCCATGAACGATCCTCTTTCTAATAGGGTGCTGAAAAAGCTCTCCGTTCACCCTTCGACATGCTCAGGGCGAACGGAGTAGCTATGGAAGACGTGACGAATTCCCGTTCATGCTGAGCTTGTCGAAGCATGGAAATCTTAAACTGCGCTCCGCCGCGGCCAATAGCGGTAGATCAGCCGCTTCGGATGAATGATAGCGAGATAGAGTGCGCGCAGCTTTCCCGCTATGCCGCAGCGGGGAGTGAAAAGATCCTTGAGCATGAGAGGCAAGGGAATCTTGTGCTTGGGATATTTTTCGCTGCCGACCGGACGCAGGCCGTAGGCTTCATTTTTCTCCTTGAGC
The DNA here is from genome assembly GCA_964572145.1 of uncultured Syntrophobacteraceae bacterium. GTDB lineage: Bacteria > Desulfobacterota > Binatia > UBA9968 > UBA9968 > JAJPJQ01. The sequence goes on from CAZNES010000037.1 coordinate 28,929, forward strand.
ACGTAGATCACCTGAGTCCCGCCGGCTTCTTTGTCGCCGTAGAGCGAACCGCCGATTTCTTCGGCGCGCTTCTTTGCCTTCGCAGACATGTCCTCCTGTAGGCCGAAGTCCAACGCCTCAACCGGACAGGCCTGCACGCAGAAGGGTTCTTTGTTTTCGCTCAGCCGGTCGCTGCACATCGTGCACTTGCTTGCTTTTTGCGTGATGTCATTCTTGGAGATCACGCCCCACGGGCAGGCATAGACGCAGTACTCGCAGCCGATGCAGACGTCCTGATTAATCACCACCGGACCTTCTTCGTATTTTGTGATCGCTTCCACGGGGCACACGGCGGCGCACATCGGGAACTCGCAGTGCATGCAACTGTTCCGCGCCCAAAGCGGCGATAGCCCTTCGAGCACCGGCGGTTCCATGGTGATCCAGTTGGTGCTGGAAAATTCGTAGACCGACGTGCGCGGGTGATCGTGCCAGTCCTTGCACGCGTGCACGCACTGGCGGCAGCCGATGCACCTGGAGGCGTCAAAAAGAATGGTTCTAGGTTTGCCGTCGAGAAGTTTTCCGGTCGGAATCAACGTGCCGTACTTTTCGCTCATCGGGTTATCTCCGATTCAGAAATGTCGTTACAGCGGAATGATATTAGTGTCGGCGTTCCGGCGCTGTCAAGACTTTACGAGCGCATCGTTTGACAACCGGCCTCATCTGCGGGAAAAAGAATGAATAACAAAAACATCAGGAGGTAGTTCATGAGCGAGCGGAAAAACCTGAGAGTGATTTACCGTTCCAACGCCCACGCCCCGCTTTGGGTTGTTGCCGACAAGAGCGGGTTGTGGGGAGAGAACGGCCTGGACGTGGACACCAGTCCGCAACTGGTCCGGGAAAAAGCGGTCGAGTCGCTTAAGGACGGCAGTGTCGACGTCATATCCGGAAATCACCACAACCTTTACGCCAGGAACGCCAAGGGAGAAGACTTCGTGCATTTGGCCCAGGCGGCCAACACCTGGACGGATAATCTCATGGTGGTTCGGGATGGGATTCAAAGCGTTCAGGATCTTCGCGGAAAGAAAATCGCCGTCGATAAATTGAATTCTCACTCCGGGCTCAACGTCTGGCTTTTTCTGCGCCAGGAAGGACTCAACGTCGATCGCGGCGACATGGACCTTGTGGCGATTCCGGGTTCTGCCGAGGAAAGATACAGCCGCGTGCTCAAGGGTGAATTCGACGCCACCTTCGTGTGCATTCCTCATGACCAGCGCGTGGTCAAAGCCGGCGGCCGCGTCATTCCCGTGCGCGTCATGCCGATGATTCGCGGCGTGACGCTTACCACGACGATGACTTTCGTGAAGAGCCATGAAGAAGAGATCCGCCGCCTCATTCGCGGCTTCGTGGATACGATCCACTTCTTTCTCACCCGCAAAGAGGAGACGATGAAGATCTTGAAGAATCATCTCCCGGCAGCTCTGGGGATCAAAACGGATGCGGAGCTTGCCGCATTATACGGCGAGTGGGCGGAGTCGTTGGAACGCAAGCCCTATCCGTCGATGGACGCCATGGCCAACGTGTTTCAACTGGCGCTCCGGCGCAATCCGGAGGTCGAAGGCTACAATCCGGTTGCGATGTGGAATACGCATTATCTCCGTGAGTTGGACGACAGCGGGTATATCGACAAGCTATACTCAGGCCTTTGAAAAGGGCCCATCTACGGCGTTGCGCATCGAACCGCTTCGCTCGACGTACTGAAAAGAGTACGCCTGCGCTCGCGGTTCTCGCGCGCCTTGTATCTGGGACCCTTTTGACCGGCCTGAGAGTGCCGTAATGAGAGTAGGGCGGTTCGCGAACCGCCCCTACATTTTTTATCTCGCCCCCGGAAAAATCTCCCGGTACTGATTTCCGATCGCGTTGTAGCGCCGGCCGATGTCGAGGATATCCGGCATGCGGATATCGAGTCCCTCGAGCGTTTGCGCTTCTTTCGACTTGACCCGGCTGTTGGCCGCCATGCGGTTCGTCGAGACGATGACGCGCTGGCCGTCCTCCGAGAGCAGATAGTCGATGAAGAGCGCGCCGGCGTGCGGGTGCGGCGCGCCCTGACTAAGAAAGACGAGGCTCGGGCTGTAGAAGAGCGGCTGGATGGGAGCGAACCACACCGGCGCGCCCTGGCCGGAGAACGTCAGAACCGAATTCAAATTAGTCTCGATGGTCATGTCGAATTCGCCCGCGGCGACGAGCTGGCTCGCGAGCCGCCGCCCGCGAACGTGCCGTAGGTCCTGGTCGTTCAATTTTTTCATGAAGCGGAGTCCCGCCTCTTCGCCGAGAAATTGCAAGATCGTGCCGAACCAGACGTAAGACTGGCTGTCCATCGCCAGCTTGCCTTTCCAGCGCGGTTTGAGGAAGTCTTCGATTTTCGTCGGCGCTTCTTCCTTTTTTACCAGCCGCGTGTTGTACGCGCCCACCATGACGTTGGACATGTAGGCGGTCCAGTAGCCGTCCTTGTCTTTGAACGCATCACGGAAAAATTCCCGTTGCGGCGAGCGGTAGCGCGCCATCATTTTCTTCTCCATCAAAGCCAGCATTCCGAGTTGCCCGCTGTCGATCACGTCCGACTGGGCTTTGCCCGCCCGCATTTCCGAGTCGACGCGCGTGATGACGCCGGCGCCCGAGACGCGCACGGCGTTTGCTTTGATGAAAGGATATTTTTTCATGAAGCCGTCTGCCAGAGCCTGCATCGCGGCCAAATCCAAATTCCCATACGCGACGACTTCGCCTTCCTTGCGCGCGGCTTCGATCAGCCGGGCCTGGCGCTCCTCGGGCTTGAGCGATTCGAGCCACGCGAGCTTGGATTCGGTCGTCTGAGAGTAAAGATCAGGGACAAGGGCGAGAACGCAAAATATCAAAATCATGCAGGCAGATCGTCGCGGCATATATGCTCCAAAAGTTAGGGAGAGATCCTTCACTTCGTTCAGGATGACAAACCCACTAATGTCCCATTCTGAGCGTAGCGAAGAATCTCTCTTCTATAGGTATCCTTTTTCGCGGTAATATTTTTTCGCCTCCGGATGCAGCGGAATCGTGAGCTGCCCGCCGTCGCCGCCGCGGCAAAACTCCTCCATCGTCATCGTTTTGCGGTTGAGGTGATCGGCCTCGATCTTGTCGCGGCAGCGGTCAATCGCCTTGGCCATGGTGTAGGCGATCGCCGCGGGCAGCTTCTGATGGCAGAAAAAAATCCAGCCGCTGAAATCCACCGTAGCGATTTCTTCGTCCAGGTTTGGGAATGCGGTTTTGTTTAGCGCCGCGCCGCCGAATCCCAGCCGCTGCATCTTTCTCAGCACGTCGTCGCGGACCGGCAGGAATTTCATTCCCGATTCCAGCGCGAGCGCGCCCCAGCTTTTGATTCCTTCGTCGAAGACCGCATGAACCTTTACCGAGCGTATGTGCTCGGCGCGCGCCGGATCGCTCGGGCTCTGGACGCGGAGAACCTTGCCGCCCCATTTTCTGATGTCGTCGAAGCTGAAGCCGTGCGCCTTTAAGATTTGGTTGATCACGTAGAGCGTCGCGTGAAATTTGTTTCCCGCCCGGGTAGAGACGACCAGCGGATATTTTTTCTCTCTGATTTCATCGAGAGATTGAATCCCGGAATCCCTCCGTACGGCAAACACCAGCCGGTCCCAGGAAGGGAAGACGCCGATCGCGCGCAGGGCGAGCTTTTTCCTGTATGGTCCGATGCCGAGCAGCGCCATGCGCGCGAGGCCCGCCGGGTTGGCGAAGCCGAAGTCGCATTTTTTCTGATCGACCAGAAGAGGAATCGCGGTGCCGCCGAGCTTCGAGTCGCGATAGCCGAGGCCGAGGTTGACCTGTGACGTGGGCGTTAGAGTCGCCGTGCGATAAAACGATAGGGTGAGCCGCGCCGCGATTTCCGCGCGCCGGGAGGTTGTCGCGATAGAAATATTGGTTTCGCGATTCACGACGCCGCTCGGCGAGCCTTCGACGGCGCTAGCTGCTTGGCAAAAAATTCCAAAGTCCGCGGCCATGCGGCGACGGCTACCTGCGGCCGGTACTTGTCGCTGTGCGGGTCCATGAACGCATGGCCGGTGCCGGCGTAAGAAAAGAATTCATGAGGCTTGCCGTGCTTGGTCAGTTCCGCGTCGAGCCGGCGCACGTCTTCGGGCGACGGATTTTCATCTTCCAGGCCGAAGTGGCCCATGATCGGGCAGTGAATCTCCGCCGTGCGCTCGAACGGCGACGGGCCGTCGTCCCACGGCGAGAAAGGGTTCCCGCCGTAATGGTCCACCGCGGCCTTGAACGCGGGACCGGCGGCGGCCATCAAATATGAAACGCGTCCGCCCATGCAGAAGCCCGTGATGCCCAGACGATTGCCGTCTACCGAGCGCTGGCGCATAAGAAAATCCACAGCCGCATTGACATCGCCGATGACCGTCTCGTCGCGGAGTCGCGCTCTCTTTGTCGGCGCGTCGTCGCGGCAATCAGGACTCTCGCGATGATAGAGATCGGGCGCCGAGGCAACGTAGCCTTCTCCGGCGAGTCTCCGAGTAAATTCCTCGATGAAACGATCGACCCCCTTCTGACCCTGAATCACCACGATGCCCGGAAACGGACCCGGCCCGTCGGGCCGGCTCACGTAGAGCTTCATCGTTCCACCGTCAACCTTTGTCGATTCCCAAGCTGATTCCATGAGATCCTCCCAGTCCTCGCTTTGCTCGGAATTTCAAATCGTGGTTCGACCAGCTCACCACCCTGAGGTCACTCGAAGGGCAGTTTCAAATCTCACACCTGGTATTTGAGATCCGAAGACCTCTTCAGCGTTTCTTTTCCAGCTCGTCTTTGACTTCAGTGACGAGCCTCAAATTCAAAAACTTCTCCGGCGCGACATCTTCCTTTATTTTAAGCGGGGCCTTCACGTCAAACTCGATCACGTTTTTTAGTCCCTGCGCCGACGGCAGGCCGGGAATGCCGTCGGGCAGCGCCTTGACGAAAAGGCGAACGCCTTCGACCAACATCGGCCGGGTGAGATTGCCCAGCGGCAATTTCTTCAGCGCGATGTCGGCCGCTTCTTCCGGCTTTTCGCGAATAAACATGAGCGAGCGCATCATTGCCCGCAGCCATCTCTTGACCTCGCCTGGTTTTTCGGCGATTTTTTTGTCGGTCGCGAGAAAACCCTGGAACGGATAGGGGAACAGGTCGCCGATAAACGCGAGCATGTGCAGCCCTTCCTTCTCGCCCAAGAGCGCTTCGTCTCCGTTCACGACCGCGGCCTGGACCGCGCCGGACTTGAGCGAGAGAAAAGTCGTCATGGTGTTCCTGGACGGCATGGCCAGGCGCGTAACGTCGCGCGCCGACATGCCGTTGCGCTCGACCAGCATCGTGATGAGCGTGTCCTGCGTGTCGCCGATGGTGCCGACCGCGATTCTTTTCCCCTTGAGATCCGAAATCTTCTGAACCTCGGGTGCGGTGAGCAGATACCACGTCACTTTTTCCGTTTGGAACATGATCGCCTTGATCGGCGCGCCCCGGAGCGCCGCGCGCATGCCGCTGCCGCCCGCGCCGCTGTAATCTACCTCGCCGCTCACCAGCGCGGCGATCGCCGTCGTGCCGGGAATGACGATGGTTTCGTTTTCGAGACCCTCGTCGCGGAAGAACCCCTTCGCTTCCGCGACCGGCACGGAGAGATAGTTGAGCGTCGCGCGCGGCGTGATCGTCCGCACTTTTTCTGCCAACGCGTTGATGGGCAGCAGGTTAACGATGAGGATCAACAAGAGGCGTATGACCATTGCGCTACCGCGTCCCTTCCCGTCGGATCTCTTCGACGATCCTGAAGTCCACCATCTTGCCCAGCGGAATTTCTCCCAGTCCTTTTTCCGTGCGCTGGATGATCTGCGCGTGCACTTTCAAGCCCGCTTCGCTCGCGGTTCCATCGTTGCTGATCGATTTCAGCACGGACGCGTAGGACTCGCGCGCCACCGCCGAGTCGAGCCGCCACTCGCGCTCGATGAGCGCGATCGCGTCCGCCGGGCGCTCGCGCGCGAACGCGAGGCCGGGATAGAGCGCGCGCAAGACCCGCTTCACCTGGTCGCGCTGCTCGACGAGCCGCTTCTCCGTCGTCGCGAACCCGTTGCTGGGAAATTCGATCGCGTCGCCGAGGAAGAGCAGCTCGGAGAATCCCTTTTGTTTCAGCAGGACGTTGTCCGGCGGGTTGGCGATCGTTGCGTCGACCGAGCCGGCCATCAGCGCGGCGAGCCGCGTGCTCGGCAGGCCGATCATGATCAGCACCACGTCGCGTTGGGGATCGAGCCCGTTTTTGCCGAGCGCCACGCGCGCGGCTAAATCCGTTGTCCCGCCGAAGCGGCTGATGCCGATGTATTTTCCTTTCAGCTCCGCCACCGACTTGAACTGTGGCTTGGCCATCAGAAAATAATTCGGCAGCCGCGCGGAGAAAAAGACGCTCTTGATCGGCGCGCCTTTGGCGGCGAGGCGTAGCGCGGAATCCGCCGCGCCGTGATAGTCGATCTCGCCCTGGAAGAGCGCATTATGCGCGATGTCCGGCAGCATCATCACGACTTCGAGTTCGATGTTCTCGTCTTTGAAAAACCCACGATTCATCGCGACGAACAGCGGCAGATAGCCCATGGACTTGGAGGGGAGAGCGAGCTTCACGTGGTCGGCGGCGGCAGCTTGGTGCTGCGGAATGGAGAGGCAGAGCAGGATGGCGAGGACGGACAAAGTGAATACTTTGGACATCGGCGGGGATTCTCTCAGCTTAAACAGTTTTCATCTCCCCACCCCCAACTCCTTCTGCGCCTCTCGCAGAAGCGAGAAATCGATCAGCTTGGCGATTGGCGGGGCTTCTTTGAGATTTAGCGGAGTGACGATCGTGTCGAGAATGTTCTTGCGCAGCGATTCGTCGCTGGCGCCGCCGGGGTCGCGCGGGTCGATGGCGCGGATCGAGACCGCGGACGCCCCTTCGGCTACGTCCCTTGGATGATTAAACTCCTGTATCGCGATTTTTATCGTTTCTTCTCGCTTGTTCAGCATGAAGAGAATCGATTTCACCATCGCGCGCGTCCAGCGTTTAATTTTGTCGCGTTCTTGCGTGAGCTTCGCGTCGGTGGTGGCGTAGCCGGCCCACGGCCACGCGCCCATGTCGGCGAGCGAAGCCAGCTCGTTGTAGCCTTTTTTCTTCAACAGAAACGCCGCGTCCGGATTGAACGCGCGCGCCTGAATAATTTTTTGCTGCATCGCCTGCACGGCGGTCTCGGAGCCGCCGACGGAAAAAAAGGTCACGTCTTTTTTGGGATTCAATCCATAATGTTCGAGCACCAAGCTCGACGCCAGCTCGGTGCTGCTCCCGGGCGAGGTGATGCCGATGACTTTGCCTTTGAGATCCTGGACTTTCTTGATCTCCGGCGCTCCGATCAGCACGAAAGTGGATCTTTGATGCGTGAAAAAGATCGCCTTGAGCGGAGCGCCTCGCGCGGCCGCTCGCATCGCCGAGCCCGCAGCGCCCGCGACGTCGAGCTCCCCGCCCATCAACGCCGTGACGACGATGCTGGTATTGACCACGAGCCACTGTACCTCGAGACCTTCCTCTTTGAAGAGTCCGGCGCGCATGCCGACGAATAGCGGCAGATAACCGTAATCTTTGGTGGACAAGGCGACGCGGACTCTGTCGAGCGCCGCGGCTGCCGATTCACGCGGCAAGTTAGGAGACGAGGCCAATATGAAAAACGCCAATGCTGAAAAGATCCTGCAGGAGACTTTGTTCATGCGGAGTCCTTCTGTCATCCTG
>CAZNES010000038.1:0-36610 GCA_964572145.1 uncultured Syntrophobacteraceae bacterium
AAGTTGGTCCGCGCCTCCACATAGCGCGGATTGAGCTTCACCGCCCGCCGGTATTCCTCGATCGCTTGCTCGACCTCTCTTTCCCTAAATAACGCATTCCCCAGATTGTAGTGCCCCTGCGCATCCCCCGGGTTGATCTCTACCGCACGCTTGTACTGCGCTATCGCTTCCCCGAGCTTCCCACCCGTCTCCAACGCATTGCCCAAATTCGCATACGCCTCCGCATACCCCGTGTCATACTTTATTGCCAACCGGTACTGCTCGATCGCCTTCTGCGCATCTCCGGCCCTCAACAGCGCGTTGCCCATGTTGTAGTACGCCACCGCGTAGCCCGGATTGATCTTAACCGCTTGCCGATACTGCTCGACCGCCTCTCTATATTTCCCTAGCTTGAAGTACGCATTGCCCATGTCATAGTACGCCACCGCCAATTTCTCATCGCTCTTGACCGCCTCCCCGTACTCCTTGATCGCCTGAGCCAACTGGCCCTTCTGCGCCAGCGCACGCCCAAGACTGTAATGCGCCGAAGCGTAGTCAGGCTCGATCTCCAGCGCCTTGCGAAATTCCTTTATCGCTTCGTCCGCCTTGCCGCGCACGGCCAACGCATCGCCCAAATTAACGCGGGCTAGAGTATAGTTCGACTTGATCTCCAGCGCCTTTCGGTAGTGCTCCATCGCCTCCTCCAGCTTGCCGCGACTCGCCAAGATAAAACCAAGATTGTTGTGGGCATCGGTAGATTCAGGATAGAGCTCAACGGCTCGGCGATACTGCTCGAACGCGCTATCGATCTCACCCTGCTGAAACAGCGCATTGCCCTTCATGAGGTAAGCAAACCCCGCTTTAAATCTTGATCTTTGGGCGACGGCAAGGATATGTCTCGGTAGTCTTGTTTCGTTATGCCAGTGCTCGGCCCGTTTCCAAGCAAAAAACTCCAAGCCGACCACGACCGTAGCCACTGCTGCCGTGGAAAGAACCAGCGCCCGCCATCCGTTATATCCGGCAATACGTTTCCAAGGATAAAGCATGGCGCGCATCTCGCCGGTTGACAATTTCCTAGACAGAATTTTCATTCGGTTTCTAGAGGACCAGATCGAATATCTGCAATACAGTTTGTCCTCTTGGGTTACGCACCTCGTAGGCCGGAGGACCGATTTTCTCCAGCTCAAGCTCGCCCGGCCTAACGATGAACACTACGTGATCCGGCCGGCCGTTGCGTAACAGCGCCTCCACCGCCGGTTGGGCGAGAGCGCCAAATAAAAACCGTATCTTCCCGTAACGGACATACACGTCTTCATATTTGTACCGCCCATCCGGGAACGGACCATGCGCCACTTCACGAATATCGCGAAACCATTGCTGAGGATCGTAACTTAGACCCACTAGAGTCACAATGTCGGGATGCAGCGCCTTTTGTGTGATAAACGCCGCATCTATCTCGTTCAGCCGCGGCCTAAGCCACCGAGCAGCCTCCAGGATATCGTTCGCATAAATGGGGTGAGAATATTTCTGCCGGTAAAAGTCGTTGCCAAAGAATTCCCGGAGAAAGCGGACGTTAAGCATGATCACCAAAACAGCCATTGCCGAACAGATGCCTAACGTGGTTTGGCGGCGTCGCCAAAGCGATCCTCCCGCAGCGACTGCCCCAACGGCCCCCAGGAGTATCAGTCCCCCCAGCCCTGGTAAGCTCCTTAATGAATGGGAGGTCGGGTGCTCGTTGAGAAGATCCGCTGCCGGATACAATATAAGCCACAGTAGCAAGAGCCTGGCCGCTCGGGACGATCTTGCCCGTGATAGTGTCGTTATCAGACCCACAAGCATCAGTGGCATCTCGTACCAATAAAAGAGACCAGTGCCTTTGGGTGGCGACTGGCCGGGATCGCCATCTCCACTGATGAAAAGAAAATCGGGCCCGAAGTGCCCGGGATACCGACTTAACGCTTTGCCGATTTTCTCGCCGAGTGTATCCGACTCGTTCCAAACCCATCCGGCGATCTGGCCTCGCTTGTGGATTTCAGGATCGGTGAGATGTCTCCAGAACAACGGGCCGGCTGTAACTGCTGCGGCGATGACCAGAGCTAAAATCGCGCGAGCGCCCTCGCGAGTCTTGAGAAGAGCCCACCACTCCTTCCACGTCACGATAACAGCGCCGAGAAGAAAGGCCGGCAAAAATAGGCGCACCGCCCAGTACCCGTAGCAGCAGATACCTGCCGTCGCGCCGGCAAGGGCTGCAACGGCGGGCCTGGGACCGCGCTGCCGATCGTCGTCCAAGGGCATATGCGCCCACAAAAAAGCGGCCAAGGACACCATAATCAGTAAAGGAGACAGCGCTGCCTCCAACCCCAAATGACTCATCTGCACGTGCCACGGATTAACCGCCAACATAGCCGCCGCCGCTAAACCAGTGGCGCCGCCGAACAGTCGTGCTCCAACAAAGTAGATGAGCAGGACCGTAAGAATACCACCAACGGCGGAGGGAAGCCGCGTGGTCCAGACAGTGAGCCCACCGATCGCCTGGAATGGGATCAACGCGTAGATATAGGAAGTGCTCCGGTTCTCTCCGAATGCGCGGGTATAAAAAATCGGCCAGGACACGCCATGCTGATCCTTTCCCGTCTTAAGGAGGGTATACGCGTTCCAAGCATTGGAGGCTTCATCCACGTGCAGCCCGGGTGGAACCTGGTCCAGCTTGGCAAGCCTCAGCGTCGCCGCCAATACGAGGATCGCCAGCAGAATTCCAATGGCCCAGCCGTGTCCAACAAGCTTATCCATCAATCCATTCAATACCGCGCCCGCCGGAACCGAGATGCTTAGCTTTTTATGCCGTGTGGGCCGTAGAGCCCCTGTCTATCGTTGCAGCGGATCTTCAGCAGATCTCTCGCGACACCCGATAAATGGCGCACAAGCCTTACCTTGCTGTCCGGCGAGTTTGTCCAGTAAACCGGCATTTCCCGAACACGAAAACCAAGTCTCCGCGCAATCACCAGGATCTCCGCGTCGAAGGCGAAGCCGTCGATCCGAGCAAGCGAGAAGATCTCTCGGGCCGCCTCACGGCTAAAACCCTTGAAGCCACACTGGGTATCATGAAACGGCAAGGAGAGGAGGGCCCTAACGAAGAGGTTGAATGCCCTTCCTACTATCTCTCTCCCCCGGCCCTGGTGCAGGGCGACGATCGATTCCGGGTGTCGCCTTGAAGCAATGACCACCGGGTAACCTTCTTCCAACCCGGCCAACCCCTTTTCGATTTCTTCAACCGGCGTCGAGAGATCGGCGTCGGTGAAAAAAATCGCATCCCCTTCAGCCTTCAAAACTCCTTCTCTAACGGCAAAACCCTTCCCGTGGTTTGTAGAAAATTGGATGAGCTTGACGCGAGGCTCCTCATGCATCGCCCGGGCGACCCGTCCGGCCGTGTCGTCCTGAGAGCCGTCATTGACGACGATAACCTCAAATTGAGAAAATTTGTTGGAGAGATAGCCGGTAACTTTCTCCAGATTGGACTGGATATGGCCGCCTTGGTTGTAGGTCGGGATAACGACAGAGACGAAGCTGGAATTCACGGGATTCCGCTTTCGTCCAGCTTGAAGATAAAGATGGAATGGCCGATCGTCGCGACAGGCACGCGCGACCGAAAAGGTTCGGTGAATTTGTCGTCAAGGGATATCCCCTGAAGCAGCGTAGCGCTTATGGCGACGTATTTCGGCGCCTCGGGAGTTTGGGTGGCCGGGGGATCATATCCGACCCAACTACCCGGGAGATAAGTGACGTCGATCCCGTAATATTCGGGATCCACCGCGCCAAAATAGAGGAACTGGATTTTCTTCACCCCGTTGGCATCCATCCAATGCTTGAGTCCTTTGAGGTCCTGCCCCCAGTCGAGATTGGAATCGAGCAGCACTTTATAACCGTTCTTCGGCCCGCCCACCAGCTCATTGAAGAAAGCGAGGTAGTGCGGATACGTCGTTATACAAGACCAGAGAGACCAGACGGCAAGGAAAATCAATCCGCCTCTTTTGAGCCGCGATCCGCTCCGCCAAAGCTCCGCCGCCACCCAGCCGATCAGGACAAACAGGAATGGATAGATGGGAAGGATATGGCGCACGCCGATGTTCATCCGGGTCCAGACCGCGAAAGAAAAATAAGCGATCGCCGGGACGAGAAGAAAAAAGCCTTGCTTTCGGTCGATCCGCCCACGGACCAACATCCCAACGCTGACAAGCAGAAGAATCAGCGTAGGCAGAGGGGTCTTCACGGCAAAGACGACGGGAAAGTAACTCCAGAACCCATCGGCTGAGACTTGACCCAAGAGGAATGCCTTGCGCTGCAAATATTTGAAGACATAAAGCTGCCCGTAGATCCACGCCTCGGGAAAAAGACGAGCGCCGGTAATAAAATCCGTCAGGCGGCGGAGCAAGGTATTTTCGCCGGGCGCCACCCAGTCCAAATGAAGAGGGGGTGAGCCTCCGGCAACAGCCTCGTAGCGGAAGCCGTAAACGGCCCAGATAAAAAAATAGGCCGTTATCGCGGCGGAGGCCAGCACCCCTGCGAGCAGAGTCGCCCTGTCCCGGCGGCTCGCCGCGTCGCGAGGCGTAGTGGACGCAGAAACCTGAGGCTCACTGGAAGAAATCTTTACCAACCCCAGAAGAGCCCAAAGCGGCAGAATCGTCACGGCAGAATATTTTGTGATTGCCGCAAGAGCAAAAAAAACGCCGGTGAGAATAAGGTTGGACCAGGTGAGCTGGCGTAACACGCGCCAGAAGAAGTAAGTGCTAATGAAAAAAAAAGTCGCAAAAGGCATGTCTGTATGGACAATCTGGCTGTGCGCCAGCATGTTCGGATCGAGGGCAAAAATAAAAAGAGCAGCGATGGCAGCTTCGAGACCGAAGAGTTCCTTGCTCCACAGGTAAACAAAAATTCCCAGGAGGATTCCCAGGGCAATCATCTGGAGCTTGGCATAAAAGAAGAGTAGCTCGCCGTCGTTCTCCGCAAAAAGCATGTCCTGTGAAATATCCCGGGTCGGAATTGGATGGATGGCCTCGAGAATCAAATCCCAATGAGGACTCGATGGGACGGGATCCTTGATGTCGAATGCCAAAAGAGGAAGCGCCGCCCAAATCTTGGCAAAAGGGGGATGTTCGGGATTGGCCCTGAAATCACCCCACTTAAGGTAAGAATAGCCGGCAAAAAGATGGATGGGTTCGTCAACCGTAGGAGATTTTTGAAGGAAGCTTGAGATACAAATCAGGCTGAAAGCAAGAGCAAAGTAGCTGAGGATAATGCAGGTCAAAAAGCGGGAACGATCTCCCCGCGCGGAGCGATCCAGGGCCGGCTCTTTTGCAGCTTCCGCAGCCCCCGATTGCGACAGCTTCAACTCCGTACCCGGTTCAGTTTGGGAAGTCACGGCGTTTTTCTCTTTGCGTTACTCATTTTTTCCTTGCACTGGTGCCGCAAGCTGCTCCAGGCTTTGCCGTGCCGGGGTAAACTTCGGCTCAAGCCGCAACGCCTCCCGAAACTCCTCCGTCGCTTCATTCACCTTGCCCGCCAATGCCAATAATCTCCCTACTTGAAAATGCGCCTCCGCATCCCGGGGACTGATCTCTATCACCCTGCGAAACTGCTCCATCGCCCCTGTCATATCCCCTCGCGCTTTCAATAATAACCCCAGGTTAAACCGCGCCGGCGCATGCCGTGAATCTATCTTCAGCGCTTCCAAGAACTGCGCTTCCGCCTCATCGGTCTTCCCGGCGACATCCAACGCGCTCCCTAAATTGGTCCGCGCCTCCACATAGCGTGGATTGAGCTTCACCGCCCGCCGGTATTCCTCGATCGCTTGCTCGACCTCTCTTTCCCTAAATAACGCATTCCCCAGATTGTAGTGCCCCTGCGCATCCCCCGGGTTGATCTCTACCGCACGCTTGTACTGCGCTATCGCTTCCCCGAGCTTCCCACCCGTCTCCAACGCATTGCCCAAATTCGCATACGCCTCCGCATACCCCGTGTCATACTTTATTGCCAACCGGTACTGCTCGATCGCCTTCTGCGCATCTCCGGCCCTCAACAGCGCGTTGCCCATGTTGTAGTACGCCACCGCGTAGCCCGGATTGATCTTAACCGCTTGCCGATACTGCTCGACCGCCTCTCTATATTTCCCTAGCTTGAAGTACGCATTGCCCATGTCATAGTACGCCACCGCCAATTTCTCATCGCTCTTGACCGCCTCCCCGTACTCCTTGATCGCCTGAGCCAACTGGCCCTTCTGCGCCAGCGCACGCCCAAGACTGTAATGCGCCGAAGCGTAGTCAGGCTCGATCTCCAGTGTCTTGCGAAATTCCTTTATCGCTTCGTCCATTTGACCACGACTGAATAGGCTAAGGCCAAGGTTATACCGCGCTCTGGAAAAGCCGGGAAAAAGTCGAACCGCCTCACGGTACTCACCGGTCGCTTCGTCCATCTTACCTAGTCCAGCCAAGGCATTGCCCAGGTTGTAGTGAACCGCAAAATAATTCGGATTGATCCGTACAACGCGGCGAAAGTGTTCAACGGCCTCCTCGAACTTGCCTTCCTTCTGCAGCAAGGTTCCGATCTCGTTGTGTGCGATGGCCGAATTTGGATCCAGAGCGATAACGTAATTCCACATTTTTTCGGTGTCATGCCACACCTGAACCTGTTGGCGAGTCAAATAGCCGAGTCCGACCACGCCGGCAACCACGGCCGTTCCAACAAGAGACAAAGCCGCCCGACTAGAGCTGAGCCAACGTCGCCAAAGAAATACCAACCCGCCGCCCGCCAGAACGGCCCACCCGAGGCACGACAAATAACTGTAGCGATCGGCAACGAGCTGTGGGCCGCTCTGGACAATCCCCGATACCGGCGCCACCATCGCCGCGTAATAGAGCCAAACCGCCAAGCCCGCGGGCCACCGGCGCCGAAAAAAGTACAGAATCGCGGTGGCAATGACAACCAGCAACCCACTCGCCACATAGATCCATTCTCCGGGATTGAAATCCGCCGGCAGCTCGTAAAGAGGGGACAACCCCATCGGAATGATCGTTTTCCATGCGTAAAAGGCCAAACCGAACAGAGCCAGAGCCAAACGGGCGGAGACACCGTAGGCGTGGAGAGATCCCATCGCTCCAGTCTGTGCGACCGCGGCGGTGATTGCAAAAATAATAGCCAGCAGAACAAACGGCGCTTTTTCCAGCCATACCCTGCGATAAGCATCGTCAAGCCATCGATCCGGATCTCCTGCCAACCGCCTCAGCGGATACACGTCAAGCACCAGGAGCACAGCCGGAACAGTCATTCCAACAGCTTTTGAAAGCAACGACAAAATATAAACCGCCACGGTCAAAGCCATCCATTTTCTGTACCCCTTCTCTGTCGGTGCCGTCGCTGCCTTGACGTACCAAAGTATCGTCAACAGAAAAAACAAGCCTGAGAGAACGTCGCGACGCTCGGTAACCCAAGCAACCGACTCGACCCGTAACGGATGAATCGCAAACAAAACAGCCGCAAATGCGGCGCCTACTCGAAGAGATAAGTTCGAAGGATCAATCGACATGGAGAGAGAGAGCAGGCGAACACAGACGAAGTAGAAAACGACAGCATTAGCGGCGTGTAGAACGAGATTGGTCAGATGATAACCAAAGGGATCCATTCCCCAGATAAGATAGTCCAGCGCGAGCGTCACCCAGCTCAGCGGCTGATAGTGTCCCCAGTAAGTAGCGCCAAACATCCATTTAAGCTGAGACCAGCCCAGACCTCGATAGCGAGGGTTGTCTAAAAAATTGGCATTGTCGTCCCAACTGAGGAATTGGTTTTGCAGCGCGGGGTAAAAAGTTACTACGGTCAGAGCAAAGATCAGGACGGGAAGCAACCAGACGGCAGCATTGGTTCTTAGATCCTCGTGAGATTCCATCCTTGACTTCGTTCCAGCTCTCGGATTAAAGAGTCTAACTTGATCTTTTTCTGCCCAAGGTGGGGACTAAGAGGTCTTAAGCCATGCCTTATAACAGCCTGCTCGATTTTGTTCAAGTTCTAGAACGCGAAGGGGAGCTGAGGCGCGTCACCCATCCGGTCAAAGCGGAGCTGGAGATTACCGAGATCGCCGACCGAGTGATGAAAAAAGGCGGGCCGGCGCTCCTTTTTAAAAACGTCGTCGGAAAAAACATTCCGGTCCTGATCAACGCCTTCGGGTCGGCGAAACGTACGGCGCTGGCGCTCGGCGTCCGCGACGTGGAAGAGATCGCCCGAGAGATCGAGCGTCTCACCCGTATGAAACCGCCGGCCTCGCTCCGCGACAAGCTACTTTATTTGCCGGAGCTTTTGCGTCTGGCCGGCGCTGCTCCGAAAACGGTCGGCGACGGGGAATGTCACGAGATCGTCGAGCGCAATCCCGACCTGAATACGCTGCCGGTCCTCACCTGCTGGCCGGGAGACGCGGGGCCGTTCATCACTCTCCCGCTCGTCATCTCGCGCGACCCGGTCGACTGCAAGCGCAACGTCGGCCTGTACCGCATGCAAGTTTTCGATTCGCGCACCACCGGCATGCACTGGCACCCGCACAAGGTCGGCGCGCGCCACTTCCGGCGCCAGAGCGAAGCAAAAGGGCGCATGGAGCTCGCTGCCTGTCTCGGCGGAGATCCCGTTCTCACCTATGCCGCGACCGCGCCGCTGCCGGATCAGATCGATGAGATTCTGTTCGCCGGGTTTCTGAGAAAAAAAGGCGTAGAGCTGGTCAAGGGCATAACCGTCGATCTCGAGGTGCCGGCGAATTCGGATATCGTCATCGAAGGGTACATCGATCCATCGGAGCCGCTGCGCCGCGAAGGACCCTTTGGAGACCATACCGGCTTTTATTCCCTGGCCGACGACTATCCCGCCTTTCACGTGACCTGCATCACGCGCAAGAAAAAACCCATCTACCTGACGACCATCGTCGGACGTCCGCCCATGGAAGACGCTTATCTCGGCAAAGCCACGGAAAGAATTTTCTTGCCGCTCTTGCGCCTGACGTTTCCGGAAATCGTGGACATGGATTTGCCCATCCACGGAGTGTTTCACAACGCCGCGATCGTCTCGATCAAGAAAGACTATCCGGGGCAGGCGAAGAAGATCATGCACGGCCTTTGGGGGCTGGGACAGATGATGTTCACCAAGATCATTATCGTGGTCGATCACGACGTCAATGTCCACGATCCGGCGGAGGTAACGTGGATCGTCGGCAACCAGATCGACCCTAAACGCGACGTGATCTTCGTCGAAGGGCCGGTGGACGTGCTGGACCACGCCGCCCCGCTCATGGGCTACGGCTCCAAAATGGGCATCGACGCCACCACGAAATGGCGCACCGAGGGTTTCGAGCGCGAGTGGCCGGCGCCGATCGTCATGGACGAGAAAACCAAAAAGCACATCGACTCGATCTGGGAGAAGCTGGGCCTCTGACCGAGGCCATTGCAAATTTCAAATTGCAAATTGCAAAAGTTAAATTTTACATTGTTCATTTTGCACTTTGCATTTTGCATTGGTTCGCATCGGGCATGCTATGGAGCTAACGGAGAAAATATACAACTATGGGCGGCTGATCCGTTTCTCCCATACGGTATTCGCCTTGCCTTTCGCCCTCGCCTCGGTGGCGCTGGCTTGGCCGCGCCATCCGGTCACATTCGGTTCGTTGGGTTGGATTCTCGTTGCGATGGTGGCGGCCAGGAGCGCGGCGATGGGCTTTAACCGCGTCGCCGACAGGAAGTTCGACGCGCTCAACCCACGTACAAGCTCGTGGGAGTTGCCCAAAGGCAAATTGAAACTATGGGAAGCGGCGACTTTGACAACCGTCGCTGCGCTGCTTTTTGTCTACGCCGCTTACCGGCTCAATCCGCTTTGTTTTGCTTTGTCTCCGGTAGCGCTCGCCATCGTCTTCTTTTATTCGCTGACCAAGAGATTCACCTGGGCTTCACACCTATTTCTGGGTCTGGCGCTGGCGCTTGCGCCCGTAGGCGCCTGGCTCGCTATCAGCGGAACGCCGGCCGATCCTAGCGAGCTCGCGATCCCGTCGTGGCTGGGTCTCGCAGTTCTCTTTTGGCTGGCGGGTTTCGATGTCATCTACTCGCTCCAGGATTATGATTTCGATCGAGCCCAGGCTCTCTACTCCATTCCGGTTCGCTTCGGCGTAGGGGTGGGATTAAAATTGTCGAGCCTGTTCCACTTTTTAACGGTTATCTTCTTGTCTCTGGTCGGCGTCAGCGCCCGTCTCGGGGCGATCTATTGGGCCGGAGTGGCGGCGGTTTCTGTGATTTTATTCTGGGAGCATCGCCTGGTGCGCCCGAACGATTTCTCGCGGGTCAATAAAGCGTTCTTCGATTTAAACGCCTACGTGAGTCTCGGTTACTTCGCGGCGACGCTTGCGGATGTCTTTCTCGCAGGAAGCGGGAGCCGATAAACGGATAGGCCTAGTAATCGTAGCGGCGTTGGAATCCTGTGGTTTGCCTCTGATAATTTTCTTCATCGTCCATGCGCGCAAGCAGAGTCTCGCAGTCCCTAATCAGGTTTGGTTTCGCTTCAGCCCCCTTCCTGATATCCACGACGCTCCTCGATACATAGCTACGGACAAGCCCTTTGCTGTCCCAATTGGGAAAATTACGGTAGCCGCTTTTTGACACCTTGCTTACGAGAGTAATCGCGCCCTGTAGAGTCTCGATTCCCTTTTCATCCTCCCCCAGTCGGAGCTGGGCAAGCCCCAACGTTATCCAAGCGATCTCATCTTCCTTGTTCACCAACAATGCCCGCTGTAGAATCTGCTTGGCGATTTCATAGTTTCCCTTATTATAATAGGCTCGGCCCAAGAGGGTGAGACTGTCCCTATAGGTGGGATCGTCGCGCACGACGGAGTCCAGGGCGGCAACCGCCTTATCCATATCGCCTCCCCTCCCTCTCATAAACTGCTCTCTACCCTCGGCGTAATGTCCGCCCGTACCGAACCTGGGAATATCGCTCGTAAAAGGGTTACACCCCGGCAATGACCCCGCGCCAAACGCCAGCAGGCCGATCAATGCAAAACGTAAAGTGCAAATTGAAAAAGAGAAAATCCGGATCGCCTCTTTTGAGTTTTGCGTTGGGCAATTTTCTCTCGGCCATAAATTTTCGCATCCCGGAGATACGCCGTTCCTATCGCTTGCGTCGCTTACCACTTTTTCGGTTTCCCTTTCCTTTAATTTTGGCGTTAAGCGCCTTGACCATATCCGTTACCAGAAGTCGCGTGTACTCTTTAAGAGGCATGTCCTTTAAACGCTCGATAGATAGATTCGGAGATGCCGTCTTTTTCCCCACGTTTTCCCTTTTCATAGGCCTCCTCCAGAGCCCGCAGGAGCCTGGCCTTCAAATCTTCCCGGGTGTACTTTCGCGCCACGTTCCGAACAAAATTGAGATCCGCGACGAGCGCCTTGCCTCGACCGCCGCTGTTGTCGATGATCGCGATCTCGACCCTCTTATCGCTCTTGTAGGTCTCGCCAATTTTCAGGACAACGTCAGGCGCGCCCATATGAGTGTCCAGAAAAGCTTCCAACGGAAGAGTTCTTCCGTTTCGCTCCGCGCGTGGCAGGGCGCCGCCGACCAAAGAATCGATCGGATCGCGGTACACATAAACAATACTAACCAATTTACCGGCATCCAGGGCCTGAGAGATTCTCTCCATCGACGATTTCAAGCTCGAGAGCGTCGTATCGTAGACGATCTGAGCAGCTTCGACGGTCTGGCCCAGGCCGGGAACCTGATGGATGCTGGTTGTCTTTCCCACCCCGGCGCCACCGCCGGTGAATACCACCTGATTCCGTTCATTCGGAGCCGATTTTTTTTTCAGCTCTCTGCGGTAAATTTCTTTGGTCAGAGCGCTCGAAGGCTCATGCACCGCAGAGCTCCATTGGGTCCGGGCAGCTCTCGTTTTAGAGTCCTCGGCTTCCATTCCTCCGGGCGCATAATCCGGTGAAAGCTCGCGCGCGTTGTCGGTGTTGATCTCCTTGCCGTACTTTGCTCGGTAAAGCGCAATCGCCTCGTCCGTGTGCTCTTCAAGGTATTGGGCAAAGCGCGCTTCGACCTCTCGCTCTTGCGGCGTGAGGCCTTTGGCCTTCGCTATTCCTAACTTCCCCGGATAAAGGCCGGCCTCCTGGGCCGGGGAAAAAGCCGGCGAAAGCCCGAGAGCGAAAACAACGACTGTGAGGGACCGCAGCAGGGAAGCCGATCTCTTCTTCATGAAACGCGCTCCGCTAGCAACCACGAGGTAGAAAGGAAATTATCATTGGCGCGTGAAAAAGACAACGAGGGGGGGGATGGGCGATGCACGATGCGGGGACAACACGTAGATCACGCTGGCGGGAAATTTCTTGTAGGGGCAGACCTGCGTGTCTGCCCTTGTGGGGAGGGCGGACACATAGGCCTACGCTCGCAATGTGAGAACGCCGTCTTACCTAAAGTAGAGGCCGCCGATGAGCGCAAGCATTAGTGTGACCCATGAAACAAGGATGAACCAGGGGATACGATCGACCTTTTGGTCCAGCCGATCAAGGCGGCTTTCCACCCGATCCAAACGGGAAGGCAGATCACGCTCTCTGGCCTCGACAGTTCCTTCCAGTTTGGCCAGTCGGATCTCGACGCTTGTTAGTTTTTCTTCGACCGTTGCCGTAGCCATGATTTTATGATTTTTTACTCCGCTTCCTTCTACGAGTTCGCTTCGCCATAAGTTGACAATAGCCCAAGGGGTGGAGACTGTCAAACTATGAAAAAAAGCTTGTCCGGCTATCATTGGCGGGTGGAAAAGACAACGAGACCGCCCCCCACGGGCGGACACATAGGCCTGCCCTGAGGCTCATCGAAGGGTCCGCCCCTACAAAACACCGGGCTCGGGACACACCCAGTAAGGCAATCAGATAGACGGTACGCTTGGCGGGGAATTTTTTGTAGGGGCAGACCTGCGTGTCTGCCCGGGGCGGGGAGGGCGGACACATAGGCCTGCCCTGAGGCTCATCGAAGGGTCCGCCCCTACGAATCCTCGGACCACGGGCGGATACATAGGCCTGCAAAAAAAAGGGGAGCCGGATGGCTCCCCTTTTTTGATTTACGCCGAGGCAAACGCTAGAACGTGTAGCGGAAGTTCAGGTTAACGTCCCACCAGTTACCGCCTTGAGTCGAAAGAACGTTGATTGTATTACCAAAGAAATTGTGATGCGTCTGCGGCGACATATTCTTCGCGTCGTACCACAGGAAACTGACCCCGATGCTTGCGCGGGCCATCAGGAAGTACCATAGATCCCACTCCCGCACCAGAATCGTGTTCCGATTGAACCCCGGCCCAGCGCCGGCGCCAAGGTTGGTAGCGTTATTTCCGCAATAGAAGAAAGTAGCCCCGCCAAAACCTTCATAGGCAAACGAGCCATGCTTGCCGCCGCCGCCGGCATTGCAGGTCACATCGGTGCGCTCAAAATGGGTGCCGAAGAGAACTGATCCGGGCTCTCCCGAAGAGCCGGTCAACCACCCCTTCGGACTCCAGATGTAAAGATCATGTCCAATTAAGAAGTCCTTCCCTTGCGTATTCCCGAGAGTGTCAACTCCGCCTCTTACACGGGAAAAATTACCTTGGTTGGAGTAACGTTGGAATCCTCCGACCGCGCGCAGCCGGTACGGGCCGATCTCCCACTGAAACCCGGGCATGATGAAATTCGTCCAACCACGGCCAATGGTCCCGCTATCGAACAGCGTCTGCCTGCCGCCGTCGCCGTTGTCCCGGATCCGCAGTGAGTTGCAGCCGTTGAGAGGCGCATTAATACCGCCGCCCGTAGTCGGACCCCTGTCAACATCGCAGAACCAGGCGCCGACGCTCCAGCTAATACCCTGTATCCACTTGCTCTTTAACTGCGAGAACGGCTGGATCTGAATAAAGGCTGAGAAGTTGTGCCCGGTGTCTTTATTGCTGCTCTGGCCGTCATCGCCCTCGCCGATGGTCGCCGACACCAAATTGAGCCGGCTTATCCTCCCGGGAATGCCGATAGCGTCGAGCGGCTTATCGTCCCAGTTCAAACCGATGCCGTTGCCGAACCGGCCCGTATTATTGCCGTTGTTGCGGGAAAGGAGATCGTAGTCCATCTGGCTTCCGGTGCTGCTCGAGCCCTGACGAAACTCGCTCATGCTCGCCGGTCCGTCCATCCCGAAATAGACCGTCGGCAGCCAGGGAGAAACTTGCTCCAAATGCACCCAGACAACGCCTCGCTGCAAAGCCGAATTGGTTCCAAAGCCGTCAAGATCCAGAGAGGCCTCGATCTCGTAGAAGCAGTTGACGACGCAGAAGTTCCAGCGCGGCCTGAACCGGCGCCCCATCACTTCGCCGTTGGTGCGGCCGGCGTGGGATAACCCAGTCTCAAAATTCATGCGCATGTGAGCTTCAAAGCTCGTGCGCATCGACCAAGACTTATCCGCCGCCTCGATCAAAAGTCCGTTGCCCGCGCGATAACTGAAGGTCGGCAAGGCGCCCTCGGCGGCCAGAGCATTTTTCTTTAATTCAATCTGCTCCGCTTTTACCTGCGTCTGCTCGGTCTTGAGCCGCGCCAGTTCCTCCTCCAACGTCCTGATCCTCTGATCCACGTCGTCGGCCCGCGCCGGCAGTGCCGCCGCAAAAATTACCGCAAGCACGAAGCCGAGAGCGGTTAAGCTACATACCTTCTTCATTGTCGCCTCCTCCATATCCTGACAATCTCCGACTACGTCGTGGCCAGGTCAGGCCCTAGTTGGTCTTATCTATACAATTGTCGTTGGTGCTGACCCCAAAAGCGCCGATGCTCTTCGCCCCTCCTACCCCCGTGAGGATCGACGCGCCACCGCCGCGATCCGTGCTTGCCTTCCCGCTAATCGATCCTCCGACCGAGCACTTAATCCCAAAGCTGGCATTGGCCACGGTCGTCGTGTTGGCCAGGTTGGCCGGGCTGATGAAGCTCCCACTAGCAACCTGGCAGACTGCGCCGAAAAATGTCGAAGAGCAAGTTGGTATGTTGTTGCCAAAAGTCGCTCCCAGACTGATGTTACTATTGTCGTCCACCCGAATCGCATTGCCGCCGTTGTTGTCGATCACGCTACCGGAAACGTCGGCTTGCGAGTTCCTGCGGACGCGAATCCCGTCTGCGCCGTTATTGTAAATGAAGGCGTTGACGACACGGGTTTGGCCCAGACGATCTACCGTGATTCCTACCCCCGAGTTGTCGTGGATCATATTGCCAGAAACATAGCCCGGTCCATGATATGCATCCGACGGCAGTTTAAGCTCGCTGCCGCTGGAACTGCCGATGCCCGACGCAGACCCGTCAGTCACATTGACTCCGTCTCCACCGGCATTGCGAATCTCGCTATTGATGAGCCTGAGCACAGATCCCTGAGTCGCCTCTACGCCGTTGCTGCCGACATTGAAAATGCAAACCCCGGTCTGCTCTACGTATACCCTTGAATCCGCGCCATTTAGAATTTGACTATCTCTCGTATTCCGCCCTAACAGCAGGATGCCGTCTCGCTGGGCTCGGATGCCGCGGTTATTACTGCAATCGCCGGACTGAGCGTCACTGCCGTCCGCGGTGGGTGGGAGGCTGCCTTTGGCGGCAACACACGCCGCTGCAAAAAAGTTTTCAGGGTCGTCGAGTGGTGGCTGGATTAACGGATCGTCACCTCTTAAACTTGTGACGTTGAGCGCCGTGATCGTGATGTTTTTGCCCTGGACGCTAACGATCTCGGGGGCGCTGGGATCATTCGAAAGAATGGTCGTCTTTCCTGCATTAGCGGCGCACGCGCTGCCGCCAAAGGCGTTTACATTACCTCCATCGCCGATAATCGTGGTGCTGACTCGGGTAGCGGCTATGCTGAGGATCTCAAAGCAAGGCAGGGGCCCGTGCACCCGAAGCGGCTGCGTACTGCCAAGCTTGGCGCCGATGGTTACTCCCGGTTTGCAGGTCACGTGCGTCCCTATGGCTTCGCCAAACAGCGGTGGACCAGCGACGCTCCAACTCGGCAGAAACAGCAGGATAGCGCCCAGGATGAGTAGGCCGACGACCGCTCCCTTTGTTCTCTCCATGACGATGCCTCCTTTAAAACTTACGATTGCTTTTTTTTGCCTCGAAACAAACAAGCTACCGGCATTCCTCTTGCCAAAGAGGAATACGCGAATTTCGCTCTTTGTACCCTAATCTAAAACCCCCTGTCAAGAGGAAAAATGAATTTTCTTTTAACGGCCCGGGATTGCCTCCCGCCCAGGTCCTGGTGTAATGTTCCGAAGACGATTCTTTTGGGTAAGAAATGAAGCATACTCACTTGAGAGGCCGACCCATCATAATAGGCAGGAGCGCCGGCGTTTGGACCACCTGGGCGGTTTTCCTGATATGCTGGGTCGGACTGGCGGCCTGCGCCCCAAAAATCGTCCATATCGATCCTATCGAAGGCACGCCCGGAACCGTGGTAAGCCTCTCGATGGAATATCTGGTCGGCTGGCCGCGCGTCGAGATCGGCGGGCAAGTGATGGACTATCCTCGGCTGAAGCTTATGGGCTTGAAACCCGACAGGAGGGATGTCCCCGATAAAGAACTGGCTTGGATCGAGGACAAGATCTTGCAGTTTCGCGTGCCCGATCTACCCCCCGGAGAATACAAGGTCACCATCCACGATGACAAAGGACCGCCGGGGGACAGGATCTACGCCATTTTAGAAACCACGGGCTACCTAATTTTCCCTCCTGTGTGGCCGTTTGTATTTCGGTCGAACGAAACCGAGGCGATCTTCAAAGTACTGCCGGGGTGGTAACCATTGCAAAATGCAAAGCGCAAATTGCAAAATGAAAGGGAAAAATCGGAGATTTGGACTTTTACACTTTGCAATTTTCATTTTGCAATGCGCCGAAGGCGTCTGGCCCTTCGTCCTACGCTCGAACGAAACGTACGCGAACTTCCGGGTAACGGGAGAAGCTCACTAAAGGCAGAATGCAAATTGCAAATTTCAAAAGGCAAAACGAAAAGAAGTTTTGACTTCTGCATTATACACTTTGCAATTTGCAATCGGCCCCGGCTTGATTTCCCTTGACCCCGCCTGGCCGTACCTACTAAGATCTCATTGCAAAACGAAAATTGTAAAATGCAAAACAAAGCGCAGGACTTATCAGAAAGGTTGCTAGATTTTGGGGCAGGCATAATCGGATCGACAACAAAACTAAACAAAACTGCCGTAGGGCGTCATATTGGAGATCAGTTAATGCGGTCTGCTACCTCCTGTGGCGCCAACTACGAAGAGGCGCGCGCAGCCGAAAGCAGAGCCGACTTTGTCCACAAGATGCAGGTTGTCTTGAAAGAACTCAGAGAATCGATATACTGGCTCAAGCTTATAAAAAAATCGGGCCCAGACTTAAACGGCCATTTGCTGCCGGTATTGACCGAAGCGAACGAACTGGCCGCCATCTTCGCCAAGTCTGTAATGACTGCTAAGGGTCAAAAATCGTGATCCGAAAATTTTCATTTTGCAATTTGCGTTTTGCAATTTTCATTTTGCATTTTGCAATTATTTTTCCCTTAGCCGGCTGTTCTTCACTCCCGTCGCTCCCATCGCTCCCGTCTCTTCCATGGTCGTCGCAGTCTGTGCAGCCCAACGCCACGGCCGAGACTCTGTACAAGGAAGGCATCGCGTTTTTCAACAATAAACGCTACGTTCTGGCCATCGATCGGTTTCAGAAATTGAGATCCGAATATCCATTCGCTCCGGAAACCGTATCGGCCGAGATGAAACTGGGCGAGGCGTACTATTTCAACAAGCAGTATCCAGAGGCGGTGGAAACGCTCAAGGAATTTCAAGCGATGCATCCCAACAACGAGAACGTGCCGTACGCCCTGTATATCTCCGGCATGGCGCATTTCGACCAATTCTCATCCGTTGACCGCGACCAAAAGGTGACGGAGATCGCCAAGGGCTACTTTGAGCGGGTCGTCAACAACTATCCCCAATCGCCTTACGCCGCAAAGTCGAAGGAAAAGCTGGCGCAGTGCCTGGAGTACCTTGCCGAGCATGAATTCGACATTGCATCGTTCTACATGCGGGAGAAGAAATACCCGGCGGCGCGGGATCGCTTTGAAGAAATTCTGCGCCGCTATAAGGACACGCCGACCGCGCCCAAGGCCCTCTATCACCTGGGAGAAAGTTACCGGCTTGAGAAGAACAACCTAAAAGCGTCTCTGGCTTATGAGGCGCTGGTCCAACACTATCCCAACCATCCTCTGGCCAAAACCGCTCAGGCCGAATTGAGTCAATTGGCTCAGGAAAAACGCGATCCGCTTGCGGTCCTGCTCAAGCCCGAGGGAAGAGCGGCAGGGCCTGCCGCGGCGGAAAACAAACAGCAGGCCGGCGCAGCGAAGCCGCCGCTAAATTTGGTGGCCAAAACGGAAATCGTCGATGAAAAGCCGGGAGAGGAAAAAGGGGTCTTGAGCCGCGTGATAGATAAAATAAATCCTTTCTCCTCATCTTCTTCTTCTCCGCCGCCGTCCAACGAAGTCGAGAAAAAAGACAAGAAGCAGGAATCCGCCTCAGGCGGAAAGACGGCAGCGGCAAAAAATCCCCAACTCATTGGCGGCATCGACGACTCGCTCAAGCAACGCGGAATCGACGCGCAGCAGGGCGGCAACCTCAAGCCCCCCGCCGCTGACTTGCCTAACGTAACGGAGGCGACTCCACCGCCGCCGGCCGCCAATCCATCAGCCACGCTCGGCTCAATCGACAGCAAGCTTGAGAAAAAAGGTAAAAACATAAGCGACCTTCCCGCTCCGCCCGAGGCGGCGCCGGCGCTAAAAATTCCGTTCGACGAAAAAGCCGAGACGGCCACGGCGCGCTCCAAGGCCTCTACCCCGGCGCCGGATACCAGCTCGTTGCTGTCCAATATCGACCAGAAGTTGAAGCGGGGGGGAATCGACCCGGCGAAAGCGGAGGAAAAAATTAACACCGAGACCCCAAAGATCCAAGGGTCATCCGTAGTCCCGCGTCCGAAGCCCGTGGAAACGATTCAGCTCGAGCCGAGGCTCAGCGCGGAAAAAAATTCGTTGTTCCTCCAGCCTCAGGAATTCCAGTCTCAGGAGAAATCGACGGCGCCGGCTAAATCCGACTCGATCGAAGAAACCGACTTGTCCAGCTCTCCGACGCCGCCGGCGCAATCGCTGCCCGAACTGGCGGTGAAAGGTCCGCCTCAACCCGTAAAAGAAAAGCCCGCCGAGACGAAGTCCGCCGCGAAGCCAAAATCTGGCGATGAGGAAGACGTAGACGAGAACAAGAGCGCTCTGGATCAGATCAAAGAAGACATCGGCCGAATCGGTAAGATTCTTAATCCGTTTAGCTGGTAGACCGCGCTCGTAGCGGAGAGCGCCGCTCATTTTCTCCACGCGCCGAATTTTCTAAACGAAGACCAGAACGACGGCCCGCCGCCCGGCGTAGCCGGAGCTTGCGGCTCCCACGACGGCGCTGTCCCGGCTGAAACCTGCTTGTCTTTCGAGACGCGCCGCCATCCGCGCGCCTTTTCCAGGCCCGACTCGAAATAGAGATAGATCACCGGTGTAATGTAGAGCGTCAAGAGCTGCGAGATCAGCAAGCCGCCGACGACCGCGAGTCCCAGCGGCCGGCGCGATTCGGCGCCTGCGCCGTGTCCCAGCGCGATCGGCAGGGCGCCCATAATGGCGGCCATCGTGGTCATCATGATCGGCCGGAAGCGCACCAGGCAGCCTTCGTAGATCGCCTGGTAGGGAGTCTTGCCCTCGTTTCTCTGGCCTTCAAGCGCGAAGTCGATCATCATGATGGCGTTTTTCTTCACGATGCCGATCAGCATGATGATGCCGACGAAGCCGAAGATGTTTAAGTCCATGTTGAACAGCGTCAGGATGAGCAACGCGCCCAATCCCGCCGAGGGCAGACCCGACAGGATGGTCACGGGATGGACGAAGCTCTCGTACAGAATCCCCAGCACTAAATACACCACGACGATCGCCATCGCGAGCAGCAGCCACATGCTGCGCAGCGACGACTGAAATTCCTGCGCCGTGCCCTGAAAGCCGGTCGTGATCGACGCCGGCAGAGTTTCACCCGTGAGTTGATTGACCGCTGTGACCGCATCTCCCAGGGCTACTCCGGGGCGCAGGTTGAAGGAAATCGTTACCGAGGGGAGCTGGCCGGAATGGTTGACCGACATCGGGCCGACGCTCTGCTTGAGCGTCGCCACGGCGTTCAAGGGAATCAGCGCGGTCCCCGCCGTCAATACGCTCTGCGCTGTGTTGGCCCCGGCATTGGAGCGAATATAGAGCATGGACAGCACGGACGGATCGTTTTCATACTTCGGATCGAGCTCCAGGATGACCTGGTACTGGTTGGTCGGCGTGTTGATGGTGGAGATCTGCCGCGAGCCGTAGGCGTTATAGAACGCCTCCTCAATCTGGCGCGGCGATAACCCTTGCGCCGTCGTCCCCAAAGTCGCGGCTTTTTCCCTATCGACGATGATTTCGAGTTGCGGATTTTTGAGCTGCAAGTCGGTGCTGACGTCCTGAAAATAATCCGAACGTGAGCGAATCTTCTCTTCGAGCAGGGGAGCGTATTGATAAAGCTCCCCGGCCTCCGGGCTCTGCAACGTAAATTGATAGGCGCCTCTCGAAAGCCGGGCGCCGGTCCGAATCACCGGCGGGTTTTGCAAAGTCACGCGCACGCCGGGCACCGCAGATAATTTCGGGCGCAAGTCCTGGATGATTTCGTCGGCGCTCATCGGCTGTCGCGTGTGAAAGAGGACAAGATTCGTATAGGGAAGTCGGGAGGGAATCTCGCGCAGCGGACGTTCCGATTTGGCTTTAAGCCGAATGAAGATTTGCCCGGCGTTTCCCGTCTGCGATTGGCCGCCGACGCCGACGCTCGATCGGAAGCCGTCCACGTTGGGATCTTTGGCGACAACAGCTGCGACTTGCTTTTGCAGCCGCACCATGTCGGTAAACGAGGTTCCCTGCGCGGCCTCGGTGTTGATGATAATCTGGCCGGTGTCCTCGCTCGGCACAAAGCCTTTGGAAATTCCGGTATAGGCGATGCGCGTCCACGCCGGAACGCCCGCGAAAAGCATGCCCGTCAAGACCAGCAGCAGGAGCGAGACAAAAATCGTAACCAATCTGTGCTTTAACGCCCACTGAAGCGTCCAGTCGTATGCGCTCAACATGGAATCGAAAAAGCGCCCGACGATCTGATAGAGCCGTCCGTGGCGCTCGGCCCCGGCCGGTTTAAGAAAGCGGCTGCAAAGCATCGGCGTCAAGCTCAGCGAGACGAAACCGGAGACGAGGATCGCGACGCAGATGGTGACGGCGAATTCTCTCAGCAGCCGGCCGAGCATTCCGGACATGAACAGCACGGGAATAAACGCGGCGACCAGCGAGAGAGTCATCGACAAGATCGTGAAGGCGATCTCCTTGGCCCCCTTGACTGCGGCCTCGAAGACGCCTTCGCCTTCTTCGACGTGGCGCACGATATTTTCCAGCACGACGATCGCGTCATCGACGACGAAGCCGACCGAGAGTGTGAGCGCCATGAGCGAGAGATTGTTTAAGCTGTACCCGAGCAGGTACATGACCGCGAAAGTGCCGATGATCGACATCGGCAGCGCGAGGCTCGGAATGATTGTCGCGGAAAGGTTGCGGAGAAAGAGGAAAATTACCAGAACGACCAGCCCGACGGTCAAAGCCAAAGTGAACTGAACGTCCTGGACCGATTGGCGGATCGCCAGCGTGCGGTCGAACATGATCTCCAGGTTGACCGACGCGGGAATATAGTTGCGCAATCCCGGCAGGATCGCCTTGACCGCGTCCACGACCTCGACGACGTTGGCGCCCGGTTGTCGCTGCACCGCCAGCACGACGGCCGGCTTGTTGTTGTACCAGGCGGCAACCTTGTCATTCTCGACGCTGTCCAGGACCTTGCCGACATCCCGCAACTGAACGGGAGAACCGTTTCGATAAGTGATGACGAGAGGACGATAATCTTCGGCGTTTACGAGCTGGCCGTTGGATTTTAGCGTGAGAGAGCGGTGCGCGCCATCCAAGGTCCCCAAGGGTAGATCCACATTGCCTCGTTGCACCGCGGTGAGAATCTCGTCGATTCCGATCTGCCGATAGGCGAGCGCGGACGGGTCGAGCTGAATACGGACGGCATATTTCTGCGTCCCAAAGACATCCACCTGAGAGACACCGGTTACCATCGAGATTCTCTGCGCCAGAATGTTTTGCGCGAACTCGTCGATCTTCGAAAGCGGGAGCGTTTCGGACGTCAAGGCAAGTTGAAGAACCGGGGCATCGGCGGGATTTGTCTTTCGATATGCCGGCGGGGTCGGCATGTTAGGCGGGAGTTCCCTCAAAGACCGCGCGATCTGCGCCTGGACATCCTGCGCGGCGGCGTCGATATTTCGGCTCAAGCTGAATTGCAGCGTGATCTGTGTCCGGCCGAGGGTGCTGACGGAATTCATGGAATCCAGTCCGGCTATGGTCGAGAACTGTTTTTCCAGCGGCGTGGCCACCCCGGAGGCCATCGTCTCGGGGCTCGCGCCCGGGAGGTTGGCGGATACGACGACCGTCGGAAAATCGACCGTCGGCATGTCGGCGACCGGCAGCGCGCGATAGCCCATCAGGCCGAAGATCAAAATTGCCGCCATGACCAACGTCGTCATGACGGGGCGGTAAATAAAGAGGCCTGTGAGGTTCATGATGCCACCTCTCTTTTCCGCTTGCCGCCCTCTCTACTGCCGCCGCCCTCTCTGCCGCTTTTGACCTGCTCCTTGGCTCCCTCTTTACTTTCCTCTTTGCTGTTCTTAACCTGCACTTTGCTTCCCGGCCCCAACAGGAACTGGCCGTCGGTCACAACGCTTTCTCCGGACTGGAGTCCCTTTTCGACGACCGAATCTCCGTTAAGCGATCGACTGATAACCACCGGTCGAACCTCGACTCCGAAGTCATCCTTCACCACGAAAACGTGCTGTCCGTCTTGTCCGGTCTGGACGGCCTGCGAGGGAATGACCAGGGCGTCGGGCTGTTCCGACAGCTTCAGCACCGCTTTGACGAACTGGCCCGGCCAAAGCCGCCGGTTCCCATTTGCGAAGGTCCCTTTGAGCCTAATCGTTCCCGTAGTCCTGTCCACCGTATTATCAATGAAGCTCAAGTCGCCTTCCTCCGGACGGTCCTCGTTCTGCGGGATGATCGCTTGAACTCTGAGTTTCCCCAGGTTCAGCCGGTTTTTTATCTCCGGCAAGTTCTGCTCCGGCACGGCAAACGTCACATAGATCGGGCTGACTTGATTGATCGTGACCAGGGCAGCCGCATCGTTGGTTCTGACGAGATTACCCTCGTTGACCAGCAGGCTCCCGGTCCGTCCTGTCACCGGAGAGAAGATACGGCAGTAACTGAGTTGAACTCTTGCGTTCTCAATGGCGGCCTTGTCCGCATCAACCGAAGCTTCAAGAGCGTCGGCATTGGTCTTGACCTGATCGTACTGTTCTTGGGAGACGTATTGCTTCTTGACCAGCTCCGCGTAGCGTCGCGCCTGCTCGCGCGCATTTGCCAGTACGGCCGCGTCGCGAGCCAGGTTGGCTTCGGACTGCTTGAGCACGGCTTCAAACGGCCGAGTATCGATCGTGAAAAGCAGGTCTCCCTGCTTCACGTCTAGCCCCTCTTTAAAATGAACTTGAGTGATCGTGCCGGTGACTTGAGTTCGTATAGACACGGTGGAGTAGGCTTCCACGGATCCGACGACCTCCAGTTGCACAGGCATGTTCTTCTGGCTTACGCGGGCGACGATAACAGGAACCGCCGCCCGGCCTCCGGATCCCCTCCCCGTTTCGGGTTTCTTTCCCGTGCCGGAGGTCATTTGTCCATAAACGACGTATGCGCCGACGACGATGAGAATCGCTGCCAGCCAACCGTATCGCCTCATGTTTTTTACTCCGAAGTGGACCTTCGAACGTTTAAGGGTTACACGTTCAAGGGTTTTTAACTCTTCAACCCTTTATCCCTTAAACCCTTCAACCCCCCTTGTTACGGCGTTCCGACCGCTTTCAGGAGCTGCGCCTCGGCGACTTTATAGCTGTAAAGAGAATTCACGTAGTCAACCTCCGCCCTGACGTAGGTCTCTTGAGCGTCTGTGACTTCAATGATGGAGCCCACTCCAACCTGATAGCGGCCGTTGGCCAGATCGAGATTCTCCTTGGCAGCTTCTTCGCCTGCTTTCGACGCCTTGATTCTCTCCTGCGCGCTGACGAGGTTAGCATAGCCCTGTTCGACCTCCAAGACAACTTGTTGTTTCTGCTGGTCCGCCTGCGCTTTGATGGAGTAGTAGGTGCGCACGGACTCCTCGACTTTGTAGGTGGTTCTGAAGCCGTCGAAGATGGGGATAATCAAACTGAGTTGGACCTGCCAACTGGGTTGAAGAGGAAAGGTGTCTAAATGTTTATCGTTTGCGCTCACCGTGCAAACAGACCCGCTACCGAGTGGAGTTCTTTCTATGCAAGCCCCCTTGACGACGTCATTACTCGTATGCCTCCGAGCGTAATTCGCATCAAATATAATGTCCGGCAAGTGGCCTCTCCGGTTCGTGGCAATCGTCTGGTCTTGGGCCCTTAGTTGCGCATCAAAGCTCAAAAGCTCCGGGCGTATACTGAACGCCTGCGATCTGGATTGAGTCAACGTAAGTGGAAAGGTCGTCACGGCAAAACTTTCGACTTGAGCGGCGGTTAACTCGGGAAGGGGCTGCTCCGGGAAATCCGGCAGGCCCATGGCATTTTTAAGCGTCACCCACGCGACGATCATCGCGTTTTGAGCCGAGATTAGACCCGACTGGGCAGCGTAGAAGTTGGATTGGGCCCTGACAAGATCGATCTTGGCCCTCGTTCCAACGTCAAAAAATGCTTGCGCCTGGCGCACGATCAGCTCGCGATCCTTGACTGTTTCTTCAGCCACTCTCACCAACGCTCTCGCCTGAAGATACGAATAATAGGACTGCTTCACGCCGAGGACGACCGTATCCGCAGTCGTTTTGAGATTATATTGTGTCGCTGTCAGCGTCTCACGCGCCGACTGTACGGTGCCCTCGCGCTTGCCGAAATTATAGAGGGTCATGTTAACGATTCCTTGGGCCTGAAAAAAATCCGACGACTCCGACGCGATACCCGTGCCTCCAGACTGGTTTCCGGTTTGGTATCGGCCGTTAAGGCTGAGAGTTGGATAGTAGGCCGCGAACTGCTGCCTGAGGACCGCCGCCTGCGCGCCGACCTTTTCCCGGGCCTGCGTGATGCTCGGATGATTTTCCAGCCCGTTACGCACGGCTTCGTCCAGCATCAGCACTTTGCCCTTAACCTCGCGTTTCAACTCAATCTGCTCGGCCTGGGCTGCCGGACCCGGCGGCTCCGCCGCCGGGCTGAGGGCGGGAGTCCCGCCGAGAAGCAGCAGAGCCGGAGCGACAGCCAATACGAATTTAAATCGCGCCATAAGAACCTCCCTGCGATGAGTCAACGTGCGAGTTATATATAATTGTTTTTCTCCACGCAAAGCGAAACTTCCGATTTGACAATGCCGGCGCCGCGTGTGAATAATGAACCGCTGTTTAGTGTACTGAACCATGATTCAGCCTATCCTGTCCAACGCGACTCGTAAAGAGGTCCTGCAAAGCTTCCGCACGCGCTCGCTTCTGGAGGCGACCCGGAAAGTCATTGCCGCCGGCGGATTCGACGCCGTGACGATGGAGCGGGTCAGCGCGGAAGCCGGAATCACGAAGGGCGCCGTCTATCTTTATTTTCGCAGCAAGGACCATCTGATCCTCGCCGCCGTCGAGGAGGTTGCCTCGGAGATGCTTCGGCAGATCGAGGCCCGCGTCGATGTCGCGGCCACGCCGTGGGAGAGGCTCTGTCAGACGATCCGCGCGCAGTTGGAGATCATGGAAGCGCAAAAAGATCTCCTGCGCGTGCTGCTCCTCGACCGCCGCCTCCTGCGCGACAGTCCCCGCGGGAGCCAGGCGCGCCGCCTGCTCAAATACCGCGAGCGGCACGAGGGACGAATCAAAAATCTGCTCGACGAAGGAATCAAGCAACGGATCTTTCGCGCCATGGATGCGGGCCAGGCCGCCTTTTATATCAACGAGATGACCATCAGCACGGCGGGACGGAGGATGATGGGCCGAAGCGCGCACTCGCTGGAACGCGACACGGAGGACCTGATCGGCTTCCTCCGCTTCCTCCTCAGGAAAAGCGCCCGGCAATCCGGAGTGAGCCGATGAGACGATCCCTTGTCACCGCACTATTCCTCGCAGCGCTCCCGCTCTGTGGCTGCGATCGCAGCTCCGTGTCGAAGGAAACCAAAGCGCAGAAAGCCGAGGCGCCCGTGCCCGTGACGGTGACGCCGGTGCGCGCGCAGAAAGTCGCCCGGACCCTGGAATTCGTCGGCACGCTTTACGCCAACGAAGAGGTGACCGTCTCCAGCGAGGTGGACGGCAGGATCGCCTCGCTCGCCGCCGATCTCGGCGACCGCGTCGCCCGCGGCCAGACGCTGGCGAAGATCGACGACGCGGAGTTCCGCTTCGCCATACAACAGACCGAAAGCAACTTGAAAGAGAACCTGGCCAGGCTGGGATTGGAAAAAACGCCGCCGAAGGATTTCGATGTCACACAGACCTCGCTGGTGCAGAGAGCCAAGGCCGATGCGGACGACGCCGAGCGCGGCCTCGCGCGCACCAAGACTCTCCACGAGCGGCAGCTCATCGCGGCGCAGGATTATGACACCGCGCAGATGCGCGCCAAGATGGCGGGCGCGAACTACCAGAGCAGCATGGAGGAAGCCAGGGCGTCGCTCGCCGCCGCCGCCGCCAAAGAAGCTCAACTGGAAACGGCGCGGAAGAAATTGCGCGACACCGCGATCGCCGCGCCGCTCGCGGGCTCGATCAGCAAGCGCTCCGTTTCGGCGGGCGAATACGTCAAAGTCGCCGCTCCCTTATTTACCATCGTCCAGGACAATCCGCTGAAGCTCCGCGGCATGATTCCGGAGCGCTTCGCGCCCGACGTCCACGTCGATCAGACCGTGGAAATCCGCGTGGATTCTTTTCCCGACGCGACGTTCAAGGGAAGGCTCACCCGCATCAGCCCGTCGTCCGAGGTCACCAGCCGCTCGTTTCTGGTCGAAGGCGTGGTGGAAAATCCGGACCGGCGTTTGAAACCTGGATTCTTCGCCCATGCGATCGTCACGACGCGCGTCGATCCCAACGCCTTGACCGTCCCACAGCAGGCGATCGTTTCTTTTGCCGGCGTGAGCAAAGTTTTCGTCGTTGAAAATAATTTCGCCCGCGAGCGCATCATCCAAACCGGAGTGCGAGTGGGTACTAACGAAGTCGAGGTAACCGGTCTCAAACCGGGCGAGCTGGTCGTCATATCGGGGCTTACCCGGCTGACCAACGGCGCGGCGGTCAAAGTTTCCGGGCCGGTGATGCCGCGCGCGGGCGAAACCCAACAGCCATGAATCTCCAACAACCATGAGTTTTCAACAACCATGAGTTTTATAGATCTCTGTATTCGACGCCCGGTCTTTGCGGTCATGCTGATCACCGCGCTGGTGGTGCTGGGAATCTTCTCGTACGCGCGGCTCGGCGTGGATCTCTACCCGAACGTCGATATTCCCACGGTCACGGTCACGACCACGCTCAAAGGCGCCAGCGTCGAGGAGATGGAGACCGCCGTCGCCAAGCCGATCGAAGAAGCCATCAACACGATCGACGGCATCGACGAGCTTCGCGCCGTGATCAAAGACGGCATCTCGGTCGTCTTGGTCCAGTTCATCCTGGAGAAAAACGGCGACGTGGCGGCGCAGGAAGTGCGCGACAAGGTCTCCACGATTTTGTCCCAGCTTCCGGTCGGCACCGACCCGCCGGTGATCCAGAAATTCCAGGTGGACGCGATGCCGGTGATGAAGATCGCGGTTTCGGCCGGGAGAAACCTGCGCGAAGTGAGCCAGATCGCCCGCAAGCAGATCAAAGAAGACATCGAGACGCTGCGCGGCGTGGGACAGGTGATCATGGTCGGGCAGCAGGAGCGGACGATCAACATCGACGTCGATCCCGACCGGCTCGCCGCGTATAATCTCTCCATCGCGCAGGTCAAGCGCGCCGTGCAGGCGCAAAACATCGAGATCCCCGGCGGCCGCGTCGACGAAAGCCGCCGCGAGCTGGTGCTTCGAACGATGGGGCGGATCGAGCGCGCGGAGGATTTCAACGATCTCATCGTGGGCAACTTCCAGGGCCGTCCGGTCATCATTCGCGACATAGGAGCGGCGGAAAACGGCGTCGTCGAGCAACGCAGCCTCGCCCGTCTCGACGGAGCGCCCGCTGTCCAACTGATCGTAAGAAAACAGTCCGGCACCAACACGGTGGAAGTGGTGGACCGCGTCAAGGCGCGCCTCACGCAGCTCGGCGCGGCGCTGCCGCAGGACATCCGCACCGAAGTGACCGTCGATCAATCCCGCTTCATCAAAGCTTCCTATGAAGAGGTCAAGCTCCATCTGATCCTGGGCGCGCTGCTCGTCGCGCTCACGGTCTTCCTCTTCATGCACGACTGGCGCAGCACGCTGATCGCCTCGGTCGCCATCCCGGCGTCGATCATCTCCACGTTCACGCTGATGCGCGTCATGGGCTTCACGCTGAACAACATCACGATGCTGGGCTTGATCCTGGCGGTCGGCATCGTCATCGACGACGCCGTGGTGGTGCTGGAAAATATTTTCCGCCACGTCGAGGAGAAAGGCGAGCCGCCCATGAGCGCCGCCTCCAAGGCGACGCGCGAGATCTCGCTCGCGGTCATGGCGACAACGCTCTCACTCATCGTGATTTTCGTCCCGCTCGCCTTCATGGCCGGCCGGGTGGGCCGTTTTTTTTCCAGCTTCGGCTCGACCGTGGCGTTTTCCGTGGCGGTTTCTCTGCTCATCTCGTTCACGCTGACGCCGATGCTGAGCTCGCGCTTTCTGAAGGTCAAACACGGCGGGTCGTCGAAAGAGAGCCGCTTTTATTCGCGCATCGACAAAATCTACGGCTGGATTCTCGGCTGGTCGCTGCGACACCGCTGGGCGGTGATCGCCGCGGGCGTCGTCACGGTGCTCGCGATCTTTCCGCTCTTTTCCGCGATCGGCAAAAACTTTATCCCAACCGACGACCAGAGCGAGTTCGAAGTCATCGTTCAGACGCCGGGCGGCTATACGTTGGCGGAAACCGACCGTCTGTTCCGCGAGCTGGAACAGCGGCTCAAAAAGCTCCGCGGCGTGACCAAAATCTTGACGACGATCGGCGACACCACCGGCAACGTCAAAGCCGGCCAGGGCGACGTGACCGCGGGAAACATTTATGTGCGGCTGGTCGATCTCTCCAAGCGCGACTACAGCCAGTTCGACGTGATGGGCGACGCCCGGAAACTTTTTCAGGATTATCCGGACTTGAGAGTCAGCGTCCAGGGAGTCAACCCCTTCAGCGGCGGCGGCGTCCGCCAGACCGACTTGGAATTCAATCTGCGCGGCCCGAGCCTCCAGCGCCTGCAAGAGTACAGCGAAAAAATCATCGCGCGCATGCGCGAGGTGCCCGGCTTCGTCGACAGCGACACGACGCTCTCAGTGCGCACGCCCGAGCTGCGCTCGCGGGTCGATCGCAAAAAGGCGTCGGAGTTCGGCATTCAGATCGAGGATATCGCCTCGACGCTTCAGACTTTCGTCGGCGGCGAGCCGATCTCCAAATATAAGGAGGAAGACGAGCAATACGACGTGTGGCTGAGGGCGATGAAAAAAAAGCGCGCCGATCCGGACGCGATTCTGAACTTATCGGTTCCCGGCAAAGACGGCCGGCTCGTGAAGCTCGCGAACCTGATAACGTTGCGCGAGGATCTCGGCCCGTCGCAGATCGACCGGCAGAACCGCCAACGCAAGGTTACGATCGTGGCGAACCTCCTGCCCTCCATGCCTCTCGGCGAAGCGGTGGAAAAAATTCAGGGCTTCATCGACAAGCTCGACCTGCCTCCCACGTACACCGCCGAATTCAGCGGCCGGGCCAAAGTGCTGGCCGAGACCGGCGCCAATTTCGCGTACGCTTTCCTGTTGAGCTCGATCTTCATGTACATGGTCCTCGCCGCGCAGTTCGAAAGTTTTCTCCATCCGGTCACGATCATGCTGGCGCTGCCGCTGACGATTCCCTTCGCCCTGCTTTCTCTGATTCTACTCAGACAGCCGATGGACATTTACGCGATGTTCGGCATGTTCATGCTTTTCGGCATCGTGAAAAAGAACGGCATCCTGCAAATCGACTACACCAACACGCTGCGCGCCCAGGGCATGGAGCGCGAGCGCGCGATCGTCGAGGCCAACCACGCGCGGCTGCGCCCGATCTTGATGACGACCTTGATGCTCGTCTTCGGCATGCTGCCGATGGCGCTTGGACGAGGGCCGGGCGCCGCCTCGCGCGCCTCGATGGCGAAAGTCATCATCGGCGGCCAGGCGCTTTCGCTTTTGATCACGCTGTTGATCACGCCGGTGGCGTATTCTCTGTTCGATGATTTGGGTAAATCCGGAGTTGTCGCCCGGCTCAGGCGCCACGCCGGCGCATGGGGCGAGACGTTAAAGGGCCGGGCGGTTCGGATCTACTCTCAAGTCCGCGCCAATGGCAGATCGGGGCGGCGAACGTAATTTGAATCCGGGTTTTCCGAATTTGTAGGGGCGATCCTGTGTGATCGCCCAAAAACGGGCAGGCACGCAGGCCTGCCCCTACAAAGACACGATATGCAAATCAACACGAGGCCTAGCGCGAAAGTAGGGGCGGGATTCATCCCGCCCGACGAATCAGTTTTATCAACCCGATCACGGTAACAAAGCAAAAATTCTAAGCGGCGCGCCCGTCCCTCCTTGAATCTTCATCGGCAGGGCGAAGATCGTCGCGCCTTTCGGCGGCAGCCGGTCGAGAGCCGCAACGTTCTCGAAGACGGGCGTGTTGGCGCGGCCGAAAATCTGATGGACGATGAAGTCGCGCGACGCGCCGTGATCGATACTCGCCGTATCCACGCCCGCCGCGCTCACCTTCCGCTCCTTGACGAGAAACTCCGCCGCGTCTTTGGAAAAGCCGGGGAAGCGCAAGTTCGTCACGTCTCCCGGCTGGTCGCTGCCCATATATTTCTTTCGGTCGTTCCAGAACTTTCCCCAACCGCTGTACATGAGCACGATCGCCCCGGGCGGAATTTTGCCGTGCCGCTTCTCCCACGTGCGCAGATCGACGACGTCGAGACGATAGTCGGCGTTCGCCTGCGCCTTCCCTCTCACGTCCACGATCACACCTGGCCCGATGGTTTTCGCCAGCGGGACCTGGTCGACCGTCCACTTTCCCTGGGCAAAATGAAACGGAGCGTCCATGTGCGTGCCCACGTGCTCCGCCGAGCTATAGTTGTAGGCGGCGTACCAATGACCCTCCGGCGTCATTCCTTCGGTTTGCTTGTCGAGCTTGAACGGCTGCGCCGTAGGCCAGTGGTGCGTCTCCTCGGAGAACGGGTAGGTCAGATCGACGATCTTTTTCTCGTCGATGGCGAAAGCCCGACACTCCAGCAACAAGAATGACGCCAGCAGAAAAACAATCTTCTTCATCGCTTCCTCTTTCCCTTAGTCTCTTCGAGCGCGAGAAAAATCTTCTCCGCTTTGATCGGCAAGTCTTTGATGCGCACGCCGACGGCGTCGAAGACGGCGTTGGCGATCGCGGGCGCGACCGGGATCAGCGCGCTCTCCCCGATGCCTTTGGCGCCGAACGGTCCGTTCGGGTCCGGCACTTCGACGGAGATCGGATCGATCGTCTCCGGCATATCGCCGAGCGACGGCAAGACATAGTCGACGAGGTTGGGATTGATCATCTGGCCGTTGTCGTAGACGATCTCTTCGAACAGCGCCTGGCCGATGCCGGTGATCGCGGCGCCGCAAAGCTGCTGGCGGCAGCCGAGCGGGTTGAGCGCTTTGCCGACGTCGACGGCGGTCGCGTACTTGATGAGCTTCAACTTGCCGGTCTCGATATCGACTTCCACTTCGGCCGCGCCGGCAGCTAAGAACCAAAACGCCGAGGTGCTCTTCTCGCCGAATTCATTTTTGGTGGAAGTCTTGACCTGTCCCTCGCCGACGAGCGTGCCCCCCTGCATGCCGAAGCGTTTGAACATCATGTCCGAATAATTGAGCTGCGTTTCGGGCAAACGGATTTTACCGCCGGCGAAAGTCACTCGGTCTTCCGGCACGCCGTATTCCTTGACGACAATCTGCTTCAACTGGCGCAGGATGTCCTGAGCCGCGAGCTGCACGGCTTTGCCCATGTGAAAAGTCGAGCGGCTCGACGAAGTCGTGAGGTCGTAGGGCACGACGTCGGTGTCGACGCCGAGAACCTGGATCGTTTGCATCGGGATGCCGAGCTCCTTGCCGGCGATTTGCGCCAAGACCGTCTCCGAGCCCTGCCCCATCTCGACCGTGCCGGTATAGATGGACAGGCTCGCGTCCTCGTTGAGCTTCACCACGGCGCAGGAAATCGACGGCGTGATCGTCGCCTTGATCATGCATGCGAGCCCTTTGCCCCGCTTGATGTTCGCTTCTTTTTTTCCTTCGAACTTTTTTCCCCACCCAATCGATTTAGCAACTTCGTCCAGGCATTCCTTGAGCCCGATGGCGCGGAGCGTTTCTTCCGTGACGAACTTATCGCCTTCGTCGTAACCGTTGTGTTTGCGGAGTTCGAGCGGATCGATCTTCAGCGCCGCGGCGATGATATCCATCTGCGACTCTACCGCCCACGCCGATTGCGACACGCCGAAGCCGCGGAACGCGCCCGCCGGCGGCTTGTTGGTGTAAACGGAGTAGGAATCGATTTTAAGATTGGGAATCCTATACGGACCGGCGGCGGTGTAGCCCGATTTCTTCGCCACGCGCGGTCCGATCTCCGCATAGGCGCCGGTGTCGAGATGGATCTCGCACTCGCGCGCCACCAGCGTGCCGTCGTTCTTGACGCCGGTCTTCATCTTGATGATCGCGGCATGCTTGGTGATCGTATAGAAAACCTCCTCGCGCGACAGCACCAAACGCACCGGCCGTCCGGCTTTCTGCGCTAGGGCCACGGTGATCGGCTCGACTTTCGGATAGACCTTGCCGCCGTAGCCGCCGCCCAGATACGGCACGATCACGCGCACTTTAGCAACGGGCACTTTGAAAATATTCGCGAGCTGCGTGCGCACGACGAACGGATTTTGCGTCGTCGCCCAGACCGTGATGCGCCCGCCCGGCTCGACCGATGCAATGCACGCGTGGGTTTCGAGAAAGCTATGCTGCGTCGCCGGCAGCGTGAACGTGTCTTCGAAAATATGGTCCGCTTCGGCGAAGCCTTTTTGAATATCGCCGCGGTTGAGGCGGAAGTGCGTGCAAACGTTGGTGCCCGAGACGGGCTTCAACTCGGCGAGATCGGCAAAACCGGATTCAGGCACTCTAACCGACTCATGCACCAGCGGCGCGCCGGGCTTCAACGCTTCATCGACGTTCAGGACCGCGGGCAGCTCTTCGTAATCGACTTCGATCGCTCCCAGCGCCTCTTCCGCCGCGTCCACCGTTAGAGCCGCAACGGCCGCCACCGGATCGCCTACGTGGCGCACTTTTTCCACCGCGACGATCGTCTGATCTTTGAACACGGGTCCATAGAACGGCTCGATGCCTTCGTCGTGCAAAATATCGTCGCGCGTCAGCACGGCGATGACGCCGGGGATTTCGCGCGCCTTCGACGCGTCTATGCGAATAATTCGCGCGTGCGGATACGGGCTCCGCAGAATCTTGCCGTGACACATT
Organism: uncultured Syntrophobacteraceae bacterium; assembly: GCA_964572145.1. Lineage (GTDB taxonomy): Bacteria > Desulfobacterota > Binatia > UBA9968 > UBA9968 > JAJPJQ01. The sequence goes on from CAZNES010000038.1 coordinate 33,900, forward strand.
CCGGGCACGCTCATGTCCGCCAGATACTGCGCCCGGCCGGTCACTTTGGTCTCGTAATCCAACCGGCGAAAGGTTTTACCGATATCCGCTGGTTCCATCCTCGTCCTATTGGAAAAGCCGTAAGGCGTGAGGGGTGAGGCGTCCTCCCCATCCCCAATCTTTTACGCCTAACCCCTTACGACTTACCCCTAACGTTTTTTATCGCCTGCATGATCTCCTGGTAGCAGCCGCAACGGCAGAAATTCCCCGCAAGATAATCACGGATCTCCTCTTCACTGGGATTTGGATTTTCGTCAAGCAGCGCCTTGGCCGTGAGGAGAAAGCCGGACGTGCAGTAACCGCACTGCAGCGCGCCAAACTCCATGAACGCTTCCTGCAACGGATGGAGCGCGTCCTTTTTGCTCAAGCCCTCAATGGTCAAGATCTCAGCGCCATCGACGTCCACGGCTAAGACCGAACACGCGCTCACCGGCTTGCCGTCGACCAGCAGCGTGCACGCGCCGCAAACTTGTATGTCGCAGCCGAGCTTAGCGCCGGTGAGCCCGAACTGTTCGCGGACCATATCGAGCAGCGTCGTGCGCGCCTCGACCTCGGCGCTGCGCTCGCTGCCGTTAACTTTCAGTGAAATCGTTTTCTTCATTGCCACGCGTTGGAACTTCTCGATCTCCGTCAGTATCTTTGTCTTTCTATCTGCAATCTTAAATCCGAAATGAGTTCTCTTTCACCTTACTCCTTACCCCTCACCCCTCACGCCTCTCGCCTACTTGACCACGCTCGTCGCCCGCATGAGTACGATCGGTGGAATCGTCAGGCCGAGAGCCTTGGCGGTCTTTAAATTAATCACCAGCTCAAATTTCATCGGCTGCTCGACGGGAATGTCGGCGGGCTTGGTGCCCTTTAGAATCTTATCGACCATCACTGCCCCGCGCTGGTACGGTTCGATCTCGTCAGGGCCGTAGGACATCAGGCCGCCGTTAGCGACCGCAAATGCCCGACTGTATATCGCCGGCAGTCGATTTTTTGCCGCCAGGTTTATGATCTGTTGTTGAATAGAACCGAGCAACGCTCCTGCCGTCCCGGCGAGAGCGCCGCTACCCGCCTTAACTGCATCTTTGAAGCCGCTCCCCAGTTTATCCGCGCTGTTGACCTTCAAAGAATGAAGCTGCAAGCCCAATTCACTTGCCCGCAGTTGGCTTTCTTCCCATATTTGCACAGAGCCTGCATTCTGCGGATCCCACAGCACTGCAACCCGGGAGAGCTTGGGAATGGTTTCCTTCAGTAACTCCAGTCGTTTGCCGGCCAACACAGACGCAATTTGGGCGAACCCAGTGACGTTTCCTCCGGGCCGTGCCAGGCTGTCAACCAGCCCAAGCGTAACAGGATCGGACCCTGCCCCCAGAAAAACGATGGGGATCGTCCTGGTAGCGTTCTTGGCGGCTCGGGTGTCATTTGCCCCGGGCGTGATGATCACGTCAACCTTGAGACGGACCAGCTCATCAGCCAGGGCGGGGAGCCGGTCGTATTTAGTGTCAGCGTTTCGAGACTCGAAAGCTACGTTCTTACCGTCGACATAGCCGAGTTTTCGGAACTCTCGCTGGAACGACTCAAGCCAGCGGGCTGAAGCGCCACCGGCTCCGAGAAATCCGATCTTCGGTATCTTCGCCTGCTGCTGCGCCTCGGCGGGGACGCAAAGAGCCAAGAGCATAACGGCCAAAACAAGACCAGCAACTTTTTTATTCATAGACTTTTCCCCAGGCAGAGAGCTACAACCCAACACCACAAGCCTTGACTTGAAAACGGCAAAGGACTGATAATAAGAAAGAGCCAAAGGCGTTGAGCGTAAAGGAAAACGATTGTGGATAAAGACGACCTTCGTATTGTAGATTGTTTGTTGTAGGAGACTATCTTCATGGCCAAAAATCCCTTACTCAGCAGAGAGAAAATAAAAACCAAATACCCCGATCAGTGGCTTCTCCTTGATAATTGTGAGTTGGATGCTTCGACCTCCCTGCGCAAGGGTCGGGTGCTCGCCCACAGCAAGGATCGCGAAGAAGTCCATCGCGCCCTCAAGAAACACTCGGGAAACCTCTGCATTCATTTCACCGGCAGTCTTCCTCCCGACACCGGGGTCATCTTCTAATGCCCCGAGTGATCTATGATCCCTCTGTCTCATCCATTGTAGTTGACCTTCTGCTCGAAGCCGCGGATGGCAGGTCCTCTCTTCTCATCCCTGTCGTCCTGATCTCACCAAGGAACGCTAAGCGCGCGGCTCACCGAGCAGGGCTGTCTCTGTAATTCCTCTGTGCCTTCGCGTCAACGATCGCATCCACAGAGTGACCTTTCAACAAATCTCGCCCGACGAAGTCTAATCTCAAGATCATTTGTCATTAATCTAAAATCGGTAATCGAAAATCCAAAATCACTTGACCACGCTCGTCGCCCGCATGAGCACGATCGGTGGAATTGTCAGGCCGATCTGCTTAGCTGTCTTGAGATTAATCACTAGCTCGAACTTCATCGGCTGCTCCACCGGCAGATCGGCCGGTTTGGCGCCTTTGAGGATTCTGTCCACGTAGTATGCGACGCGCCGGTAGCTGTCCGCTTGGTCCGCGCTGTAGGACATGAGCCCACCGGCCTCTACATCTTCCCTGCTGATGTACATCGACGGTAACCGGCTCTTTAACGCAAAGCCCACAATCCGTTTTCCGTTA
>CAZNES010000039.1:0-34456 GCA_964572145.1 uncultured Syntrophobacteraceae bacterium
TCGTAGATCGTGAAGTAGTCCTTGCCGTCGTAGAGCCGCGTGCCGCGCCCGATGATTTGCTTAAACTCGATAATATCGTGAATGGGACGCATTAAAACGATGTTGCGGATGTTGCGAGCGTCCACGCCCGTTGAGAGTTTCCGTGAAGTCGTAAGGATCGTCGGAATGGTTTTTTCGTTGTCCCGAAAGTCCCGCAGGTGCTGGTCGCCGAGATCGGCATCGTTGGCCGTGACCCGCTGGCAATAGTTTGGGTCCTTGCTCGTCTTCATCTGGTTGATGAGGTCGCGCACGGCTAGTGCGTGAAGCTGCGTGGCACAAAAAACCAGGGTCTTCTCGTTCTGGTTGATTTTCTCCATGAACAACTTCACGCGGTACTCCTCGCGCTTCTTGATTTCGATGATGCGGTTGAAATCCTTTTCTTCGTAACGCTTGCCCTGTTCGATCTCGCCTTCCACGACCGTGTCATCCGGAGTGTATACGTAGTCATCGAGCGTCGTGGAGATTTGCTTCACCTTGAACGGGGTGAGGAAACCGTCGTTGATGCCTTCCTTAAGCGAGTAGATATACACCGGGTCGCCGAAATAGGCGTAGGTGTCCACGTTGTCCTTGCGCTTGGGTGTGGCAGTGAGGCCAAGCTGCACGGCGGGCGCGAAGTAATCCATGATGCCGCGCCAGTTGCTCTCATCGTTCGCGCCGCCGCGATGGCACTCGTCGATGACGATGAAGTCGAAGAAGTCCGGCGGATACTCGCCGAAATAGGGGGACGGCCTCCCGTCTTTCGGCGGACCGCTCATGAATGTCTGGAAGATGGTGAAGAACAGACTTCCGTTCTTGGGCACCTTGCCTTTTTTGCGGATGTCCTCCGGCTCGATTCGGACCATCGCATCCTCAGGAAAGGCAGAGAATTCGTTGTACGCCTGATCCGCTAGGATGTTCCGATCTGCGAGGTATAAGATGCGGGGGCGGCGTGACGGCTCGCGGCTCAAATTCCACCGGCTATGGAACAGCTTCCATGCGATTTGAAAGGCGATGAAGGTCTTGCCGGTGCCGGTGGCGAGCGTGAGCAGGATGCGCGGCCTGTCCTCCGTAATGGCCTCCATCACCCGCTCAACAGCGATGTCCTGATAGTAGCGGCTCGGATGCGACCCACCCTTGTCCTCAAAAGGGACAGCAGAGAAGCGATCGTGCCAGGCGTTTTGTTTGGCAAAGGTGAGGTTCCAGAGTTTGTCGGGGTCGGGATACTGCGGCACCTCGCCTTCCGTACCGGTCTCCATGTCGATGCTGTAGATGCCCTGCCCGTTTGTGGCGTAGGTGAAGCGAACGGCCATTTTCCCGGCGTAGTTCTTGGCCTGCGCCACACCCTCGGTCAACGCTTCATCCCACGCCTTAGCCTCGACGACGGCGAGCTTGGTGTTGCGATACTCCAGCACGTAATCCGCCGTGAGCGCCTTGCCGCGCCGCCCGTGACCTTCGATGCGGCCGGGAGTGATCGGATACTCACGCCGGATGCGACTGCCCTCGACAACACCCCAGCCCACCGCCTTCAGCGCGGGATCAATGTGCTCGGCTCTGGTTTCGGCTTCGTTCATGACTTGTCCCCAGATTGGTTCACGCGGAGGCGCGGAGATGAGGAGGCGGGAAATTGGTTGACGATTCGATGCAGCCCCTCCTTGAGCGTGGCGCTGCCGAAATTGATGAGTAACCCGACAGGCAGATTCATAAGACGAAGATACGTGAGCAGTTGCTTACTGTGGACCGGGGCGAGTTTTTCAACGGACTTGAGTTCGACGATGACGCGTCCATCCACCAGTAGGTCAACGCGGAACCCGTCCTCGAACACCATACCGTCATATTCAAAGCGAATAGGTTTTTGCCCCGCCACCTGCAATCCCCGCTTCTCTAGCGCCCGCGCTAGGACAACCTCGTACACTGACTCCAGCAGCCCAGGCCCCAGCTCTTTGTGAATCTTCATCGCCGAGTCCACGATCATGCCCGTAATGTCATCTAGTTCGTGCATCCTAACCTCCGCATGCGATTCTCGTTGGGGGATGATTTACGCCGAGGCGCGGCGACCGCCGTGCCTGGCGGCAGACGCGTTTCTCGTCACCGCGTCCTCCGCGTCTCCGCGTGAGTCCCCTGATCTCGGCTTCGGTGTTCAGCCGCTCGTCGTCCATGGTGAAGCCCTTCACCAGATACTCGCTCAAACGTGCCGTGGCCCACTGGCGGAACTGCGTGCCGCGATGACTGCGCACGCGGTAGCCGACGGCGAGTATGGCGGGCAGGCTGTAGTGCAAGACCTCGCGGGAGACCTGCCGGGCACCCTCGGTTCGAACTATTAAGTAAGACTTAACAGTTGCCGCCTCCGTCAACTCACCTTCGGCGTAAATCGCTTTCAGGTGGAGATTGATGTTGGGGACGGTGGTCTGAAACAGCTCTGCGATTTGCACCTGCGTTAACCAGAGCGTCTTGGCATCGAACCGACACTGGATGCGTGTCCGGCCATCCTCCGTCTGGTAGAGGATGATACTGGATTGCGGCGTCTCGTTGTTGGGCATGGGTATTTCCTAGAGTTCGCCGCCGAAGGCTTGGTGCAGCAGCGACTTTTTCAACGCCTCCAGCGCGGCGAGCTTGCCCTCGTAGAGGGAGGCGAGGCGTTGGGTTTCGGCGGAGATCTCCAATAACTTTTCAACGATGACGTGCTGGTGAGCCAGCGGCGGAATCGGCAGGACGGCTTTCTTCACGAGGTCGCCGCTGATGTTTTTGACGACCGATCCACTTGCCAACTGAGCAAACTGAGATTGGACGAAGCGCGACGAAAGCAGGTAGTAAAAATAATCCGTGTCGATCGAGATATTAAGCCTCAACACGAACCAGCCGTCATGAATGTAGCCGCTTGTCTTCATGATGTAGGGCCGACCAAATGACATGGAATTCGTCAGGATGAAATCGCCCTCTTTGACGAATCGTGACTGTTTAGCACCTTCCGGCGTTATCTTCTGAGCCGTGGAATAGACATACTTTCCGCCCTCTTCGGTGTCGCCGATTTTGATCCAATTCACTCCATCGGGTTCACTGGTGAAATAGTTTTTGATCGGTCGGGGCGAGCTGCCTCGTTCGACGATGCACACTTGATCAAGTGGGCGATCCACCCACCCCTTGCCGCGCTGGGTGAAGACGGATTGGAGGTGGCTTTCGAAGAGGGCGCGGGCGTTTTGGAGGTTCTTTTCGGCGTTGGCTTTGGCGGTGGCGATGCCCTCAAACGCTTCGTCGAGGATGCCGACGATCCGCTGCTGTTCGGGGAGCGGAGGGATTGGAATCGTAACTTCCTTGAGCTTGCCGCCCGACAATTCTTTGAAGGTTGCTCCCGTCCCAAGCGAGTTCAGCAAGTCAACAATGCTGCTCAGATAATAATAAAGAAACTTGTGCTGCAGTTGGCTGCCAGGAATCAGCCCTTTGCAGCCTTGATTCGTCGCCATCGGTTCAGTGTTGATGACCAAGTGCCCGATTGGAGCGCGTGACGAAAGAATGACAGAGTTTGGTTGCAGCATCTGAGCCGAGCTATTGCGAAGCCCCAAGTCAGTAATTTTTCGTTCCGTGTCGCCGACGTAAGGACTGAGACGCTTCCCCATTTCCACAGGCGTTATCCAAAGGTGGCTGCCGTCCCAGTATTCGGGAACGCCCGTTTTGGGTGTGCCGCCATTCATGACTTCGCATACCGCACCGAGCGTCTTTGTCTGCCACCCGTTCTTCATAGCAGCGCCTTGATGTTCCCCAGCACCTCCGCGCTCTCGGCATCCAGCGCGGCCATGGAAATCAAGGGATCGATGGGAGGCATGCGAATCATTTCTTCGGCGGTTGGTTGCGGTGGGCGAGACGCACACGCGTCATGCGCTCGCGCAGGCCGCCGCCCTCCACGAAATCCTTTTCCAAACGGCGGAGCTGCTGGTCGAGCAGGTAGTTGGCCTGGTGGATGAGACAGATGGCGATATTAGCAATGACCTCCGGCGGGCGGGTCTCGACGAACTCCCGGTAAAGCTCAAAGGTATGCGGTGTCTTGCGGCCAAGCTGCCGGACGAACTGCGCTTCTTTGGAGTCTTTGTCCCAGATCGCGTGATCACGAACGCGCAGGTAGTCGCGGTAGTCGGCGAGCAGTTCCTCCAGGCTGGCGCGGCCCACGTTGGTGAGCTTGATCTCGGTTTCCTTGGAGGTGAGGGCGGCTTTGCTGCCTTCCAGGATGTTCTGTTTCCCGGAGCGGGCGGACTGGATCATCTGATCCACGGTGCGGTCGCCTTTGGCGAGATACTTGTGGGCGAAGCGGAAGGTGATGTCGTAGATGACCTCGGCTTTTTGGAAGGAGAGGAGCGTTTGGTAATCGCCGCGCGGGGGGAGGATGCGCTCGGGTTCATGGGATTGATGGGAGGAAGGGGAATCAGGGGAAGGATGTTTCGCATAACTCGCATTCTTCGCATTCTTCCCATCGTTTTTCATAGTAGCCCTCGAATGTTCCCCAACACCTCCGCGCTCTCGGCATCCAGCGCGGCGATTTCCTCCATGATTTCCTGCGGGCTGCGGTGCGCGATTTCCTCGCCACCATTCGGGTTCTTCACCGAGAGGTCGAAGGTCGTCGGGTCAATGGTCTTGGCGTCCACGCTCCAGCTCTTAGGCGAGTCGGCGAACGTCTTTTGCAGCTTCACGAACTCGGCGAGGTCGGCGTCGTTGAGCGGGTTGGTCTTGCCGAGGTTGCGGCCGGGGTCGAGCTGGTAGAACCAGACCTTGCGCGTGGGCGCGCCTTTCTCGAAGAAGAGCACCACGGTCTTCACGCCGGCCCCCTGAAACGTGCCGCCGGGGCAGTCGAGCACAGTGTGCAGGTTGCAGCTTTCCAGCAGGAGCTTACGCAGGCTCACGGAGGCGTTGTCCGTGTTGGAGAGGAAGGTGTTCTTGATGACCACGCCGCCGTGCCCGCCAGCCTTGAGCATCTTGATGAAGTGCTGGAGGAAGAGGAAGGCGGTCTCGCCGGTGCGGATGGGGAAGTTTTGCTGCACTTCCTTGCGCTCCTTGCCGCCAAACGGTGGATTGGCCATCACAATCTCATAACGGTCTTTTTCCTGAATGTCGGCGAGGTTCTCGGTGAGCGTGTTGGTGTGGATGATGTTGGGCGCCTCGATGCCGTGCAGGATCATGTTCATGATCGCGATGACGTAGGCGAGGGACTTCTTCTCCTTGCCGTAGAACGTGCGGGTCTGGAGGATATTGTCCTGGCTGGTGGTGCGGTGCGGATTGGTTTTTTTCAGGTAATCGAACGACTCGCAGAGGAAGCCCGCCGAGCCGCACGCCCCATCGTAGATATTCTCGCCGAGCTTCGGCTTGACCACTTGCACCATGGCGCGAATGAGCGGGCGCGGGGTGTAATACTCGCCGCCGTTGCGCCCAGCGTTGCCCATATTCTTGATCTTGGCTTCGTAGAGGTGTGACAGCTCGTGCTTCTCGGTCTGCGAGCGGAAGCGCAGCTCGTCGATGTGGTCGATGATCTCGCGCATGTTGTAGCCGCTCTGGATCTTGTTTTTGATCTCCCCGAAAATTTGCCCGATCTTGTATTCGATGGTGTTCGGGCCGGTGGCCTTCTGCGTGAACCCGTGCAGATAGGGGAAGAGCTTACCGTTTACGAAGTCGCGGAGGTCGTCGCCGGTCTGGGCGGTGTTGTGGTCGAGCTTGCCGTCCTTACCCTTGGGCGCAGCCCAGCTTTCCCAGCGGTAGGGTTTGTCGAGGATGTAACTGTACTTCTTCCCGTCGAGCGCGGCTTCATCGGCGCGGTCCTGCTCCAGTCCGTCGAGGTATTTCAGGAAAAGGAGCCACGAGGTCTGCTCGGTGTAATCCAGTTCGGTGGTACAACCCGCCTCTTTCCAGAGAACGTCATCAATGTTTTTGAAGGCTTGTTCGAACATAGGCTGTTTTCGTGACTGGGGCGCATTCTATAAAAAATAGAAAAAATTGCCAATGACCTCCGGCATGCACGATTTGACCAGCACGCCCCAGAATTTAAATGCCACCCTCGAGCTAATGGCAAGACAGCCGCATCAGCTCTCGGGGAGAACTTCAAGACATGGACAATAAACGGAAAGTTTCGGTGACTTTGAACGACCCTCTTGATTACCAATCAGCAAGACTTGGGTAGGCTCCCAATTGCTTTTTGGATTTGACATTCGCCCTACCTCTGTCCTATTTTTTACACGCATTTGAGCCTAGTCCCGTTAGGCCGGTTGAATAGGGTGGATGCGATGAAGCGAGAGATGCCACTACCCCTTCTGATGGCCCTACTCTTGGTGGGCTGTGTGGCTCCGCAACCGTTCGTTTGGATGGACAAGGGAGCGACGCTGGCTAACTATAAGGTTCTCGAAGTTTTGCCGGCTCAGAATGAAACCGGAAAAACGTTCGATATTGATGTAGGCGTTGCTCTGACGGAGCACTTGGTTTCTAAACTACGGGTCAAGAATTACACCGTTAGTCCGGAGGGATTGGAAACGCAGAGTGTTTTGACCCTTAAAAACGCTATTGTCAAATACGAAGCCAGTCGCGGCTCGGCCGACTTGATCGTTCGAACCGCCCTCATGGACAAGAAGACGGGGAGGCTTCTCGGGGAATTCGTTACCGCACATTCCGTCGATGTGGGGTCGAGTTTTATGACTGGCCTGCTGATCGGCCCGTTGCCGGCAATCGTCTCCTTAGGCGGTTCGCTGGCAGGGAGGCAACAGTTTCTAGATAAGGTTGCCGCCGGCGTCGTGGACGAGTTGGACAAAAGGATTCAGAAGCATGACTAGGTTGCTCCTCCTCATTATCGCTCTCTTGATGAGCGGCTGTACGACTGCGTCTGAACCTCGCCGATTGACCCCCGATCTTCCGGACATCGCGCTATTCAAAACCGGCAAAGTCGTAAAGGTAGGGACACTGACAGGGGGAGAGATCCCGAATTCTTTTGTACGGGGTCAGGTGTGGGCGGGTCTGCTTTGGATCGGCAACGAGGATTTTCAAGAGGCGATTACCAACACGATCAGAAGTTCCGGGCTATTCAAAGACGTGACCACGGGACCCGAATGGGACTACGAACTTTCCGCAGAGATCCTGTCCCAGGATGAGCATCGAGTATTATTCGTTAATTACCGAATTGTAGATCGCTCGGGACAGGAATTGTGGAAGGAGAACTTGCTCTCTGTGATTGATTTGGCGCGTGCGCAGAAGGAGAGTTCCGGGTACTCGACGGCGTTTCAAATTATAAGGATAGCTAAAGAAGCCGCGGCTAAGGATAACCTTACACAGTTGGTGAAGAAACTTTCGCAAGCTTTGACTCACTAGAGAAGAAGGTTGCACCTGTCCTCGGTTGGCAAATTCAGGCCGCTGAAGACATGAATGACAAGATATATTTTCTCACGATTTCTATTTTAACCAGCTACAACGGCCTTTTTGGTCTGGGTTAGGCTGTAATTCCCGCCACTAAAAGAATGACATTCAAGAAGTCGAGGGTTCAATTCCCTTCGGCTCCACCCAACTAGAAATCCGAAATTCGTTTGTTGGCTCCGGGGTCAGGCATGACTATTGACTTATTTAGGGGAGAAGGCGGGGACAGGCTAGTTTTTTAGCTGCTACATCTTCTGGCTCCGCGACGAAAGCCTCGAAGACTCCGACAATCTCCCCGATCCCGACGTTCTCGCCCAGGAAATCATCGATGACCTCGAAGCCGCTCTCGAACAATTCCGCCAATCGTCGCGGATCTAGACAGTGAGTTGATTGCACTGAAGCGTCGTTCAATCCTGAAGTAAAAGCTGCTGGTTACCCAGACAAAAATCTCGTATTTCCGTCATCTCTAACCCTTGACGCCTGGCCGTTCCCTGCTGTAAACGGAGGGCACTATACCAGGCTTAGGCGCATGGACAGGGTCGCCTAAGGAGGCATTGCCATCCCTTCTCCGAACCCCAGGCCAGAACGATTCTTCTACCATAGCTTCCCGAGGCGAAGCAGCAACCGGAATAGTGTAGAGGTTCAAAAGGGTCTTGCCATTCTTCGTCTCATAAAAGAGAAGGGACTGCTATTTACCCCTGAAATGACCGATTGGTCTGTCTTCAATAGGCGAGTGTCTCGTTGGGTTTCTTGGAGGATCACGTCGCGCCGCGTTTGCTTTACAGAACTTTCGCCTTCTGAATTACCTTTGCACGCGGACCGCTTCGGCCATTTTGCGCTTGAGTTTGAAATTCCAGTCTTACGACATCTTGGGGCATTTCCGGTTTTTTATATCCCGCGCCGGTCAAAGACCTCTACCGGGTTAGAGGATTTGGCTTACAACTTTGTGGGCCGGTTGGCGGAGATCTACATACTCCTAGATCGTATGGGAAAGCTTGAGGACGCGCTCAAGAATCATGTCGGCATGGAGCACGCGCCTCTCATAATAAAGCGCGGAAAAAGAAAGACCAGGAGCCGATGCTCGTACGGAGGAGCCGACGACATATTCTCATCTTTGACCGCCTCGCTTGATTCCGTGGGCGACCTTGGAGCGACGCTTGAAATGCTTATGACGTTCTATTATCCACTTGAGAATCTTCGCTATACAGGAATTCTTGGGTATTACCGACAGCGAGAGTGGCGAATCTCAGCCAACATGACTGAAAATGGCGTGCCGCTCGCGCGTCCAATCAATGCGGCTGAAAAGGACTTACTGCTGGGACTCGACAAGGCTTTTTTTATGCGCCGGATACGTTTCGCGAAAGGAACCTATCGAAGCGTCGATACATGTGAGTTCTACGAGAGATTCGAGGAGAGGCCAATCATTCAATATGTGAGGCGTGTGATCGTCCCGTCGATCGCTGTGGCCAAAGCTCGCGACATACTAAGTGAGCCGACTGATCCTCCTGTAGTTGCCCTCGAAGCGCTTAAGCACGTTTCACGGAAACTTCGCTCTAACAAAGTGTTGAAGGAAACGCCTCGCAAGCGAGGCGCCCCTGAACGCCGGCGTTAGCATGGGTGATAGATGCACCGACTTACAAAGGGCGGGCCGATGAAGTCAGATACTTCAAATCCTCCGCCGACAGACGACCAGCTTCAGGATTGGACTAAATTCTCCTTCAATTAAATCTGCCTAGATTAGGGGTTAATTTTTACGTATTGACTAGGCGCCAGTATCATTATGAACAACTCATCAACCGCGACATGGCCAGCCTCGACATCTTTTGGCTCAGAGACGAAAGCCTCGAAGCCACCGACAACCTCTCCGATCCCGACGTTCTCGCCCAAGAAATCGTCGAAGAAGTAGAAGCAGTGAGGCCAACAGGTCGCGTGTTGAATCTTGACATTTAGCTGGCAATTGGTTTAGCAAACCTCCATGGCACGGCCCCTCCATATTAAGTACGCGGATGTTCTTGAACACGGTATCCTCTAGCCATGTGCGGCCGATTCTCCCGTAAAGAACAGAGACAAAGAATTCTTGACCGCTTCAAGGCGTCCGAATCTTTTTCAGGCGAATTAATAGATCCGAAGCTTTATCAGCCGAGATATAATCTCGCGCCCGGCCAAACCGTGCCGGTAATCGTAAGTGAAGACTTCAGGCATATACGCCCGCTGCGGTGGGGTCTTGTGCCATCGTGGGCGAAAGATGAGAGCATCGGCCAGAAGATGATTAACGCGCGGGCCGAGACGCTGGCGGAGAAGCCGAGCTTTAAGCGGCTCTTGTTCACGCGCCGCTGCATCGTTCCCGCAACGGGATTTTACGAATGGGCCGTAAACGGAAAACACAAGACGCCCATGCACTTCCGTCTAAGAAGCGGCGAGTTATTCGGCTTCGCCGGGCTGGGGACCGTTGGAGGCCGCCGAACAGCCAGAGCCCAAATCTAGAAACGTTCACGATCATAACGACGACCCCCAATAAATTACTTGCTAACTTTCACCATCGCATGCCGGTCATCTTGCGTCGGGAAGATGAAGACCGTTGGCTCGAACCTGAGTTGAAGGACAAGGCCACGTTGCTTTCGATGCTACAATCGTACCCAGAGGACGAGATGGAAGGGTATGAAGTAAGCCGCGCCGTCAATTCGCCCATTAACGACGGCCCGGAATGCATCGCGGCAGTCAGCGACTAAGTCCAAGTGCCGAATGTGAAAAGAAACCCGTCAAGAACTAGAGACCCACTTGGATGAATTGGCGCGCCAGTACGCGGTAAGCCGACACCCTAGCATCAAGCGAGAAATGGAAAAGGTCTCGCGGTTATTAGCAAAGCTGAAAGAATTAGGCGGGGATCGGCGCACATCTCTGACTTAATTCTCTATTCGAAATGAACCTCGAACGCTCGGTAGACACGGACAATAAACGGACAGAGTAAAAAAACTCTTGCTGATTCGGAGACTTTGAACGGCCCTCTTGACTACCAATCAATGTCGCCAACGGGCTCTGTCCTAGAACTTCTCAAACAGTGCGTGCTAGAATTGTCTGTTCCAACGGGTGATCTCGGTTTTTCCGTTTATGAAGTATAAAAGACTGACCATACGTAAGTGGGATGACCTTTTGAAGCTATACCGTAGGTTCCAACGTTCCAATAGGGATTGGATTTTCCGCGGGCAATCCAAGGCCGGGGACCGATTAACCACAAGCCTCGAAAGAATAGCCAAAAGATTCGGCATACGTTTAACAGAACTGAACGAGCTAGAGGACTCTCTAATTCGGCATTTTCAGCGTAAAGCTCATCGTTATTTGCCAAATGTCCCTGATGAGAGAGACACCGTGAATTGGATGGCATTAATGCAGCACCATGGGGCCCCAACTCGGCTGATGGATTGGACATACTCGTTCTTTGTTGCTATGTATTTTGCGCTCGAAAAAGCTGACCAAGACTGTGCAGTATGGGCTTTGGATGTGGACTGGTTGGTGGAATCAGCAGAGAAGACATTTTCAGAAGATATTCGTGAACTCCAACAGGAAGATGTTCGTTTAAAAAGTCCCAGATTTTTTGAGTTGTTGAAGCGGGAATCTTTGGGCCTTGTATATACCCTTAATCCTGAGAGGCTTAATGAAAGATTAATCATCCAACAAGGAATATTTCTAACCCCGACAAATCTTAAAAAAACCTTTGAAGAAAACTTCAGCACCCTGCTGAACCGCCGGGATGCACGAGGCCGGCTTTGGAAGATTCGCATCAAAACTTCTGTAAGATCAAAGAAAGACATTTTACGGAATTTGCAAAGAATGAACATAAACGACGCGACGCTTTTCCCTGGTTTAGACGGATTCGCTAGGTCCTTGAATGCATTACTAGCAACGCCTGACTTATTGAAAGGTAGATTGCCTTATCAAAAGAAAGTCTCCGGTCGGCGGTACGTATAACTCCAGCCCGGCCCCTAGCAAAGCTGAGCATTTGTCTTCAACGTTCGAGATGATTGCTGTCCGCCTTTTGTCCGTGCTGTGCAACGGACAAGCCCCAAGAGCCGCCGTCTATGCAGACCCTTGGGGCTTGAACTTGTTGGATTTCTACGGATAGTTTAGGCTGTTGTTACCATAGGAATTCGGATGGCACTCAAGAGGTCGAGGGTTCGATTCCCTTCGGCTCCACCCAACCGGAAATCCAAAATACGTTTGTCGAGTATTGAGTCGCCGACGCCGGCATCGGGATCTGCAAGCAGAACCTGGATGCGATCTTCGAAGACTTCCGCCAGCCCTGGCGGGGTTTACAATGCTTGCCGCTGATCGCCGGTAGGAGGTTTTTTCCCCGCTTGGCGAAAGTATTCGACGGTTCTACGAAGACCTTCCTCGAACGTGACTTTGGGCCGGTAGCCGAGACTGGAATTAGGGTCAGCCTGAGCCCGTAGCTGACCCCTAGCTTTACCTACGGTTGGCCTTCTCTAGACGCACCTATCCATCTCGCAACCGATCTGAGGTAAATGCCGGAAAAAAACGAGCCCAACCGTGAGGTGATAACCTGATTTTGGCTTAGAAAACACCTGAAGCGCGCGTTGGAAAAGAATCCCGAAAGACTCGTTAAGGGTGAGGCGGAACGTCTTTGTTCGCGGTCGAGTCCAGTTTTCGCCGAAGAGCCGAAAGCCGTTGCTTGAATTCCTCCAGTTGCCGGCTGCCGCTTAGAATTTTCTTGATCTCATCGTAATCCTTGGCCGTGCCGTAGATCACGAGCGCGCCGGAAACCGAATCGGCGACGATGCGCGGCGCGCCGGCTTTGGCCTGATTCATTTTTGCCGCGAGCTCGGCCGCCCTTCCGGTCTCGACGGGATAGATAAAAATGCGCCGCGGCGGGCGCGCCGAAGCGTCGATGCGCTCGAGCCACTGGCGCGCGTCGTTCCAGGCGTTCTCATCGGCGCCGACGACCAGGAGCTGATTGCTCCGCGGCAGCGGAATAAATTCGACGAGGGGGATGTCGCTGCGCGCGCCGGAAAAAATATAATTTCGCATCGCCTCGGTCATGCCGGACGCCAATTCTTCGGCGCTCGCGGCGGCGGGCGCGAATATTTCCATGCGCGCGGGGGCGAAGGAGGGGGCGTCGATCAGCTCCTTAATCTCGAGGAGATATTCGACGCTGGCCGGAGTGTCCACGATCGTCAGAGCTTTGCCGCCCGGCTGTTCGAGGACCGCGCCTCCCGGAGTCACGAGCGGCGCGAGAATTTTTTTCATCTCGGCGGCAGGCCGGTAGTATAGCAGAACCGCTTGAATGATGAAATTTGCTTGTCCCGGTTTGGCGGGCGCGCCGGCCTGGTTGCCGGTCGTGCCGGGCGCCGCCGTCCCGGGAACCGGCTGCGGCTTAATTTCCTGTTGGGTCGCTGCGCCCGCGTCGTTCAGGAGCGATAACAGCAGGATCGGAAGAATCGGTAACACTTGCACGGAAGGCGAAAGGTTGAACCATTTCATCCTTCAACCCTCGTCCTTCATCCCTAAACCAGCCGCACCCAGGCTTTTTGCAGGGATGTGGCGTAGCCGATCGCGGCGGCGGACTTGAGTCCGCTCGATTGCAGCTCGGCCACGAGCTTGAGCGCGTGTTTCTGCGGCACGGCGATGAGCAGCCCTCCCGAGGTCTGCGGATCGAAAGCGACCTCCACCAGGCCTTCGCGTATGGAGCCGTCGAAGGTGACCTTGTCCTTCAAATATTCCCGATTCCTCTTACAGCCGCCCGTAAGGTAGCCTTTTTCCGCCAGGCGATGCGCGCGGCGCAAGAGCGGCAGCTTGGCGGACTCGAAGATCAGCGTGACGCTGCTGCCGCTGGCCATCGCCAGCGCGTGGCCCAAAAGACCGAAGCCGGTAATGTCGGAGCAGGCGTGAACGGGATAGCCGCGCATGATCTTCGATGCCGTGTCGTTGAGTGTGGCCATGGACGCGATTGCCGCCTGCACGCTCTCCTTCGGCGCCTTGCCCTTCTTGAGGGCCGTCGTGATGATGCCGGTTCCCAGCGGTTTGGTGAGGACCAGCGCGTCGCCTTCCTGCACGCCGACGTTACGGATGATCTTGTCGGGATGAATGATCCCGGTGACGGCCATGCCGTATTTGATCTCCTCGTCGATGATGCTGTGGCCGCCGATCACCGCCACTCCCGCCTCGTGCGCCTTTTCGGCGCCGCCTTTCAAAACGTCGCCCAGCACGCGGATGTCCATCTTTCCTTTCGGAAAGCAGACGATATTGAGAGCCGTCTTCGGCTCGCCGCCCATCGCATAAATGTCGCTGAGCGAGTTGGCGGCGGAAATTTGTCCGAACGTATACGGATCGTCCACGATCGGCGTGAAGAAATCCACTGTGTTGACGATCGCGAGATCGGGGCGAAGGCGAAACACTCCGGCGTCGTCGGAAGTCTCGGTTCCCACGATCACGTCGGGATAATCGAATTTCGGAAGGCTGTGCAATACTTGCATCAGGTCGGCCGGGCCGAGCTTTGCCGCTCAACCCGCAGCTGCGACGTGGCGCGTGAGACGCACTGCCTTTTTTCTTTTGATCAGCCTCATGGATGCTCTCTCTTCAATTCGCGTTCGTGGAATCACGGTCTGGCCGGCGCGCCCGGCCTTGCTGCGGGCGGCGACTTGAGCCGCCTCGCGTCTCCAATCCTGACAGTGATCCCTTCCCGATCAAAATATTCAAGGAGGGCAATCGTGTATTTGCGACTGGAACCTAACAGGTCGCGGAAGGCGGCGGCCGTAATCTCGCCGTTTTCGGAGAGATATTTATATAAAACGGCCTTCACGTTGTCAACGCAATCGGCGAGGAAGTAGAGATCGGTGGCCACCCGAACGATCGATTTTTCCCGCTCCATCACGCGCACGACCTCGGCGATCTTGCCGCGCTCGGCGCCGAGATCTTTTTCCATCTGCTTCAACTCGGGCGGCGCCATGGGACTTGCGCCGAGCAGGCGCTTGATTTTTTCCGTCAGGGTTTTGTCCTCCGCGCTGAGCTCGACGCGATGGCCGGGAAGGCGGAGGATGCTGCCGTCGCGCACGACGCTCTTCTCCGATTCCAGCATCTCGACGAGAATGCGGAAGAGCCGCGCGGAAATTCCGTAAGGCAATTTCACGCGCAATTCTTCCATGTCCATTCCGGCGGCCAGCGCGCGCGCGGCGTGGTGCTCCTGAAGGGCCTGCGCGATTTTGTTCTTGAGCGCCCGCCATTTTGTTTCCGTCGTGTAGAGCTTTTCGCCTTCGGCGCTGATAGACAGGATGTTCGGCGCGCGGCCGAGCCGGTCGCGGACTTCTTCTTCTTTGAGATTGAGAAAATGGTAAAGCGGCGCGATCGCCGTCGCGAACTCGTCGCTCTCCTCCATGAAGCGCTCGATCAACTTTGCGGCGTCGTCGCCGCAGAGCGATTCCAGTCTTTTTTCGAGATCGGCCTCGCCGCGCTTGTGCTTCCTGGGCCAGGGATGGATCACGATGCCGCCGCCCAGCGTGCGCCGCGCGGTCTCGTCGCGCACGATGAAATGATCGCCACGGAGCGCCAGCAGCGGCTCGCCGAGCGCGATCTGGCAGAACGCCGCCTCTTTGGGCTCGAGCTTTTCTTTCGCGCCGAGCACGATCAACTTCGCCAGCCGCTCGGCCGTGCCGAGATGAATGCGCACGCGCTGATGGTTTTTAATGCCCTTGGTCGCTGCTGGCCGCACTTCGAGGCGGGCGTCGAAACGATCGGTCGTCAGCGTGAGCTTTTCATGCGCGACGACGTGGCCGCGCACGACGGAGGATTTTTCCAGACCGGTGAGATTTGCCGCCACGCGCTGGCCCCATCCGGCGGCCTCGACCGAGCGGTTGTGCACCTGGAGGCTGCGCACGCGAAATGTCTGGCCGCCGGGCAGCGCGCGCACGTGGTCGCCGGTCTTGATCTCGCCGCTGAGCGCGGTGCCGGTGACGATGACGCCGTGTCCTTGCAGGAGAAAGGCGCGGTCCACCGGCAGACGGAAGTAGCCTTTGGGCGGCGGCTTGGCGACGAGCGCGAGCTTGCGGACGATTTCTTCCCGCAGCTCCGCGAGACCTTGCCCCGTGACCGCGGAGAAGGGGAGGATCGGAGAGTTTTCCAGCGAAGTTTCGAATGTCAGAATTTTGATCTCTTCCTCGACTTCCTGAACGCGGGGCGGCGCCACGAGATCGACTTTGGTGATGAGAAAGATCGCCGACCTCACCCCTAGTAGATGAAGAATATCGAGATGCTCCTCGGTCTGCGGCATGACGCCGTCGTCGGCCGCTACCGTGAAGAGAACGAGATCGATGCCATGCGCGCCGGCGAGCATATTGCGGATAAAACGCTCGTGGCCGGGTACGTCGACGATGCCGGCTTGCGTCCCGTCGGGAAGATCGAAATGGGCGAAGCCGAGATCGATGGAAATACCGCGCTCCTTTTCTTCCTTGAGCCGGTCGGTGTCCTCGCCCGTCAGCGCTTTGATGAGGCTGGTCTTGCCGTGGTCGATGTGGCCGGCGGTGCCGATTATGTAGGGCATAAAATTAACAGACCGATGAAAAAGGCCCATCTGCCGTCAGTCCACCTGGGCAGTCTCTCTCCGGGCCGATGCGATACATTCGGTTTACGCTCAACAAAAATATTGGGAGCATCTCCTTGATACGCTTGATTCTCCTCGTCCCACGCATCGGCCCTTCAAGAGCCCGCCCAGGTGGACGGTAACGATGGTTGCGCTTCAAATTGTCTCGCTCGACGTACGAGAAGAGTACGCCTGCGCTCGCCAATTCTCGCACGCCTTGCCTCTGGGACGTTTTGATCGGCCTGAAAGATAGTGTTTTCTGAAATTCAAAATTCAAAACTCAAGATTTAAAATTCGGGATGATGTCGTTGGGATCGAAGATCGCGCGCAGATCTAACAAGAACCGATCGTCTTTGATCCGGCCGATGATCGGCGGGTCGGCGCGGCGGAATTTTTCCGCGATGCGTTCCGCGGCGAGCTTCTCGTGCGCGATGGCGAGGACCTTGGTTGGAATTTCCTCGGTCGGAAGCGCGCCGCTACCGATCTGGGAAGTGGAATCTTCGAGCGCAATATGAAAATCGCTTCCCAGGGTGTTTTGAAGGGAGGGAAGAAGGCGCGCGGCCATTTGCTCGATATCTTCAAGAGAGCGGGTAAAGGCGCGGAGCGTCGGAATCTCTTCGGCGATATCGGCCGACTGCTGGTAGAGCCTCAGAGTCGCTTCCAACGCCGCGAGCGTGAGCTTGCCGCAGCGGAGCGCGCGATGGAGCGGATTTTTGCTCATCTGCTGAATCAAAGATTTTTTCCCGACCAGGAGTCCCGCTTGCGGCCCGCCCAAAATTTTGTCGCCGCTGAACGTAACGACGTCCGCCCCGAGCGCGATCCGCTCGCCCACCAGCGGCTCTTTTGGCAGACCGTAGCGGCCGAGATCGACGAGCGCGCCGCTGCCCAGATCTTCCATCACGGGGATTTTGTGTTTCTTTCCGATCGCGGCGAGAGCGGGCAGATCGACTTCAGAGGAGAAGCCGACGATCTTATAGTTGCTGGTGTGGACCTTGAGGAGCAGCGCGGTCCTTTTGCCGATGGCCCTCTCATAGTCCTGCGGGTGGGTGCGGTTGGTGCTGCCGACTTCTTTAAGGACGGCGCCGCTTTTGGCCATGATCTCCGGGATGCGAAACGAGCCGCCGATCTCGATCAGCTCGCCGCGCGAGACGATGACTTCTTTGCCGTTGGCCAGTGTATTCAGTCCCAAAAGAACGGCGGCGGCGTTGTTGTTGACGACCGTCGCGGCCTCGACGCCGGTGAGCTCCGTGAGAAGATTTTCGATCATCTCCTCTCTCTTGCCGCGCTCGCCCCGAGCGAGATCGTATTCGAGATTGACCGGGCTCGCGCCGACGCGCGCGACCGCCTCCATCGCCGCCTGCGGGAGCAGCGCGCGTCCGAGATTGGTGTGCAGGATCGTGCCGGTCGCGTTGACCACGCGCACGAGCCTGGAGTCGCGCTCCGACGCGATCTTTTTTTCCAGCCGGGTGAGAATCGATTCTTCATCCAACTCTTTGGACGAGACGAGTTTTCCCTGACGCACGGTGGCGCGAATCTCGTCCAGAACATCGCGGCACTGCTGCGCCACATAATCGCGGCTGAACCGGGTCAGCAAAAGATTGCTTTTGGGATGATTCAGAAGGCGATCTATGGAGGGTAGCTCGCGCAGGAGATTTTTACCGGCGTCCATACAGCAGGAAGCTTCCTACAAAGACGCTGTAAATTCAATCGTTATTGTCGAGCCTTGTCTGAAGGTCCTATTTCACGGGGATCGTCACGTAGAAGCGCGGCTCGCTGCCGACCACGCGCGTGACGTGGCCGCGCCCGGTGGTGTCGTCCGCGAGAAAGATATCGCCGGGACCGAATCGCCGTTTGGTGCCGTCGCCGATCTCAATCTCGCTCTGACCCGAGAGATAGATGACGTACTGACGCCGCGGCGCCGGATGCCAGTCTCTAAAATAGGTGTGAGGCTCTTCGCGAAAGATGACGCCTTCGCCGGGTTGGAGCTTCCCGATCTCCACCTCGATCTCTTCGAAATGCGATTGGCCGTCCGCTCCCGTGTATAGTCGCGTGACTTTCATGAAGAAAGTTCTAAAACAAAATCGGCGGTTAAAAGCGAGCGCCTTTGTGGCTATTTCACCGGGATCATGACGTAGAGGCGGGGCTCCTTGCTGACGACGCGCGTGATGTGGCCGCGGCCGGTGGTGTCGTCGGCCAGCATGACGGCGCCGACGCCGAAGCGGCGCTTGGTGCCGTCGCTGGTTTCGATCTCGCCCTGACCCGAGAGCGTGATCACGTACTGCCGCCGCGGCGCCGGATGCCAGTCATGCACGTCGCCGGGGGGCGCGTGCCGGAATACGATGCCTTCGCCGGTTTGCAGCTTGCCGATCTCGACCTCGATGTCTTCGAAATGGGAATGGCCGTCGGCTCCGGTGTAGATGCGCGTGACTTTCATGATTCCACACTTGTAGAGAACTTAGAGGGAAAAAGCAAATTTGAAGAGAGATCCTTCACTTCGTTCAGGATGACAAAACTCTCTTGATGTCATTCTGAGCGTAGCGAAGAATCTCTCCCCCGAAAGCGCATCCCAGTTTGATATTTCGACGCGACTCGGCTAACTGAATCGGAATGCCATTTTTCACCGCAGCGTTTCGCCAAGGTGTCAGAGCGGCCGTGCCGGTCTGGATCGCGTTTATTCCCTCGTCATTCGCGCTGGGAATGGCGGCCAAGGGATTTGGCCTCGCCTGGAATGAGATCGTTTTGATGTCCGCGCTCGTGTACGCCGGCCCGGCGCAATACGCGGTCGTGGAGCCGCTCGCCGCGGGCAAGCCGGCGCTGCAAATTCTCATCGCCACGGCGCTGATGAATCTGCGCTTTCTACCGATGAGCGCCGCTATGGCGCCGTATTTTCGGCGCGTCAAACGAGGGCGGCTTCTCTGGGCGTCGCATTTTATCAGCGCCAGCAGTTTTGTCCTGCCGTATGCGCGGTTTCAACAAGAGGACAAGGAGTCCGCGTCAGGCGGGAACACTGCGAAGACCAGCGACGACAATCTAAGCTTTTTTCTCGGCATCGGCATGACCGCCTTCTGCGTCTGGGTCGCGGGCACGGCCGTCGGGTATTGGGCCGCGCTCAGCATCCCGCCGGGATTTGAAGAGGCGTTCAAGTTCATCCTGCCGGCTTATTTTGCCTGCATCATCGCCGTGGAGCTGAGGGAACGGACGGCCTCGGCGATATGCATCCTGAGTTTTCTGGCGGCGGTGCCGGCGGCGCTTTGGAATGTCGATTGGGGCTGGATGCTCACCGCGATCGCCGTTGCCACGTTCGGATGGAGGTTCAACGAATGGCGCCGGCGCGATTAACGATCATCGTGGGAATGGCGCTCGTGAGCTATGCGCTCCGGGCGGTCCCCCAAATTTTACTTACGGGCTGGAGTTTCCCGCCGGCCTGGGACCGTTATCTGCGCTATCTCGCCTACGCGCTGGTCGCGAGCATCGTCTCGACGACGCTGTTTCTGTCCGGCGGACGATTCGAGGCTGCGCCCGCGCCGCGGCGCATGATCGCGCTGGCGATCGCCGTCGGCGTAGCCATGCTGACGCGCAACGCGGCCATAGGTATGTTCACCGGAACGGTTGTCGCCCTGCTACTCTTGTGGTTTGCCGCGGTGTAAATCAGATCTATGCCGAAGCTTCCGGACGTCGTCGTCTATATAGAAGCGCTGGAGCGCCGCATCGTGGGCCAGACGCTCCAGCGCATTGTCTACGCCGAGAACGAGACTAATTATTGCGCCCGCTGCCAAACCGGCGGCAAGCTGTTGGCCGACCGCGCGCTCTCGCGGCTACTTAAAGAAGACTGGCCGAGGACGCTGGAGGAGATGGAGGAGGCGAAGAAAGCAAAAATTTGAGTGCCTTTTACGTAGTTCGTTCGTTAGCTTGCTCTCGGGATATCATGATATATACCGTGCCTCACACGGTAATTCTTTAAGGAAAATTTAAAGTGCCAGCCATTTCGATATTCTTTGGGATAGTAATTAGGATGTATTTCAACGATCATCGCCCACCGCATTTTCATGCGGAGCACCAGGGTCGAAAGGGAACGTTTGATTTCAACGGGAAGATGATCGTCGGAGACATAGAGTCCAGAACGGCGCTGGCGCTTATCAAAAAGTGGGCGGTTCGCCACAAGCATGAACTTATGGTAAATTGGAAAAACGTGGAGAAAAAGCGATCTCTGAACCAGATAGCGCCTTTGGAGTAAATGATGAAACATCTGCCTTCTGTCACTAAGGCCCGATATGTCCGCGATTACATCATCGAAACAACGTTCGATGACGGCACTACGAAAGCGATCGATTTCACCCATTGGCTCGATGGGCCGGTGTTTGAGCCGTTAAAAGACAAGAAGTATTTCCGAAAGTTTTTCCTTGATGGAAGTACCATTGCTTGGCCGAATGGGGCCGATATCGCTCCCGAGACTCTTTACGCTGTCACGGCAGTAGTCTTCAGCCGTAACAAACGATTGCAACGAACACGCAATCGGATGCCCGCTAGACGGAGCTAGTCCAGCCACTGATTGCTTATAGACGGCGTCGACGTCAGAAAGGAAAAAGATGAAAAAGAATAAATTTCCGCCGGGCTGGGACGAAAAAAGAGTAGAGAGGGTGATCGCGCATTACGAGCAGCAAACGGAAGAAGAAGGAATGGCGGAAGATGAGGCCGCTTTTGAAGATTCCAGTCAAACTGTCATCGAGGTATCCAAAGAGCTTCTTCCTGCGATACGGGAATTGATCGCTAAGCACAAGGAAACCCGTAGAGCCTAATCAGGCCATCGTAACAAACCCCGTTTGTGCCTTCACCCACTCGATCCACGCGCGAATTTTCGGAAAATCATCGAGGGGAAATCCGCCCTCGTGGGAGACGTGCGTACACGCGAAGAGCGCGATGTGCGGCCCCAGGTGAAGGCGATCACTCGCGCGGTTTTTCCCGCACCGTGGCGATCAGACCTCCATAGATAAGGAGAGGAATGACTGAAGTGAGGATCATCGCCAGGATCATGTTCCTCGTCTCGGTGATGAGCGCGGCGGTGGCGAGCGGGGCGACGACGGCCGAGATGTAATGCATGGACATGATGACTCCGGCCGCGGCGCCGGCGGCGTCTGGCGACGCGGATTCCTGCGCGAGCGGGACGATGAGCGTGGGGACCGAAGCTTTGAGAATGCCGAAGATCATGAGTCCGATGGCCAGCGCAAGCGGCGACGCGAGCCATTGATAACTGACAAACGCGGCGACTGCGGAGGGAAACGCGCTGCGCAGGATGATAAATCTCCGGCCGAATTTATCCGACAGCGGTCCGAGAACCAGCGCGCCGATCATCGGCGTGAGCCCCCAGAGCCCCATCACGAAACCGGTCTCGGCAAGATTCAATCCTTTGGCGGTCCGCAAGACGGTGGCCGTCCACGACGCCGAGCTCCAGAAGACCGAGCCGCCGAAAAATTCCGCGCCGGCGAGAATAAAGATTTGCCGATTGAAAACGTCTCGGTAGCGAACTCTTGCGTGCGCTCCATCGCGCCGTGCGTTTTTCACCGCAAACGCTTCCACTGCGGCGATCAAGAAACCGAACATGCCGACGGCAAGAAAGGCGATTTGCCAATGCACTCGGGCGAGGATAAAGCTTGCAACGACCGCTCCGGCGGAAACTCCGATACCGTAAGTAACCGAAACCAGCGTCGCTCCGAGCCCGCGCCGCTCGGGCAGCAGATCGGACATCAACGCGTACAGCGAAGGAGTGGTGAAGCCGTAGCCCAGTCCGGTTACCGCCAGGAAGGCGATCATGAAGGCATAGGTCTCCGCGAAACTCGCGATAAAAAAACCGAGCGACAGAAAAATGACGCCCAGTACCATGACGGTCTTTCTGCCGATCCTGTCGGAGAGTCTACCGCCGATCGCGCTGCCGATCGACGCAACGACGAAAATTGCGGAGAAAAGACTGCCTGCCTCTAACGCGGAGAGAGAAAGGGTATGACTGACTTCGCGAAGCGCGATGCCGAGCGTGGCGACGATCATCGACGGGATCAGGTTCGCCAGCGGGGCGATGAATATGGCAGTGCGTTTCGATTGCATGTCATTCTGAGCGCAGCGAAGAATCTCAAAAACTTAAGAGAGATTCTTCGTCGCTTTCGCTCCTCAGAATGACCGTGGGGGTTGGTAACTTTCAGGTCAACGAGGAACTGCGACTCGTCTACACCCGGCTTTCCAAAATCTCCAGCCCGTCGTAACGGTCGATCAGGAAAAGCATCCCATCGTCACGGCGGAAGACGTCGTTGCTCTGCACGGTTGTTTGTCCCTTGCCGGGAAGGGGAATGTAATAGCCGATTTCCTGCGGCTGATAAGGATTGGAGAAATCGAGCGCGCGCAGGCCGCCGGCAAACCAGGTGACGTAGAGAATATTATCGTACATTTGTTCCGCAGGCTGGTGCGCGCCGAAGCGGCTCTTCGCCGTCGATTCGCCGTCGTAGGGAACCATGTAGGTCGAGATTGGAATCGGGCGGCTCTCATCGGTGATATCGACGACCCATAAAAAAGCGAATGGCGTGGGAGTAAGTTTTTCTCCCACCTCCTCGTCCGTCACGATCATGAAGTCCCGGCCCGAAATTTTGTTCGCCATGGGCAGCGTCGTGTGAGTGGGGCAGGGATAGGGCGGGCTGTAGTCGAGGTGGCTCACGAGCTTGGGCTTGCTCATGTCGGAGATATCGAGAATCACGAAGCCGCCGTGCCAATAGCTCACGTAGAGGCGATTGCCCCTTCGAATCGGATGGTGGCAGCGGTGGTCGGTTCCGTGCCAGGTCGGCTTCTCGCCGCCCGCGGTCCACTGGCCAGGCAGCCACCAGCGCCCGACCTCTTCGGGTTTGGTCGGATCTTTGAGATCGACGATCATGACGATGTTGCCGACGTAGCCGTCGATGACCGGAGAGATGTAAGCATACCTCCCGTCGAAGGTGAAGCGGTGGACGCCTTTGCCTGCGGCTTTGAAAAAGCCGATCTCGCGCGGCTTCGATTTATCGGAGATGTCGAAAATTTTTAGCCCGCCCTGTGGTTCCTTCTTGGTCTTGAATCGTTCGTAGTTGACCAGCATCACGTCGCTGGCGACTCTCACCTTGTGCGAGTGAATCCCGTCCGGCACTTCGAGCTGAGAGACGAGCTTGGGATGTTTAGGGTCGCGCACGTCGATGATCGACGTCCCGTGCGGCGGCTCCATGTGGCCGATGTAGGCGTAGCCGTTCTCCACTGCGACCAGTCCGCCGCCGGGAAGGTCCATGCGCCCGACTTGTTTGATGTTGTGACTGGTTCCAAATGCGGTTCCATTACTCGACATGCGACCTCCTTAATACGTCACTCCCCTGGAAGCGGGAGAGTCCAGGATTACGTAGGGGCGCGATTCATCGCGCCCTCTTACTGGATTCCCATCCTTCGACTGTGCTCAGGACAGGTTTTCACGGGAATGATTCAAAGACAAAGTCTCGCTATCTACCCTTTGCTCCCTCGATCATCTTTACGACTTCGTCCGTTTTTCGCACCCGCGCCATGCGCGGAAAGATGAGCGTCATGAGCACGTCGTGAGCCTGTTGCTCGTGCGAGCTGCCGCAGGCGTCGCGCACGACGATCATGTTGTAGTCCATGTCGCGTCCGGCGAAGACCGTGGAGACGATTCCCACGTCGGTCGAGCCGCCGGAAATAATGATCGTGTCGATGCCGCGCGCGCGCAGCGCGAGGTCGAAATATGTTTGGTGAAAAGTGCTCCAGCGATATTTGGGAATATAGTAATCGTCGGGACGGGGCTCCAACTCGGGGATGACGTCGGAATTTTTATCCGTGCCGACGATGTGCGGCCTGAACTTTTCCACCTCGCCGTTGGGCCAGGGCCTGAGACCCATATCGGTGTCGGTGATGATCGTGGCCGACGTGCCGCCGTCCGCCCGATGGTTGCCCTTGCCGAAAAATATCGGCAGGTTCGCGGCGCGCCCCGCCTTCATCAAACGCACGGCGTTGTCGATCCACGGTTTCATGCGCGCCTTTTTAGCCGGATCGGCGGCGTGATAATAACCGTTCAGGATGTCGAAGAACAGGACGCCGGTTTTTTTCAAATCCAAATCGTTGACGTTCATGATTGAATCATTCACCTAGAAGTTCAACCCGAAAAACTTTTTTGCATTGTCGAGCATGATTTTTTGCCGCACTTCCGGCTTGATGTTGATCTGCTGAAATTCCTCGAGCCATCGCTCGACGCCGATCGCCGGCCAATCCGAGCCGAACATGACTTTATCTTGCAGGAGCGTGTTCACGTTGTGCACCAGCTCGGCGGGAAAATATTTCGGCGCCCAACCGGAGAGGTCGATATAGTAGTTGCTCTTGTGGCGGCAGATCGCCAGGCTTTCCGCCGTCCAGGGCCAGGTGGGATGGGCGGAGATGATGTTAAGCTCCGGGAAATCCGCCGCCACGTCGTCGAGATAGATCGGCTGGCTGTATTTCAACTTCGTCCCCATGCCGCCGGGCGTGCCGGCGCCGGCCGCCGCCATGCCGCCGTGAAAGAGAATCGGCATCTTGAGCCGCTGGCATTCCTCCCAGAGCGGATAGAAGCGCGTGTCGTTGGGAAAAAAATGTTGCCGCGCCGGGTTCAGCTCGCCGATGCCGGTGAGCCCCAGCTCTTCCTTGCAGCGCTTGATTTCTTGCAGAGCCAATTTTCCCGTCCACGGATCGATCGCGCCGAAGGCCATGAAAATATCGGGATACTTGCGCACGTATTCAGCGACGTGATCGTTGGGAACGGGCTGAAGGCCCGTGACGGTCTCGTCGCGCGTGTTCATGATGACCGCCATCATCTTGCGCTGGCGGTATTGGTCGGCCATCTCGTCCATCGAAACCGGCTTGCGCTCGCGGCCGAAGTAGCGCGCCATTTGCTGGGTGCGCGGCCCCTTCGCTTTCAGAGTAAGCTCGTCGGAGAGATGAACATGCACGTCGATCGCTGTTACTTCCATATTATGTCCCCCTTTTTTCCAAAGTGAGAGAGAAGCCGGGTTTATCCACGTGAATCCGGTTGCGCTCGGTCCGCCGGGTCAGCTCTTCGAGCAGCGTCAGCAACGGATGCGCCACCGTAACGTATTCCTTCACCGGACCGGCGGCGCGCATCGCGTCGATCTCTGTCTGATGCAAAAGCCAGCGGAGCAGCAGGTCCTCATCCGAGACTCCCGGGCCGCCGATCTTTTGGCGGACTTCGTGCAGCGAAGGCTCCGGCGGCACCCACTTCGCCAACTCTTTGGCGCGCGGGCGACTCAAAATCTTCTCCTTCACATTCGGGTCCATCGTCGCGGCGCCTTCCTCACCCCAAAGCCCGAGCGCGTACTGGATGACCTGATCGGTGACTTCCTTATAACGCGCGCCGACGATGACGTTGATCGCCGCCTGGCTGCCGACGAACTGGGAGAGGGGAGTAACCATGATCGGATAGCCGAACTCCTCGCGGACGCGCGCGGCCTCTTCGAGCGCGTCTTCGATGTGGTCCTCTTTTCCCACGCGCTTCAACTGGTGGCGGAGATTCGACACCATCCCGCCGGGCACCTGGTGAAGGTATTGCGCGTAGTCGTACTCGACCGGCGCGCCGATGCGGAAACCCTCGCGCTTGGCCACGATCGTAAAATGCTCCTCCACCGGTTTCAGCACATCCTCGTCGATCGCGGTCGCGTAGCCGAGCGCGCGGGCGTTTTGCGCCACATTAAACAGCGACGGATTCGACGACGCGTTGGCCAGCGGCGGGATTGCGGTGTTGATCGACTTGATGCCGAGCTTGATCGCCTCCAGGGCGCAGAGGCCGCCCAGGCCCGTCGTGCAATGGGTGTGCAGCTCGACCGGTATGCCGTTGCCGTGCTTGAAGATGAGCGGGACGAGGGCGCGCGTGCGCTCGGGCGTGAGCAGCCCGCCGGGATCTTTGAGGCAAAGACGGTAGGGCTTGAAGGCCGCCGCTTCGCGCGTTTTCTGCGCGTAGTATTCGTCGGTGTGCTTGGGCGAGACGGAATAGATGAGATTGACGATCGGGTCCAGGCCGTAGTCCCGAGCGGCTTGCACTTTGCGTTGCCAGCCGGAAACGCTGTTCCACTCGCAGGATATCCGCGCCTGGCGCATGCCGTTCGCCGCCATCCGCTCGATGAAGAGCCGGTAAACCGACTCGGGCGTGATTTCGAAAGTGTTCACTCTGCCGGCGATCAAGCGGAGCGGGGTCTTGGTGATGCGTTTGGCGATCAGCCGGATGCGGTCCCAGGGATCTTCTTTAAGCTCCTTCACGCATTTTTTCATGTGCGAGCTGGAGATCAGCTCGATCGCCTCGAAGCCGGCGTTGTCCATTCGCTCGGCGACCGGCAGCATCATGCCCGTGGTCATGTTCTCCGCCCACAGACTCTGATGGCCATCCCGAATCGTGGTATCGACGAAGTGGATTTCTTCCATGTTTTTTTCCGGCAGGCCGCTGAAAACGCCCATATGCTGCGTTGCGCTTGGCCCGCATCGCGTCAACGTACTGAAATAAGTACGCCTCCGCTCGCGGACCTTCGCGCGCCTTGCCTCTGGGACGTTTTGATCGGCCTGCAAACCTTACTAAGAAACTCCTACGTGCCTGCGGATGCTGCTACCTCGACCGGTTGAAACGGCGAGGTCTCCAACAACGATTCGAGCCAGCGCGTGTTCACGTTTCCTTTGACGTACTCCAGGCGCTGCGTGACGAAGCGCAGAAACGGAATCGTCGTGTCGATGCCGGAGACCAAAAAATTTTCCAAAGCTTCCTGCATTCTACCGATGGCTTCGATCCGATGGTTCCCTCTGACGATCAGCTTCGCCAGGAGTGAGTCGTAGTAGGGCGGGACTCGATACCCCGCGTAGCAATGGCTGTCCAGACGAATATTCGATCCTTCGGGCGGACGCCACGCGACGATGAGACCCGGCGAGGGGCGGAAGCCATGCGCCACCGACTCGGCGTTGATGCGGCACTCGATCGCGTGGCCGCTGAACTTTATCTCGGATTGCGCGCGGCTCAACTTCGCGCCGCCTGCGATTCGGATCTGCTCCTGGACGAGATCCATCCCGGAAATCATCTCGCTCACGGGATGCTCGACCTGGATGCGCGTGTTCATCTCGAGAAAATAATATTTTCCGGCGTCCTGATCGAGAATAAACTCGATCGTGCCGGCATTCTCGTAGCCGCTTTTTTTTGCGATTGTGACGGCGGCGGCCTGAATCTCTTCTCTCAGCTTCGGCGCGAGCGCCGCCGCTGGCGCCTCCTCGACGACTTTTTGATGCCGGCGCTGCAGCGAGCAGTCGCGCTCGCCGACGTGGACGACGTTGCCGTAGCCGTCGCCCAAAATCTGGACTTCGATATGGCGCGCGTTTGCAACGTACCGTTCGAGGTAGAGAGTCGGATCGCCGAACGCCGCTCCGGTTTCCGCCGCGGCGGTCGCGAAAGCTTGCTGCAATTCGCTCGGAGCCGCCACGATCTTCATGCCGCGGCCGCCGCCTCCGGCCGCCGCCTTGATCAGCACCGGATAACCGATCTCTTTGGCTACCCCGGCTGCTTCCTTCGAATTGCGGATTTTTTCCGAACCCGCGCCGACGGGAACTCCGTATTTTTTAGCCAGCGCCCGCGCTAAAAGCTTGTTGCCCATCTGCCGGATGCTTTCGGCGGAAGGGCCGATGAACTTGATGCCGTTCTTCGTGCACGCTTCTGCGAGCTCCGGCCGCTCGGCGAGAAAGCCATAGCCGGGATGGAGCGCGTCGGCTTTGCTGGCCCGCGCGGCGGAGATGATCTTCTCGATATTAAGATAGCTGTCGGCGGCGCGAGCCGGTCCGATACAGACGGCGCGATCGGCGGCGCGCACGGGCAGACTGTCTTTGTCGGCTTCCGAGAAAGCGGCAACGGTCTCGGCGCCGAGCGCGCGGCACGCGTTGATAACGCGGAGCGCGATCTCGCCCCGATTGGCGACGAAGACGCGAGAAATGCTCATTTGTGTTTTTTCTTGGCCGGCGCGGCGTCCGGTCTCACGACGAAGAGGGTCTGGCCGTACTCGACGAACTGGCTGTTCTGCACGCAAACGACTGCGATCACGCCGCGCACGCGCGACTGCACGGCGTTGAAGACTTTCATGATTTCGATGAGACCGACGGTGGTTTCTTCGTCGATCTTCGTTCCCAGCTTGACGAACGGCGGGGCGCCGGGCTCCGGCGCCGCGTAGAAAGTTCCGACCATCGGCGCGATGATCGGCAGGCCGCCTGCGATTTTTGTCGTCACCTTCGGTTTTGGCGCAGGCGTCTTTTCCTTGGGCTTTGCTTCTTTGACTGCGGCTTGCACCTTTGCGACCGGTTGCGCTTGATCCGATGCGGCCCCGGATTGAGGGACATAATTCCCTTTGCTCACTGTCAGCTTCAGCTCGCCGACCTGAAGCTGCATGTAGTCGAAATTCGATTTTTCGATCAGGTCCAATATCTTCAGGACTTCGTCTTGAGTGAGTTCCATGATGTGTCCGCTATCTCCTGAAATCAATCGCCGCAGAGTTCTCTCAAGCCGTTTACTTATAAGATGCGCTCCAACACGTCAAGAAAGCCAGGCCGTTCAAAAAGGCTCATTTTGGAAGTTTGCGAAATCAACAATCGACAAACCTCAGCCCTCAGGTTGAGCCAGTGGAAGGGTCGGGGTATAATCGAATAAAAATGACATCAAGAAAGCGATAGCTCTTGGCAGAAAAGGAATATCTGATTCGTCTTGGAGGACGGGCGCGAAAGCGGCATTATCACAAAACTGACCAAGGCCAAGTGGTCGCCTTCATGGTGCAGTTGGAAATAGAGGTGGAAGAGGGAGTTTGGAAGCCGGTGATTCGTTATGATTGCGCTCACAACTTTGCTCATCGTGATCGTTATAATCTCAACGGCGATCGTGATAAGGAAGAACTGCCTTTAAGTTACACAGATTCACTGGACCTCGCGGACAAGGACATTAACGATAATTGGGATATTTACCAGGAACGCTTTCTACGAGGAGATTTTCCATGAATGTGCTCGAACAGAGGAATGCCGAGTTGGTCACTGAGTTTGACCGTTATGTCCGGGAGCACCCAGACTTCGCCGAGCGGATTCCAGACAATGCGCTGGTGGCCATGTTGGTTGAAGGAGACGAAGAATTCAACCGGTGGAGTCAAGAAGGAGCAAAGCGGCAGGCTGAAAAAGGACAGCCGATTGTGTACGTGAAGATTAAAAGGATTCAGCCTATTCGCTCTCGCATCCAGGAAATGGAGATCAGCGCCGCAAGTTAACCGGCTAAGGCAGCCTCAGATCCAGGGGCGCGGCAGCAAATAAGTCAACAACGCAGCCTAACCCCAAACCTGAGATGTCCGCTATTTTCTGAAACCAATCGCCGCAGAGTTATCTCAAGCCGTTTACTTATAAGATGCGCTCCAACACGTCAACAATGAGACAATTTTCGATTCAATCTAAAATATCATTATCTGATCTTTAGTCCCCTACGCTTCTTTTCTTCGGCTACCTTCCAACCCTCGTTGGTGTACCACTGGATCTGGCGGAACATGCCGGTCAGGATGCGCACGTCTTTTTCTTCCAGGCCGGCGCGGCCGAAGATGCGGCGAAAGGCGAAGAGGATGTGCTCGGGATTTTGCGGGTCTAGATAACCGATGTCGAGCATGGATGTTTTCATCCGGTCGAAGAGCCGCTCGACATCTTCTGCCGGCGCGCGCTCGATATCCTCCGAGGGAAGGTTCTCCAGCGTGGCAAGAAATATTTCGTAGAGGCAAATCGTCGCCGCCTGCGCCAGATTGAGCGAGGGGTAGGCTACGCCGGTCGGGATCGTGATCAACAATTGACAATATTTCAGGTCGTCGTTGTCGAGACCGTGGTCTTCAGGACCGAAAACCAGCGCGCATTTTCCCGCGCGCGCCGCGGCGACGATCTCCGGTGCCGTCGTCCGCGGCGAGCGGCTGTGGTCGCGGTAAAGACCGCCGCGGCAGGTCGTGCCGACGACCAACCCGCAGTCCGCGACTGCCTCGCGCAGCGTGGCGAAACGCCGCGCGCCCTTGAGAATATCTTTGGCGTGCGTGGCCATCGCCCGGGCCCAAAAACTTTCCGTCCGGCCGTGCCCGACGATCGCAAGATCGCTGGCGCCCATGTTTTTCATCACCCTCGCGACCGAGCCGATATTGCCGGAGCCCTTCGGTTGAACGAGGACAACTCGAATGTTGCCAAGAAGGCGTGAGGCGTGAGGCGAGAGGCTTGAGGAAGAAAATTCGGGAGACTGTTGCCGCATGCTTTCCACTCGCCTATTTCCCAAATGGGCAAAACTTATTTTTGAGGATAATCCCGCGGCTCTTGGCGTCGAAGTCCGAGCGGTAGTCGAAGTCTTCGTTCATGATCGAGTTCGTGTCTTTGACGTGCTCGGCGCCGAAGACGTGGCCGAACTCGTGGATCAAAGCGACGGCGTCCAAGGTTGGTTCTTTCGTTGCTCCGGTGTAGCGGTAGGGAGCGGTCACAGCGCTGACGACATAATTCGCGAGTCCGTCGCGGCAATTGCCGAAGCGATTCACCATGCCGCGACCGCCCATATAAAACGTCACGCGCTCGCCGGTAAGGCCGATGAGGAGATCGTAGCTCTGATCCTTTATGGGATACGCCTGGACCAGGCGTTTCATCAACGTCACGACGAACTGGCTGCCCTCCGCCATTTCCCAAGGGGCGATTTCAACGGCGACAAACTTGATTCCGAACTCGCGCTCGTAGAAATCCGACGCGGACCGTAGAAGGCCCGCGGCCGTCTCCCGCCAGCGCGGATCCTTTTCCCCGAGCTTCGCGTCGGCTACGAGCTTGACGCGCACGGTCCGCTCCGGCGTCTCGTCGCGGAGGACGGCGCAGCCGGAGAAGAGCAGCAGACTAAGGATGAAGCAGCTTATCCGTAGGCGCGTAGTCATCGGTCAAGACGGGGACATCGTCATCCGGCACTTTGCTTTCCACGAAGGCGACCGCAATGTCATTCACGGACTTGGGAAAAAGGTCGCGACCGAGGCCGGCCGCGCGCTTGGTGATCTCCTTGATATCGACCCGCTGCGGCTCTTTGGTCGCGACGATGATGACGTTCTGAATCGTATCGAGACTGGCATTGTCGGCCCGGCGCGCGGCGAACATATAGATCTGCGGAAAAATCCCGCGCATGGTCTTGGCCACCGAGCGGGTGATTTTGCCGCCCGGGCCGGTGACCGCGCCGATGATGTTGATCACGACGACGCCGTTCGGCGCGAGCTTCTGGTTCGCCATGGTAAAAAATTCCCGCGTCGTCAAGTGAAACGGTATCGCGTCCTTGAAATAGGCGTCGAGCAGGATCACGTCGTAGCGCTGCGGGCTACGAGTGAGAAAGAGCCTGCCGTCCTGGGCGTGCACGTGGATGCTCTTGCCTTCGTCGAACGAGAAATACTTCTTCGCGACTTGAACCACTTCGGGATCGATTTCGGCCACGTCCATCTCCAGCGCGGGAAATTCCTTCTGCCATTTCTTGGGGACCGAGCCGCCGCCGAGTCCGACGATGAGCGCCTTTTTCGCATCCGGCCTGAAGGTCAGCCCGAGAGAGACATAGCGCGAATAGGTGAGTCTCAGTGCTGTCGGTTCGTTGAGGTTCATCGCGCTCTGGAGCGTCTGATCGAAATAGAGGTAGCGCGCTTCGTCGTCCTCATTGACGCGGATGTGGTGATAAAAAGAATCTTTCTCGTAGAGCGTTCGATACAGCGACCATGCGGGCGGAGGAAAGGTTACGGAGATCAGCGTGAGAAAAATCACCACGGCAGCCTTCGCCCCGGCGGAAGCAGGGCTGCGGACTTTTTCTCTGCGCGCGCGCGCGAGCGGCCACATGACGAGCGCGAGTACCAGCAGCGTGAGCCCCAGCGCGTGGATGATGTTGGCGACGCCGATCGCCGGGATCAGATAAAACGCGGTTAACAGCGTGCCGAAGATGCTGCCGCAGGTGGAAAGCGCGTAGAGCGTGCCGGCCGTGCTGCCGACCGTGGATAATGTCGTTGCCGCGAGCCGGATCGCATAGGGCGAGACCGTGCCGAGAAAAATTCCCGGCACCAGGAAGTAGATCGCGCTGACGATCAGCGGATTGGCCCGCGCGCCGAAATCGGTTTCGGCGACCCAGAGGTTCACCGCAGGATAAAAGAAGGGGAGAAAGAAAATCATGACGCCGGGTACGAGGAGCAGCAGCAACAGCTTCGCGAACGAAGGATTTTTCTCCGAGAGCCGCCCGCCCCAATAATAGCCGGCGGAGAGCGCCGCGAGCACGACCGAGATCAGGCTTCCCCAGACGAAAATCGAGTTGCCGAAGTAGGGCGCGAGCACGCGCGAGCCTACGATCTCCAGCGCCATGAGCACGGCGCCGCTGACAAAAATGATGATGTTCAACCAGAGATGAATCATTTTATTCTTCCCAGCTCCGGTCCTCGCCCTCGTCCACCAGCGTTACTGGCTCCAGCATCGCTGCGGAAATCCCTTCGATGAATCGCGACGGCCGCGAAAGGACGGTGCCCATGCCGCGGTCGAAAATCTTGATCGGATAGGAGATGAAAAGATTCTCCTTGGCGCGCGTCGCCGCCACGTAGAGAAGACGCCGCTCTTCCTCCAGCTCCTCCGCGGTGTTGATGTTGTAGTAGGACGGGAACCTTCCTTCCAGCGCCCAGATGATGAAGACCGAGTGCCACTCGAGTCCCTTGGCCGAATGGATCGTCGAGAGCACCAGCGGCCCTTCGTCGGGATCGACCGCGAGCGCGTCGTCCACGCTGTCGGTCGGCGGCTCGAGCGCCATGTCGGTCAACAGCCGCTCCAGGCTGCGGTAGCGCTCGGTCATGCCCTGAAAATGCTCCAGGTCTCTCAGCCGCTTGGGATAATCTTCGGGGTGATTCCGCTTGAGGATCGGCGCGTAATATTGCATCAGGTACTGCGTGTTCTCCGACGGCCGCTGCGCTTCGGAACAGACTTCCAAAACCTGGGCGAGCGTTCTCAGGCCGTGCGCCACTTTGCCTTTGGCGTTGAAGGAACGCAAGCGCTCTCTCGGGTTCGAGCCGTCGAGCAGCCAGTGGATGATCTTCTGGCTCGACTGGGAGCCGACTCCCTCCAGCAGCGAAAGCACGCGTCCCCACGAGATCGTATCCTGTGGATTGGCGAGAATGCGCAGATACGCGAGCACGTCCTTGATGTGCGCGGTCTCCATGAACCGGAAGCCGCCGCGTTTGACGAATGGAATGTTGTGGCGCGTGAGCTCGATCTCCAGGTCGAACGAATGAAAGCTCGAGCGAAAGAGCACCGCCATGTCCCACAGCGGCACGCCTTCCTCCCGGAGCTCCAGGACTTTTTGGCAAATGAAGCGGGACTGCATCTGCTCGCTCTCCGCCTGGACGAGCAGCGGCGTGTCGCCTTCTTCCTTGCTTGTGAAGAGGCGTTTGTCGTATTTTTCCGTCGCGCGGGAAATAATTTCGTTGGTGAGGTTCAGGATCGGCTGCGTGCTGCGGTAGTTCTCTTCGAGCGAGATCAGCCGCGCGCCGGGAAAATCTTTGGGGAAGTCCATGATGTTGCGAAAGTTAGCGCCGCGAAACGAGTAGATGCTCTGTGCGTCGTCGCCGACGACCATGACGTTGTCGTGCATCGCGGCCAGCAGCCGCACGATGTCTGCCTGGAGACGGTTGGTGTCCTGATACTCGTCTACCATGATATAGCGGTAGGTTTCCGAAAGGCGGCGGCGCACTTCCTCGTCGGTGCTGAGAAGCTCTTTGAGCTTGATCAGAAGATCGTCGTAGTCCATCAAAGAACGGTTTTTTTTATAGTCGACGTAGCGCTCGTAGAGCCGCAAGAGATCTTCGAGAAGGTCGTAGAGATGCGGGTAGTCGCGCTCGATCAGATCCGGGATCGTCCACTGCTTGTTGAGCGCCATGCTGTAGATTTCCGCGACCGTCTGCTTGCGCGGGAAACGCCTCTCCTTGCTGTTCAGTCCCAACTCGGCGCGGAGGAGCTGGACCACGTCCTCGCTGTCCGGGCGGTCCATGATCGTGAACGAAGGCATGAGGTCGATCTTGCGGCCGTAGTGGCGCAGCACCGTGTTGGCGAAGGAGTGGAAAGTGCCGCCGGCCACTTTGTCGCAGCGGTTATCCATCAAGAGGCTCGCGCGCCGGAGCATCTCCTCGGCGGCGCGGCGCGTGAAGGTGAGCAGCAGGATCGTCCGCGGATCGATGCCGATGTCGATCAAGCGCGCGACACGGTAAACCAGCGTGCGCGTCTTGCCGGTACCGGCGCCGGCGATGACCAGCACCGGCCCGTCTTTCGCGGTGGCGGCTTCGAACTGCGCGTCGTTCAGCTCCTTGCGGTAATCGATTCCTGAAATAGAACCGGCAGGCGGGTCGGTTCGCTTTAAGACGTATTTACGGGCCAAAT
>CAZNES010000039.1:34556-35887 GCA_964572145.1 uncultured Syntrophobacteraceae bacterium
CAACGCGGAAGTCATCCGCACCGCGACGGAATACCGCGACCAACTCGCGCTGCAAATGAAGCGCGACGAGCTGGAGGCGGACCGGCTCGCGCGGGAAGTGGAATCACGGAGGCCGCTGCTGGAGAAGGGCTACATCTCACGGAAGGATCTGGAGGACAGCGGACTGGCGCTGGCCCGCGCCCGCGCAAAGACGGAAGACACGCGGCGGCAAATCGAGCAAGCCGAGATGGTCATCGGCGAGGCGGAAGCGCGCGCCGAATTTGCGTCGCTTCCGCCGCTCCCGGCGGGAGGTTACAGCGAGAGCGGTACTTTTATCCATTACAACGGCAAGGCTCTGTGGTCTCTGGCGGACGCCGGCAAGATCGAGGAGTTTTTTGCCGCCCGCTTCAGTCGTCCGTTGCCGGTGAGCGCGCGCGGCGAGACGGAGATCCACCGGCAGATGAAATTCGATCACCGGAACGCCATGGATGTAGCGCTCGGTCCCGACAGCGCGGAAGGACGCGCGCTCATGGAGTACCTGCGCAAATCCGGCATCCCGTTCCTGGCATTCCGCGGAAAAATGGCTGGCTCCTCCACCGGCGCGCACATTCACATCGGGAAGCCGTCGGTGAGATTGGCGGGACCGTAACATTTCTTCTTCTATCTATGGTAGTTCGATTTTCAGGCCTGTGACTGTAAAGGAGCCTAGATTCTTCGCTTCGCTCAGAATGACATTCGGGATCTGGTCATCCTGAACGAAGTGAAGGATCTCTCCGAGGTTATCGATCATTGGAGCTTTCGCTTGCGAGAACGAGTGTGCTTCAATTAAGATCGCCGCGAGCCGGAGGAGGGTCAGATGAAAGAACTTACACTTACCGCCGTCGATCTTCACGAGGCGATTCAAGGCGTGCGCGACGCGGGCAAGGGGCGGCGCGTGCTGTGGCAGGATTCGGAGTCGATCGCGTTTTTAAGCCGCGGGCGAAAAATGAGGACCGATTTTCATATCGACCCGAGCGACGAGGTCACGCTGCAGCTCGCCGGCGAGCAGCGCCTCCACTATCTCACGCCGGAAGGCGAGCAGAAGGTCGCGGTGATTCGCCCCGGACAACTGCTGTTGTGTCCCGGCGGCGTGCCTCATTCCCCGCGAGTGACGGACGACGCCTGGTTTGTCGTCATTGAGCGCAAGCGGCGGAAAGGCGAGCAGGATCGTTTCCTTTGGCTATGCGAGCGCTGCGGCGAAAAGGTTTATGAAGTTTCCGTCGAGGTCGGCGACTATGCGCAAGACCCGGTCGCGCGGGTGCACGAGCGCTTCTATGGAGACGAGTCGCTCAGGACCTGCAACAACTGCGGCG
>CAZNES010000040.1:0-35571 GCA_964572145.1 uncultured Syntrophobacteraceae bacterium
CAAAAAAGGATTCGCTGAAAAGATGGCCGAGTATGGAAAAATCTTTTTAAAGTAGAAGATTCAACGATCTGTTAGATACCCATTCGTTCACAACTTCCCTGAGTCCGTCAGCGCAGGACGCCGCTGTGATTCTTGACCCAATCGAGAACGAGCGCGTTGGTTTCCTCCGCCGCTTGCCAGAAAAAGCCGTGCGATTGTCCCTTTAGAACTTTCAGCTCGGCGCCCGGAATTCTCTTGACGAGAACCTCCACTTGCGCCAGGTGATTGCTCCTGCCGCTGTCATGATCGCCGATCACCGCCAGCGTTGGAACTCGCACGTCGCCAAG
This sequence comes from uncultured Syntrophobacteraceae bacterium, assembly GCA_964572145.1. Taxonomy (GTDB): domain Bacteria; phylum Desulfobacterota; class Binatia; order UBA9968; family UBA9968; genus JAJPJQ01. The sequence goes on from CAZNES010000040.1 coordinate 327, forward strand.
CCGGTGCGTGCCTTCAAAATTGTGGCGCGCGATGACGATATGGACGAACTCCGAGAGCTTGGCGTGGGTCGCCCAGGCGAGCCTGAAGAATTCCTCGACTTTATCGCGATGGCGATCGCGGTATTCTTTCGTGAAGAACGTATCCGACTCGCAAATTTCATAATGGATCATTTTCTCCAAACCCATTTCGGCAAGCTCGAAGACCAGGCGATGCGGCAGACCCACGATGCAATCCGGACCCGGTCGCGCCGCGGGGCCCGAGCCGCTCGCCGCCATAATCAAACTCTTCACCCGCCCGGGAAAATTCTGCGCCGCGGCGAGCGCGATACGCCCTCCCATGGAGTGGCCCAAGAGATGGGCCGCGGGAATCTTCAGGTGATCCATGAGCGCGACGATATCCGCCCCCATCTGTTCGATCGTGTAAACGTTTTGCCTGGCTGCCGAGCGGCCGCATCCTCGTGGATCGTGGACAATCAAATTGAGCGATTGCGCCAGCGGCATCTGCGAAGGTTTCCAAACCTCGCAGGAGAAGGCGGTCGACGGCACCAGAATCAGCGGCTCGCCTTGACCGTGAGACTCGTAATAGAGATCGGCGCCTGTCGGCAGTTTAACGTTCGGCATCTTTTCCTCCTTGCCCGGTAGATCGTCGAATGGCTGGCTTTGTATCTCACGGATCGCATATCATAGAATGCAAACAACGGTCGAGACCGGCCTCGAAGGGAGCGTCTATGCAACGAGTGACTATCGGCGCCACGCTTGCTTTTCTTCTGTGGGCTTTCACAGCGCTGGCCGCGGAGCGGATGCGGATCGGCTATAGCTCCATCAGCGGCGCCTATGTCGGCATCTGGGTCGCTCACGACGCCGGTTTCTTCGCCAGAGAAGGCCTCGACGATCAGATCATTCTCATTCCCAACGGCACCCAGCTTGCTCAGGTCACGGTCGCGGGAGAAGTCGATCTCGCGTCGTTGGGCGGCGCGGCGGCGATCTCCGCCGCTCTGAACGGCGCGGACTTCAAAGTCATCGGGAACAACGTCAACAAACTGATCTTTTCCATGTACGGAAGGCCGGACATCAAACGGGTGGAGGATCTGAAAGGGAAAAAGATCGGCATTACCCGCATCGGTACCAGCGCCGACATATCGGCCCGCTACGCCCTGCGGCAACACAACCTCGACCCGCAGAAAGACGTCATGCTCTTACAGTTAGGGGCCGTGTCGTCCATCGCGGCCGCGCTCAGGGCGGGCTCCATCGACGCCGGCATGGTCTCGCCCCCGACTCTTTTCTTGATGGAAAAGCTCGGCTTCAAAGAGCTTGCCAGCATCACGGACATGAATCTGGCCTTTCCGAACCCCGCCATGATCGTGCTCGGAGACATCATCAGAAAGAAGCCGGATTTGATCGATCGCTTCATGCGCGCGTATGTGCGCGGCGTGCACCGCGCCCGGACCGACAGGGAATTCACGATCAAGTCGTATGCGAAGTACACGACCGTGCAGGACACGGCGGTCTTGCAAAAAGCTTACGATTTCTACGTGGACAAGATCGTCGAGAAGGCTCCTTATATCAACATGACGGGAATGCAGAACGCCCTCGACGAAGTGGGCAAGACGATCCCCGCCGCCAAGAATGCCAGGCCGGAGCAGTTTGTCGACCTGCGCTTCCTCGACAGATTGGAGAAAAGCGGCCTCTTGAACGAGCTTTACAGGTAGCGCATGACGGCGACGCGCGATGAGTAACGGTCAGTTCGGCAGCCAGCACACCGCGGCGATCTCGCTCAGCTCTCTTCTCAGCTTCGTCCACGATGTGCCGCCGTCGTCACTGCGGTAGAGATAACCATATCGGCTCGCCGCAAAAAGGATGTTCGGGTCATCCGAATTCGTGCCGAACGTCCACATCGTCGAGTTCGGCTCCACCGGCAGAGGCAAGAGCGTCCAACTCTTGCAGAAGTCTTCGGTTCGCGCGATCGCGCCCGAGGTTCCCGGCGTGAAATCGCCGAAGCTCAACAAGATTCTTTTCGAGTTTGCCGGGTCCACCGCGATCCCGCGCAGATAGTTTTGGTTTCGCGGATACTCCCAAGGCAGGCATTTCTGCATCTCGCGCGGCTCCCAGCTCGCGCCGTTGTCCATGCTCGCGTAAATCTCCCGGTTGGTCACGATAAATACCGTTCGCGGCGGGCCGGGGGTCACGGCAACATTATGAATGTCGCGGCGTCCGGTAACTTCTACGATGCTCCACGTGTCGCCGCCGTCGCTGCTGTGACGCGCGCCGTCTACTTCGAGGCCCATCCAGACATTATTGGGCGCCACGGGATCGACGGCGATCCCCGTGACTCTCGGCGTGCCGACGGCCTCGCACTCCGCCGCGACTTCCACCGGCCGCTTCTCCCAAGTCCGGCCGCCGTCCTTCGAACGAAAGATCATCGCCGGCGTCGGCGTGCCGGTGCCGGCAAACATGACATCCGGGTTCACCGGATCAAACGCGATCGTCCAGACATAATAGGAATTGAGCGCCGAATCAACGTACCGCCAATTCGCTCCCCCATCCTCGCTGCGATAAATTCCTCTCTCGGTGCTGGCGAAGAGAATGTTGTGCTGTTTCGGATGCATCGCGATACAGCGCACCGACGCTTCGTAGGCAAATCCGCGGCGCGGTCCGACGCGCGCCCAGGTCTGACCATTGTCTTCGCTGCGCATGATGCTCTGGCCAATTGTCCCAACCACAATCGTTACGTCTTTCATGTTTCCTCCGCAGAGGTTTGAATTTTTTGAACGGCTGGAACGTTTTGAACCGACTAAATATTTACCCGATGCATATCCCGAGTCCGCGGCCCCGCCGCCGCTCCCGGCGGAAAGATCGCATCGAGCCGCGCCAGATCCTCTTTGCTGAGCCTCATTTCAGTCGCCTTGATGTTCTCTTCCAAGTGTTTGCGGCTCTTGTTGCTGGGAATTGGAATCACGTCGCTTCCCTGCGCCATCAGCCACGCTAGCGCCAACTGCGCCGTGGTCACGCCCTTTTCCTTCGCCATCGCTTCGAAGCGAGCGAGCAGTTTCAGGTTTTGCTCCAGATTGCCGTCTTGAAAGCGCGGGTGATTGATCCGGCCATCGCCTTCGCTCATGTCCTTACGGTCGTGCACCAGACCGCCGAAAAAGCCGCGCCCCAGCGGCGAGTAAGCCATAAAACCCATATTGAACTCGCGGCAAGCCTGAACGTTGCCGCCCTCTGGATCGCGCGACCACAGCGAATATTCCATTTGCAGCGAGGCAATCGGATGAACCTTGCGCGCGCGCCGAATCGAATTGGCGCTGGCTTCCGATAGGCCGATGTAGCGCGTAAGTCCGCGCTCGACGAGCTTCGCCATCGCCGCCACCGACTCTTCGACGGAAATTTCCGGGTCGACGCGCGACATGCAGAAGACATCGAGTGCATCGACGCCCAACCGTTTTACGCTCTGCTCGCAATTCTGCGTCAGATACTCCGGCGTGCTGCCGCTGCGATTGCCGCTGGCGTCCGGCGCGCGCGGACTGCCGGACTTGGAATGGATGACAATCCGCTCTCTCCTACCCTTGAGTGCCTTAGCGATAAGTTCATGATTGTGTCCGTTGCCGTAGCTCGCCGACGTGTCCAGGAAATTGATGCCGAGATCGAAAGCCCGGTGCAGCGTCGCGATCGATTCATTATCATCCGCCGGCCCGTACGCGCCGGACATGCTCAGGCAGCCGAGACCCATCGGGGAGACTTTGAATTCTGTCGTGCCGAATTGGCGGTATTCCATGGGGCTTCCTCCGCGACCGATTGAGCCTAAATCCCTCTTATTTCTTTCCCAGCGCCGCCGGATTCACTACGTTGATCGGCTTGCCCTGAGCGTATGCGACGATCTGCTCGACGGCGCCGTCGTAGTAAGCTTCATAACTATCGCGCTCGACATAACCCAGGTGAGGCGTGCAAACGGCGTTGTCCATTTTGAGCAGCGGGTGCGCCGCGCCGATGACCGGTTCGTCTTCGAAGACATCCACGGCGGCAAAGCCCGGACGCCCCGCTTTGAGCGCGCCGACCAGCGCGCCCTCGGCGATCAGCCCGGCGCGGCTCGTGTTGACGATCAGCGCCGTCGGCTTCATCAGATCGAGGTCTTTGCGCGTCACGATGCCGCGCGTCTCGTTGCTCAGCGGCAGATGCAGGCTCACGATGTCGGAGTCGCCGAAAAATAATTCGCGGCTTGCCGCGGCTTCGTATCCCGCCTCTCTCGCCCGCGCCTTCGATCCTTCCCGTCCCCAGCAGACCACGCGCGCGCCGAAAGCGCGTCCGACGTTGGCCACCAGGCTGCCGATCTTGCCGAACGCGTAGATCCCCAACGTCTTGCCTTGCACGGCGGTGCCGATCGTCGATTGCCAGTGTCCTTCTCTCAATCGCTTGACCTCGTACGGGATGTGCCGCAGCGCGGCCAATATCAAACCCCAGGTAAGCTCCGCCGTCGTGTGCGGCCTGCCGGTTCCGCCGGCCGAGACGACAACTCCGTGCCGGGTGCAGGCCTCGACGTCGATATGGGCGGTCGCGCGCCCGGTCTGGCTTATGAGCTTGAGCTTGGGCAGCCGCTCGATCACGGCGCCTGGAAAGCGGGAGCGCTGCTGGGTCAGCAGCACCGCTTCGGCGTCTTTCAACCGCTCGGCGAGCCGAACCGGATCTTTCTCGGTATCGTTGTAAACGATCACGTCGTGGCCTTTCAGCTTGGCGTAACACTTGAGCGTGCGGAACGCGTTTTGATAGTCGTCGATCACCGCGATCTTCATCCTTTTCTCCTTCTTACTTACGCCGCCCGCTTGATGAAGTCGGCAAAGAGCGCGGCCATCTCGCCTGCCTTCTTGTCCCATTCTTCCCGCGGGCTCAAATCCATGTCGTAGTGTTTCGGGAACAAGATATGCACCTCGGCGTTGGCCAGGAGGCGGCCCAGGTTCTCGCCGGTTTTTTGCGCATGGGTGTTGTCGTTCCCTGGAATGATGCAGGCGGGGACTTTAATTGATTCGAGCTCCGCTTCGCTCGCGCCAATGACGGGCAGGTCCGCGCCACGGATGAAGTATTCACGCCAGTGGGACATGACGGCGATGAAACGAGCAGGGTCCATTTTCATCAACGCGTCGCGGTTCCCGGCTCTGGCTTCGATGCGCTCTTTCCAGTGCTCCATCTCGCACACCGCGGCCATCCCGCCTTGCTTCGCCGCGGCCACGTACTGGCCGTAATATTCTTGCGCCAGGCGCTCACACGCGGAGCGGCCGCCGGTCACGCGCCAGAGCAGCAGGCCGCGAACGGCCTCGGGGTGCCGCAACGCAAAAAGGAGCGCGGTTCGGCAACCGGAAGAGCTGCCGCCGACGAAGGCGGGAAGAGCGCCGAGTTGGGAGAGCAGCTCGTGAAGATCGTCCGCCCAGATCTCGTACTCCGAGTCGTCTCCATCGATGACGACATCGGAAGCGCCGCAATTGCGCCGGTCGAAGATCACGACGCGGTGGCCGGCATCGGCTACTCGTTTGGCCAGCGGCTCGATGCCGCTGATATCGCGCCGGCCGCCGGGCGAGAGTGCCACCCACGGGCCGTGCTCGCCCAGAACTTTATAGTTGATGTTGACGCCGCGAACATTGGCCAAAGGCATCGTTCTCCTCCACAGGCCGGTGAAAAAGGCTCACCAAATTCGAGACGGGAGTAGGAGTAATGGAGTAATGGAGTAGTGGAGTAATGGACTTAAGACCCAACACTCCAATACTCCTTTACTCCAACACTCCAATTTCTTTGGTTCCGCCGTATGGCTGGCACAATATCCGACAAGCGGGCGGCAGTTCAACTCTACCAGCAGGATTCCGCCCCGCTGGGTATGGACATCTCCCCAGCATCGCGGTAGAGCTTGCTTGAAATCGAGGCTGCCCGTCTTCTGGGAGGCATTATGAAACTTCCACGGGGATTTTGTTTTCTTGCCGCACTGCCGGTTCTTTTTTACTCCCTTGTCCTGAGGGATGCCTGGAGTCAGGAGAGGATCAGACTTTCTCACAGCGCTCTGGAGAGCAGCAACGGCGTCTGGTACGTCGCTCAAGATCGCGGTTTCTATAAGAAGAACGGATTGGACGCAGAACTGCTCTTCATCCCCAGCACCACGATCAGCGTCACCAGTCTCGTGGCCGGCGACGTGCAAATGGCTAACGCTTCGGGCGGAGGCGTAGCCAGCGCTGTGACGGCAGGGGCCGATCTGGTTCTCGTCGCGTGTTATCTCAATTCCCTTCCCTACGAGCTGGTCGTGCAGGAGTCGATCAAGTCGGCGGAAGATCTGAAAGGGAAAAGCATCGGCATAAGCCGGCTCGGCAGCGCGTCCGATGTCGCGGCGCGCGTATTGATCAAGGGGTTGGGGCTGGAACCGGACAAGCAGGTTCCGATCATGCAGGTCGGCGGCTCGACGGAGCGGGCGGCGGCGTTTCGCACCGGCAGAATCGCCGGATTTCCGTCGCCTCCGGGGATCATTCATTTAACTAAAGGCATGCCGTTCAGGATCCTCATCAGCACGGCCGATTTTCAGAACCGGTTCGAGTTTCCCTATATTTGCGCCACCACGACGAGGAGCTATCTCTCGCGCCGGAGAGAGACGGTAAAGAAAGTCCTGATGGCGCACATCGAAGCCATGCATTTTTTCAAGACCCGGAAGGAAGAGAGCAAAAAAATCATTTCCAAATACAGCAGGCAAACCAACGAGGCCTATTTGGAGGACGCCTACACCGCGAGCGCAAAACTCTATGACCGGGTGCCGCTGGTGACCAGAGCCGGCGTGGAGACTCAAATAAAAGAAGCGGTCGGCCGAAAGCCCGGGGCGCAGCTTCGCTTCGAGGACATGGTGGACGAAAGCATCGTGCGGGAGTTGGATAAAAACGGTTTTATCGACAAGGTCTACACGAAGTGAAAACGTCGGCGTTCTGTGGTACGGGGTAAAGAAGGGAGGATCGATGGCGAAGGCGGGATTCAAAGTATTCGACAGCGACTTGCACGTCATGGAGCCGCCCGACCTATGGGAGCGCTACATCGCCCCGGAGTTCAGAGCGATCGCGCCTCGCGGTAGAACGTCGGATAACGTGCGCGACCTGGGAGTGATCTTCCCGAACGAAGCACCCAACGCCAGGCGGACGAGCGGGGTGCCGCATCGGGGCCACAACTACGAAAAGAACCAAAAGCTCTACCGGGACCACGCTCGACGCGGGTGGGGACCCGAGGTCCAGCTCGAGGCGATGGATCAAGAAGGGATCGACGTCGCCGTGCTGTTCCCCAGCCGCGGGCTTAGCGTGCTCACGCATCCGGATAGAGAGCCGCGGTTCGCCGCCGCTATCGCCCGGGCGTACAACGACTGGATGTTCGATTTCTGCCGCACCGACACGACGCGGCTGCTCGGCGCGGGGATGATCTCGGTGTTCGATATCAGAGACGCCGTCGAGGAGACGCGCCGGGCGGTGGAAGAGCTGAAATTTCGGGCCGTCTTTCTCAGGTCCAACATCGTCAACGGTAAGAGCTGGCATGACCCTTACTACGAGCCGCTGTGGGAGACGCTGGAGGATCTCAACATCCCCGTGGGCTTCCATGAGGCGACGGGGTCGCGCTCGCGCCAGAGTGGCGATCACTTCGAGCCGAACTTCGGGCTCCGGCGCTTTTATGCCCAGCCGTTCGAGCAGATGCTCGGTCTCGGCAGCTTCGTCGCCGGCGGCATCCTCGCTCGCCACCCAAAGCTCAAGGTCGCGTTTCTCGAGGCCAATTGTTCGTGGGTGCCGTGGCTGCTATGGCGCATGGATGAGGGCTACGAGCGCGAGGGCGACGTGTTCATGACGGAGCTCACCATGGCGCCGAGCGACTATTTCAAGCGCCAATGTTTCGTATCGGTGGAGCCGGACGAAGGCCCCGCCCGTTACATGATCGAGGAGTTCGGCAGCGATCAGCTCGTCTTCTCGACCGACTATCCTCATGGGGATTCCAGGTATCCGGCGGCCGTGGACGATTTTCTCAAGCTGCCGCTGTCAGAGGACGACAAGCGCAAAATTCTCTGGGACAATTGCGCGCGCTTTTATGCGATCGAAAAAACGCCGCGCCCGGTGCAGCAGTCGATCCACAAAAAAGGAGGATTACGCAGTCATGGAAGCCAAGACTCAAAACGCACTCGAACGTTTCATCGGTAAGACGCGCGCGCTGTTCGCCAAAGAGCCGGACCTCGATAAACGCTGGACCGCGCTCGCTCCGGTCCTGGCGGAGCTGATCGCCGACCCCGAGGTCCTGGAGGCTTCGAAGAGTTGGCCGGACTGCGTCCCGGCGGGCGGACGAGCCGAGAACCTGCTGTTCTACGAAGACCCGGATTACGGCTTCGCGATCAACGGCCTGACCAAAGGCGCCGCGCGGCAGGGCGGGCGCGCGCGCATCCACGATCACGCTCACATCTACACGCTCTACGGAGTGCTCGACGGGCACGAGCGGATCGAGCGCTACGAGCGGCTCGACGATCGCTCCAGGCCGGGCCGCGCCGAGATCAAAAAAACCACCGACCTTCTGGTCGGCCCCGGAGAGATCGATCTCGTGAGACCCAACGAGATCCACACCGAGATCACCGTGGGCGAGAGAGCAGTCGCGGTGATTATCCGCAGCCAGAAGGGCGGCAGCTTCAATCAGGGCAGATACAATCCGGAGACGAGCGAGTACTACGAGAGCCTGGGGCCGCGCCAGACGCCCGTCGAGATGCTGGCCAAAAGTAAAGGTTGAGGGTCGGGGTTGAGGGTCGGGCCTGAGTCTGGACTTATTTCTGTTCGGTTCTCGCTTGAAGCCGAAACGATGAAGTGAGGGCCGCGCCGGTTTAGTCCGGAATCTCCATCATCGCGACGGTGAGCGCGTTGCGATAAGCCCGGTCGATCGCGAGGCTGTCCAACGCCGCGTTCACGACCGGGTGCGCGGTCCTCTCGTCTGTGACGTGGCGCTCGAAGACCGGCTCGAATAGGTTCGAGTGATCGATGGCGGATCGATGAGATCCCTTACGACCAAAGATGCCTGAAGTCAAAAGATAGCTGGCGGTGGTGTTTGATGGCCAGAAAATAAAGTCGGCGTCGCCTGACCAGATAAAGGATGATGTAATCATCCACGATAAACTCCCGGAGATCATCTCCTTTACGCAGCACAGTTTTAAGACGCTCCAGTAACGCCTGAGCTTCCAAAGACAGAACAGCGTGGGCGAGGAAGGAACGGCCTGACTGCGGAAAGCGGCAGAGGGTCGGGACGATATCGTCTAATAGTCGGTCGAGAAGACGCCGGAAGGCAGATCGGCCGTCGGGTTCCAAAAATAAGCGGACGGATTCTAAATTGGCGGTGAAATTTTCGGTAAAGAGCGGCCGGCGCCTAGCGGCCATACCGGGCCTTGAGTTTGGCAGCGGTCAAAACTTTACCTCTATGGACCTCCTCGACACCGCGAACCGCCTCCTCAAGCAGCGTGAGGTGAACATGCTCCCGCTCCAGTCGGTGGTAATAATCGAGACGCTCCGCGTCAATCAACGCCGCGCAGCTTTCTCCGTTCTTCGTCAGAATTTTCTCTCCGTGCTCATGCCGGACCTCTTCGCAAAGCTCGGTAAGCTTCGCCCGCGCCCGCGTCAGAGGAACGATATCCTTGGACGAAATAGCCATATTCCCTCCCTCATTGCACTTGCAGTATAAATAACGTACAGAATTACGTCAAGGATAATTTTAAATTTCCGCTCGGAAACCCGTCACTCCGGAATTTCCATCATCGCGATGGCGAGCGTGTTGCGGTACGCGCGGTCGATGGCCAGACTGTCCAATGCAGCATTCACGACCAGGCGCGTGGTCCTCTCGTCTGTGACGTAGCGCTCGAAGACCGGCTCGAACATGTTTGAATGTTCGATGTCGGCGACCATGTGGACGCGCGTGTTGGCGTCGAGCTTCTTGACCGAGCCCACCGGATCGGTGACCTGCTTCATCGCCATCCGTTGCGTGAATCCCCCGCCCTTGACGATCTCCGGAATATTTTTTCGCTCGGTGGCGTGGTTGACCATGAGACTTTCGATCCAGGGCCGCCTCGTGCAAAGATAGAGCCATGCATAGATCGCCGCTCGCGCGCCGGGCAACAGAGTCGATTCCGCCGGCGCTCCGGCCATCTGCTCGTCCGTGAGATGCGCCGCATCGAGACGTTCGTCGTAAATCAATTCGTCTTTTTCGTGCTCCCAGATTGCGCGCTTGACGTCGAGCGGCGCCCTGGCCTGCGACGCCGCCCAGCAGTCGCGCCGGCTTTTGATATAGTGCGGATAGTGAAGGTTGAGAATTTTTTCCCGCTCGCGCGTGAACTTCACACCGAACAGCCTGCGGTATTCTGCAGTGTCGAAGTGACGGTTGGAGTGGCGCTGGGGTTAGACCCTACAATCTTAACAGCCAAGTTATTTAAAAGTCTCCTTACCTCAACCAGGGGCCAATGCCCAGCCTTACCCGAAAGCCAGCCTTAAATTGACATAAGAGCACGTTATCGGATACTGTCCGTTCAAAATAAGCGAGGGGCGTATCGATCCTGTCTTCTCTAATGGCCGTTCGAGGTTCTCGAACGTTGGCCGACGCGGGGTCAACACGGGTAATTTTGAGTTCTCAGGGGCCGTACCTTAAAAGGAAATTCCTATCACTCGGGTTTCTCGCGCAACGCGAACTGGGGGGTTATGCGTACATCAGGTAAGAGGTTAGCCGTAACGGGTGCCATGGTTCTATTGCTCGTATGGTTCGCAGGGGTCGCGTTGGCGGAGCAGGTGGAGGTGTTGTGGCTGGGTCATTCCACTTTCCGCCTCACCAGCACCACGGGCAAGGTGATTGTCATCGATCCATTTCTCAAGAAGAATCCCAGGGCGCCAGCGAAATACAAGGATCTGAAAGCCCTTGGCAAGGTGGACCTGATCCTCGTCACGCACGGGCATGGCGATCATGTCAGCGACCTGCCCGAGCTGGCAAAAATGAGCGGCGCCATTGTGGTCGCTAATTGGGAGCTGGGGAACAATCTGGTCGCGCTTGGCGTGCTCGATGGCTCAAAGACCATCGCCATGAATAAGGGCGGCACGGTGGCGCCGCTCGGACCCGGCATCAAAGTCCACATGGTGCCGGCCGAGCACAGCTCGTCCGCGGATCTCGTCGGTATCAAGCCCGAAGCTACGGGAGTGCGGTATGTCGACGGCGGCGCCGCGGTCGGATACGTGATCGAACTGGAAAATGGCTTCAGGATCTATCACACCGGCGACACCGACGTGTTCGGCGACATGGCATTGATCAGCAAGTTCCACAAGCCGGATCTGGCGCTGGTTTGCATCGGCGGCCATTTCACCATGGATCCCGAGCGTGCCGCGTATGCCCTGCGGGAGCTCATCCGGCCCAAGCAAGTCATACCGATTCATTACGGGACTTATCCGGTCATCAATCGGACACCTGCCGAGCTTAAGGCCGCGCTTGGCAATGCGCCAATCAAGGTTCTGGATGTGAAGCCGGGAGAAGCGGTGAAGTTCTAAGCCGCGCGGCGTATCACTCGGGCACGCCGGCCCTGCGCAAGCCCTCGGCAAATCGCTCGGCGTCCGCGCGATTCGCGAAGGGATGCCAGAACTTGATCGCCGTGACCGTAAGCGGATCCCGAGAGGCAAACAAGCCTCGCTGCTCCCTTCCCTTGATCGCGTCGAGGAGCTTGGCGGCGTCCGCGCGGCGGCCGAGCAGGCCGTAGGTCGCCAGCAAGAGACGTTGCGACCAGTGGTCGTCGCGATTGAGCGTGATCGCCTGCTCCAGTGACGTGGCGGCCTCGTCGAGGCGGTTCATGCCGAACCGCGCGAGTCCGAGCTGGTACAGATAGTGTGGCGGATAGTGTGGGTTGAGCCGCATGGCGCGCTCGACGAGCTCCAGCGCCTCCTTCGCTCTGCCAGAGAAGCTCAGAACATTCGCCAATGCAATGTAGCCGTCCGCATCGTTGGGATCGCCGGCGATCGCGAGTTTCGCCTCGGCGATGGCTTCGTCGTGCTGCTGCGACTGCAGCCGCATGGCGCTGGCGACCTGGTGCGCCAGCGGCGTGGGGTCCTCCATGGCTTTCGCCAAGAACTGTTCCGCCTGGACCCGGGCCTCGTGCAGCCCGCTAATTCCCAGGGTCAAACCCCAGTACCGCGTGTAAGTCTCCCAATAGGCCGCGGCCAGAGCCGCGTACGCCCGCCCGTATTTCGGATCCAGGTCTACTGCCTTTTTGAAATAGTCGATTGCGGTTCGGAAATCCGCAGGCGTCTGCCGGAGGTAATGCTGCCAACCCTTGAGGAAAACATCATAAGCTTGCGTGTTTTCGGTCCCCCTGCGTGCAACGCGCTCCCGATCATCCTTGGTCAATTCAACGGCCAGGGCGGTGACGACATTGCGCGTGACCTTGTCCTGCAAGCCAAAGATGTTCTTCATGTCCCCGTCGTAGCGATCCGCCCATACGTGGCCGCCGGTCGTTGCGTCGATGAGCTGCGCGTTAACTCGTATCTCGGCGCCACTGCGACGCACGCTTCCCTCCAGCACGTAGCGCACACCCAGCGTCTTGGCCACGTCGCGAATGTTTTGTGACTTGCCCTTGTATGCAAACGTCGAATTTCGCGCGATCACGAACAGTCCGCCCACCTTGGAAAGGTCGGTGATCAGGTCGTCGGTCATCCCGTCGGCGAAATAGGCTTGTTCCGGGTCGCCACTCATATTTTCAAAAGGCAGCACGGCGACGGAGGGTTTATTGGGAAGCGGGAGAGACATCTGCTCCGGCGATGCGGTCTTGATTCTGGAACTCCAAGGCGCAAGCCAAGCGATTACACCGACGGCCACGACAAGCACTATGCCAGCGGCGACGGTAACGGCGAGACGGCGCATTGAGCGTCGCCGGATAGCCGGCGCAACAGCCGCAGTCGATTTGCCTTCGGGATTGAGACGGACCGCATAGGCCCGCACCGGTTCGGGAATGTTCTTTACCGTTTGCTCGCCTTGGTCCTCGAAGATCGCGCTCACCTTGCCACGGAGCAAACCGCGAACCGCCTCAGAGACCGTAATCCCTCCGGGATGGGCCAATCCTTCAAGCCGTGCTGCGATGTTGACCCCGTCGCCATATACCGTGCCGTCGCCCTTCTCGATTACGTCCCCGAGATGTACGCCAATGCGAAAGCGCATACGGCGTTCTTCGGGGGTCGAGGAGGACACGGCGGCCAGGTCTTGCTGAATCGCAAGGGCCGCAGTGACGGCCCCGGCGGCGGTCTCGAACACGGCGAGCACCGAGTCCCCCGCCATGTCGATCACGCGGCCCTGATGGGATTCGATTTGTGTTCTAAAGACGCTGCGAGCCGCGTCGAGCGAAGCCACGGTCGCCAGTTCGTCACCGGCCATCAGGCGCGAATAGCCCGCCACATCGGCGACGAGAATCGCCACTAGCCGCTTTCTGAGATCGGTTCCGCTCACTTGCGTCAGCCCCTCCCGAAAATCCTAGGGGCACGGCATGCCGTGCCCCTACTTGAATGCAGGTGGATGTTTTTTTAACGGCCTCTTAATCCGGAATCTCCATCATCGCGACGGCGAGCGCGTTGCGGTACGCCCGGTCGACCGCCAGGCTGTCCAACGCCGCGTTCACGACCAGGTGCGCGGTCCTCTCGTCCGTGACGTGGCGCTCGAAGACCGGCTCGAACAGATTCGAGTGGTCGATGTCGGCCACCATATGAACGCGCGTGCTGGCGTCCAACTTCTCCACCGAACCCACCAGATCGTTCACCTGCTTCATCGCCATCCGCTGCGTGAATCCGCCGCCCTTGACGATCTCCGGATTATTTTTCCGCTCGGTGACGTGGTTGATCATGAGACTTTCGATCCACGGACGCGTCGTGCAGAGATAGATCCACGCATAGATCGCCGCCCGCGCGCCGGGCAGCAGAGTCGATTCCGCTGACGCTCCCGCCATTTGCTCGTCCGTGAGATGCGCCGCGCCGAGACGCTCGTCGTAAATCAACTCGTCTTTCTCATGCTCCCAGATCGCGCGCTTGACGTCGAGCGGCGCCTTAGCCTGCGACGCCGCCCAGCAGTCGCGCCGGCTCTTGATGTAATGTGGGTAATGAAGATTGAGAATCTGATTCCGCTCCGGCGTAATCTTGACGCCGAACAATCTTTTATATTCCGGCGTGTCGAAGTGCCGGTTGAGAGTAGCATCGATCTCTTCTCGCGCTTTTTCCCAGTGACTCATTTTCTTCTCCCTTTTTTTCTCGGGCGCGATGAATCGCGTCCCTGCAATTTATCTTTCTTCCTACCGCCTAATGCCTATTGCCTACAGCCTTATTCGTTCCTGCGCCTCGGCAATGCCTTCGCGATACATCGCATTCAGGTCCAAAGATTCTTTTGCTGCGCGCAGCGCGAGCTCTTCTTTCTCGCCGGTCGCGTGCTCGGCCAGAAACGGCACGAACATGTCGCTGTGCTTCTCGTCCGCCTGGCTGTGGGCCTGCAAATTGGGAATCTCTTTCCAGGTGAAGCCCATGTCTTCCATCCAGCGCTTCGCCATGCGCGTCGACTGGCCTCCGCCAAGATCGCCGAGAAGGCGGTCGTCGTTGCACCATTCGGTGATCGTCATCGCGGCCAGCCCTTCGAGCCAGCTTTTTTCCTTCGTGATCCAGCCCCAAGCGTAGAGCGTCGCCCGCGTCGCCGGCAGCGGCTCGGCGTGGATGATCTCTTCCGGCTTGAGACCTACCGACGCGCCCTGCTTGATGATCAGCGCCAGGTGGCCATACTCGGAAAATTGATCGCGGATGATCTCATCGTACTCGTGCTCCAGGATTCTCTGCTTGATCGCGAGCACGGGACAGTTCCCCGACACGTACGCCCAACAATCGCGCCGGTGGCGCACGAACAGGCTCTGCTGCGTCACCATCACCGCCGCGCGTGGCTTCGTCATTTTCACGGAAAAGTAGCGCTCCAATTCCGGCGAGCGAATATAATCGCGCACCATCTCGCCTAGACGCCCTCTCCAGGCACTTTCATTCATAAGCGACTCCCCGGGGGATACAACTTGTCTATAAAACCTTCGCTGCGCAGCTTGTCGATCACGGCGTTGTCGAAGAGTCGCGCCGGAACCGGTCCGGAATGGCCGACCATCTCCAGGATCGTATCGACGGCCGCCGGATCGACGCGCGGCACCGGATCGAGGTACTTGACGACGAAATCATAGTGCATCTCGGGCGCTCCGCCGCGCTGTCCCATGTATTTTCCCAGGACCCGAAGCGCCTGTTGCTTATTATTTCTCAAGGCCGCTATGCCTTCGACGTAGGATTTGACGACCCGCTCGACGAGCGACGGCGACTTTCGGTAAAAATCGTTGCTCACCGCAAGCAGGTTCATCGAAAACGGAATCCCGAGCTCAGCGGCGTCCACGAGCGCCCTTGCCTGCGGATCGGGCGACTGGGAAGCGACGCGCCCGGCCGCCTGCCGCGCGCGGAAGCCGACGTCCGCCTCCACGACGCCGCCGAACTGCCGGATCTCAACTTTGCCGTCGAGACCGATTTTTTTCAGGATCAGCCGGGTGACGAAGTCGCTGGTTGAGCCGTAGCGCGTGATCGCCATTGTCTTCCCCTGCAACTGGTCGGGCCTACTGATCTCGGGCTGAACCCACAAGACCATTCCGGGACGGCTCGTGTTGCTACCGACGGCGACGATCGGCGCGCCTTTGAGAATCGCCGCGACCACTGCGTTGCTTGCGCCCAACGCCGCGGTCACGCTGCCGCCGACAAGCGCCTGAATGACGACCGCTCCCGAGCTGATATAAATCAAGTCGGCACTGAGGCCGTTCCTCTCGAAGGCGCCGGTTTCTTTCGCCATCCATACTCCGGCCATCGTCGGGCTGATCGCGGCCCAGCCGAAGGTAATTTTCTCTTTCGGCGCTTCCGCTGCGGAAGATTTTGCGGCCGAGAAAACAATCGCCAGCAGGATCGTGAGAATGGCGTGAAGCCGGCTCGACCTATACAATCCGTTCCGCACCGAACATCCTTTCTCAAGCGGCCTGCATCGCCGCGGTGATCCCCGCCTGATAGGTACGGTAAAGCTCTTCGGATTCTCGCGCTGCTTGCAGCACCAGCGCCTCTTTCTCCCCGACCGCGAACTCGGCCAGCACCGGAAGAAACATGTCGGTGTGCTCCTTGTCGGCTTCGCGGTGCGCTTTCCAGTTGGGCAGGTCGTCCCAGGTGAGTCCTAATTGATCGACCCAGCGCTGGCCCATCTTGTATGCATGGCCGCCGCCAAGATCTCCGAGCAAGCGGTCGTCCTGATTCCACTCCGTGATCGTCATCGCGCCCAGTCCCTCGAGCCAGCTCTTCGCCTTGGTCATCCAGCCCCAGCTGTATAAGGTCGCCATCGTCGCGGGCAGCGGCCTGGTCTCGAGAATATCCTTGGCCGTGAGCCCGATCGCCTTGCCCTGCCGAATGATCAAGTCCAGGTGGCCGTGCTCCGAGTGCGAATCGCGGATCATCTCCTCGTATTCGTGTCCGAGAATTTTCTGCTTGACCGGCAGCACCGGGCAGTTGCCGGAGACATACGCCCAACAATCGCGGCGGTGGCGCACGTAAAGCGACAACTGCTTCAAGATGATCTGCGCCCTTGCCGTAGTGATCGGTATGGAAAAATACCTCTCCACCTCCGGCGAGGACATAGTTTGTCGGGCCAGCTCGCCGAGAGCCGCCCTCCAGCCAACCGCATCCATAACATTACCATCCCAATTTTCGATTTTAGATTTTGGATTGAATCGAAAATCGGCTCAGCCCGAGGCTGATCAGTCCTCTGGCTGAAATCGAAAATCTAAAATTATCTAGACCGGCCAGCCGTGCTCGGACACATCGACACGGTTGCCTTCCGGATCCTTGATCCAGCTTTCAGCGATCGCCCCGAATGTATTCGCCTCGGCGATCGTTTGCGCGGTTTCCTCGACGGCTTTCACGCAATCGACCTTGAAGCCGAAATGGTTGATGCCCCACGGATACTTCGTCGTGCTGATCAGCGCGACGTCGACGTGGCCGTCGGAAAGATAAATCGTGCCGCCCGGGCCGCGCATTTTTTCTTCCATACCGAAGATGCGCTTGTAGTATTCCGCCTCCTTTTCCCGATCCTGCACGTTGATTGCGATGTGCCTTATTCTTGGTTTTTCCATAATGCCCTCCCTCTTTATTATTCGAAATTCTTCATCCGGCCCCACAGACGATGTATTTAGCGGGCCGGCCACCCAAGTTCGCGGCCAAGAAAATCGACGACGAGCGGCCAGACCAGCTCGGCGAGCTGCGGCTGATAGCCGTCCGATTCCGTCGAAGCGAAGCCGTGGTTTCCATGCTGAAAGAAATGCCATTCAAGCCGTTGGCCATTGGCCAGAAAACTCTCCATGACGCGCTGCTGCACGTCGATGGTGCTGGTGGAATCGTGGCCGCCGTAGAGCACCATCGAAGGGCAGCGGATTTCGCGCGCCGCATCGCAAGGGTGGCGCGGCCGTATGCGCGTCGGCTGCTCGTTTCTCACGGATGGATAGTAGGCGACGAACGCCCGCGCCTGGGGAGTGGCGGCCACGAAGTGAATACCGATCCGGCCGCCCATGCAGTAGCCGATCGCCCCTGCCCGCGCGGGATCGATGTCGCTCCGCCCGAGAAGATAGCGCCATCCCGCGTCGATGACGCGCACGAAATCTCCGTCGGGAGTTTTATTCTGAATCTCCGTCCCCGTATGGATATGAGTTATCGCAGGATAGCCGAGCAAATGATACAAATTCGGCACGACAGCGCAGTAGCCGAGCCGGGCGAATTTGTAGGCCTCGGTTTTAAGATAGCCGGTGAGGCCGGAGTGCTGGTGAATCAAGAGCAGGCCCGGCCCCCGCTCGGCGCGCGCCGGGTGGGCGATGTAGCCTGGAATGCCGTCCTTCTCCTGCGTCAGCTTCCGCGCGACGATCTCCGCCATGACTTCTCCGGTTTACCTTTTCTTGTAGAGCTTGTCGATGAAGCCCTCGCGCACCATCCGGTCCACTATCGAATTATCGAAAAAAGTCTCCAGCGGAATCCCCTTCTTGCCCATGAATTCGAGGATCGTGGCGGCCGCCTCGGGCTCGACGCGGGGGATGCGCTCCAGATAAGTCACGGAGTCTTTATATTGCTCTTCGATCTGTTTGAGATCGCTCAAGCGCGCGTACTTGGCGATCACCTTGAGCGCCCGATCCTTCTGATTGTTCATCGCCGCCACTCCCTCGGTGTACGCCCGCACCATGCCTTCCACCGTTTCCGGATTCCGGCGATAGTAGTCGCGCGAGACCGCGATCATGTTCATCGAGTAGGGAATGCCGAGGTCGATGAAATTCACCAGAATTTTTGCCGGCACATCAGACCCGACGCGGAGATCGGAAGTCACCGCGCCCGCGATCACCTTCTGCTGGAACGCGGCCCCCACTTCCGGAGTCCCGCCCATTTGCCGCACGGTCACCGCGTTTTCCATTCCATTGCGCCTGAGCAAAATCCTCGTCAGGTTGTCCGTGATCGAGCCGAAGCGCGTGACGCCGAGCGTCTTGCCGCGCAAGTCTTCGAGCCGGTTTATCTCCGGCTGCACCCAGAGGCGATGATACGGCCGATTCGCCGTTCCCGCGACGCCTACGATGGGCGCGCCGCTCAGGATGGCGTTGATCACGGCGTTGCTCGCCCCGCTGCCTCCCTGCAGGTCGCCGCCGATCAGCGCCTGCACGACGACCGGGCCGGAGGAGATATAGATGAGGTCCGCTTGAATGCCATACTTCTCGAAGGCGCCGGCCTCCTTGGTCATCCATACGCCGGTCGCCATCCCGCCGAGGCTGGAATAAGCGAAGGTGACTTTTTTCAGCTCCGCCGCTCCCGCGTGCGACAGCAAAAAAAACAGTGCCAGAAAACAGAGCAGGATTCGCCGGAAGCGACGCGGCGCCTTACTCATTATCCTCCTCCAAGTCCGCTGCCGAGAATTTCCGTTCCTTCCGTTCTTTCGATGTAGGCAGCAAATCGATATTTGTTTTCGCGCGGATCCGGGAGCCGCCTGGCTCTGGCCGGCCGGTCGTTGTCCAAAGACGCAACCTTCGCGACAATAAGGTGCGGACCTTTTCTAGCCAGTGCCGTCTTGACGCTTCTGTGAAACTGGCCCACGTTTTTTGCGGTGCTGGCGCTGCGGATCCCGCTCGCCTTGGCCACGCCCTCGAGGTTCATCTTGCCCGCCGTAGCCGTCGGCATTCCCGGCTCGTTCTTGTGGCTCCCCAGGTAATTGCGATTATCCATGACGATCACAGTGAGGTTTCGGGGATTCTCGTTGGCAACCGTCCCCAACACCCCGAGGTTCAAGATGAGATTCCCGTCGGCGTCGAGAGCAATGACTTTCCGGTTCGGCAACGCCAGCGCAAGGCCCAGCGCCGTGGGAGTGCACATGCCCAGGGTAATATGAAACAGGTTGGATTCTCTCTCCTTCAACTGCCCCCAGAAGCCGCTGTTGTTGCCAATGCTGGCGACGACCAGCACGTCGTCCGAGATGATCGATGACAGCGCCTTCAGCAATGCGAAACGAGTTACCATAGAGCCTCCTCGGTCAAAAGCACCGCAACCGGTTTTAGCCAGGCCCTGGCGCTCTCGTTGCATTCTTTGATGGTCCTGATGGTGTCTTGCGGACGGCGCACCACCCGGTAGGGAATATCCATGGCTTGCAGAGCAGGCTCGGTGGTTTTTTTGTAGAGCCCCAGCCAACGCGGATCGCCGATGTCGCCACGGTAAGGAATGACGATCAAAAGCGGCACCTCGTGGAGGAGATTGATGCGCGCCAGATGATAAGTCGCCACCAACAACCCGGAGGTGGCGATGATGAGCACGGGCTTTTTCCCGCCGAACCAGGCTCCCAATCCAATGCCCGCTGCTTCGGCTTCATTGGCGGCGCCCACGTAGCGAATGTCACGATCTTCAGCCACCATCTTGTAGACTTCGATAAACTGCGCGTCGGGAACGCCAACGGCGAAATTAATGCCGGACTCCTTCATTCCCTGCACGACCAATTTTGCCTTTTCGACTTTCATCTTAAGTCCGCCTCCTCAACATGAGCGATCTCCGAGCGGGAAAATTCCCTCTGTCTCGACCGGCGCTCTAGCGTTTCGTCAACTTATTAAAAAATTCGACCAGCTCGCGGTTTTTCCTCCCCCACACAGACATGGGAACGACGTGAACGTCGGTCTCAGGCTCGACCGTCCATTTCACGTCCTTGCGCGGCGCCCATCTCCCCTGGCTCTTCACCATGATCTCACTCGCCTCTTTCGAGAGATGATAGTCCTCGAAGAGCGCCGCGGCGTAAGGATGCGGGGCGCGCGCCGTAATCGCGATGACCGACGGCGTTCTCACGATGGTCGGATGCAAAAAAACAAAATCGATCGGCGCGCCCTCGGATTTCATCTTTACGGCATTGTGCACGTAGCCATCGACGATCAGATCGTGTTCTCCCGCGGCGACGAGCTGAGTCATGAAGGTGTGCGATTGCCGCGCGAACCGAACCGCCTGCGTATCGGCAAGCTGTTGCAGAAAATGAGCGGCTTTTTTCTCGCCCCACAGATCGATCAGGCCGGCGAGCAGATCATGGGCCTCGGCGTCCATGATCATGTTGCCCTTCCACCTGGGATTCAGCAGGTCTTCGTACTGCCTCGGGACTTCTCTGGGACTGACTCTTTTCGTATTATAAATGATGGTGTACCCGATCGCATAAACGCCGGGCCACAATCCTTCATCGTCCACGAAGCCCTTGCGCACGAACGGAATCATAGGGCTTCTGTAGATAGCCACGATTTTCTTCTCGATCAGCTCCAGCGCGTTATTTCCCGTCAGCACCACCACGTCGGCATTGTGCGCTCCCGCGCGGTATTCCGTGGTGATCTTGTTCAACACGCCCGGGCCGCCCAGGCTCAAAGAGCTCACCTTCACAAAAGGATAATGTTTGTTGAATCCGGCGATCACGTCCTGAGTGTCACGGACGTTGGTCGCGGTATATAAAGTCAAGCCGCCTTCTTTTTTGGCGTTCTCCAACAATAACTGCTGTCGCTCCTCCGCCGGCTTGCGATTGATCTGCGTGAGAAGCTCGGCGACGTCGGCGCGCCCGGTGCCGGGCAGCGCGACCAACAAGAGGAGCAAGCACCCTAGGCTCCAAAGCAAATTGTCTTTCATGGCTCTTCTCCGTGGCCTTTATCAGGCTATTTCCTAGGCTGTTTCTGAAGCGCGCGCCAGACCTTCTCCGGCGTGAGCGGGAGGTCTTTGATTCTCGCGCCCGTCGACCAGGCGAGCGCGTTGGCGATCGCCGGCGCGACCGGAATGATCCCGCCCTCGCCCATGCCCTTGGCGCCGTACGGTCCGGGCCCGTTTTGGTCTTCGATCAATATCGTGTCGAATTCATCGGGCACGTCGTCGAAAGTCGGCACCTTGTAATCGACGAGGCTCGCGTTCACGATCTGCCCGCCGTCGTAAATGATCGACTCATAGAAAGTGTGGCCGACGCCCATCATCGCCGAGCCTTCGTCCTGTCCCTCGCACTGGATTGGATGGAGCGCCTTCCCGACGTCGGCGGCGGAGATGTATTTCCGGAGGTGGATCTTTCCGGTCTCCCGGTCCACCTCCACTTCGACCGCGCCGATGCCGACCTCCCAGAAGAGCGGGTTCGCAGGCTTGGGCGCCATGCCGCCGTGGGCGTAGCCGCAGCCGACGATCTCTCCTCCCTGCATCGCGAAGTGGCGGCGAATGAGATCGCCGTAAGGGGCGGTCTCGTTTCCAGCGGCGGCAGTTCCGTCTTGTAGAGTAATCGCTTCCAACGGCGCCTCGAACTGCTCCGCGGCCAAATCCAGCAGTTGCCGGCGCGCGTCCTGCGCCGCGAGCTGCACCGCTTTTCCCATGACGGTCGTGGAGCGGCTCGAGCCGGTGGAGCGGTCAAAAGGAGTGTAAGCGGTATCGGTGGCGCGCATGGTTACGCACTTCAACGGCACCGCCAGCTCTTCCGCGACGATCTGGCTCATGACCGTCCTTGCTCCCTGCCCGCATTCGATGGTGCCGGCGAGCAGAACCACGCTGCCGTCGGACAGCACGTGCACCGTCGCCGTCGAAGCGAGCGGGGCGCCCGGATCCGTGACGCCGAACGCGATGCCTCTGCCGCGTCCGCTCGCGGTCACTGGGCCGTCCCATTCCATCTTTCGCGCGACTCTTTCGAGCGCTTTGAAGAGATCGGCATCGAGAGGATTGCCTTTGGGCTTCAGCTCTTCTCCTTTGCGCAGTAGATTTTTGCGCCGAAACTCGACCGGGTCCAGGCCGAGTTTCTGCGCGATGATATCCATCTGCGATTCCGTCGCCCAGGCGGTCTGCGGACCGCCGATAGAGCGAAAAGAAGCCGCGGAAACCGTGTTGGTGTAGACGCAATAAGCTTTCACCTTGAGGTGAGGAAATCGATACGGTCCCAAGATGCGCGTCAAGGTCCGGCTGGTCACGATCGGCCCGGTCTCCGCGAAAGCGCCGGTGTTGAGATAAATCTCGGCCTGCTTCGCCACCAAGGTGCCGTCTTTTTTTACTCCGGTCTTGACCTTGCAGGTGACGGAATGGCGGCGCACCGTCATCATCGCCTCGGATATGCTCAGCCTCACTCTGACGGCGGTCCGCGCCTTGCGCGCCAGCGCGACGACCAGCGGCTCGATCTTGCAGCCGGACTTGCTGCCGAAGGCGCCGCCGACCAGCGGAACCATCACGCGCACGCTTGCGAGCGAGCAGCCGAAGATCTCGGCGAGCTCCTGGCGAATGCCGAAGGGGTGAGTGTTCGACGACCAGACCGTGATGCCTTCCGAGTCCACTTTGGCGATGGCCGTGTGCGGTTCCATCGAGTAGTGATAAACCATGGGAAACTCGAAGCTGTCTTCGAAGATCTCGTCGGATTCGGCAAACCCCTTTTCGATGTCTCCCTTGATCAGCTCGTCCTGGAAGCAGATATTTTTCGATGCGAAGGAATGAATCTGCGGCGCGCCGTCGCCGATCGCCTCCGGAACCGAGATCACGAAAGGCAGCTCTTCATATTCGACGCGAATCTTGCTCAGCGCTTCCTCGGCGGTGAATGCGTCGACTGCGGCGACCGCCGCGACCGGCTGGCCCGCGTAGAGAACCCGATCAACGGCGATGATCGGCTGATCTTTTCTATCCTTCCTGCCCAGATACATGTGAATGTCGCCGAGATCCGCCGCGGTCAAAACCGCAATGACGCCGGGAAACCGCTCGGCCTCCGCCGTGTCGATGGAAACGATGCGCGCGTGGGCATACGGGCTGCGGAGAAATATCCCCTCGGCCATTCCCGGCACCGCGATGTCGCCCACGTATTTCGCCTGGCCGGTCACTTTATCCACTCCGTCGACGCGGTTGACAGGAATGCCGATAATCTTGAAATGATCTGCCGGCATATTCTCTTTTGTGGTCATTCTGAGGAGCCGGAGGCGACGAAGAATCTATCGCCTTCCACAGAGAGATCCTTCGCTTCGCTCAGGATGACAGAAACACTTTTTGTAGCTCCTATAATTCCAAAGTATTCGGCGCGAACAGATCTTCGACGGGAATTTTTCTGCGCGCCAGGCCCTGCTCGTAAAGATACCCCATCAACGTCTCCACCACGTGGCGATTTTTATCGAGGCCATACAGCCACGGATCGTCGCCGAGAATTTCTTTTTGTTGCCGCACCGGCTCGCGGAACCACACCAGGCTGATTTTGTAGGGCGAGAGATCGTTCAGCCGGGCGTAAGCCTGGGCTTTGGCCTGCTGAAACGCCTTGAAGAGATTGACGGCGATTTCCGGGGACTCGTTCCACAGCTCCTCGCGCATGGCGACCGTGTGCATGATCGGAAAGATTCCGGTCTTCTTGAAGTACGCCGCTTCGACCTCCGGATAGTTTTCGAACAGGCGGCGGATTTGCGGATGGCCGTTCAGAAGCAACGGAAAAAGATTGGCGCAAATGATCGCGTCCAGCTCGCCCTCGGCCAGCATCTCGTCGGGCGCCTTGCCGGGAGGAATCTGCGCAACGTCGTAGCGCCGCGGCATCTCGATCTCCATCCGGCTCTGCTTGGTCCAGGTGTGCCAATGAATTTTGTCGAGATCGACGCCGTACTCGTGCTGCAACGCGCCTCTGACCCAGACGGTCGCGGTCTGCTGAAATTCGGCGAGGCCGACTTTTTTCCCCATCAAATCGCGCGGCTCGCGGATGCCGCTCCGCGTATTGACGAAGATACACGAATGGCGAAAGGCGCGCGCCGGGAAAATTGGAAGCGCGATCAGCGGCTTCCCCAACGTGCGCGCGATGAGATACGACGAGAGCGAAAGCTCGGAGGCGTCGAACTCGTAGCGGTTGAGCATGCGCGTCCAGATTTCGTGATACGGAAGCACCTGCCAGTCGAGCTCCAGCCCGTCAGGCTTGATGCTGCCCTCGATCAGGGCATGCGTGCGGTCATAGTCGCCGCCGGCGAATGTAATGCGCCTGGCCATGCCGTTTTACTCTTAAAGCCCCTTTTGCGCTTCCTTTAAAATTCTCAAATCGACCACCCGCGACAGCGGGATCTCTTCTTTCTTGTCCACTCTCCCCATTTCCCGCTCCAACGCTTCCCTGATCCCTTTTTCGTTCATGTTTCCGTCGGGAGAAAAAGCCGGCAGCATCGACGCATATAGCTCCTCCGCCAACGGCCGCTCCACTTTCCATTCTCTGACAACGTGCTGCACGGTTTCCTCTTTGTTTTGCCGGATGAAACGCAGACTCTTAAGCAATCCGCGCAGAACTTTCTTGACCGTCTCAGGACGCTCGCGCAGCATCTTCTCCGAAGTTCCGACGCCGGAAAGCGATTGCTCGACGTGGTCACCGAGATACGCCAGAATGTGAAAGCCCATGAGCTTCGCCATCGCGTGAAACGGCGGCGAAAGCATGCCGGCCTGCACCGAGCCGCCGTTCAAAGCGGCGAGAATGTTCGACGTGGTTCCGGTGGCGAAAAGAGCCACCTCTTTGTCCGGCACCAGTCCGTACTTTCTGACGATATAACGCGCGAGGGTGTCGGTCGAGGAGCCGATGGCGGTGATGCCGACGACCTTCCCTTTTAAGTCGGGAATCGAACGAATCTCCGGCCTTCCTACGAGCCAGAAAGTCGGCTTGACGGTGATGAAGCCTACGACCTTGACCGGAAATCCGATGGCGGCGGCGCCGGAGACTTGGCTCTGCGCGCCGGAAAATTCGAGATCGCCGGTCGTCAGCGCCGTCACCTGGATGCGCGACGTAACCAGGACGAGCTCGAGATCGATTCCCTCTCCGGCGTAAATGCCTTTTTCTTTTCCCAAAAAGAGCGGCAGGTAGTTGAGGCTCTTCGCCGGGTAGGCGTAGCGGACCTTCTCCGCCGCTCCTAAGCTGAACGGACACACCAGCAAGAACAAAAGAACGACAGTGCGCCAGCGCTTCATCACTCCATTACTCCATTATCCTTCTCACCGGCTGCGCGGCGCGGACCTCTCCTTCAATACCTCGTTCAAGATGCCGAAGTCCACGACTCGATTGAGCGGCACCTCGTCCTTGATCTTCAGCGACTCCCGCGCCCGGTCGATATCGATCTGCAAGGTCTTTTCTCCTACGAGTCCGTCCGGGCTCAGGCCGCGAACGTAAAGGTCGTACGACGCCGCGGCCACGGTAGGCTCGAGCTTGAGCCACTCCGAGATGACCCGGACGCTCTCGTTCTTATTTTCTTTCATAAACGACTGCGTCCTCAGCAACGCACGGATCATGCGCCGGACCTGCGCCGGATTATCTTTGAGCTTGTCGAGGACGACGCCGAGGCCGGAAGTGCCGGCCTCAAAGACGTCCGCGGCGGCCATCAGTTGTTTAAACCCCTTGGTCTCCGCCTCAAAGTTGTACGGGGGCGGCAAAATCGCGGCATCCACTTTTCCCGCGAGCAAGGCCGCGAGACGCGGCCCACTACCGGAGACTGCCAGCGCCTTCACGTCCTTCTCCAGCTCCATGTTCGCGTTGCGAAGCATCGCCCGCAGCATGAATTCCGTCGTGTCCCCGTACCCCGCGAAACCCACGATCTTCCCCCGCAACTCGCCGACTCCGCTGACATCGCGCTTCGTCACCAAAACGTGCAGCGGCCGGTCGTTGAAGTACATCAAGACTTTCACGGGAAGACCGCGCACGGCGCTCCGCAGGACGGCGCCCGATGCGGTCGAGTAGTCAATATCTTTGGTCGTGAGAGCGACGACCGTAACATTGGTCGCCATCTGGATCAGCTCGACTTCCAGGCCTTCGGCGCGGAAGAAGCCCTTGGCCTGAGCGACGCGCGGCGCGACGAAGCTCAGAGAGAAACTCGGCATGCCGACGCGAACTTTCTCCAGCGTCTGGGCGGCAGAAAACGACGCGCAGCCAACCACCAAGAGCAGAACGACGCTTCCCGCAGCGATCCTCAATCCTCTATCCTCTTTGCCCTCTGCTCTTTGCGCCTTGCGCTTTTCCCCTCACGCCTTACGCCTCACGCCTTCCGTTTTGTAGTACTTCTCCATCTGGCTCTTGGCCCCCGACTTGGCGCACGCCTCTTCGAATATGCGCCGCACCGCCGGATCCTCGTCTTCGTATTCGATCTGATGGCCGCCGAGCTTGACGTCCACGTCGGTCTGCCCGCCGCCCTCGCCCATGATGCCGTAATATTTCTTGCTGCCCCAGCGCAGCGCGAGATAGCGCGCGGGGTTCGGGCCGGAATTGAAGTGCTGGTGAAACCAATCCGCCGGCGGAACGACCATGCTGCCCGGCTTCCAGTCGTAGCGTTTGATCGGCTGGCCCTTCGGCCACATGAGCGAGTAGCCTTGTCCGCTCAGGATGATCACATGCGCGCCCGGCCCGTGGTAATGGGCTTTCTTGTACGTGCCGATGGGAAATTGCGAGACGTGGCCGCACATCGTGTTCTCGGCGATCTGGAAGCGAACCTGGGAGCCGCCGGCGCCGCGCTCTTTCCACTCGATGAGGTTGAGATTCTTCGCGTCGGGGACGAAATTGGTCTCCCAAACCCTGCCCGCGTACCACGTGCCCTCGCGCGAGAAGTAATCGTCCTCGGAGTTAAAGCGATCCTTGAAGACATAGGGGCAGTTGAAAATAAAATCGATGTTGTGAATGAGGTTGATCATGATCGGCGCGCTGGTGACCGCGAGATAGCGGGCCGGCTGCGCGCCGCTGCCGTTGAAGTGCTGGTAATTCGTGTTGAGCGGCGGCGAGAACAGCGATCCTTCCTGCCACTCGAAGGTGCGCTTGGGGCCGCCGTCCTGCCACATCGTCGTCGCCCCCCGGCCGCTCACGATATATACCAGCTCCTCGAACATGTGCTTCTGCGGCTTGAGCGACTTCCCCGGCGGGATCTCGCAGATGTAGGCGTCGTTCGTCTCCCCCGTGCCTTCGAGACAAATCCGCACCGCCTGCCCGCCGACGCGGTCCCAGGGCGAGAGCGGCACGCTATTGATATCGTCGACAAAAAAACCCTCGATCAGCGGAATCTTTTCCGCCTCGATCCATTTCCGGTACGAGCTTTTCTTCTCCGCAATCTGCTGATTTGAAATTTTCGGCTCCGGCATGTTTTTACGATCTCCTTTCCCTCATATTGCTTGGTTCGTCTAATCCCTCGGCTTCCATCCCTGCGCCGTCAATTGGGCGCGGACTTTTTGCGCTACGGAATAGTCGAAAACTTTCCGTAACGGAGGAACTTCCTTCAAGTCCAGACGTTTGGCCGCTTGCTCCAGCGTCTGTTGCTGCAGTTCCTGGCTTACGGTTCCGTCCGGCGTCATGGCCGGCCGGGAGGCGTCGTAGGTTTTTACGGCGAGATCCGGCTTGCCTCCTTGAACCCGGGCTAAGATCTGGATCGTGCCGGCGCGGTTGTCCCGCGAATAGAAAAATCCTTTGAGCGTGCCGCGCACGAATTTTTCTATCAGGGCGGGATTCGATTGTGGCATTCCTTCCCGGACGACCACGGCCGATTGAAGCTCGACGAGATCCTCGTTGACAAACGCCACCAACTCGCGGTATCCCGCCTCCTCGGCCATGAAATTGGACGGAGGCGACAGCACGGCCGCCTCGACCGATCCCGCCTTCATCGCCATGAATCGCGCCGTTCCGGCGCCGAGCGCCATGACGGTAACCTCGCGGCTTGCGTCCAGGCCGTACCTTCTCAACACCTCGCGCAGCAGTAGGTCGGGACCGCTGCCGATCCCCGACACGCCGACCCGTTTGCCTTTGAGCGCTTGCAGGTTGGGAACATTCGGAAGCGCGTACAGCCAATAAAGCGGACGGTAATAAGTATGGAAGAGAAATTGGAGCGGGGCGCCGCGCATGACCGACGGGATCGCCGCCGCTCCCGCTGCGCCGAACTCTACGTTCCCGGCAATCAATGCAAGATTCGCCACCGGCGCGCTCATCTTGATCAGCTCTACGTCCAATCCTTCTTCCTGGTAGAAGCGCTTTTCTTTGGCCACGATGAAAGCGATCAGCGACATGCTGAAATCGGGCAGCGCCACGCGTACTCGTTCGGCTCCACCTTCGGACGCCAGTACGGTTGTAAAAAGGACCGCGAAAAATTTCAACCCAAGTTTACGCTTCATGATTCAATGCCGTATCCGGAAATTTGTCGGGCTCTACTGTTTGCGGCGGGGTTTCTCCTGGTTGCACAGATCGACGATGAGGCGCGCATAGACGCAGGCGGCCTGATACAGCGACTCGATTTTGAAGGCCCGTTTCTCGGAGTGGCTTTCCGATCTCGGCCCGTAGGTGATCGCAGGGATCCCCACTTCGTTGAAAATATTGATATCCCGCCACATGCTGCAAGTGGCGGGATTCGGACGGGGCGGCGCAGCGCGGAACGTCGCGTCGTGCGCTCGCAGCACGGCCTCCTTGAGGCGGTCCGCGTTCTTTGCTTCATAACCCCGGCGAAAGTGATAGATCTCGATGTCGGTGGCCGGGACTCCCGCCGCCCGCAAAACATCTTCGATCTCGTCCCGGATCTCTAAAGGATTTTGCTCCGGCACCGTGAATGCGCCGAGATAGAGACTGCATACTTCCGGCGTTCCGCCGATACCCGTGGAATCACCTCCGCGGATCGCACCTAGCTGAGCTTTGGGAATCACCGGCCCGCCGGAAGACTCGTAGGAGTACCGCTTTTGGTAATCGGCGGCCCACCGCTCCAGAGCTTCGATCGCGACGGCGCTCCGCACGATCATGTTCGGACTCTGCTGCATCGTTGTCCGGTCAGGCAGATAGGGCGTGTAATATCCCGGCCGATCCGAGAGCCAGGTAATCTTGAACCAGGCTTCACCGGCCTCGACGCAAACCACGCTGAACCCCGTCCCCTCGGCTATCAGCGCATAGTCGGCTACGCCTCCATGGGTTACGAGAAACCGCGCCCCCAGGTCCTTGCTCTCGATGAGGGTTCCGGGTGGCTCGTCGGAGGGTTCGCGGCTCGTCTCGCCGACAACCGCGGTCAGAAGCAAATCTCCCTTGAGAGGAACTCCGGTTGCCTTGACCGCCTTGGCGGCTATTAGAAACGCAGCCATCGGACCTTTATCGTTGACGATGCCTTCTCCTACAAGCTCGTCGCCTTCGATCCAGGCTTTGTGAAAAACATCGGCGCCGGGATTCCTCCGCCGCCAGATATCCGTCCAGCGCACCGACGTATCCATATGGCTGTTGAAGAGAAGACTGTACCCACCCCCTGTGCCCGGGAGCTTCCCGATCACATTGTAGCGGTCCGCCAGCAAACCCACTTTCCGGACTTTGAAGCCCTCTGTTTGAAGCCAGCCGGAGATGTGCTCAGCGACAGGCTCCTCCGCGGGACCCGCGCTGTCGATGTTGCAAATGGTCAACGCAAAATCTACCAACTCTTTTTTATTGATGCGTGACACTGCATCGTCACCTAAAGCCATTGTTCCCCCCTTGCCGGATACGGATGATACGACTGTACGGCTAGACTATCTCCCCTTGATCCCCAGTTCTTTCTGCGCTTCGCGCAATGGTCCCAGGTCCGCGACCTGGTCCGCCGCGACCGGCTGATCCATTTTCAATGCCTGCCGCGCCTGGTCGATGACGAGCTTGAGGCCGCTCTCCGGTATGCTTCCGTCCGCGTTGAAGACTTTCACCGTGCCGTCGTAAGAAGCCGCGGCGCTTTCCCGATCGGTCCGGCCCCACTCCATCAATACCTGAATCGTGCCGTCGCGGTTAGCCGTGATGTAGCGGTTGGCTTTGACCAGCGCCTTGATCGCGCGCTTGATCTCGTCGGGCCGCTCCTTGATTTTCTTCGTATTCGCTCCAAGCCCGACGAACGGAAAACTGAAAAGCTCGTAGGCGCGCGCGAGCACGTTGAAACCCATCCTCTTCCCCTCCAGGTCCGCCGGCGGCGACATCACGGTCACGTCCACGAGGCCTTCCTTCAACGCGCTGAAGCGCGCTCGGTCCGATCCGAGGGCGATGATCTTGATTTCCTTTTCCGGATCGATGCCCGATCTTTGAAGCATCATCCTGGCGGCGACGTCGGCGGTCGCGCCGAACGAGCTGACGCCGAGAGTTTTTCCCCGCAGGTCTTTGACCGACTTGAACTCGGGCCGGGCGAGGAGCGTGTGCGTGGAGCTGTCCAAATAGCTCGCCACGACTTTCACCGGCAGCCCGCGCACCGCCGCGCGCACGACCGAGCCGAAGATCATCGTGTAGTCGATGTCGCCCGTGGCGAGAGCCGTGATGCTGACGTTCGCGTTCATGCGAATCAGCTCGACATCCAGTCCTTCCTCCTTGAAAAAGCCGCGCTTGAGCGCCACGCCGCCGGTTAGAAACGCCGCGTCCAGGCTCGAGATGGAAATCCGAATTTTATCCGCCGCCAGAGAAGATGAGCAAAAACTGGTCAGCGTGAGAAACAGCACAAGATATTTTATGACCGCGCGGGCTGGAAAAAAAATGTTTTTCAAAGCGTTTCTCTTCCTATTGCCTATTGCCTCGTGCCTCACGCCTGTTTCAGCCTGATCCTGATCCGCCAATCTTTTTGGCGGAGCCTTGTTCCTTTTTTCACTTGACCACCCTGTCCGCCCGCACCAGCACGTTCGGCGGAATCGTCAGGCCGATCTGCTTCGCGGCTTTCAGATTGATGACGAACTCGAACTTGATCGGTTGCTCGACGGGAAGGTCTGCGGGTGTCCTACCTTTCAGAATCTTGTCCACATAGGTCGCGGAGCGACGGAACAAGTCGTTAGCGCTCACACCGTAGGACATAAGTCCACCGTCATCGACAAATTCCGCCGTGAGGTATGACGCCGGGAGCCGGTTCTTTATTGCGAACTCTGCAAGCTGAGTTCGATAAGCAATGAGCGCGGTGCCTGCCAGCATGAGGACTGCGTCAGCATGCCCCTTGATTGCCGCTCGAAAGGCGGCCTCAATGTCCTTGCGCTCCAATATGTCTTGGTATTGCAGCTTCACTTTCAACGCCGCCGCGGCGAGTTCCGTCTCTGCTAACACTTGTGCAAAGCCGGGATAGGTTGAAGACCCGAAGACGGCCACCCGGAAAAGCCTGGGAACTACTTCTTTCAAAATCTCCAGTCGCTTTCCGCTGATCTCCGGAGCAAGAGTTGACAATCCAGTAACATTCCCGCCCGGTCGCGCCAGGCTGGCGACGAGCCCGCTTCCAACCGGATCGAATTCGTTGGTCATTACAATCGGGATTGTAACAGTTGCTTCTTTGGCAGCACGGTTTGCTGGGCCACCAGCTGCGACGATGATGTCGACTTTGAGCCGCACTAGCTCGGCCGCGAGCGGGGGACCACGATCAGCTTGTCCCTCAGCGGATCGCCATTCGATGATAATGTTTTTCTCTTCTACGTAGCCAAGTTCGCGCAGTCCTTGGCGGAATGCTTCGATGCGAGCCGAGATAGCGGAAAGTGAGGACGCACTTAGGAATCCGATTCGAGGAGTCTTCGCGGGCTGCTGCGCCGTGGCCACAGCCCCATCGAAGATGAATGTGAGAGCGATAGCGAAGATCGCCATCCATTTTGGATTTTGGATTTTAGATTTTCGATTGTCGGAGCAAGAATTCAGAACTCGGAGCCAAGACTTTTCAATCATGCGTTTTCTCTCCCCCAATCCAAAATCCAAAATCAAAAATCCAAAATCATTTAACATTCACAGGCCAAGAGACTGGCGGAGTTTTACATCGATCGCTTCCATCTCGCGCCCCGACATGGCGCCCAATTTCCGAGCGACCATCGTTCGTTTAATGGTTCGGAAGATCCCGGTCACCAAGGAAGGGAAGAGTAACCCGGCCCCCTTCCAGTCGGCTACCAGATGATCGCCGAAGAAACGGCGTCTGATGTTACTGGTGATAGCTGCTACGGCGATTTCCTGCCGTGACCGGTTGTAAGCGGCAGAACTGACGACAACGGCCGGACGGAGTTTTTTTCCTGATTCATCCGAGAACACGAAAGCGATCAACACAACATCGCCCCGGTTATAGGCGGTCATACTCGGAATCCTTAGGATTGTCCCACAGCTCTGCCAACACCGGGTCGGCCTTCGCCGTTAATGTCAACATCCCCTCGTCTTGCTCTCCGAGATCTTCCCGAAGGCGCTCTTCAATCGCCTCGAGCACATACTGCCGGACCGTCAGATCGTGTTTTGCCGCTGCCAGCCTAAGGCGACGTCGCACTTCGGGCAACACGTCAACGCTGATCCGCGGTCGCTTGGCTGAAGATTCCATTGGACGTCCCATAATAGATCACCTCCGGATGAAACGATGGCACAGGGCCTCCATGGCGTCAATGACACCAACGCGCCTGTCCTGAGCCCCGTCGAAGGGCCTCTCGCTCTCACGCCCTCTTGCCCCTAACGCCTCACTCCTTACCCCTCACGTTTTTTTACCTGATCACCCTGTCCGCCCGCACCAACACGTTCGGCGGAATCGTCAGGCCGATCTGCTTCGCGGCTTTCAGATTGATGACGAACTCGAACTTGATCGGCTGCTCCACTGGTAAGTCGGCGGGTGTTCTGCCTTTCAGAATTTTGTCTACATAGACTGCCGCACGCCCCGACAAGTCGGTAAGGCTCGTCGCATAGCTCATAAGCCCACCAGCTTCAACAAATTCTGCGCTGTTGTATATCGCCGGGAGCCGGCTCTTTACCGCGAGTTCGACAATCTCTGTTCGGTGAGCAGCGGCTATGCCGCCCGCCACTAAAATAAGGACTGCGTCAGCCCGCCCCTTGCTCGCGGCTCGGAATGCAATCTCAATATCCTGAGGACTTAGTATGTCTAGGTATTGAAGCTTCACTCCGAACGCCCCTGCGGCGAGCTCCACTTCCCTTAACGATTGTGTGTTGGCCGGTTCGGTCGAATTCCCTAGGACGGCCACGCGGGAGAGCTTTGGAATGATCTCCTTCAAAAGCTCCAGTCGTTTTCCGCTTAACTCCGGGGAAAGGGCACTCAACCCAGTGATGTTCCCATCAGGCCGCGCAAGGCTAGCGACGAACCCGCTTCCAACTGGATCGCCTTCATTGGTCATGACAATGGGAATCGTAGAAGTTGCTTCCTTAAGGAGACGGGTTACTGTCGGACCAGCCGAGACGATAATGTCGACCTTGAGACGCACTAGTTCGGCCGCAAGTTCGCTCAGGCGATCGGGTTTTCCCTCTGCAAATCGCCGCTCAATGACAATGTTCTTCCCCTCCACGTACCCAAGCTCACGTAGCCCCTGCCGGAATGCCTCGATGCGGCCTGCGTAAGCGGCAGCGTTGGTCCCGCCTAGGTATCCTATCCGGGGGATTTTCGTTGGCTGCTGCGCATAAGCGGGACAGCTAAGAGCCAAGAGCATAGCGCAAAGAGCAAGCCTAATGACTTTTTTATTCATAGAACTTCTCCTCGCCGAAGAGATCTACTCTACCGATATGATCCTTGCTTAAAAACATCCAAGAGCCTATAGTAAAAAGACTAAAAAGCGTCGAGCGCAATGGGAAACAATCATGGATAAGGACGACCTCTGGATCGTAGATCATTTCAGCGAGCTTGTAACCAAACATGCCGGCAAATATGTCGCGGTGGTGAACGAGAAGCTGGTCGCCGTTGGCGATTCCAGCAAAGAGGTCGAGACCAGGGCCCGCGAAGTTGAACCTAACAAGATGCCATCGGTGCTTCGCGTCCCGCGCGAAGAGGATATGGCGTGTCTCTTATAGAGTTCCCTTACACGCTTCACAAGGGTTACCTTCTGCCGATCATTCCCATCTCGATTCATTCCCATAAGGCATGGGTTTTCGTTGATTCCGGGGCGACTTTTAGTATTTTGACCGCAGGCGAGGCGGAGCGTATCGGAATCAACTGGCAAAGCGGCAGGCGACAGATGATCGTCGTTGGCGACGGAAGCTATATACCCACCTTCATTCATAATCTCCCAATCCAAATCGGGACCTCGCAGATTACAGCGCCCATCGGTTTCTCGGAGCGCCTTGGAGTCGGTTTCAATCTTCTCGGACGAACTGGAGTCTTCAATCAATTCCAGATTTGCTTCAACGATCGCGCCCGAAGAGTGACCTTTCAACCAATCTCGCCTGATGAAGTCTGATCTCAAGATCATTTGTCCTCAATCCAAAATCTAAAACCTGTCCTGAGCCATGCCGAAGGATCGGCAATCAAAACTTTTTCTGTCGCCTAACCCCTTACGCCTAACGTTTCACGTCTTGTTTCACTTGATCACCTTATCCGCCCGCACCAGCACGTTCGGTGGAATCGTGAGGCCGATCTGCTTGGCTGTTTTCAGGTTGATGACGAACTCGAACTTGATCGGTTGCTCGACGGGAAGGTCTGCGGGCTTTCTGCCTTTCAAAATTTTGTCCACGTAAGTAGCGGCGCGCCGGTCCAAGTCGTAGACGTTCACACCGTAGGTCATAAGCCCGCCGGCTTCCACAAATGCTGCCTGGTTGTAAATCGCTGGGAGCCGGCTCTTTACCGCGAGTTCTGCAATCTGTGTTCGCTGAGAAGTGAGGACGGGGCTCGACAGCACGAGGACTGCGCCAGCACGCCCCTTGCTTGCGTCTCGGAAGGCAGTCTCAAGATCCTTGGGATCTAGTACGGACAGGTATTGAAGCTTCACCCCGAGCGCGTCTGCGGCGAGTTCCATCTCTTTTAACGTTTGCGCGTTGCCCG
>CAZNES010000041.1:0-35215 GCA_964572145.1 uncultured Syntrophobacteraceae bacterium
GCGCGAGCGGCAGAGACATATCCAGGACGTGATTCGCAGTGAGGAAGAGCGCTTCACAGAAACACTAGAAAAAGGAATGAACGTAATTCAGGAGAATTTGGAACTTCACAGCCGAAAAGGCTCCGCTGACGTTCAAAGTGCTCCTGTTGTAGATGGACGCTTCCTTTTCACCCTGTATGACACTCACGGTTTTCCCCGTGATCTTGCTGAAGAAATCTTTCAAGATGCGGGTTGGAAAATAACATTCGAGACTAATGCTGCCTGGGACGCTGCGATGAAAGAGCAGCAAAGCCGCGGCCGGGCGGCCAGGGATTACACCCTTAATGCCGAACCTGGTATCTACAGCGTCAAAGGGTTTTCAACGGCGCTGGAGACAACAACGCCGTTGCAGGTTCGATTTCTGGGCTATAACCGGCTTGAGGCGGACTCGACGGTTCTGGCCCTTTATTCCAAGGGGCAGGGAAAAAATGAAGCAGGCGAGGGTGAAGAGATTGACCTCGTCACCACGGAGACGCCTTTCTACGGCGAATCTGGAGGGCAGGTCGGAGACCGCGGTGTCATCGAGACGACGCGCGGCGACCGGATGGAAGTTTTTGACACCCAGCATCCGACTCCACAGCTCACGGTCCATAAAGGTAAAGTAGTCAAGGGACGCATCCAGGTCGATGATAATGTCCATCTTGTCGTCGATCCTAGGCACCGCGCACGCACGGCGCTCAATCACTCAGCGACCCACATCCTTCATTCCGTCCTGCGCGATCAGCTCGGCGGCCATGTGCGTCAGGCTGGTTCTTTGGTTACCCCCGACCGATTGCGTTTTGATTTCAATCATACCGGAGCAATCGTCGACGAGAAGCTGGCGGAAATCGAGCAACAGGTTAACGAGCGGATTCGTCTCGACGCCGAAGTGAGAACCGAAGAAACGAGCTATCAGGAAGCCGTCAACAAAGGTGCACTCGCTTTCTTCGAGGATAAATATGGTGACATCGTTCGTGTAGTCAAGATCGGAGATTTCTCGACCGAGCTTTGCGGTGGCACACACGTCCACCGCTCGGGCCAGATCGGTATATTCAAGCTCCAGGGCGAAAGCGGAGTTGCCGCCGGAGTCAGACGCGTTGAAGCGGTTACTGGCGAGGGAGCAATGGACTTGATTCGCAGGTATGAGCAGCGACTAAACGAGATCGGCGCGCTGCTGCGTTCAGGAGCAGATGACACAGTGGAGAGAGTGAAAAAGCTCTTGCAGCAGCAAAAAGAGCTGGAGCGAGAGATCGAAATCTTGCGCGGCCAGCAGGGAAAAAGTCAAATTCCCGATCTTTTAGCAAAGAAAGAAGACATCAATGGGACAAGCTTCATTATTGCCGAGGTAAAAATCTCCGATGCCAAACAACTGAGAGAGATTTCCGATCAGCTTAAACAGAGGATGGGTAGCGGATTTATTTTCCTGGCGAGCCCTGGAGATAAAACTGTAACGTTGGTGTCAAGTGTCAGTCCTGATCTAACGCATCGGTTCCATGCAGGCAATATTTTAAAGGAGGTTGCGCCGATTGTTGGGGGTGGGGGTGGTGGGCGAGCTGACTTTGCTCAAGCTGGGGGGAAAGACCCATCGAGGACTAATGAGGTGCTTGAGGCAGTGAGGCAATACGTTAAAGTAACCATTCCGTGATGGTCACGTAATGGTCATTTACACTGCAAAACTGCACGAGCAAACACAAGGCCACTGCGACATTATCGACATCACAAACAAGGTCAAAGAAGAGGTCGAACGGCAAAAAATCCGCCGCGGCCTGGCAACGCTCTTTGTCTCCGGCTCCACAGCGTCTCTTACTACCATCGAATACGAATCCGGCGTGCTCAAGGACTTGCAGGAGCTCTTGGAGAAGTTGATCCCATCCAACCGTAAATATCACCACGACGATCGCTGGGGCGATGACAACGGCTACTCTCATTTGCGCGCCTCGCTGTTGGGCCCGTCGCTTCAGGTGCCGATCGATGACGGCAAACTCATGCTCGGGACCTGGCAGCAGATCGTGCTGCTGGACTTCGACAACCAGCCGCGCACGCGCGAGATCGTCGTTCAGATCATGGGAGAGAACGAGTGAAGGAAGAGACCGGCAGGAAGGCCGAAGCGGCCGGCGACGGCGAGAAAACGCGGATCGATTTTCCCGACCCGCACCACTTTCGCGATCTCCTCGGCCAACACGACGAGCACCTGAAGATTATCCAGCGCGCTCTCGGAGTGAAGCTCCACGTGCGCGGCTCGACCGTGGATATCGAAGGCGACGCCGTCGAGGTCGAGCTCGCCGCCAAGGTTCTCAAGCAGATCTACGGATTGCTGGAAAAAAACTATCCGGTGTACGGCAGCGACGTCGATTACGCCGTGCGCATTTTGAGCGGCGACAATCGCGCCCATCTGCAGGACATCTTTCTCGACACGATCTACATCTCTTCACATAAGCGCATCATCACGCCCAAGAGCGTGGCGCAAAAGGCTTACATCGACGCGATCCGCCGCCACGACATCGTCTTCGGCATCGGCCCGGCCGGCACCGGCAAAACTTATCTCGCGATGGCGATGGCCGTGGCCGAGCTGATGAAGAACAATTACGTGCGCATCATTCTGACCCGCCCCGCGGTGGAGGCGGGCGAGAAGCTGGGCTTTCTGCCCGGCGATCTCGCCGAGAAAGTAAATCCCTATTTGCGTCCGCTCTACGACGCGCTCCACGATATGGTCGATTTCGACCGCGCGCACAAGATGGTCGAGCGCGGCACCATCGAAGTCGCGCCGCTCGCCTTCATGCGCGGCCGGACGCTGAACGATTCGTTCGTCATCCTCGACGAAGCGCAGAACACCACGCCCGAGCAGATGAAGATGTTTTTGACGCGCCTGGGTTACGGCTCGAAGGCGGTGATCACCGGCGACGTGACGCAGATCGATCTGCCGGCGGGAAAGCCGTCGGGCCTGAAGGAAGCGTGGCGTATTCTCACCGGCGTCGAGGGAATCAGCTTCGTGACGTTCACCGAGCGGGACGTGGCGCGCCATCGCCTGGTGCAGGAGATCATCACCGCCTACGAGCGCGACGAAAATCCCAAAGCCGGCAACTGAACAGCCACCTCGGCTTTCCCATGAACGTAGACATTGTGTGCCGCGTCGCAAGGAGAAAGATATCTCTCCGCAGAGTGAAGCGAAGCGCGCGGAAAATTCTTGGCCTGATCGACGAGCGCGACGCAGAGTTGAGCCTGGCTTTGGTAGCGAATGGGGAGATCGAGAAGCTCAACCGAAAATATCGGAACCAACTCAAACCTACCGATGTGCTCTCTTTCCCCGCGGGCGATACATCAGCCGGGCGCCACCGGCTGCTTGGGGACGTGGTCATTTCCGTCGATCGAGCCGAGGAGCAGGCGAAGGCCGGCGGCTGGACGCTGGAGGAGGAGATCGACCGGCTGCTGATCCACGGCATTCTCCATCTCCTCGGTTACGACCACGAGCGCTCGAAGAAAGAAGCCCGGCTCATGCGCGCGCTGGAAAAAAAAATCTCGCTCGCGCTTTGTGGAAAGAAAAGTCCGGCGCTATAATAGGCGACATCATCGGCACAGACCCTTTCGAACTCCATGCCTACGTTTGAAGAGACACAAGAGCAGTTGACGCGCTTGCAGGAGAGGCTCGAGCTTCTCAGGAGGCGTCTTTGACCTCGACGGCAAGAAGAAGCGCGTCGAAGAGTTGAACCAACTTACCTCCAAGCCCGATTTCTGGAACGACGGCGACAAGGCGCAGGGAATCTTCAAAGAGCAGTCCGGCCTAAAGAACGTCATCGAGTCGTGGGAGAAGTATCGCACCGAGCTGGAAGAGGCGCGCTTCTTTCTCGATCTCGCGAAAGACGAGAAGAGCGAAGAGGCGTTGGGCGAGGCTGCCGGCAAGGTCGCTCAGGTCGGTCAGGAAATGGCCGAACTGGAGCTCAAGCAGATTCTCGGCGGTCCCGACGACCAGAGAAACGCGATCGTCAGCCTCCATCCCGGCGCCGGCGGCACCGAGGCGCAGGATTGGGCGGAGATCCTGCTGCGGATGTATCTGCGCTGGGCCGACCGCAGGGGCTATCGTCACGAGATTCTCGAATACCAGCCCGGTGAGGAAGCCGGCGTCAAGAGCGTCACGTTTACCATCGAAGGGCAATACGCCTACGGTTATTTGAAAGCAGAGGCGGGCATTCACCGCCTCGTGCGCATCTCGCCCTTCGACGCCAACTCGCGCCGTCACACTTCGTTCGCCTCCGTCTTCGTCTACCCCGAAATTGACGACACCATCAAAATAGAAATCGACGAGGACGACCTGCGCATCGACACCTACCGATCGAGCGGCGCCGGAGGGCAGCACGTCAACAAGACCGACTCGGCCGTGCGCTTGACCCACCTGCCGACCAACATCGTCGTCGCCTGCCAGAACGAGCGCTCGCAGCACAAGAACAAGGCGATGGCGATGAAGATCCTGCGCTCGCGCCTCTACGAATTGGAGATCGAGAAGCAGAAGGAAAAAATGGAGGTGTATAACAAGAATAAGAAGGATATCGCCTGGGGCAGCCAGATCCGCTCCTACGTGCTTCATCCCTACCGCATGGTGAAAGATCACCGCACCGGCATGGAGATGGGCGACGCGGACCGCGTCCTCGACGGCGACCTCGACCGTTTTATTCAGGCTTACCTCTTGCAGGCGAGCGAGAACTAAACCGCTTAGCCTCCTTGCTACCTTAGGAATTCACGACCCCCCAACCCAAGGTTGACACAACACGATACCCTGAATAGTATCCGGCAGTCTCTTGAGGACATTGCCTATTTGGGGGCCGCTGCCGGAAAATACCTATCTTCTATCTATGGGCGAGGGCAGTCATGGAGATTCTACTTTTGCTCGTGTTGCTGGTGGGTTGGGCAGTCATTTCAGGGCGCCTACGAAAGATAAACCGTAGGATTGATCATCTTTCTTCCACTCACAGCGAACGGTTTGATGAAACGAGTATCCGAAATCTCGTTAGACGTGTGGAGAATCTTGAGAAGATCATCGAAAAAGGGGTAGCAGCGCCGTCCAGTCCAGTGGAAGCCCCCGCTGTGGAACAGACCTTCTCTCTTCCAGCTCGACCCGAAAGTCCTCTCACCGAGGCGGTGCCAATCGAGATCGTCCCCTCAGAGGCAGAAAAATGGAGACAACAGGCAGAGCAAAGGCTATCAGAAGCAGGCCGGTCCGCGACCCGCACGCCCTCACCTGCCGGATTGTCCAGACCAGTCACCATCGCACCCGAAATCGCTAAGCCCTCACTGCTCGCGACATGGCGCCAGCGAATCCACGAACAAATGGCTGGAGAAGAGTGGGAAGCCGTCGTGGGTGGAAGCTGGCTTAACAAGTTGGGTGTGCTCGTGCTGGTTATGGGGATCGCTCTGTTTATCGGTTATTCGCTCACGCACTTAGGTCCTGCCGGAAGAATCGCCATCGGGTTTTTGGTCAGCGGAGCGATGCTAGGCGGAGGGATTATTCTCGAGCGCCAAGTACGCTACGTGATCTTTGCGCGTGGACTTATTGGCGGTGGATGGGCGGGGCTTTATTTCACGACTTACGCAATGCATGGGCTCGAAGCTGCCCGAGTTATCCAAAGTCCTCTGGTCGGTATGATGCTGCTGGGAATTGCCGCCGCAGGGATGATTCTTCATTCGCTCCATTATCGATCACAAGTCGTGACGGGACTCGCGTACTTCGTCGGCTACGTCACTCTTGCAATCAGCCCGCTGTCAAATTTTTCCATTGTCGCTTCGGTGCCACTCGCCGGCTCACTGCTATTCGTCGCGCAGCGATTTTCGTGGGCTCCAATGGCGGCAGTTGGCGTGGTGGTCACCTACGGAACCTATGCTGTGCGCGCGGGGTCAGCGACGGGTTCCCCCTTTGCCGACTTTGTCAGCGGTCAGTCGGTCCTAGCGATCTACTGGCTGCTCTTCGAAGTGTTTGACATTCTCAATGTCGGGAAGCGCCGTTCGGACCGCGGCTTGGCATCCGCGATATTTCCGCTGAATGCCTGCGGGTTCCTAGGGGTATCATTGTTGCAGTGGTCGTCAGTGACTCCAACAACTCTTTACCTCTTCTTTGCGACAACCTCCGCAGCCTACCTTACCAGCACGATTGCCCGAGCAAGACTTCAGCCTCCATCCGGCTTTTCTAACGACTCTGACACTCTGACGCGGATTCAGTCCGGCAGCTACGAGGGGGCAGTTACAGTGGCCGTCGCTCTGATGACGCCAGGAATCTTCCTGAGATTCTCTGGACTCGATGTCAATATCGCCCTTCTTCTCCAGGCCGAATTTTTATTTCTGGCCGGCCTCTATCTCAGCCAACCGTACCTCCGTGCCCTTGGCGCCGTCGCGATTGTCATTCCTCTGATCAAACTTGTTCTCGTGGACATAATCAAAGGCGGCTACTTGACCATCATGGGATTAAACGTGATGGCGTGGACGCCGATGGCGCTTCTTACAGCTTCAGTGTTCTACCTAAACCGTGGGCTGATCCGACCCGAAAGAGAGTCGCCGCTGCTTTTCCCGGAGCTGGGATACAGTTATAGCGCATCCACTCTCCTAGCGGTGATTATGGGGTTTGAGATTTCTCGCGACAACCTTGGGCTTGGGTGGCTGGTGCTTGCGTTCCCGCTGTTCGAAATCGGGCTTCGCCGACGTCTCGATGAGTTCCGGCTACAGTCCTATGGAGTAGCAGCGCTAGGGTTAGCGGCATTGCTCATCGTGAACATACTTGGTGGAAGCACTGACCCTTGGGTCTCGCTGGGTACCGCAGCGCTCCTGACATACGCCGCTGCCACCCGCCTCTTTCGCCTCGCTCCCGATCGTCTTCCCGAGCAAGAACGGCTGACTGCCCAAGATATCAGCTCGGTTGCCGGAACAACTCTTCTTGCGGCTCTTCTCTGGTACGTCTTGCCGAAGCCGACGGTCGCAGTGGGTTGGAGCGTCCTGAGTCTTCTACTGATCGAGCTGGGCTTTACTCTGCCGTTTCCCATTTTACGATTTCAAGGCAATCTGCTCGGAGCGTTGGCATTTGCTCGCTTGTTTTTCACAAACTTTACTGGCAGCGGGGAAACCGGTGGCGTTTCTCATCGGATTCTGACGGTCTTTCCCCTCGTTGTTTTGTTCTACTACCTCTCTGGAAGACTCCGGGTTGAAGAGGAACACGGTCGGCTTATGAGCTGGGAACGCGGGCTTTCCCGGCTCTACCTGTATGCGCCGGCTATCCTGGCTGTATTCCTAATCCGCTTCGAACTCGGCCGCGTCTTGGCCGTTGTCGGCTGGGCGCTCTTCGGGCTTGGGCTTTTGTTTTTGGGTCTCCGGCGGAACAACCGCGATCTCCGCTGGCAGAGTTATGTGTTGGCATTGTTAGCATTTGTCCGCAGCTGGGCCACGAACTTCTACATCCCCGAAAGCCTCGCGGGTATGTTCGATCGGGTCTTCACGGGAGCGGTCGTGATTGGAAGCTTCTATGCCGCCCAGTTTCTCTCGCCGCGGCGTCAGGCTGATGCAATCCTAATCGAGGGAAATTGGTTTAGCCGTTTGATAATCCAGTTTGATGCGAACGCGCGAGCGATCTTCTCAGTGCTCGCTACAACGCTCCTCACAGTGTTACTGTTCTACGAGGTATCAGGAAGACTGCTGACCGTGGCATGGGGTCTGGAAGGGTTCGCGCTAATGGCGGCAGGGTTTCCCATGCGCGAACGGATTTTTCGCCTCTCTGGGTTGCTCCTGTTAATGACTTGCATACTTAAACTCTTTGCATACGATTTGCGTGAGCTAGACACTCCCTATCGAATTCTATCATTTATCGTGCTGGGACTCCTGCTTTTGGGAGTTTCATGGATCTATACGCGATTTCGCGACCAAATCCGACGGTATCTATAGGAGAAAGGATGTCTCAACGTTATCGTTTCGTGCTGGTTCTGCTGATTTTGGTCGCATCCGGAGCGCTCGTCATGACGGGAGAGGTCGATCAGGACGTGAACCTGTCCTCAGTGCTTGAGGTTTGGTCCGATGTTTTGCGGGATGCGGACCAATTCGGCTTCAAGCTAACACGAGTTTCCGATCAGGAAGAGATGGAGCTCGGAAAACAAATCACCAGCAGTATAGCGGCACAGTGGCGGGAGAACCGGGAGTGGGCGCCATATATCTCTGCGGTGGGTAAAACGCTGCTGGCACACACACGGCGCCAAGGGATAGCGTATGAGTTCCACGTCATCGAGTCCGGCCAAATCAATGCGTTTGCTCTTCCTGGGGGCCAAATTTTTGTTATGACGGGGATGCTCCAATTCCTCCAGTCGGAAGCCGAACTCGCTGCCATCCTTGGCCATGAGATTTCACACGTCGATCTCAGGCATTGCATAGAGCGGTTCCAGTACGAGCTCGCACTGAAGAAGGTCGGGGCGAGAGAGCTGGGCCAGTTGGCGGAGATCGGCCGGCGACTCTTGACAGCGGGCTACAATAAGTATCAGGAATTTGAAGCCGACGAACAGGGTGTCCGCTTAAGTATTCAGGCTGGCTACAATCCTGAGGCTGGAGCTGCCGTCTTTAACCGTCTCAAGCCACTGGCCGGCGAGCGAACCCGGCCAGAAGCAAAAACACCCGTTGGGGAAGTCGTCCAAGCATTGGATGAGGCGATGGGATCGTACCTTCGCTCGCATCCTGCCTCCGCCGAGAGGTCGCGACGGCTCAAAAGTCTCATCGTCAGGAACCGCGAGCGACTCTCAGGACATGACATTTATGAGGGTGCTGAAAATTATCGGCAACGGGTTCCACGAACCCAGCAGGAGTTTCCAGGAGAGCGACACGGGTTCTAAAAACCAGACCTGGGAAACTTGAGTATTAAGATATATATACGGAATGTGACGCTTGGAGTGTTCATCCAGGCTTACCCGCTTCAGGTAAGCGAAAGCCAAGCCGCCTCCTAACATTCACTCTCACAATAGTCACGACAGCCTCGCATGATCCGGAAAAGCCGAGCCTACGATCTCGCCGCTCTCTACACGAGCGGCGCGCTCTGGAACATCTGCATGGGAATGTTGCAGGTTCTGGTGCCGCTCTACGCGCTGTCGCTCGGCTTCTCGATCGTCAAAATAAGCAGCCTCGTCTCTCTGCCGGTCTTGGTCGAGCTGGTCGTTCGCTTCGGCGGCGGCGCTCTCTCTGACCGCTTCGGCGAGCGGCGCGTGTTGCAGATCTGTTTTTTCTCATGGCGCTGGCCGGCGCGACGCTTTTGGTTGCGGATCGTTACCTCTACATCGCTCTGGCGCAGGCGCTCGCCTTTTGCTCGCGCAGTCTCTTCTGGACTTCGATTCAGTCATTGGACAGTCAGCTCCCCGGCGCCGACCTGAGCAAGAAACTCGGCCGGCTTTACGCCTGGAACTGC
The DNA here is from genome assembly GCA_964572145.1 of uncultured Syntrophobacteraceae bacterium. Classification (GTDB taxonomy): domain Bacteria; phylum Desulfobacterota; class Binatia; order UBA9968; family UBA9968; genus JAJPJQ01. Next base: position 9,428 of record CAZNES010000041.1, read on the forward strand.
GGCGGCGGACTCGTCGGCTTGAGCATCGGCGGCGCAATTTTGGCGATGATGGGCTTTCACCAAGCCTTTGTTCTCCTCACGCTGGCGGCGATAGTTTGCGCGATTTTGAGTCTCGTCTTCCCGCAGGTCGAGCCCAAGCCGAGCGGACGAACTCTGCGGCAAATCACGACCGGCATCGGGCGATTTCTCGGCTACCGCCACATCTGGCTCGGCATCTCCGTGTCCTTCGCCGCGGCGTTGCCTTCGACCGTCGGCCAATCGCTCTATCCGCTCTATCTCTCATTCTTGACGTATGAAGATCAGTGGATCGGCGTGCTGATTTCTTTTCGCGTGTTGGGTCCGATCGTGATCGGCTTGATCTTCGCCTCGTTCATCACCATCCGCCGGTAGCGGGCGATTTACGCGCTCGGCATGTCGGCGCTCGGCGTGTTTTTGATCGCCACCGGCTTCGCCGGCCATGCCGCGGCGCTAGCGTTCGTCATCGTCGGCCTTTGAGCGGCCGGCGGTTTCATGGACCTCCTGTATCAAGTGGAAGCAACGGAGTTCAGCAGAGCCGGGGACCGCGCGGTTGCGATGGTCAGCAGCGGTCTCGGTTGGATTCTTTGTCCGTTGACGATACCGATGGCCGTGGGTTGGATCGCGCAGGCGTACGGCTTCCGCCTTGCCTTTATCGCCGCCGGCGCTTTTTTTCTGCTGATCGCCGCGGGAACGCGGCTCTGGCACCGGCTGCTGTCAGCGTAAAATCCTTCGCACACGCTTATCTCGCGTTTGCACGTGAGTGTAGAACTCAGCGGGCACGCCCGGGTACCTGTGCGTCGCGCCGTGCCGGTCGGTTATGACGACGGTTCCGTAATCAAAAAGACTGCTCAGCAGGCCGGTCTTGAATTTGGGGGTGCGTAATTCGACGAGCGCTACTTCCGGGTACATTGGAACATAACCTGCGGCATTTTTTCCCATAACTCTTCTGTTCGTCACCGCGAACTCCGACCTCAAGTACGTCTCAACAACCAGGAACGTTGTTAGAAGGGCTAGCGAAAAAAAGATTTGTGCGGCGACTTCGAATCCGCTCTTGAACGCTACGCCGGCAATGAGAAAAAAAAGAATCGGCCAAACGAAAATCACCGGGTGCAGCTTCGTCCGGTAGAGGATGCGCTCACCGGGCGCCAGGCTTCGTTGAACGTAACCCATGGTCTTTGTCGGCAGTGTTGCAATTATGCCCAAATTTGTAGAAAAGAGGAAGGTGATTTGCCGGCGCTATGGGATTGAGTCGGCGCCTCAGGAGGAATCATGGAATACCGAACTCTAGGCAAAACCGGCTTGCGCGTGAGCGCGGTCGGGCTCGGAACGATGGTGCACGCGGGGCACTTCGGGCCGACGAAGGATGAAGACTCACTCGCCGCGATCGACGCGGCGCTCGATCTCGGCGTTAATTTTATCGACACCTCCGACGCCTACGGCGCCGGCTACTCGGAAACGCTGCTCGGCAAAGCGCTCAAAGGCCGCCGCGACAAAGTCATCCTCGCGACCAAAGGCGGCAATTTCATGGTCGGACCGAACCGGGGCAAGACCGATTTCTCCGCGGCGCACATCGGCCGCGTGATGGACGAAAGTCTCCAGCGGCTGCAAACCGACTACGTGGATCTCTATCAGTTGCACAATCCGAACGTCGAGGTCATTCGCAACGGCGAGGTATGGGAGCTGCTCGAGCGGCGGAGGAAAGAGGGAAAGATTCGCCACTACGGAGTCTCGATCAACAATGTCGAGGAGGCTCTAGCGGCGATCGAAGGCGGGCGCTCCGCTACCATCCAGCTCGAGTATAATTTACTCATCCAGGAGCCGGCGGACAAAATTTTCCCTCTCGCGCAAAAAGAAAACGTCGGCATCATCGTCCGAGTGCCGCTGCGCCGCGGTCTGCTGAGCGGCAAGCTCAAGCCCGAAGATCAGCAACGCTTTCAAGGCGACGACGTTCGCGCGCGCAATTTCGCTGGAAATATTTTTAAGGAACAACTGGATAAAGTAGATCGTCTTCGCTTCCTGGAAAAACCCGGCCGGTCTCTCGCCCAGGCTGCAATCGCCTTTTGCGTAGCGCATCCAGCGGTCAGCACGGTGATCCCCGGAGGCCGCAACGCCCGGCAGGCGCGCGAGAATACGGCCGCCGCCGAGACTCCTCTTTCTCAAGAGGAGCTTAGAAAAATCGCTGAACTCTGGCGCAGCGGTTTCGGCAGCAAATGAAATCCTGGCCGAACAACGCGCGCCTCGCCGTACTCCCGACGGTGATGTTCGAGAGCTGGTCGGAGGGCAAGGCGCCGCCCTACTCGCCGATGACGACTTCGCTCAAGCCGGGGACCGTCGATCGGCTGGGAATTTCCTGGGCCGAGTACGGCGGCAAGACCGGCATCCGGCGAATCATGAGAGTGCTGGATGAATTCCAAGTGCGCGCGACGGTCTGCATCAGCGGCAAGGCCGCGGAGCAGTTTCCGGAAGCCGCGCGCGAGCTGCACAACAAAGGCCACGAGCTGGCGGGCCACTCGTACACACAGGATCTGATTCTCCCCTATCTCAGCGCGGAGGAAGAGAAAGAAGTCATTCGCCGCTGCGCGCGCATTATCGAGGGCGTCACGGGCGCGAAGCCACGCGGCTGGTTCAGCCCGGTTGCAGCGCCGACCGAGCACACGTCCGAGTTTCTCGCCGAAGAAGGTTTCCAGTGGCACGGCGACTACAACGATACCGATCTGCCTTATGCGCTGAAAACTTCGAAAGGCGCATTGGTGGCCATTCCTCACAGCGACTTCACCGACAACCGCGTGCTGCGCGGCAGCCCGCGAGATTTTTATCAGGTCTACAAAGATACTTTCGATTTCCTTTACGGGAACGAGCCGATGGGCATGATCAATCTCACCGTCCACGCCCACTTCGGCGGGCGGCCGCTCATGTCCGCGATGCTGGCGAAAATTTTACGCTATATCAAAGGCTTTCCTGGAGTTTGGTTCGCGCGGCATGACGAGGTCGCGCGCTGGATACTCGATAATCGCTAGGCGAGGAAAGCTTTCTCTAAAGCAGCAATTTGAGTCTGCGACAGTTTCCAGCCCGATGCGCCGCACGCTTCGACCACGCGGTCTACCTTGTCGGTCTTCGGAATCGCGATGACACCCGGTTTCGAGATGCACCAATTGAGCGCCACCTGAGCCATGGTCTTGCCGGTGTCAGAAGCGATTTTCTGGAGCACACCGAGCGCCCGGTGGTTCCGCAGCAACGGCTTTTTTGTGAGTTCGCCGCGCGCCAGAGGGCTGTAAGCGATCACGGTAATCCGGTTCTTCTGACAATAAGGCAGCGTGTCTTCTTCAGCGCCGCGCTCGTGGAGGCTGTACTTCACTTGATTGGCGACGATCCTGTGCTTGGTCGTGCAGGCTTCGGCTTCGCGAAGATTCTTGAGATAAAAATTGCTCACGCCGATAAACCGCACTTTGCCGGCGCCCACGAGCTGCTCCATCGCGCCCATCGTCTCCGCGATCGGCACGGCAGGATCGGGCCAGTGGATTTGATACAAGTCGATGGTGTCGATGCCCAGCCGCTTGAGACTGCCGTCGGCGGCGCGCAGCACTTCGTCGTAGCGTAAATGGTTGCCCGAGACCTTGGTCGCGATGAAAACTTTTTGCCGTATTCCTTTGATCGCGGCGCCGACGGCTTCTTCTGTGCCGTACATCTCCGCCGTGTCGATCAAAGACGCGCCGAGCTCGACGGCTTTTCTTAACGGCTCGCTGCCGCCCTGGTACTGCCAGGTGCCGAACCCGATTTCCGGGACTTTGACTCCGGTCGCGCCCAACTCCCGATATTCCATTGTCCCTCCAACATGAAAATAGCGCGGCGGTGCGCCTGTTGCAATTATTCCCGCATCTGTGGGAAACAGAACATCAAGGAATCGATTCTCCATGATGGCGCTCATGCAAATGTTTCAGCGGCACCTTCAGGTCAAGGTGATCGCGCTGATTCTGGCCATACTCATCTTAGGTTTCGGCGTGCTGGTGATCCTGAACATCCAGCGCGAGGCGGAGGTGCTGGTGGCCGGGAACCGGGAGACGGCCCGGCTGCTGACGGCCTCCATCACAACGAGCATCGAAAACGGAATGCTCGAAGGACATCCCGACATCATCCTCCGTCTGGTGCAGGAGCTTAAGAAAGAGCTCAAGGATGTCCGTGTTCTCGATGTCTACCGGCGCAACGGCGTCGAAGCCTTCAGCGACCTAAAAACAGTCGAGGAGATCGACGCGGGAGGCATCCTCGGCGCGGGGCTGGTCGAACGACTCACCAAGATGCGCCGCGAGCCGGGCAAGACGATCAGTGATCCGTTGTTCACGCGCGCGGTGGAGACGCTGGCGCCGCAGGAGACCTACGAGACGAACAGCGCTGGACGTGCGCTGACGTTTTTTCGTCCTCTGGAAAACCGAAAAGAATGCCAGGACTGCCACGGCGAGGACCACAAGGTCCGGGGTGTCATCAGGGTAAGCCTCGGTCTGGAGCGGCTGGATGCCGACCTGCGGGCAGCCCGGAACCGCCAGCTTATGGTCGCGCTTTTGACGATCCTCGGAGTGACCGCCTCTCTGGTGATATTTTTGGGCCGCGTGGTGCTGCGGCCGATCGCCCTGGTCGCGGCGGCCGCGCGCCGGATCGGCGGCGGGGATTTTGAGACGCGCGTGACGATGCAAAGCCAGCACGAGATCGGCGACCTGGGGCGGGCCATCAACGACATGGCCGGCCGATTAAAAAACGCGCACGAAGATCTGGAAGCGCGCAACACCGAGCTTGCAGGCGCGCTCGACAGTCTCAAAGAATCGCTGCAAAAAGTGGAGCTGCTCGAGCAGGTGAAAGGCGAGCTGATCAAGTTCGTCCCGGAGGCCGTGACCAGGCTTTTGGAGAAAAATCCCGACGCGCGCGAGCTGGAAAAGCGCGAGGCGGACGTCTCGGTCCTGTTTCTCGACGTGGAGGGCTACACGCGCCTCTCGGAGCAATTGCCGGCGCAGCGGCTGAACCGCATGATCCAGGATTATTTTTCCAGCTTTCTGGAAATCATCCGAGCGCATCACGGCGACGTGAATGAGACCGCCGGCGACGGCCTGATGGTGATCTTCCAGAGCGAGGGGAGCACCGCGCCCCACGCGCTCAACGCCGCCACAACCGCCTTTCAACTTTTGGCGAAAGTCACGAGCCTCAACCGCGAGTTCGTCGGCATCTATCCGACTGTTGCGATTCACGTCGGGATCAACAGCGGCCCGGCGCTCGTGGGCGCGACCAAGCTCGACGCGACGGGCGGCGGGCGTTGGACCTTCACCGCCTCGGGCCCGACGACGAATCTCGCCGCGCGCGTCGCGGGCCTGACCAAAGGCGGCGAGGTCATGGTCGGACCGGAGACGGCGGAGCGGATCAAAGAACATTACGTGCTGCAAGACGCGGGCGAGCACCAGTTGAAAAACGTCTCGCAGCCCGTGCATGTTTATCGCCTCGTGCCGCCGGGTGTGTATTTAAAAATCGAAAGGGCGTAAGGAGGGAGAATAAAATGATTATTGAATACCGAACCTATTTACTGAAACCCGGTACGGTGCCGAGCTTCATGCAGCGTTTTGAAGAGGGGCTCGCCGCGCGCCAGCAATTTTCTCCACTCGGAGGCATCTGGCACTCGGAGGTGGGCACCCTGAACCAGGTGGTTCACGTTTGGCCGTACGAAAGCTTCGAGGAACGCGAGCGCATCGGCCAGGAAGCGCGCAAGACCGGCAAGTGGCCGCCCAAGACGCACGAGTTCATTTTGTTTCAGGACAGTAAGATCCTCCTGCCCGCGCCGTTCTCGCCGCCGCTGGAAGCAAGAAAGCTGGGAAATCTTTACGAGATCCGGATCTACACCTATAAGCCGGGGACGATGCCCACGGTATTGGAGCGCTTCGGCAAGGCGATCCCCGCGCGCGTCAAGCTCTCACCGCTGGCTGGCGCCTGGTACAGCGCGATCGGATCGCTGAACCAGTACATCCACGTGTGGCCTTACAAGGACGCGGGCGAGCGCGAGCGGCTTCGCGCCGAGTCGATGAAAATTCCGGGATGGCCGCCCCAGACCAGAGAATTCATGCTCAAGCAGGAAAATGCCTTGATGATTCCCGCGGCCTGTTCGCCGCTGCGATGAATAAGGAGAAGCGATGAAACGCGTGATGGTCGGCATTTTTTTTCTGCTCTTTGCGGCGCCGCCGTGGTCGTGGAGCGCGGAGAAAATTCTTATCGGCTATAGCTCGATCAGCGGTTCCTACATCGGCCTCTGGGTCGCGCACGACGCCGGTCTTTTTGCCAGGGAAGGACTGGAAGATCAAATGATCCTGATCCCCAGCGGCAGCCAGCTCGCCCAGGTGGCGGTCGCCGGGGAGGTTGACATCGCGGCTTTAAACGGCAGCTCTGCCATGGCGGCCGCTCTTCAAGGGGCCGATATCAAGGTTGTTGGGAATACCACAAATAAATTGATTTTTTCCATCTATGTAAGGCCGGAGATCAAGACCGTTGAGGGTCTCAAGGGGAAAAAGGTCGGGGTTACGCGCTTCGGCTCCGCCACCGATATCTCTGCCCGGTTCGCCCTCAGGAAACATAATCTAGATCCCCAAAAGGACGTGACCATCCTTCAAATGGGGGCGATGAGCTCCATTATGGGCGGCCTCCAAGGCGGCTCCATCGACGCCGGCCTGGTCTCTCCGCCGACTCTCTTCGCGGTAGAAAAACTCGGCTTCAAGGAGCTCGTCAACATCACCGATATGGATCTCGCCTTTCCAAATCCGTCGTTGATCGTGCAAGGAGGGATCATGAGAAGAAAGCCCGATCTGGTGGATAGATTCATGCGCACCTACGCGAGAGGCATCCACCGCGCCAGAACCGACAGAGAATTGACTTTCAAGTCCATCGCAAAGTACACCAAAATCGAAGATTCCACTCTCCTTCAGAAGGCCTACGATCTTTACGTCGGGAAGGTCCTGGAGAAGGCCCCGTATATCAACATGACGGGCATGCAGAACGCTCTGGACGATCTGGCGAAGACGGTTCCCGCGGCGAAGAATGCCAAGCCGGAGCAGTTCATCGAGCATCGCTTTCTCGACAACCTGGAGAAAAGCGGTTTGCTGAAGGAGCTTTATCGTTGAATCCTAACTCCGAAAGTCCACGCGACATGTTCTACAAACGTATCCTTCGTCCCATCCTCTTTCTCCGCGATCCGGAAAAAGCTCATGAGCAGACCTTGGCCCTGCTCTCCAACGCGGCTTTTCTCGAAGGGCCGCTCGAGCGTTTCTTCGCCGTCAGCGACGACCGGCTCCGCGTTCGCGTCGGCTCCTTGAGTTTCCGCAATCCCGTCGGATTGGCCGGCGGCTTTGACAAGAACGGCCTGGCGATCCGAGCGTGGCCGGGCTTCGGCTTCGGCTTTATCGAGATCGGCGCGGTCACCGCGCAAGGACAGGCCGGCAATCCCAAGCCGCGCCTCATTCGCCTGCCCGAAGATTCGGCTCTCATCAACCGCTTGGGCTTCAACAACGAAGGAGCGGAAGCGATCGCCGCTCGACTGGACGAGATCCGAGGCGGCGGCGGATGGCCCAAGATCCCTCTCGGGATCAACATCGGCCGCACGAAAATCGTCGCGACCAAGGACGCCGCCAAAGATTTTCTGTTTACGTTCACGACGCTTTTTTCCTACGGCGATTTCTTCACGCTGAACGTCAGCTCGCCGAACACGCCCAATCTCCGCGACCTTCAGGGAAAAGATCTCCTCGCCGAGCTCTTGTGCGTGATCCAGGAGAAAAACCGCGAGCTGTCCGCCAAGATAGGAACGCAGGAAAAACCCGTATGGGTCAAAGTCGCGCCGGACATGGAGCTGTCCCAGCTCGACGAAATTATCGAAGTCGCCCAAGCGAAGCGCGTGGCGGGGATCATCGCCACCAACGCGACGGCGTTCATGCGCGAGACCCTCGTGTGCAAGGTAAACGAGCCGGGCGGTCTCAGCGGCATCCCGTTGAAAGCCAAAGCGACTTCGTTTGTGCGCCACATTTATAAGACGACTCGCGGCCGGTTGCCGATCATCGGCGTCGGCGGCATCTTCACCGCCCAAGACGCCTATGAAAAGATCCAGGCCGGCGCAACGGCCGTGCAGATTCTGACGGGCTTTGTCTACGAAGGTCCCGCCGTGGTGAAGCGCATCAACCGGGGCTTGCTCAAGTTGATCGAGCGCGACGGATTTAAAAATATATCCGAAGCCGTCGGAACGAGTACATTACATAGCTAGGGCTCCTTGCTGGCGGATCATTTTCTCTTTCTGCTATAGTGCTCTTGTGAAGGTGCGCGAGGTGATCGGTCTGCTAGAGGCGGACGGATGGAGGTTGGTGGTCACAGCGGGTAGTCACCGGCAATTCAAGCACCCTCAGAAATCAGGTCGCGTGACCGTCAGTGGTCATCCAGGCGACGATATGCCGAAAGGCACGTTGGGATCGGTCATGCGGCAGGCCGGCCTCAAAGGAGTCAAACGATGAAAAAGCTACAGTATTTGGTTCGCATCAACAAAGATATCGACAGCGATTGGGGCGCTTCCGTACCGGACCTACCTGGTTGCGTTGCGACCGGTAAGACCATTGATGCCGCTCTTCGTCGGGTTGAAAAAGCCATTGCGCTTCACCTTCGAGGAATGCGCGAGGATGGCGATAAACCGCCGGTGCCGCGACACCGCTCAGTAAAACCGAAACGTACAGCGAGGCAGGTGGATTTTTACGCTACCGTCGAAGTGGCTGCGTAATTCTCATGAATTCCATGCCGCGGCGATTTATCATCGAAGTCGAAAAAGATTATTTCAATTTCGCTTCCGCTCACTTCCTCGTTTTCGCCAACGGCAAACGCGAAGCGCTGCACGGCCACAACTATCAGGTCTCCGTCGCGGTCGAGGGCGATTTGGACCGCGCCGGCATCGTGCTCGACTTCATCGCCTTCAAACCGCTGATCAAAAACATCTGCGACGACCTGGATCACCGGACGCTGATCCAGCGCGATTCTTCCGCGCTAAAAATCCGTCGCGGCAACGGACATGTCATCGTGCTTTATCGCGACCAGCGCATCGTCCTGCCGGCGCGCGATGCGCTGCTGCTTCCGATCGCCAACACCAGCACCGAGCTCCTGGCGGAATACATCGCCGGAAAAATCCGGCGCAAAGTGCGACGGCAGTTTCCCGGCGCGAAGCTCTCCAACCTCGAAGTCGGCGTGGAAGAGGCGCGGGGACAGAGAGGGTTTTATAAGGGAGAGTTTTAACGCGCCGGAGTTATGACAGCCTCAGTCGGTTTTCCGTTTGTTTTCCCACCAGCCCACCGCCAGAAATAGCAGACACAGCAGCAAGTAACTCACCGCGAACTCCGGCGCTGCGAGGAGGCCGAAGCGGGTCACGACATCCCCCGGGTTAAGGTCATAAGCGTGGATAATGCCGACGGCGGAGAATGACAATCTTGCCGGTGGGAAAGGGAACCCTTAAATAATTTTGACCTTGAGGGCCTCGAGGTCGGTGAAACGGATATCTTCCCGTTCTGGATCTAGTAGAATCTTGTACCGCTGGAAGAATTCCGCGCCGATCAAAAGCTCTTCGCTTAAGTCATCGAGCAGAAGCGCTGGAGTCACAACTTCATGGCCATCTATCTGCAAAGAGAGGCTTACCATCTCTTTGACTTCACCCTTGCCGCTCGCGAACTCAGCCAGGATCTTTCTCGCCAGTGGGGCGGGAGTGCCCAGCTTACGAGCAATATCGGAGCGGATAACGGTACTCGAAGCTCCAGTGTCCATAAGGACGCGAAGAGTCCGTTTACTCTTGTTCCCCTTAACCAAAACTTTTTTGTAAATTAGGCCCATGCAGATTCAGAGCTAACATAATCGCTATCGGGTCACAAGAGTTGGAAAAAGCGATCCTCCTACTTCTTCTCCCACCAGCCCACCGCCAGGAAAAGAAGAAACAGCAGCAGATAACTCACCACAAACTCGGGCGCGGCGAGGAGGCCGAAGCGGCTGACGACGCCTCCCGGCGTCAGCTCGTAGGCGTGGATAATGCCGACGGCGGAAAAAAGCGCCGCGGCCAACGACCACCACGCGGCGCGGAAAAATTGCCGCTCGATCAAAAAGACGCCGATCGACGCGAGAATCATCGAGCTGAAAATAAATCCGCGCTCGAGCGAGATCATGCCGTGAATCGCCAGGCTCTGCGCGAACGCCGGCAGACCCACGTCATAGAGCGACTTTCCCGCAGCTCGCAATCCGGTCTCGACCATGAGCAGCCCCCAGGCGGCGAGCGCGGGAAAAAGTCCCAGCGCGACGGCTAGCGCATGCTCCTTCGGGGTCTCTTGAAAGGCCTGCGCGGTGATGATGATGCCGATGTAGAGAAGAATGCCGATGCCCGCTTCGAGCGGTATGAAGTTGAGCACGCCCTGAATCGTGCCGGTGAGACAGATGAAAGCGATGAAGATGCCGTTCAGCGCCGAATAGCCGGAGCGCGCGCCGAGCCGCTTCCAGCCGGGGTGGCCGATGTAAATCGTCGTCGGAAAAGCGCTGCCGAAGAGCGAAGCCGCGACCGAGCCGATGCCGTTCGCCATCAGCGATGGAAAAGTCTTGTAACGATCGCCCGCGGCCTCGGCGCTCTCGATGTTTTGCAGCGACCCGACCACGTTGAAAATTCCCATGGGAAAAATGACCGACATGTATTTCAAAATTTCAGGGCTCCACAGCGCTTCCCACAATGAGCCGCCGGTAAAAACGGGCGGCGAGAGAGCGAAGCCGGCGCTCCAGCTTTTTCCCGACATCGCGCCGAGCCCCCACGCGAGCGCGGCGCCGACGAGAATCGCCACCAATCCTCCCGGCAGGCCGAGTGGAAATCTCTGGTGCGCGAAGTAGGAAATGAGAATCAGCGCCAGCGGCAACATCGCGATCAGCGGCTTGTCGAAGATCCGGAAGCTGAAATCCATCGAGATGAAAGTAATCGCGATGCCCGCCAGCGCCGAAAGCAGCGCCGCGCGCGGCGTCATCCGGCGCACCCATTCCGCGATGAACGCGCCGACGATCTCGATGACGCCGTTGAGGAAGCAGGCGACGAGTCCGATCTTCCACGCCCATATCGGATCTTTGGTCTCCTGGTAGATCGGCAGCATGATGAAGAAGACGTAGGCGAAGAGACTCACCGTGTTGATGCCGTAAGGCAGCGCCGTCACGTCCTCGCGCCCGGTCTCGCGCGCCAGCCGGCGCGCCTGCCAGGCATAGAAAAAGTTTCCCACCAGAATTGAAATCGCCGCGCCGGGAAGAATCCGCCCGAAGATATAAGCGTCCGGCAGATGGATCAGCTCGCGGCAGAGGCTGACGATCAGAATCAACTGGATCAGGTTGTCGATCATCAGACCGAAAAAGCCGTCCAGATCCTTGCGCACGAACCAGGGATGGATGAGATTGGTCATAGCGGTTCACCCGGGAAGTTTTGGATGGGGACTTTACCTGGGTGAGTTACGACGTGTCAATGAGCCGACGTCGGCTTGAAACGAGCGAGCCGCCGGTTGTATCGCCGTCTCCGCTTCGTTAAACTCCGTCGCTGATGACCCGGAGTCTCCGTTGGAGGAGAGACCATGGCTGAGCCGAGGGCGATTTTAGCAAAACCGGACGATCACCGCGGCATTCTCACGATGTCGGAAGCGGTCGATGCGATGCTCGAAGCCTTTCGCAACTGGGCGAAAGACCCGCTAGTCGCGGAGCTTAGGCGCCGGACGCACACGCCTGAAAACGTGCGCATTACGCTGCACCAAGGAGCCGCTCCGGCTTACGGAACGACGGGTATCATGACGCACGCCGAGCTGGTGCGAATCTTCGGCGACAAGCAAAAATACCCCCGGCGCGGGCGCCCGGTCCTTGTCCTTTATGACAGCGACACGGCGGCGCTGAAGCTGATTCTCATAGGCGAAATGCATCCCAAGGAGCTGCCCAATGCGAACAGCGTCGTCGCGATGCCGACGGCGTGCGCGTCGATGGTCGGGACCGATCTCCTCGCGCGCAGAGATTGCGAGGTCGCCGGGATCTTCGGCGCCGGGGATCAAGCGAAGCTCCACCTGCTGGCGCTCACCTGCATTCGAAAGTCCATCAAGAGAGTCCGCGTCTTCAGTCCGACCCGGGAGAATCGGGAAAAATTCGCGGCGGAAATGAGCGCGGTCTTGGGCATCGACGTCGCCGCCGCTCAGTCACCGGCGGAGGTGATTGACGGCGCCGACGTGATCGTCTGCGCAACCAATTCAAACGTTCCCGTTTTCGACGGCGATTGGCTCGTTCCGGGGCAGCATGTGACTTCCATCGTTTCGAGCAACGTCGGACTTTTGCAACGCGGCCACGTCACGCAAATGCGACGCGAGATCGACGATCGTACGTTGGAACGCGCCGATATTTTAATGACGAACGTTTGGGGACAGGAAGAATTGGATAAAACGGCCGTCTTCTGGGAAGCCTCGCTCGACCGTCCGCTCATCGCGCGAAAGATCGTCGATGCGGGCCAGGTCATCCGCGGCGAAAAGCGCGGGCGCACCCACGACTCGCAAATCACGTATTTTAAAAACTGTGCGTTTTGGGGCATCGGCGCGGCCGCGATCGGCGGTTTGATTTACGACAAACTTTCACAGCAGCATAAAGGTTTGGCGCTCGATTTCGATGCGCACGAATTTTACGACGACTCCTGGAGCGAGAAATAAACCGCAACCGGCTGAGAGGGCGCGCGCCGACATGCCGCCCAAAAGCCTACGTTCTGAATCACCACTCATCCGTCGCGTATCGTTCAACGAGCTGCCGATCAGGCGTTGGATCGAGCCAGACTGAGAAGTTGAGACGCGGGCAGCGGGGAGACCAGGATGCAGATGAGGTTCCCTTCGCGATGCAGAACTGCATTGATCCCGCCGCGCGAATAGGTATAGAAATTAATTTTCTTGACCGCGTCGTAGAAGCGCTCGGCCGCGGGCGGCGCATCGGTTTCCGTGCCGAGAAAGGTATAGCAGGTCACCGTTAGGCCGTCGCCTTCGTAAATGGTTACAAGAACTTTTCGGCCGTCAAATTCTCGGACTGTGCCTCCCACGGCCTTTAGCTTCAACGCCGTCAGATCGTAAGTCATCGGAGCGAAGGCGCCAGCCACGGAAAGATAGAGCGTTTCCTTGATTTCCTGAGCGCTCCCGCCGCGAATGAAAGACAGCTCGCCGCCGATGATTTTTTCGTGGACTTCAAGAGCGCTCAAGGATAGCGGCTTTGCCGCCGGCCGCATCAAGTAAAGCGCGGGAAGAACCAGTACGATGAGTAAGGCTGCGGCCAGCGCCGGCCGGAGATAAAGTCTTGAAATCCGGAGCGGCTCGAAGACGGCAGGCTTCGGTGTAAAAATGCGCGGATCGTGGAGAATTCTTTCCCTCAGCGCGGCGGGCGCTTTGAGCCCGGCGCCGGCTTTGTGAACCGCTTTCTTGAGCGCAAGCTGAAGACTATAGATAATCTGACAGCTTGAGCAGCCCCCAAGGTGCTCCTCTATTGAGGCCCGCTCCGGCCCGGTTAGTTCATGGTCAACCAGGGCCGTGATGAGCTCTTGCGCTTCTTCGCACTTCATTGTCATTTCAGACTTTCTCTTTGGTCCCTACGTAATCCTTCAGGTAGCGATGCAACAGTTCTCTGCCACGGGAAAGCCGCGAGCGAACGGTGCCCAAAGGACAAGAGAGGATTTCGGCCGCCTCGGCATAGGAGAAATCTTCCATATCGACCAGAATGATAAGCGTGCGGAACTCCTCGGGCAGTTTTTTTATCGCATCGGAGATTTTATTGCTTAACTCCTCGCGCAGGATGTTGCTTTCCGGCCCGGGATTTTCCGCCGGTATCCTTTGCCAGTAGTCGCTCTCTTCATCCTTCCCGGCTTTATCTTCTTCGACCGATACCCAGCGCTTTGCCTCGCGGTAACGGTCGAAAAACAAATTATGGAGGATCTTTGTCAGCCACGCTTTCAAATGGGTGCCGGCCACAAACTGTTCATAAGAATTTAGCGCGCGCGCATAGGTCTCCTGCACGAGATCCTGAGCCTGGTCCGGCTCTTTCGCTAAATGGACGGCAACACGGTAAAGATGGTCGAGGTGCGTCATCGCCTCCCTGGCGAATTTTTCCCTGGCATCCTCCTTGTTCCCCCAAGCCACGCGGCAATTCTAATCAGGACCGGCGCAGCGGCGCAATCATAAAACGGTGGGAGAGTGGTTATAGTTCCCGGAGTCCTCGTGCCGAAGATTCCGAAGCTGGATGATTTGCGGGAACCATTCACCCCGTTTTCCGTTATAGCAATAAAATAACTGAAAGGAGAATAACCATGCGCTCAGATATCAGCAGTGGCCTTGTAGCGGGTCTCACGGGGGGAATCGTCTTCGGCATGATGATGCAGATAATGAGCGCGCCAACGCCTCAAGGAGGACAGATGCCCATGATGGCGATGGTCGCCATGGTCGTGCGCTCCGGTAGTCCGCTCGTCGGTTGGCTGTACCACCTGTTTAACAGCGCAGTCATCGGCGCTATCTTTGGCTGGCTGTTCGGTGGTCGCGTGCAAAGCTTTGTTGCCGGCCTTGGATGGGGTGCCGTGTACGGTTTTGTATGGTGGATTTTGGGAGCGCTGATATTGATGCCGGTATTTCTCGGCATGCCGCCTTTTGCCCCGCTCCTGATGGCGCCGATGCGGTCGGTTGCGATGGGAAGCCTTGTTGGTCATGTGATTTTTGGCATCATTCTCGGCGGCGGTTTTGTTATGTTGAAACACAGAATCCCGGCAACCCGACAGGCATAAACTGCGCCGATCTCTACGCTTGACTGGGTAAATGGGCAATTGTAGGGTCCTGACCTGAGGGCGATTTTCTCACGGGAGGATTTTGAAAATGCCGTTCATCAAGACCATTGATGAGTCTGAAGCCACGGGCGCGATCAAGGAGATCTACGACAAACGGAAGAACAACCACTCGGGCAAGGTCTCCAATATCGCCAAACTCTTTAGCCTGCGCCCGGACCTTCTGGAGGCCCAGCACAGGTTTTCACGCGCGATCCAGTTCGGTGGCTCAAGCCTCGGCGTCAAGCGCGAGGAGATGATCTCGGTTTTGGTTGGGTCTCTCCTCAAATGCAGTTATTGAACGGTTGCCCACGGAGAGTTTCTCCGTAAGGAAATCGGCGGGAACTACGACGTGGTCATGAAGATCGCCCACGATTACCGCAACGCCGGGCTGGACGAGAAGGATACTGCCATGTTGGAGTACGCAGAGAAAATGACTCTCCGGCCGAGCGAGATAACCGAGACGGACATCCAGGCGCTGAGGCATGCGGGTTGGAGCGACGCTGAGATTCTCGATATCGCGGCGGTGACGAGTTACCGGAATTTCATCACCCGCATGGCCGATGCGCTCGGCGTGGAGCTGACGGAAGACTACAAAAGTCTGCGCAGGGATTATGTGGAGTCTCTGATGGTAGGAAAGCGGCTACTCTACGTGTAGGGATTAAGTTCGTGCAAACCCGTCAGGGTTGAACTCGGTCCCATTCAAAGCGAATTTTCGTTCCACCGGCACCGGATTGAGGAGGCTCTGTAGAACGTAGCAGCCATTCTCAGCGTTGCGCACGACTGCGGCAACCCGCTCCGGCGGTTCTTTCGACTCTAACTCCAAGCGCGTCTCAAAACCCAAACCTTGCGCCTTCACCGTCTCCGCCAGCACCGAGCCTTCGCTTTTGAATTTGGCCTTCACAAATACACGCGCCTTGTCGATTTTGGTTTTCATCATTTCCCCGTACCGGGAAATCTGGGTAAGCAGTCAGAAGGCCAGTGAGAGCCCGAAATAGGCCAGCGGAGGCGGCGCCGTGTTATCCCCGCCGACATGCTCTCCTTCGTCGCAGTAAACTGTAAATCCTCTCGCATGCCCTTCCTTGC
The DNA here is from genome assembly GCA_964572145.1 of uncultured Syntrophobacteraceae bacterium. Taxonomy (GTDB): domain Bacteria; phylum Desulfobacterota; class Binatia; order UBA9968; family UBA9968; genus JAJPJQ01. The sequence goes on from CAZNES010000041.1 coordinate 25,395, forward strand.
GCATCTTCTCGAGCGTCTCCGCGTCCGCCTCCAGCACGATTTCCCTTTTCACCTGTATGTCCTCTGCCACGGTAAGCCTCCTTTCGGCCGAATCGCCTCTTCGCGGGAACATCGATCAACCGGCGTTGAATGGCAAATAGCACGGGCTATGCTGAACCAGGCTAGGGTATTCTTCTTAGCGCCTGGAGGACCCGCCTAAACAGAATGCACTTTACCCGTCTGAACTCTCCGCTGTCAATGTTGCCTATTCATTGCCGCGCGCCAGGCGCCAATCAGGCTTGCAACTTTAAAGGAAGGGGACTAATAGGGTAAACAAAACCAGTGTGGTTGTGGAGCCGGGAAGACAATTTCGAAGAAAATCGGTCATGGGGAAATTTGATCTAGCCATCGGGATTGGCGGCGCCGCCGGTCAAGGGATTGCGACTCCAGGAGATATTCTTGCGCGGATTTTCGTGCGGCGCGGCCTTCATCTAAATGCGTATAACGCCTACCAGTCCATCATACGCGGCGGCCATATCTTCCTGACGCTCAGAACCAGCGACCAACCGGTTCTCAGCATGGGCGACAAGTTGGACGTGCTGGTTCCGCTCAACCAGGACAGTATGGATCGGCATCTAAAGCTCATGAGAGCCGGATCGGCCGTCCTCTATAACAGCGACAAGATCAAACCTGGAGCAGCCAACGACGGCGTCCAGCTCTGTTCCTTTTCCGTCAAGGAGCTCGCTCCCAACGTCAAGGGCGATCTGGTGCAAAATACCATTGCCCTTGGAGCTCTGCTGCGATTGATCGGTGTCGAGTTCAAACCTCTCGAAGAGATCCTGACGATTCAGTTCAAGAGAAAAGGCGAGGCCGTGATTGCGGAGAACGTCGGCGTCGCGCACGCGGGCTACGAGCACGCCGCTGCTCATTTCAAGCCGTTCCCGTTCTCGCTCCCCGACACCGGCAAGAAACTCGCGTTCTTCGAGGGCAACCAAGCGCTGGCGATGGGTGGGGCCGCGGCGGGAGTGCGATTTTACTGCGCCTATCCGATGAGTCCGGCGACCGGAGTGCTGCATTGGATGGCCCGGCACGGCCGCGATTTGGGCATCATGGTACGGCAGGTTGAAGATGAGATCGGGGTTATCAATATGGCGATCGGCGCCGCGCATGCCGGCTGCCGCGCCATGTGCGCGACTTCCGGCGGCGGTTTCGCTCTGATGAGCGAGGGACTTGGCTCGGCGGCGATGATGGAAATCCCGGTCGTTTGCATTAACGTCCAGCGGGCGGGTCCGGCCACCGGCGTTCCCACCAAAACAGAGCAAGGCGATCTCTGGCAAGTGATGGGGGCGGGCCAGGGCGATTACCCGCGCATCATCGTTGCTCCGACGACGATCTTAGATTGTTTTAAGACGGTGCCGCAACTCTTCAATCTAGTCGACAAATTCCAATGCCCGGGCATCGTCCTTTCCGACCTGCTGCTTTCGGAAGGCAGGTCGAGCGTGTATCCATCAGAGCTGGATTTCAACGTTCCCATCGACAGGGGAGAGATCATTGGGCTCAACGGCGATGGCCCAGCCCACGATGGGTATCAGCGCTACCAGTTAAGCGAAAGCGGCGTCTCGCCGCGCGCATTGCCGGGCACGCCGGGATACGTCCACGTGGTGGCGACCGATGAACACGACGAAGACGGCGTGCTGATCAGCGACGAGTTCACCAACCCGCACAAGCGCCAGGCGATGCACGAAAAGCGCATGCGTAAGATGGCGGGTATTCTTTCCCTGCTGGAGCCGCCCAAGATTTTCGGCCCGAGCAACGCTCAAGTCACGCTCGTGGGTTGGGGCTCAACCGAGGGAGTTATCCGCGAAGCGATGGAGAAGCTTGCCGAGGAAGAAGGAATTGTCGCAAACCATCTTCAGATCAGGTGGCTCGTTCCCCTCCACTCGGAGGAGATTGTATCGATTCTCTCGCAAAGCAAAAAGCTCATCATCGTGGAAAACAATTACAGCGGCCAATTCGCGCGCTATTTGCGATCAGAGACCGGCATCGTGGCCGATGGCCATGTGCGGAAATACGACGGCGAGCCGTTTATGCCGCACCACATCGTTGACGGCGTAAAAGCTATCCTGACAGGCGCGAGCAAAAAATACGTGCCGGTCCATGAAGTGATGGTCTGAGGAGAAAAGATATGAGCCTGCCCATGTTGAAAACAGAAACCCCAGCCCGGAGCAGAGTGGAAGCCAAAGGGGAACGTCCCAAGCTGACCGTCAAGGACTTCAAGGGGAGAGTGGACCCCGATTGGTGTCCCGGCTGCGGGGATTTCGGCGTTCTCGCTGCGCTCAAGCAGGCGCTCGCCGAGTTGGAACTCCAACCCCATGAGGTGATGACCGTCAGCGGCATCGGCTGCTCTTCCAACCTGCCGGGGTATGTGAATGCCTACGGCATGCACACGCTGCACGGTCGTGCCCTGGCGGTGGCCACGGGCGCACAGCTTGCGAACCACAAACTGAAGATCATCGCCACGGGTGGCGACGGCGATGGATTCGGCATCGGCGGAAACCATTTCCTCCACACGCTGCGGCGCAATGTCGATCTCACCTATCTCGTGATGGACAATCAGATCTACGGGCTCACCACAGGCCAGATCTCGCCCACCAGCATCAAAGGGATGAAAACCAAGAGCACTCCTTTCGGCAGCGCGGAGAACCCGATCAACCCGATTTCCCTCGCCATAGCCGGGGGTGCCACCTACGTCGCCCGCGGATTCACCGGACAGCAAAAACATCTCGTGGAACTCATCAAAGGCGGTATCCAGCACAGAGGCTTTTCGCTCATCGACGTGTTCAGCCCTTGTGTCACCTACAATAATGACAACAGCCATGAGTTTTTCAAAGCCCGCGTCAAAAAACTCGAAGAGATGGGCCATGACCCAACAAACTTTCATGCCGCCATCGACAAGGCCTACCTCTGGGGCGAGGTCATTCCCATCGGCCTGTTTTGGAAACGCACGGACCTTCCCAGCCTGGACGAGTTGGAACCGGTCCTCGCCGAAGGGGGACCACTTGCCCATCGTCCTCTCGGGGTTTCTCCCGAAGCCGCCAGGGCGCTGATTCAGGTCCTGATGTAGATAGGCCGGTGAAAAACTCTCCGTTCACCCTTCGACGTGCTCAGGGCGAACGGAGGGGTCGTTGAAAACGCAAGAAAATTTCCGTTCGTGCTGAGCCCGTCGAAGCACGAAAACAACTTTTTCAGCGGCCTCTTAAAACTTAAAATTCCATTCGTCGCTGGAGTATCGCTCCCGCGCCAGTCTTTCAATTGTTTCAAAGGGCATATTTTCGAATTCCTCTGCGGCGCTCCATGATTGTTTCAGCGCCTCCTTGATATTGTCGGGCGGAAGATTCAGGTTGGTCAAAAAATTTTCGTGCGTCCGGTTTTGGCGATAGGCGGGCTGCTTTGGCGGCACGGGCAGGAATTTTCCGATGACCGAGATATCGAAGTAGAGCAAGAAGGTGCCATGAAACAAAACGAAGCGGCGTTTGCGGTATTGAGCATTGCCCGAAAATTTGCGCACCCCAACGGCAAGATCGGTGTGACCTTGAATTTCGACTCCCGCGCCGATCAGGGGTTCCAGGGCTTGCTTGAGATATCCCAAGACGAACGAGTTAGTTTGAGAGATGCTCCGAAGAGAATCTCGATGATCGATCCTCAGGATCAAAGAATAGTTAAGGCACCCCGGGCCCTGGAGCACGGTCCCGCCGCCGCTACATCTTCTGAGAATGGGGATGCGGTTGGCTTGGCAAGAAGCGAGGTCAATTTCGGAATGAATCTTGCCGGAGTATCCCACGACGGCGAAGTAATCGGCGGGCTCCCAAAATCTTAAAAGCTCATCGCTATAAGACGAATCTTCACACCAAAGGATCAGGGCCTCGTCACACGCTAAGTTTTGCTGCGGCGAGGGGAAGGTTACATCCAAATATTTCATCTTACGTCCAACGCGACCGGTGGCTCGGCAGCTCCGCTATGGAATTGAATCAAGAAATTTTATCCTGTAGATTACTGGCTGGCCCAGGCCGTTGAAAAAGGCTCATCTGCTTCGTTGCGCTCGATCGCCTCGCTCCGACGTACTGCATAAGTACGTCTCCGCTCGGCTCGGATCTTCGCGCGCCTCGCATCTGAGACCTTTTTGACCGGCCTGGAAACAGAGTTTTCAACACTCTGGGCCAAGGGGGCACGCGCCCCTTCAGGAAGGAGAGGCTGGCGAAATGGAAGTCGGCAAGAAAGAACCGCGCGATACAACCGAGCAGGATGATAACCGCAAAGATCTGTCGGCTCCACAGGGCAACAACAGTCACAACGCGACTCGGGTGTGGTTGGACTCCCTTGAACATGTTCTGGAATTTCTCCTGAAGAACAGAGACTCGGGCGAGGCGCCTCTCTTCATGGAGCAGCTCATCGAGCGACTGCGGGACTCGGGGCTCAACATACGTCAGCCGATCAGCACTTCTTATATCAACACGATCCCGGTAGAAAAAGAGCTGCCCTATCCGGGCGACCGCGAGATCGAAAGACGCATCAAGAGCTACGTCCGTTGGAACGCGATGGCGATGGTGGTGAAGGCCAACCGCATCCACCACGGCATCGGCGGCCATATCTCGACGTTCGCCTCATGCGCGACGCTCTACGACGTCGGCTTTAACCATTTTTTCCGGGGCAGCGACGACAACAAGCTCGGCGACCTGATCTATTTTCAGGGCCACGCTTCGCCGGGCAATTACTCGCGTGCGTATGTCGAGTGGCGCATCGAGGCGAAGCGTCTGCACCATTTCCGCCAGGAGCTGGCCGAAGTTCCGGGGCTGCCGTCGTATCCGCATCCTTATTTGATGCCGGAGTTCTGGCAGTTCCCTTCCGTGTCGATGGGACTCGCGCCGATCATGTCGATCTACCAGGCGCGCTTTCTCCGTTATTTGAAAGCGCGCGGGCTCGTGCAGGGCGAAGAGCCGCGCGTCTGGTGTTTTGCCGGTGACGGCGAGATGGACGAGCCTGAATCCACCGGCTCTCTGAGCCTTGCCGCCAGGGAGAATCTCGATAATTTGATCTGGGTGGTGAACTGCAACCTGCAGCGCCTCGACGGTCCGGTACGAGGCAACGGCAAGATCATCCAGGAGCTGGAAGCGATTTTCCGCGGCGCCGGTTGGAACGTCATCAAAGTCATCTGGGGATCGGACTGGGACCCGATGCTCCGAAGCGAGCACCGGGATTTGCTGATCAAACGGATGGAGGAAGCGGTCGACGGCGATTATCAAAAATATTCCGTCGAGCCCGGCAGCTACACGCGCAAGCATTTCTTCGGCAAATATCCCGAGCTGCTCGAGCTAGTCAATCATCTGACGGACGATCAGATTCACAAGCTCTTGCGCGGCGGCCACGATCCGCTAAAAGTTTACGCCGCCTACAAAACGGCGGTGGAACATAAAGGATCGCCGACGGTGATCCTGGCCAAAACCGTCAAAGGCTACGGCATGGGCGAGGCGGGCGAAGGAAGAAACATCACGCACCAGCAAAAGCAGCTCAATGAAAAAGAGTTGAGAGAGTTCCGGACCCGCTTCGATATTCCGCTGAAAGACGAAGAAGTCGTGGAGACTCCCTTCTATCGTCCGCCGCAGGACAGCCCGGAAACCAAATATCTCCTCGAGCGCCGGAAAAGCTTGGGAGGCTTTGTGCCGAAACGGCGCGTCAAGCCGGAGCCGCTGGAAATTCCGCCGCAAGATTTTTTCGACGAATTTCTGAAAGACTCCGGCCAGCTCGAAGCGTCCACGACGATGTCCTTCGTTCGCTTGCTCGCCAAGCTCTTGAGACATCAAACCATCGGCAAGCGCGTTGTGCCGATCATTCCCGACGAGGCCCGAACTTTCGGCATGGACGCCCTGTTCCGCCAGGTCGGCATCTATTCGCCGAAAGGCCAGCTCTACGAGCCGGTGGACCGCGAGACCCTCCTCTATTATCAGGAAGCGAAAGACGGCCAGATTCTCGAAGAGGGAATCACCGAAGCGGGCTCGATGTGTTCGTTTATCGCCGCGGGAACGAGCTACGCGAACCTCGGTTTTCCCATGATCCCGTTTTACATTTTTTATTCGATGTTCGGCTTCCAGCGCGTCGGCGACCTGATATGGGCCGCGGCCGACAGCAAGGCCAAGGGATTCCTGCTCGGGGCCACCGCGGGAAGAACCACGCTCGCCGGCGAGGGCTTGCAACATCAGGACGGACAAAGCCACATCCTGGCGAGCGCGGTTCCCACGCTGCTCACTTACGATCCCGCCTTTGCTTACGAGATAGCCGTGATCGTTCGCGACGGCATGCGCCGCATGTATCAGAACGGAGAAGAAATTTATTATTACCTCACGCTCTACAATGAGAATTACGCGATGCCGGCCATGCCGGAAGGCGCCGAAGAAGGCATTCTGAAAGGTCTCTATAAATTCCGTCCGGGAAAAGAACGGGCGAAGCATAAGGCGCATATCTTCGGCAGCGGGCCGATTCTCCGCGAGGTGCTGCGGGCGCAGGAGATCCTGGCGGAGAAATATGATGTCTCGGCGGACGTCTGGAGCGCGACAAGCTACAAATTATTGCGCGGCGAAGCGCTACAAATGAAGAGATGGAACATGCTCCATCCGACCGAGCCGCGGAAAAAATCCTACGTGGAAAGTCTTCTGGAAAAAGAAGAGGGCGCTTTCGTGGCGGTGTCGGACTACATGAAGATCGTTCCCGACCAGATCGCGCCCTGGGTTCCGGGCGGACTGCTGTCACTCGGCACCGACGGCTTCGGCAGGAGCGACACGCGCCCGCGCCTCCGGCGCTACTTCGGAGTGGACGCGGAGATGACGGTGCTCGCCACGCTTTACGCGCTCCATCAAAAAGGCGCCGTGCCGGCGCAGACCGTGGCGCGGGCGATCAAGGATTTGGGCGTGGACGCGGAGAAGGCCGCTCCGTTTTTTCTTTAATCAACCGACAACCTCATGGACGTAAGAGTTCCCCTGCTGGCCGAAGGCGTCGAGTCGGCCACAGTCGCAAACATTCTAGTCTCGGCCGGAGACCGGATCGAAAAAGATCAGGTCATTCTGGAATTGGAAACGGAAAAAGCCGTCGGTCCCATTCCGTCTCCGGCTTCCGGACAGGTGGCCAAGATTCACGTCAAGCCCGGCGACGAAGTGAACGTTGGGCAGCCGCTGATTACACTGGTCCAGGAAGGCGCCGTTGAGAAAACTTCTCCGGCCGAGAAGAAAGCGCCGCCGGCAGCCCAACCCAAAGCAGCACGCCAAGCGCCCGTGCCACCGTCGCAAAAGCTTGCGCAGGCTGCGGAAATTCAACCCAGCCAATACCACTATGAATCCGCGAGCGGCGCTCCTCCGCCGGCTTCTCCCTCGGTGAGAAAAATCGCGCGTGAACTGGGCATCGACCTCGCGCGAGTAAAAGGAACCGAGAGCGGCGGAAGAATCGGCGTCGAAGACCTGAAGAGCTACATCGAGCAACTGCGACAAAGGGCATCGACGCCGCCATCCGTGCCGGAAAAAGCGCCCGCAGCGACTCCCCCGAGCGTCGATTTTTCCCGCTGGGGCGCGGTTACGAAAAAAACTCTCTCGTCCCTCAGACGCACCATCGGCCAGCGGATGGTTGAGTCGTGGTCGACCATTCCGCACGTGACTCAGTTCGAAGAGGTCGATATCACCAACGTGACGAAGCTGAGAAAAGAATACGGACCGTCGTGGGCGAAAAAAGGGAAGCACCTCACGCTGACGCCGTTCGTGCTGAAGGCGGTGGTCGCGGCGTTGAAAAAATATCCGGTCTTCAATTCCAGTCTGGACGAAACCACCGGGGAAGTCGTTTTTAAAAATTATTTCCACATCGGCGTCGCCGTCGATACCGAGGCCGGCTTGATCGTTCCGGTGCTGAGAGACGTCGATAAAAAAAGATTGGCCGATCTCTCGCAGGAACTGAACGAGCTGGTCGAGAGAACCAGAAAACGCAAAATCTCGCTGGAAGAGTTGCAGGGCGGGAGTTTCACGATCTCGAATCAAGGCGGCATCGGCGGCGGCCACTTCACCCCTATCATCAACAAGCCGGAGGCGGCGGTGCTGGGAATCGGGCGGTCCACGTTGAAGCCCGTCGTCAAAGATGGAAAGATCGAGGCGCGTCCGATGTTGCCCGTCTGTCTGTCTTACGACCATCGCGTGATGGACGGAGCGGACGCGGTGCGCTTTATGACGGACCTCGTGGGAATGCTGGAGAACTTTCCCGAGCAGGAGCTCAAAGGATAACGCGGATGGAACCGATCAAAACCGAAATTGTCGTTGTCGGCGGCGGTCCCGGCGGTTACGCCGCGGCGTTTTATGCCGCGGACAAAGGAAAGAAAGTGATTTTGGTCGAACGGGAAAAGCGGCTCGGCGGAGTTTGTTTGAATTGCGGCTGCATCCCGTCCAAGGCTTTGCTTCACGCGACCGATTTGATCCGCGAGATGGAGGCGTCCAACGAGCGGGGAATTGTTTTCGGCCAGCCCAAGATCAATCTCGGCAAGCTGCGCGCGTGGAAGATTTCCATCGTGGAAAAACTCGCGCAGGGGCTTGCCGGCCTCTGTGAAAAGCGCGGCGTCGAGTTTCTACAGGGGCGCGGCCACTTCGAAGACTCCCAGAGCTTGCGAGTCGAAACTTCGCAGGGACAAAAATTCATCAGCTATGAAAAAGCGATCATCGCCGTGGGCAGCAGGCCCGCGCTTCCGGCGGCCTTCGACCTTGGCAATAAACGCGTCATGACTTCGACGGACGCATTGGAGCTCGAAGAGATTCCGAAAAATCTTTTGGTGGTCGGCGGCGGCTATATCGGCATGGAGCTCGGGACGGTGTACGCGACGCTCGGAAGCAACGTGGTGGTGACCGAGGCGCTGCCCTCGATTCTCACCGGCGTAGATTCGGACCTCGCCCGTCCCGTGATGCGCTACGCCGAGAAAGCCTTCAAAGAGGTGCGCCTGAACACCAAAGTCGGCAAGATGGCGACCAGCGGCAAGCAGATCAAAGTGACGCTCTCGGCAAACGGAAAACAAAAAGACGAAACCTACGACAGAGTTTTGGTCTCGGTCGGCCGCCTGCCGAACTGCAAGGACCTGGGACTGGAGAACACCAAGGCCGCCCTGGACGACAAGGGCTTCATTCAAGTGAATTACGAGATGCAGACTTCGGACCCGGCGATTTACGCCATCGGCGACGTTGTCGGCGGCGCGCTGCTGGCGCACAAAGCATCGAAAGAAGCGCGCGTCGCGGTGGCGGCGATTTTAGGAGAGTCCGGCTCGTTCGAGAACGTGGTCATCCCCGCGGTTGTTTTTACCGATCCCGAAGTGGCCTGGTGCGGCTTGACCGAAGCGGAGGCAAAACAAAAAGGCATTCAGGTTCAGGTAGCGAGATTCCCGTGGGCGGCTTCGGGCCGCGCCATGACGTTGGATCGTCCGGACGGCCTCACCAAACTTATCATCGAGCCGGAGAGCGAGCGCCTTCTCGGCGTCGGCATCGTCGGCGCGCGCGCTGGCGAGCTGATCAGCGAAGGCGTTCTCGCCGTCGAGATGGGCGCCACGGCGCGCGACTTAGCCGAGTCGGTTCATCCGCATCCCACGCTTTCTGAGACGCTAATGGAAGCGGCGGAGGTTTTTTACGGTTACCCGACGCATACCTTCGCGCAAAAAAAGCGCACGCCGCTGCCGTGAAGGTTTGAGAAATAATAAAGTTAACAAATGCATTGTCACACGAGTGTCTGTCATCCTGGGAATAATGCTCAAAAGGTATTGCTCTATTCATGAGAAATTC
>CAZNES010000042.1:0-33023 GCA_964572145.1 uncultured Syntrophobacteraceae bacterium
CATCCTGAGCAAAGCGAAGGATCTCGCGTCCTACTCAGGGTAAACTCCGCGAAGGGTCTCGATCGAGATTCTTCGGCTTCGCCTCAGAATGACGGCTAGACTTCCCCTCGAAGAATAGAATTGCCGCAGAGCCTTACCGCTTCGGGTGTCCCGGATCGACCCAGTAAACTTCTGCCGGTTTTTCCGCCGCGACGATATCGAGATTCACGACGACCGGCTCCTGATCGCTGCGGACGACGACGCACATGAGGGGTTCATCGCGCAAGGCGTTGATCTCTTGATGGGGAACGAACGGCGGCACGAAGATGAAGTCCCCCGGGCCGGCGTCGGCGACGAACTCCAGCTTTTCTCCCCACCGCATCCTCGCTCTGCCGCTGATCACATAGATGATACTTTCAAGTTCCCCGTGATGATGCGGCGCAGTCTTGGCGTTCGGATGTATCTCGACGCTACCGGCCGAGAGTTTGTTCGCCCCCGCCATCGCGCGGTTGATCGCCGCCGCGCGCGTCATGCCCGGAGTTTGCGGCGTGTTCGGGTCAAGCTGATTGCCGTGGACGATTCGGACGCCTTTGTCGCGCCATTTCGGTTTATCGTCGGCCATCTCCTTCTCCTTTCACCGGCTCCGGCTTCGATTGCTGGCGACAACCGCGATGGAGCGCAAAAGGTTCAAGCTTAGCCGTCGCTCCTAAGCGATTCTGTCTCAAGAAAAGACTCCCGACCCCTTTTCCAACCGGATCTGATCCGGCGTGTTAGGCATGTAAGACAAGGTTACCTGAGGTGGGCGACCTTGTTCAGAAGATCGTTTTGCGACTTTTCAAGCTCCGAGCGGCGTCCAAAAACCTTGATTGTTTTATCCCCGCGTTTTGGCACGTCAACACGAAACGGACCAGCCCATTCAGACCTCGGAACGGTACTCCGGTAATCCTGCGGCAACCCATCCTCAAACACTTTCCAACAAGCATTCGACATGAAGTGATCATATGCGGCATCCGGATGTTTGGCCACGAGCCTCCAGAAGCCCAGTCTTCCTGGCCTGAGAACCCAGTACCAAAAGACGGCTATACCAACAATAATCAGTCCTGCGATTTGTATCATTACGTACCCCTTTCCAAGAGCGCTTGGGGCGCGTCTTTGACTACAACAATGTGTGATTGCAAGACCCGACCCCGTGCTTTGACCCCGTGCTTTGATGCTGTCCGCCTGCGTTGTCATATCCCCGCAGCTCGGCATAGCGTTTGATCTGCTCCGGCGTGAGGATGCGCATCATCTCCAAGTGCGCGCGCAGGTGCACGATCCGTAATTCCCCTTGTAAGTTTGAAATCTCGGCGACGCGCGAGCGCAACTGTGCTTCATCGATCTTCCCGCCGGCAAACGAATTATCCAGCTCACTCTCCTTCTCAACGATAAGTTTTCCCAGTCGCGTTGCGTCTCTCAGCATAACGTCGCGCACCTGCTCGGTGTCGGCTTTTTCCGTTGCCGTGAGCCGAAGCTGCTGCGCCAACTCAAGAACGTGCAGCGGGCCGGGATAGCGATTGAGCTCTGCGACTTTGGCGAGTCCCGCCCCTTGGCCGTTCAAATAGGCTTTCACTTCATCGGCCGAGAGCGCCTTGATTGCGCGCGCCTGCTCGCCTGCGTAGGGCGAGCCATGCTCTTGACCCCAGGCATGTATAGGCGGGATGAAAAGGAACAAAAGCCAAACTGATTTTTTCATCGTCGACAACACTCCGTTCGGTTTAGAACTTACTGATTTGTACGGGGGTTGTAGCGGTTTCGCCGATGCTCAAGCTGCTTCGTCGCCGGCCCGGTAACGTGCAACTGGAACACGCACATGCTTGGTGAGCCGGTCACTGCCTACCGCAATCTGACGCATCCTTTTGTAAACACGCGCATGGTGATATCGCTCTCAACACTTGTTGCATACCCAGGCGGGAACGTCCTCGATGATGATGAGGGCTTCGCCATGTCTGAAGTACTAGCGCCCCCGCTTAGCTTGCAGACGCCCCTCGCAACAGAGGGCACAAACCTCGCCTGTCATGTCTGACGTTCTTTTACGGTTCATAAGTGGTGAGGATTCAAACAAGGCTGCGAGTCTGCGATCGCTGAGCAACCGCTGTCAGCCCCGCTGCGATGAGCGGCGACTGGAGCGCTTTATCGAACGCGATCTGCGCGCTGCCAGCCATCGCCTGAAAGATACTTGACTCTCGCCGGAAGGCTTACCCGCCAGCAGGCCCTCGATACTCAGGTCCTCATCTATGTCCACCCAATGTATTCCTTGTCCCCTACCGATCAGACGCCAGTTCCTGCGCTCATCGGGGGAAGCATGCAGCAATCTCGGAAACCAAGCCAGTGGGACAGAAACGGTTCGCCCGTCGCTCAGATCGACAGTCAGCGTGTCTTCCGTTACGGTTACGGCTTCGACACTCGGAGCCTTGATTTCAACCGCGGAAATACTCATCCCAAGCCTCCAGTAACTTATCGCGATACGTGCTCACGAGTTTCTGAATTCGACCTATATCTGGCCGGGAAAATCCACCGCTCCTCTGAAACCGGATAGGATCGAGCCAGAACTTGGCAACTCTGTCGTCACGCTCAACATGAATATGTGGCGGCTCATCACGGTCCCCGGCGTAAAAGAAGAAACGATAAGGTCCAACCCTCAGGACTGTCGGCATTTACCACCGCACCGTATCCGCTTTTCCCGGCCGCAGCCCGCTGCTCAAGGTTCTTAAATAGGCCTTCAGCAAAATCAGCGTTAGTATCTATTACTCACGGGAGACTTTCAAGGCGGAGGCCTATCGCCTCTTTAACGCCGCCAGCACTTTCTCCGCGGTAATCGGAAGCGATTTGATCCGGACGCCGACGGCGTCTTCGACGGCGTTGGCGATCGCCGCCGCCGTCGGCATGATCGCGGTCTCGCCGATGCTCATGCTGTGGTACGGGCCGCTGCCCGCGCCGGACTGGATCACGGTCGTCTTTAAAGGAGGGACGTCCCGAATCGTGGGGATTTTGTACTCGCCGAGATTGACGGTCCCGACCTTGCCGCCTTCATCGATCGCCACCTCTTCCATCCGCGCCTGGCCCATTCCCATAACGACGCCGCCGTCGATTTGTCCCTGATGACCGAGGGGATTCACGACCGTTCCGGTGTTGTGGGCTGTGGTGATCTGTCTGATTTTCACCGCGCCGGTTTCCCCATCGACTTCGACCTCGGCCACCTGCGCAACCATGGAGGCTTCCGGCCCATCTTTCATATTCTGATAATGGCCTTCCGCGACGATCGGCGAGCCTTTGGCCTTCACGATCTCTGCGAAAGACATTTTGCGCTCGGCGCGCGCGTGAATCACGCCGCCGCCGTGGAGCACGAGATCGCCCGGCACTGATCCCATCAGCGCAGCCGCGGCCTGTAGAATCGTTTCTCGCGCCTTGGCCGCGGCAGCAAAAGCCGCGCTGCCATGAACTCTCGTGCTGCTGCTGCCGCGCACGCCGGTGTCTTTGAGAACTTTCGTTGTATCCAGAGATTCAACCCCTACCGATTCCAGCGGCACTTTCAATTCCTCGGCGACGACCTGGCGCATGACCGTGTAAGCGCCCGAGCCGACATCCATGACCGCGGCGGACAGAGTGACCGCGCCGTCAGCGCCGATTTTCACGTAGACGTACGATTCGCCGCCTTTGGATACCCACTGCGCCACCGCGCAGCCACGCCCGACGTTCTTCGGCTTGGTCCCTGAATAATTGGCGTCCTTGAGCGCTCGCTTGAGTGTTTCCTCGGCCCTGATGTGCTCGATGGGCTCGCCCGTAGGCGAGATGTCGCCATCGCGCATAAGGTTCTTCAGGCGAACCGCGACCGGATCGAGCCCCAATTTCCCGGCGATCAAATCCATTTGGCTCTCCGTCGCGAAGAAGCCTTGGACGTGGCCGGGCGCGCGCATGTATCCGCAGGGCACCCGGTTCGTGTAAACGTAATTCTCCTCGATCAATACGTGCGGAATCCTGTACGGTCCCGCGCTGTCGTGCGCGCCGACGAGAAATCCCTGCGGCCGGAATGAAGCGTACGCGCCGCTGTCGAAGATAAATTCGATATGTTGGGCCGCCAGGGCGCCGTCTTTCTTGACCCCGGTTTTGATGCGGACGAGCGCGGCGTGGCGCGGATTGCCCGCGGTTAATTCCTCGTTGTAGTCCATTACGAATTTGACCGGACGGCCGCTCTTCAGCGACAGCGCGTAGCACAGCGCGGCGTCGTTGTGATCGCCTTTGCCGCCGAAGTCGCCGCCGATGTAACAGGGACGAACCACGATTTTTCCCGGGGAAGTCCCGAAGGCGTTCGCCAACTGGTCGCGCAAATTGTACGGGCTCTTGGTCGAGGCCCACACGTCCGCGCGGCCGTCTCCGTGCGCGTGAACCAGGCACGAGTGCGGCTCGATGTAGGCCTGATGGACGCGGGAGGTGGAAAAAACATTTTCGACAACCAAATCCGATTGCTTGAACCCCTGCGTTACGTCACCTTTTTTCCACAACAAGTGGACCATCACGTTACTCGGCCGCTCGAGCGGGTGCACAAGGCCGGTGTAACGGCCGACTTCCGGGTGAAGGATCGGCGCGCGCGCCAGCATCGCCTGGAGCGGATCGAAGACAGCCGGCAGGTCGTCGTATTCCACTGCGATGAGATCGAGCGCCTGCGCGGCGATCTCTTCGCTCTCCGCCGCAACTGCGGCGACTTTCTCGCCGATGAAGCGAACGACGCCTTCGGCGAGAACCGGCATGTCAATGATTTTTTTGCCGATCTTCGCGCCCGAGATATCTGCGCCGGTCATGACGGCGTGAACGCCGGGGACCTGCCTGGCTTGAGCAACGTCGATTTTTTTAATGCGCGCGTGCGGCGCCGGACTGCGCAGGAGCTTGACCCAAAGCATGCCGGGCAGGACGACGTCGGCGGCGTAAACCGCCCGGCCCGTGACCTTTTTCTCCCCTTCGACCCGGGGAGTCGGAAAACCCACGGCGCGTTTCTCGGTCACGGCCGCCATGGGAAGGTTAAATCTTCTTTCTTTTGTGGGAAACGTAATCGATGAGAAGATATTCACCGAGGCGGTCGGGACGCGTGTAGAAGGCGCGCCCGCGGTTGATGCGCGTGAGAGCGTCGACGAAGTCCTTCAGCACGGGACTGTCGTCGAGCATGAACGTGTTGATCTTGATCCCGCGGCGCGTGACGCGCTCGGCTTCGCGGAGCGTTTCTTCCGCCGCGCGCTGGCTGATGCCGCCGAAGCTCAGCGGCCACTCGCAATAGAGCCGCCCTTGCCGGCAATAGGCGGTCGGCTGGCCGTCGGTGATGACGATCATCTGCTGGTTCTGGCTCGGCCGCCGGTCGAGCATCTCGGAGGCGAGATGGAGTCCGTCTTGGAGGTTGGTGAAGGGATCGCCCATGTTCCAGGTCGCTTCGGGAAGATCTTTGGCCTTGAGCTCGACGGCGCGCGTGAAAAATCCGACGATGCCGAAATAATCCCGCGGGTGCATCGAGCGCATCAGGCTGTCCATCGCCAGCGCAACTTTTTTCGCCGCGGCGAAGCGCCCGTCCCAGCTCATCGACCAGCTCATGTCGAGCAGCAGCACCGTGGCCGCGCGCGTCGAGTGCTCCGATTCATAGACCATGAAGTCGCTGGGACGAATCCTGACGGGCAAGCCGCCTTCGTTCAGCAGCGCGTTCTTCAAGGTCTGGATGATATTGATATGGAGTGAATCGCCCTGAGCGTAAGGCCGGCTCTCTTCGGTCAAGAGCTCCTGCGAGCCGCGCTTGCGGACTGAATGGCGTCCAAGCGCGTCGCGGCGGAGCTGCTCGAAAATGTCTCTCAGCGCCAGTTGGCCGATTCTGCGGATCCCGCGCGGCGTCAGCTCGAAGCGATCGCCGCGGTTAAGGACGTAGCCGTCCTCTTCGAGCGAAGATTCGAGACGCGCGACGCCTTCAAAGTCCGGCACCGCGTCTTTGCCGAGCAGCTTTTCCAGGAGCTCCTGATCGACCTGATCCGGCCGCATGCTGGAGAGCTGCCCTTCCAGCCGGCGCAGCTCCTCCAGCCGGTCGAGAGTCTCTTGCGCTTGTTTGAAATCGAGCGGCGTCTGGCCGCGGAAGAGATTTCCCTCTCTGCGAATCGAGTTCTCGAGCCGCCGGATCTGATCCAACCGGGAGAGAAGCTCCTGAAATTTCTCTGCGGCCTGTGGGTTTTCAAACTCGTAGTCGGCGAGTCTCTGAACGGCATCGCTCGTTTTGCCCGGCAAGCGGTC
Source organism: uncultured Syntrophobacteraceae bacterium (assembly GCA_964572145.1). Taxonomy (GTDB): domain Bacteria; phylum Desulfobacterota; class Binatia; order UBA9968; family UBA9968; genus JAJPJQ01. Next base: position 6,274 of record CAZNES010000042.1, read on the forward strand.
GAGGAAGTTTTTCTTTTCTTCGGTCTCCGGCTTTTTCTCGCGGAGATCGTCGAGCGTCTCCCGCTCGTCCCGGATAATCGAATCCAGCTCCTCCTTCACCTCGTCCTGAGCCGATTGAATCCGGTATTGCTCGTAGAGGCGTCTCATCTCCCGCGCCACCTGGGAGAGCAGGTCCTCCATGCCCGGCACGCGCTTCTCATCCTGCTTAAGGCCGCGCTGCATCAGGCGGCGCATCGCCTGCTGCAGGTCTCCGGTGTCGCTCATGTATTCGTTTAACTGCTCGAAGACGCTGTCGCTCTCGACCCCGTCTCCCGTAGAGCGTTCCCACCGGCTGTATCGAATCTTACGCATAACAGGCTATAGGCGATAGGCGGTAGGCGGTAGTTAAGAAAATCCGGAGTCCGGACTATTGCCTACCGCCTACTGCCTACCGCCTATTACTTTCCGTACGTGATTCTTCCGCCCTCCATCTCTTTGTTCAGCTTCTGGTGCAAGTGAAGCCCTTCGAGAATAAATTCGGTCGCCGACGCCATCAGCGCCGGAGATTCCATCGGCCCCAGCGTGCCGATGGCTTCTTTGAGACCCGGGATTTCCTTGATCCCTTCGAGATAGTCCTGCGACGGCATCGCGTCGGAGACTTCCACGCCCCAGCCGGAGTTGAAGTAGTCCACGACCTTCTGCAAGGCGTTGACCGTGAAGTATTGATCGAAGACTTTCAAAATGGCGCGGTTGACCAGCTTCTCCACCAGGTCGTCCTCTTTTTTATCCTCACCGACGTATTCCATCTCGATCTTCCCGCTCGTCGAGGCGAGCAGCGAGTGCATGTCGCTGACGCGCGGCACCACCTCGCCCTCCTTCAAGCGCAGCGTCCTTTTTTCCGCGTTGCTGATCAGGCTCTCGTAGTTGTTGATCGTGACGCGCACGCTCACGCCCGACGACTGGTTGATTTCGTTCGACTTGCGCGCCTCGAACGTCAGGTGCCCGAGAATATCTTTGATGAATTGAGGCACGCACACAGGCTGGCTGCGCTGGTCCATGGGCGCGGACTCCTGCTCCATGATGGCCAACTCGTCCTGAATGTTCTGCGGGTAATGCGTGCGGATCTGCACGTCGAAACGGTCCTTCAGCGGCGTGATGATTCTCCCGCGGCTGGTGTAGTCTTCGGGGTTGGCGCTCGCCACGATCACAACGTCCAAGGGCAGGCGGATTTTGTAGCCTTTGATCTGGACGTCCTTCTCTTCCATCAAATTGAAAAGTCCCACCTGAACTTTTTCCGTCAGGTCGGGAAGCTCATTGATGGCGAAGACCCCCCGGTTCGTGCGCGGGATGAGCCCGTAATGAATCGTCTCCTCGTCCGCCAGATAGCGTCCTTCGGCGACCTTGATCGGATCGATCTCGCCGATCAGGTCGGCAATCGACACGTCCGGGGTCGCCAGCTTTTCCCCGTATCTCTGCTCCCGGCCGATCCATTCGATCGGGAGCGCGTCGCCCTGCTGTTCCAGTTTTCTGCGGCAGGCGCGGCAGATCGGGGTAAACGGATTGTCGCTGATCTCGCATCCCTGGACAATGGGGATTCGCTCCTCGAGCAGCGAGACCAAACCGCGGATGATCCGCGACTTGGCCTGGCCGCGCTCGCCCAGGAAAACCATGTGGTGTCCCGAGAGGATTGCGTTCTCGATGTCGGGAATGACGGTCTCGTCGTAACCGACGATCCCGGGAAGAATGCGCCGGCCGGTCTGGAGACATGCGACCAGGTTCTTGCGCATCTCTTCGCGCACGGTAAGGACGGGTTGCCCGCTTTTTTTAAGCTCGCCTAAAGTTCTTGCCTCGTTCACTATGGAGTGCCTCCCGTTATTGAATTTGAAAAATAAAAGCGAAAACCGATGATATCGGCTTTCCGCATTTCCGTTTCAGCTTTCCGTTTTCATAATTGTTTTTTGCTTCAGCTCGTTTTCCAACGACGCGACCTGACGCTCTTTTTCGCGCAGCGCCCGCCTGAGCGACCGCTGATCCAAGAGAAATCCCGCTCCCGCGAGCAAAATCCCCAACAGGATAGAAAACAGAACCAGCAGAAAGAGCGGCACAGGCGGAGTCTCCAAACCGAAATAATATCTGAGCACGACCCATCCCGTGTTCTCCATCGAAAAAGTTATGCCGAGAATAAAAAGCAGCGCTAGAAAAATCGTCTTCAACACCTTAGCCATGGTCGGCCGCCGTCGCATTTTGAAATAATGGGCTCAGCCGGTCATAGCTGTCGAGGAGGTGCTGCGAAATGACCCGCGTCTCGCCGACCACGGGCATAAAATTGGTGTCTCCCTCCCAGCGCGGCACCACGTGCCAATGCAGGTGGTCCTCGACGCCGGCGCCGCCCGCGCGGCCGAGATTCATTCCCAAATTGAATCCCCCCGGCCGATATACACGCCCAAGAATTTCGACCGACAGACGCAGCGTCTCGGAGAGGTCCCGGTATTCTTCCTGGGGCAGGGCTGAGAGCTCGCGTTCATGCCGCTTGGGCGCCAACAAAACATGACCGTTATTATACGGGTATTTGTTCAACATGACTACGGAGTGGGCGGTTTGCGCGAGAATCAGGGTGGAGCGACGATCTTTCTTTTTGGGCTGGTTGCAAAAAATGCATCCCCTGGATTTTTCCCCTTCGATGTAGGCCATTCTCCAGGGAGCCCAGAGCGGCGGCTTCATTCAACGTCCTTTGGAACGGGTTTCCCATCGACTCTCAGACGCAGCTCCTTGCCCACTTTGAAAAACGGCACGCGCTTCGCGGCGACCGATACGATCTCTCCGCTCTTGGGATTTCTTCCCTCGCGCGCGCGCCGGTGTTTCACGACGAAGCTGCCGAACCCGCGGATCTCGATTCGCTCGCCGTGCCCCATGGCGTCCACCATCGATTCGAAGATCGCGTTGATAATGACCTCCGAATCGCGGTGCGACAGGTGGGGAAATTTCTTGTTGATCTCCTCGATCAGGTCCCGCTTCGTCATAGCACCCCTCCATTAATACCGGAGATAATCCTAAGCGACGATCGGCAATCGCTTCGCGTGCCGCGTTTCAGGGCAGCACGGAAGGCGACCACTCGTAACGCAGCCCCTGGCTCTCGCGCCGGCCGAGGCCGCGAATGAACGTGGATGAAAACACTCTTTCCAACAAGCTCTTCTCGTCCGACCGGGAGTACACCACCTGCGGCGTGCCTTTGATGCCGACGCGCTTGGCCGCCAGATCGATGGCATCTTCCATATTACCCAAAATATCCACCAATCCCAATCCCTTGGCCTGCTCGCCGGAATAAACCCGCCCGTCGGCTAGTTCTCTGACTTTTTCTTCAGGCATCCGCCGGCCCGCGGCGACGGCGGCAACGAACTGCCCGTGCACGTTGTTCACCAGTCCCTGGAGAATCGCTTTTCCCTCAGGGGAGAGCGGCTTGAGCGGCGAGCCGATGTCTTTATTGGCGCCGCTCTTGATGCTGTAGCCCTGGACGCCGATTTTTTTCATCAATTCCTCGACGTTTCCCAACTCCATGATGACGCCGATCGAGCCCGTGAGCGTTCCCGGGTTGGACACCACCTGCTCGCACGCGCTGGCGATATAATAGCCGCCGGAAGCGGCGACGCTGCCGAGCGAGGCGATCACCGGCTTTTTCTTTCGCAGCTTGCCGACTTCCTCGTAAATCTCCTGCGTCGGCGCGACCGAGCCGCCGGGAGAATCGATCCTCAGCACCACCGCCTTGACTCCCTTGGCATCGCCGAACTGCTTGAGGCTCTCGATCGTATCCCGGGAATCGTTGATTGTGCCTTCGATCTGAACGACCCCGACGGCATCGCCTCCGAGTGTAATCAGCACGCCGGCGGAGCCGCCGGTAAGATAGGCGTAGAAAAATGTCCCGACGAAGAACAACAGGATAAAAAGAAAAATTATCCCCAGACCCTTGAGCAGCGAACGTCCGCGCGCCATAGCCGCCAATCAGCCTAAGGCTGATTGCCTCCCTTCGCCTTGTCCGTGGGCTGAGGCTCTTCGTCGCGGTCGAGCCTCAGCTCTTCGTTGAGAATCGCCTCGAACGAGAACCGGCCGCCTTCCTTCTCTCTCTTGAGGTAGTTTTCCATCTCCAGACGCTCCTCGGTCTTTTTAAGAGCGCGGATGCTGAGGCCCAACTTTCGCTCGTGCGGCTCGACGTTGATGACTTCGGCCTCGACGCTATCGCCCACTTTGAAAAGGCTCGATGGCTTGTCCACGCGCTCGCTGCTCAGTTGAGAAACGTGGATCAATCCTTCCACTCCCTCCTCCAGGCGGACGAAAACGCCGAAGTCCGGCACGCTGGCCACCTCGCCCTTGACCTTGGAGCCCATGGGATACTTCTGCGCGATGACGTGCCACGGGTCGGGATTGAGCTGCTTGACTCCGAGCGAGAAGCGCTCGTTCTGAACGTCGACGCCCAGCACCTTCGCCTCCACCACGTCGCCCTTCTTATAGAGATCGGAAGGATGCTTGACCTTTTTCGTCCAATGAAGATCCGACACGTGCGCCAGCCCGTCGATCCCTTCCTCGACGCCGATAAAAATACCGAAATCTGTCACGTTGCGCACCGGCCCTTTGACCACGGCGCCCACCGGATATTTTTCTTTGGCCTGTTCCCAGGGATTCGGCATGACCTGCTTCAGGCCGAGCGAGATGCGGCGATGGTTCTGATCGACGTTCAATACAACTACCTCGACGACCTCTCCGACCTGAACCACCTTGGAAGGATGGGCGATCTTCTTGGTCCACGACATTTCCGAGATATGAATCAGCCCCTCGACGCCCTTCGCCAACTCCACAAACGCTCCGTAGTCCACCAGGCTCACGACTTTTCCCTTGATGCGGGTCCCCACGGTGTAAGTTTCCGCTACGGTGTTCCATGGGTCCGGCATGATCTGCTTCATGCCGAGGGAAATCCGCTCGCGCTCGGTGTCGAACTTGAGCACCACGACCTTGATCCGATCGCCCACTTTCACCAATTCCGAAGGGTGGCCGATCCGCCCCCACGACATGTCACTGATGTGCAGGATGCCGTCGATGCCGCCGAGATCCACGAACGCGCCGTAGCTGGTGATGTTCTTGACCATTCCCTCGAGGATGACTCCCTCCTCCAGGACCTTCAGGATCTCTTTCTTCAAGCTGTCCCGCTCTTTTTCCAAAAGCGCGCGGCGCGACACCACGACGTTGCCGCGCGCCCGGTTGTATTTCAACACGGCGAATTTGTCTTTTTGCCCGACAAACTTGTCCAGATTCCGGGTCGGACGGATATCGACGTGCGAGCCGGGAAGAAACCCCGGAACTCCGCTGAGCGCCACGTTGAAGCCTCCCCTCACCTTCGCGACGATCACGCCCTCGACGCCCGTCCCCTCGCGGAAGGACTTCTCGATGTCCTCCCATATCTTCATGCTCTCCGCCCGCTGGCGCGACAGAACGATTCCTCCGCCTTCGCCTTCGCCTTCGCCTTCGCCTTCGGAGGAATCGAAGAACACATCGACCTCATCGCCGACTTTCACCTGCGGCTTTCCCTGGCGGTCCAGGAATTCCTGTAGCGGGATCTGCCCCTCGGATTTGTAGCCCACATCGACCATCACGTGTGTGGAGGTAATGCCAACCACCCTTCCCTTGACGACCTCGCCCGGCTTGACCGAGCGCATGCTCTCCTCAAAAAGGGTTTCAAAGTCGTCGCCGGCGGCGGCGGGGGCTTTGTCGAGTTCCTGTTTTTCGGCCATGAAATTCTTTTTCCTTCCTTAGGTAGACATCTTTTTTTTTATTTCTTGCATGATTCGCTCCATGACTTCATCGACGCCGTAAGCCGTCGAGTCGATCGCGATCGCGTCGTCCGCCTTGCGCAGCGGCGCCAGCGCCCGCTCCCGATCGCGCCGGTCCCGTTCCTTCATCTCTTCCATGGTCTCGTCCAGCGAGACCTGCTTTCCTTGACTTTGCAATTCCGCGAAGCGCCGCTTCGCGCGCTCCTCCGGTCCGGCCGTGAGATAAATCTTGACCTCGGCTTGGGGGAAAACCACCGTGCCGATGTCTCTCCCCTCGACCACCATCCCACCCCGCGCGCCCATCGCCCGCTGCAACTCAACCATTCTCTCCCGCACCGGCCCGAGCGCCGATATCTTCGACGCCCACTGGCTCAGCTCCAGAGTGCGAATCTCGGAGCTGACGTCGCGCCCGTCGAGAAGAACTTTGAGATTTCCCTCCCGCTCCGAGAATTCGATATGGGTCCGCCCGAGAGCCTCGCGCAATTTCTTTTCGTCTTCCAGGTCGATTCCCCCCTGCCTCGCCTTCCAGGCAAACGCGCGGTACATCGCGCCGGTATCCATATATGTATACCCTAACTCTTTTGCCAAGCGTTTCGCCACCGTGCTTTTTCCCGCCCCCGCGGGCCCGTCGATCGCAATGATGAGCCTCTTCACCAGCCCCACACACCACGCCACCCGTGGGCGGTAGGCCGTAGGCGGTAGGCGGTAGAAAGTCCAGAGGTCATTTTGCTGCTTACTGCCGCCTGCCCACTGCTTACTGATTCTTTCATTTGCACACACCTTCAAGCAAATCGAAAAATCCCGGAAACGAGATATCCGCGCAGGCGGTATCGTCGATCTCGATTCCACCGCGGGACGACAGACCCGCGACCGCAAGCGCCATCGCCACGCGGTGATCGCCATAACTTTTGACCGCAGTCCCTTCAAGACGGCCTCTGCCCTCGATCGTCATGCCGTCTTCCCGCTCGTCTACTTTGACCCCGAGCGTCCGAAGCTGCTCGGTCATCACCGCAATGCGGTCCGACTCCTTATACCTCAACTCCTTGGCGCCCGAAATAGTCGTCGCGCCCTCGGCCAAAGCCGCCGCAACGGCGAGCGCCGGATACTCATCGATAGTCCGCGCCACCATCTCGGGACCGATGTCAACGCCCTTCAGCGCGCCGCCAACGATTTTGATGTCCGCGACAGGCTCCCCTGCCTCGTTTCTCATACTGATGAATTCGACCGATGCGCCCATCCGTCTGAGCACGTCGATGACGCCGCTCCGGGTCGGATTGCAGCCGATATTTTTAATCACCACAGCGGAGCCCGGAACCGTCGCCGCCGCAACCATAAAGAAGGCGGCCGAAGAAAGATCTCCGGGGACGCGAACGTCGGTAGCGGAAAGTTTATTGCCGCCCGCGACGGAAATGGTTCGGCCGCCCGCGACTTCCAGCTTTGCGCCGAAGGCGCGCGCCATGATCTCCGTATGGTCCCGCGACTGCTGCGGTTCCTCTACGGTCGTCACGCCCTCCGCCTGAAGTCCGGCAAGGAGGATCGCCGACTTTACCTGCGCGCTGGCCACCGGCATCGCGTAGCGAATGCCTTTGAGCTTGCCGCCGCGAATTTCCAGCGGCGCGCAGCCTTTGCCGTCGCGGCTTTCGATCCGCGCACCCATGCGCCCAAGCGGCTCGATCACTCTCTGCATCGGCCGAAGGCTGAGCGAAGCGTCGCCGGCGAGCGTAGACGTAAACGGCCGGCCCGCCAGCACTCCCGAGAGAAGACGCATGGTGGTACCGGAGTTGCCGCAATCGATGACCGTCTTGGGCGCGCGGAGCCCTTCCCAGCCTTTCCCCTCCACAGTTAAAACACCGCCGTCTTCGGAGATTCTCACGCCGAGACTCATGAACGCCTCGACCGTGCTGTGGTTGTCTTCGCCGCCGGATAGATTGTAGATCCGGCTCGTGCCGTGGGCGATGCCGGCGAAGATCACGGCCCGGTGGCCGATGGACTTATCGCCGGGAACGGTTAGCTCGCCGCGAAGCGGACGACTCACTTGCTCGATTCGTCGCCCAGGATTCTGCTTTTGTGCGCTCAGGATATCCGCCTCCTTGCTTCGTTTGCGAGTACGAATTCCCGCTCCAGCACCGCGCCCTGCCCGCTGTCGATCATCCGCTTCATCCGCTCGAGCGTCCGAATGTAATCCCCCAAACCTTTACTCACCGCCCGGCGATTCATCAGACAGATATCGCGCCACAGCTCGGGCCGGCTCGAAGCGATGCGCGTAAAATCTTTGAATCCGCCGCCGCAGTATTCGATCACTTCGGTCGAGGCCACCTTCGAGCGGCTCATCAAATTGACGAGCGCATAGACAAGCACGTGCGGCAGATGGCTCACGAGCCCCAGAATCTTGTCGTGCAGCTCCGGATCCATGACCTCCACCTTTGCGCCGAGCTTGCGCCAGAGAGCGGCGACTTTCTTGAGCGCACCCGCGTTCGTGTTTCGTGTCGGCGTCAGAATGCAGCGCTGGCCGATAAAGAGATCGGCGCGCGCCGCCTCCGCGCCCCATTGCTCGCCGCCGGCGATCGGATGGGCGCCGACGAACGGAATCGTGCGCGGCAAAATCTTCTCCATATCGCGCACGATCGTTGCTTTAACGCTTCCCACGTCGCTGACGATGCAGCTCTGCGCCAAATGGGGAAGAAACTTTTCCGCGAGCGGCGCGGTCGATTGAACCGGCGTGCCCAGAACCAGAAAATCCGTCCGGTTGGGAATCTCTTCGGCGTGCAAAAAGTAGCCGTCGATTATTCCCTTCTTGAGCGCGACGCGCAGGTTCTTCTCTCCCCGCCCGTAACCGACGACTTCCTCGACGAGGCCGCGCTCGCGCATGGCGAGCGCCATCGATCCGCCGATCAAGCCGACACCGGCGACCACCATTTTCCGGAACATCGCCGCCATTAAATTTCCCTCCCCACGGCTGCGGCGATTTTTTTGAGATCGTTCATGAGCGCGGCGAATTTTTTCGGCTTGAGCGATTGCGGCCCATCGCTCAACGCCACCTCGGGATTGGAGTGGACCTCGATCAAAAGCCCGTCTGCGCCCGCGGCGATTCCGGCCAGCGCCATCGGCGCGACCAGATCCCAGCGCCCGGTCCCGTGGCTCGGATCGACGAACACGGGCAGATGTGAGAGCAGCTTCAGCACCGGCACGGCGCTAATGTCGAGCGTGTTCCGCGTCTCGGTCTCGTAGGTGCGGATGCCGCGCTCGCACAAAATGATTTTTCGATTGCCCTCGGCGGCGATATATTCGGCCGACAGCAAAAACTCCTGAATCGTCGCGCTCAAGCCGCGCTTGAGCATAACCGGCAGCTTGAGCTTTCCGACCTCGGTCAGGAGCTTGAAGTTCTGCATGTTGCGCGCGCCGATCTGAAGAATGTCGGTGTAGCGCGCAACCAAATCCAGGTCGCGTGGGTCGAGCACTTCGGTGATGATCGGGAGCCCGGTAATTTTCCGTGCGTGCATCAAGTAACCCAAGCCTTCTTCGCCGAGGCCCTGAAAGCTGTAGGGAGAGGTTCTCGGCTTGAACGCCCCGCCGCGGAGAAACGTCGCGCCCGCTTCCTTGACCGGCAGCGCGGACTCGAGCACCTGATCGCGCGATTCCACGGAGCACGGCCCGGCCATGACGTGAATTTTTTTCCCGCCGATCTCGCGCCCGCTTACTTCGATGACCGTGTTGTGCTTCTGGAACTCGCGGCTGACGAGCTTGTACGGCTTTAATATCGGAAGAACTTTTTCGACGCCGGGAAAAGATTCCAGCGTCTGATCGGCCATCAGCCGCTCGTCGCCGATCGCGCCGATAATTGTGCGCTCTTTTCCTTCCGAAATATGCGCCTTCAGGCCGAAGCTCTCGATGCGCTCGATGACCTTCTGGATCTCTTCTTGTTTAAGCCCCGGTTTTAAGACTACGATCATGATGCCTCTACGCTCTCTATGCGCGACTTGCGATTATAGCTTGCAACTCATTTATAAATCTACTGTTTTCCTTCATCGTTCCGACCGTCACGCGGATGTAGTCCGGAAGATCGTATACGCCCATCGGGCGGACGATGACACCGCGCTGCAAGAGCCGCTTGAAGATCGCAGCGCCGTCGCCGACGCGGAGCAGGATGAAGTTCGCGTGGCTCTGGACTTGCTCCAACCCGAGCTTGCCGATCTCGCGCTTTAGATAATCCATGCCCTCGCGATTGACGTCGAGAGTGCGTTTTATGTGCTCGCTATCTTCCAAAGCGGCGCGCGCGGCCCACTGGGCGGCGGCGTTGACATTGAACGGCTGGCGCACGCGCTGCATCCAGCCGACGAGATCTTTCGGGCCGACTCCGTAACCGATCCTGAGCCCGGCCAGGCCGTAAAGTTTCGAGAACGTCCGCAGGGTCAAAATCGTTTTTCCGTTTTCCTGGTACGCGAGCGAGTTCGGATAGTCAGGGTCGGCGACGTACTCGGAGTAGGCTTCGTCGGCGATGACCAGCACATCCGGACCGATGCGGCTGAGAAATTTCTCCCACTCTCTTTTGCCGTAGATCGTGCCGGTCGGATTGTTCGGATTCGCGAGAAACACGATGCGCGTTCGGTCCGTGATCGCCTCGGCCATCGCCTCGAGGTCGTGGGTGAAATCTTTGAGCGGGACAATTTTACAGATGCCGCCGTTCGCCTGCACGACCAGGCGATAAACAACGAACGCCTGGTGCGCCATGACCGCCTCGTCGCCCGGCCGCATGAACGTCCTCACGGCGAGGTCGATGATTTCGTTCGATCCGTTGCCGAAGACCAGCCGATCGCCGGCGACGCCGAGCTTTGCCGCCAGCGCGCGCTTCAGATAAAAACAGTCTCCGTCCGGATAGAGATTGAGATCGGTTAGACGCTCCCGCAGCGCCCTGACTGCTTCCGGCGACGGGCCGAGCGGATTCTCATTGGAAGCGAGCTTGATCGAATCCTCGATGCCGTATTCCCGCTCCACCTCTTCGATGGGCTTTCCCGCCTCGTAGGGAATAAGCGAGCGGATATATTCCGGCACTCGATCCAAAATGCTCATACGGCCGAGGGGTAAGAGCCCAAAATTTTGATGAATAAGCAGCTCTTCTCTAATTTTTTTATCGCGCGCTGGATTCCCCGCTCCTGAATGTGCCCTTGCAGATCCAGGAAGAAAAGATATTCCCACGGCTTTTCTTTCAAAGGCCGCGACTCGATCTTGGTCAGGTTGATTCGGTTCCGCGCGAACGGATCGAGCATGCGATGCAGTACGCCGACTTCGTCTTTGACGGAAAAAACTAACGAGGTCTTGTCCGCGCCGCTGGGACTCGGCGTCTGCCCGCCGATCACGAGAAAGCGCGTGATATTGTTGGTCCGGTCTTCGATGTTCGCTGCCACGATCTCCAGCCCGTAAAGCTCCTTCGCGAGCCGGCTCGCGACTGCGGCAAGACCCGGATCGGATGCCGCCATCTGCGCCGCCTGAGCGGTGCTCGGCGCTTCGTTCACCGGGATATTGGGCAGCTTGCCCGTCAGCCAGCGGCGGCACTGCGCGAGCGCCTGCGGATGCGAGACGATCTGCCGGATGTCTTCGGCCTTACCGGAACGCGAGAGTAAAAAATGATGCACTTCCAAAAAGATCTCGGCGCAAATCTTTACATCCGCCTCGACCAGCATGTCCAGCGTGTGCGTCACGACGCCTTCTGTCGAGTTCTCGATCGGCACCACGCCGTAGTCCACTCTTCCCTGCCGCACTTCCTGAAACACGTCCGCGATGCCGGCCATCGGGACAAACGTCGTCGAAGCGCCGAATCGCTCGCGCGCCGCCATGTGCGTATAGGTCGCCTCGGGGCCGAAATAGGCGACGGTGAGCGGCGCTTCCAGGGAGCGTGAGGCGGAGAGAATTTCTCGATAGATGGAGTGAACCGACTTTTCGGGAAGCGGGCCGCGATTCAGATGGGAGATCCTCTTGAAGATTTCCTGCTCGCGGCCGGGAACAAAAACATCCTGCTTGTCCAGACTTTTTGTCCGGCCGATCTTCTGAGCAAGAGTTGCCCGCTCGTTCAGCAGCTCCAGCAGTTTTTCATCGATCTGATCGATCTTTTTTCTGAGCGCATCGAGCGACTCTTTACGGCTCAAGGAGGACCTCGTTAGTACCCATACAAATTCATCCGGGAAGTGCTCTAACCTATCTTAACGTCTGGGAAATTGCAAATATTGATCGGCCTTGACGGCAGCCGGAGCCGGCCTGTATGAGTGGCCTATGCCGTGGGAAATCGTCGTGCCCCCGAACGAGTCGCCGAAGCGGCTGGAAAATCTCCTCAAGAAGCGCTTCAACGTCGGCTACGTGAGAAAGCTTTTCCGAAAAAACGGCGTGCGGCTGAACGGCCAACGCTCCGGCCCGGAAGAGCTGGCGCGCGCGGGAGATCGCATCCAACTTTATATTCCGTTCGAAAAACAAAAGGCCGCCGCCAAGACGCCGCGCGCTTTGCCGTTCGAAATTATTTTCGAAGACGACGATCTCATCGTCATCGACAAGCCCGCCAGCATCGCTGTGCACGAGGGAAAAGATATTTTGAAACGCAACTCCCTACTCGGCATGTTGGAGGAGTTCTACCGGTCGCACGGCATCGCGCCCAAGCTCGCGCACCGGATCGACAAGGACACGTCCGGCCTTCTGGTCGCGGCGAAGAACGATGAAGCGGCCAAGAAACTCGAAGCGATGTTCGAAGAAAGTGCGGTCGAAAAGGAGTACCTAGCGCTCGTGATCGGCAGGCTCCATCCGAAGCACGGCACGATCCAAATCCCGCTCCCCGGCCGCGACGGCCGGCCGGTTTCAGCCGTGACCCATTACCGGGTCGAGAAAGAATTTTCCGATACGACGCTCGCGCGCGTCCGCATCGACACCGGCCGCATGCATCAGATCCGCCTTCACTTCGCCGAATTCGCCCATCCCGTCGTCATGGACGACGAGCACGGCGACTTCGCCTTCAACAAAGAATTTCGCAGGACTTACGGATTGAAGCGCCAGTTTCTCCACGCAGCGGCGATCGCTTTCGAATTTAAAGGGAAGAAACGAAAATGGACCGCGGAGTTGCCGGAGGATTTGGAATGGACGCTACGATTGTTGGAAGCTAGTTGAAGTTGAAAATGGATTTTCCCGGCGAAAGTGCTAAGACTTGCCGGCTCTCAAATGAAGTTGTCTCCTCTTATTGGAGCCTAACGTCTTGGGTAAGAGGCGCGGTCCGCCGCGACCTTCTCAACCCAAAGGTTATGCTGTGCGCTTACGGGGCCGCTTTCGCGATGCCGTACGAGGCAGGCGGGCGATCGTGCGTAACGCCTCGTTGACTGCACGAGTATCGGGAAATATCTCTGCGACATCCGGGTCGAGAAGAACAACGTTGGTGCCTTCTGCATATCTTGCCGCAGTCACGCCACGAACCGCTTTTGAAAAATCGTACTCGGACCGCATTGTGTCTTCGTCAGACCCAAGCGGCCGTATCCTTCCTTTATTCTTCTTCATATTGTTTCCGTTCATGCCGGGTTGCCAACCGAGCACTTCGGGTCCTCTCACGTTCTTTCCGAAGCGCAAGCGGACGGCGATGAGGCGCAGGATTTTGGTTAGCCCGGCCCCGCCTTCGCTCCTGTATCTGAACAATCTGAGCAACAGCCCGCAGCGTCTCGTTTACAGCCTTACGATTTGGGAATACTCGCGCTACATCCGGATCAAGCATCACCACATTGGTCCCTTCGGCATACCGGCGCGCATACTTGCCGCGTACGCCTCCAGTAAAATCATAGTGAGCGCGCATTTCGTTGTCTCTACGAGTCCCCTTCTTCATAGTTCCTCCGCTCAAGGCGGTCTGCTATTCGTGCATTGATGATACGGATCGTTTCGTCCGAGCAAATTCTCGCCTACGGTGATTTATTTCCTATGGAGACTTTCCCCAGTTATGATTCGATCTTGCGCCTCCATGGGGGACAGCGGCATCGGCTTGTCGCCGGACGAAAGAGCTTTCACCAGCCGATACTGGTATTCCAGTCCGTCGAAGAATGATTTCACCGCGAGGCGCTCGTCCTTGCCGTGGGCGCGGTTGTCACCCGGCTCGCTCGCGAGGCCGGAATGGCCGTAAGCGGCGATGCCGGCGTTGCGCAGAAAGTGCGAATCCGTCGCCCCGGTCGACATCGTCGGAATCAGCTGCGCACCGGGCCAGAACTCGGCCGACAGCCGCTCGATCGCCTGAACAACATCGGACCTTAGCGGCGACGGCGGGCTCAACGTATAGTCTTCCATTTGATCAACGACGATCTTCTCGTTGGCTAACACTCGGATCAAGGTCTGCTGAACTTCGGGCACGGACTCGCCGGGCAGCACCCGGCAATTGACGGTGGCGCGCGCGAGCGGCGGCAGGGCGTTCTTGGCGATTCCCGCGTCGAACCGAGTCGCGACGCAAGTGGTTCTTAACTGAGCGTTATACGTCGGCCGGGTCGATAGGCGCGATGAGGCGGCCAGGTCCGCGGGGTTGCGAACGACGGCCCGCATGTCTTCGGCATCCTGCCCGCTTTCGAGCCCGGCCATCTTTTCGAAAAATGCGCGGGTCGCCTCGGTAAGCTTCACCGGGAACTCGTGCTTGGCCAGACGAGCCAGACCTTCAGCCAGTAAAGAGATCGCGTTTTCCCGGTCCGGCACCGCGCTGTGACCGCCGGGATTTTTGACTTCGAGACGATACATCACGGAAATTTTCTCGCTGACTTGCAGCCTGCTGACGACCGGTTTGCCGTCGCGCAGCGAGACTCCGCCGCCTTCGTTCAGGGCGAGTTCCGCGTCGAGAAGGCTTCTGTGGTTTTTCAGCAGCCAGTCGACGCCGTTCGTTGGAACGTCTCCCAACTCCTCGTCCGCGGTGAGCGCCAGGATGATGTCGCGGTCGGGGACGAATTTTTCCTGCTTGTAGCGGATCAGATTCGCGACGAAGATCGCGGCCATCGCTTTGTCATCCGACGTGCCGCGGCCGTTGAAGTAACCGTCCCGCTCGAGGAATTTGAACGGGTCGAACGACCAATCCTCGCGCCTGGCCTCCACCACGTCGAGATGCGCGAGCAGGAGGAGCGGCCGGCGCGCGCCGCTGCCGCGCCGGCGCGCGACGAGATTCCCCTTGCGCGGCTCGGGCCCGAGGACATGAATATCTTCGGCCGGAAAGCCGGCATCGCGCAGCCGCCGCGCCATCGCCTCCGCGGCGAGGGTCGTGCTGCCGGCGGAATCGGTCGTATTGATATCGACGAGTTCCTGGAATATTTCGCGTGCGAGCCGTTGCTGCGGGGCAAGCGTCTGGGCGTATGCTGCCGGCGCCACACCGAGCGTTATCACAAAGCCAAACAATAAAAGACGCAACATCATTCGTTATACGTCTTTCTCACGATACGAGCACGATAAAGAAGAGAGATTCTTCGCTACGCTCAGAATGACATGGAGAGTTTGTGTCATCCTGAACCCTTCGTCTGTCATCCCATCCTGAGCGAAGCGAAGGATCTGACCCTGCTCTGGTAAACTCCTTGAAGCATCTCAGGGCAAGCTCCGTGAAGGATCTCGGGCGAACGAACGCTGACTGCAATCATGGTATCTTAAAGAGCCTCACCGCGGTTTGACCCAACATTGCGGCTCTGTCCTCAGCAGACTTGGCCGCTTCGCGGACGACGGCGAGAGACTCGAGGATGTTCGCGGCGGTCTTGCACTCCAGCGGATAGTCGGTGCCGAACATGATGCGGTCTACGGACGCGATATTGAACGCGGCGTCGAGCGCCGGCGCCCAGGCGCCGGTTCCGGCGGTGTCGAAGTAGAGCGAGCAAAATAGTTTTTCGAAACGCTCGGCCAACCCCAAACGTTTCAGTTCCGATTGCGTCTTCAGGTATCCCTTTAGCTCCGCCGGGACGATGGCGTCTTCCGGCTCGAAGAACGCCATCATCCTGCCCTTGAGCGACGAGGCGCCGCCGCCGAGATGCGGCATGACAAAACGCAGTCCCGGGAAGCGCGGCAAGACGCTCGCCATCACACGTACGATCGCCTGGGTCGTCTCGAACGGCCGGAAGACGCATCGATCGAGATTGTAAATCGTATCCGAGCCGGTGGGTTTCGACTGCGGATGAATAACGATGGGCAAGCCGTGGCGCTGGATGCGCTCGTAAAGCGGATTCATGATGGGATTATCGAGCTGGACGTCGAGATGACAGGCGAGCAGCGCGACCGCGCGCAAGCCCAGCTCGTCGATGCCGCGCGCGAGCTCGCGCTCCGCAGCGGCCGGCTCATGAATCGGCAGATGAATGGCGCCGAGGAAACGATCCGGATGCTTGCGCTCGACTTCGGCGATGCCGTCGTTCAACATCCGCGCGACCTCCGCGCCCATCACCTGGACCTGGTCGGTGAGCACGGCGGTCTTCACGCCGGCCTCGTCCATGACTTTTAGATGCGCTTCCAGATCTTTACGCGAAGGGTTCAGCGTCAGGCTGATTTCATTGGTGACAATGCGCCGCCCGCCGGCCTGAGCAGCAAGCCGGTCGAACAAAGCCGCCGGCATATAATGGTGGTGAGCGTCGACGATCAATTCGTTCGAAGGCATGGTTGCGCTCACGACGGATTGGTTCGGCCGGATTTGCCGGCACCGGCGAGCCGTTCCGCGATGATCCGAAAAACTTCCGGAGAGAAACCCAAACCGAAATGAGTCGTGCCGACTTCGATGTGCTCGACGTTCGAGCAGTCGTTGTCGATGCAGGCCTCCCACGCAACGACCGCGTCCAGGCGGGTGTAGATCGCCGTGACCGGCGTCGTGAGCGACACGCGATTGCGCATTTGGATCTGCGCCTCGATTGCCTCCATGTCGATGCCGCGCCGGCGAAGGCGGTGCGCCGCTATCGTATACTTTGGACCGCCGACGACCGGAGTCCCCAGTGTAATCACTTGACGCACGAGATCGGGACGCTCGCGCGCCGCCTCGCGCGCAAGATAACCTCCCAGGCTCCAGCCGACGATGCGAACTTCTTGCCGGGCTTTACGAGAAAATTGGACCAGGCGTTTGAGCACTCGCGTTAATAATTCGGGCACGTCCCGGGAATTTTTCCGAGCGCCTAATCCGCGTACTTTATAGCCCAGGAGCCGTAAATAACTCTGTAGCACGAGCGTCGAACCGTCGCCGGCGCCGTATCCCGGCAGCACGAGAACCGGCGCACCGCGCCCTCGCGGCTGGCGCGCGAGCGTGCGCATGCGAAGCAAAAGCCGCGGCAGCTCCAGCAGCCCGCGTGCCTCGCGCATCAGGCCGGAGAGTGGCGGGGGCTGAAGCAAATCGATCGTTTTTGTGGTGGATTCCATCAGCGGCCGGGAGTTCTTTCCACACCATAGCGGCTGCGCACGAAGTTTACCATCTTCAAATTCATGACAACCCGCCGCTGCTGGTTCAACACTTCGATAAAAGAGCGGACGATGCCGCGGTCGGGTTTGGATTGCGACGACCTGGTTTCCAGCACCGTCACGCGAACCGACAACTCATCGCCTGGAAACACGGGCAAATCCCAGCGCAGCTCATCGACGCCGGGAGAGCCCAGGTTGGCGACTTTGGAAAGATAATGGTCGGTGTAGACTCGCATCATCAGAGCCGCGGTGTGCCAGCCGCTGGCGATCAAACCGCCGTAGATACTTTGCTTCGCAAACTCCGGGTCCGTGTGATAACTCAGAGGCACAAAGCGCTTGCCGAAATCGATCACCTCGTCAAGCTCCACGGCGATCGGACCGAATTCGTGAACCGAGCCGGCGACGTAGTCTTCGAAGTAGCGATGCTCCACCGTGGTGGTAAAGCCCGAGCCGTTCATCCATGGATGAAACTAATCGAGAGGCCGCTTCCGAGTCAAGACGGAATCTCTCGTCGAAGGGCACAACCTCCTTGACTGACACCCTGAACTCATCCTAGTTTATGGGTATTATGAAAGACGGATTTAAAGTTATCGATGCGGATCGCCACGTCCTGGAGCCATCGGACTTGTTCGACAAATATTTACCCGCGCGCTTTCGTGGGCGCGTGCGCCTCGAAGGGCCGAACCAGACGGTTCGGGAGGTCGACGGCAAGCCGGTGTCCGACTCGGCGTTGAGTCCGGGGCGGGTCAAGGAAGACTACGGGTACATCTTCTCTTCGTCGAAGCGCTGGCGCGAATGCTTTGCCGACGCTTACGCGAATAAATTCGACCCCGCATCGAACCTGCGCGACATGGAGCGCGAGGGCATCGACGTGAGCGTCCTCTTTCCGACCATCGGGCTCTATATCATGTGGCGCGACGATATCGACCCGGAGTTGAGCGCCGCGATCTGCCGCGCCTACAACACCTGGCTCGCGGAATACTGCGACTACGACCGTAAGCGGCTGCACGGCGTCATGCTTATTCCGTTGCAAGATCCGGCTCGCGCCGTGACGGAGCTGAAATACGCGCGGGAAAAATTGGGTCTGGTGGGCATCTTCTGGCGGCCCAACAAGTTTTGCGGCCGCACTTTTTCCAGCGCCGATTATTATCCAATCTACGAAACCGCGTCGGACCTGGGCGTAACGGTCTGCGTGCATGAAGGCGCGAGGACTATTCTGCCGCAGGCCGGCTCGGACCGCTACAGCGAATTCGGCCGCCACGTCGCCTGCCATCCGTTGGAGCAGATGCTCGCCTGTCTCAACTTTTGCGCCGACGGTGTGTTGGAAAAATTTCCCCGTCTCAAAGTCGCCCACCTCGAATCCGGCTGCGGCTGGGTGCCATTCTGGCTGGAACGCATGGACGAGCACTGGGAGCATGAATCGCATGGCTCGGCGAAGATCACGAAAGAAAAGCCCAGCTTTTACTTCAAGCGCCAATGTTGGGCTAGTTGCGAAGCGGGCGAAGAGCTTGCGCCCGTCTTTGTCGAGCATGTGGGCGCGGATTACCTGGTCATAGCCACCGATTATCCGCACAGCGACGCGATCGACAAATTTCCGGATAAGACCGTGGGCGCGCTCAGCGGCAACGATAAATTGTCGCCTGCGATCCGTAAAAAAATTCTTTGGGACAATCCGGCGCGCCTGTACGGATTGGGAGCCTAGGCGAGTCGTAGGGGCGGTTCGCGAACCGCCCCTACACAAAACACGGTAAATCTTTCAACGGCCTCGGAGGAAGGATGACGAGATTTCGCGTAAAATATTTTGGCAGCAACGATGTGCCCGTAAACCTGATCAAGCCGATCCTCGACGAGATCGACGCCGAGCTGGTGATTGCCCGGCCCAAAACCGACGCCGATGTGGCGGAGGCCGGCCGCGACGCGGACGCGATCATCATGCACGGCTCGGTCCCCTTCACGCGCGAGATCATCGCGCAGCTCAAGCGCTGCAAGGTCGTGTGCCGCACCGGCGTCGGGGTCGACCGGATGGACCTCCAAGCAGCGGCGGAATTCGGCGTAAAAATATGCAACGCGGCGGGCTGCAACTCGATCGAAGTCGCGGAGCAGACAATCGGCCTTCTGATCGCAGTCGCAAGGAAGCTTGTGCGCATGAACCAGTACGTGCGCGACGGCAAATGGCGGCGTCACACCGCCGAGCTGCACGCCTATCGCGGACCCGTCTCGCGCATCACGGGGCGAACCCTCGGCATCGTCGGTCTCGGTCACGTCGGACGGCAAGTTGCGCCACGCGCACAAGGTTTGAAATTGAATGTGCAGGCAGTCGATCCTTATCTCGACCCAAAAATCGCGCACAGCCTTAACGTCAAGCTTGTATCTCTGGACGAACTGATCCGGACTTCCGACTTCATCAGTCTGCACGCGCCGCTCACCTTGCAGACACGCAGGATGTTCGGCAAGCCTCAATTCACGGTGATGAAGCCGACAGCTTATTTGATTAACTGCGCGCGCGGCGGCCTCGTGGATACAGATGCGCTGTACGACGCGCTCGTCGCAGGCCAAATCGCCGGCGCGGCACTAGACGTCACCGACCCTGAGCCTCTGCCCGCCGATCACAAAATCCTCACCCTTCCCAACGTCATCGTCACCTGCCACACCGCCGGCAACTCGAACGAGTCCTACGTCGATTGCCAGACCCACGCCGCCCGCGAAGTCGCCCGCGTCCTCATCGGCCAACCGCCGACCACAGAGATCAAAGACCCGTGGCTCTTGGCGGAAGCTCAGGACCAGGGCTTCGGCGGGGTGTAAGGGCGACGTGCTGGAGCTTCAGGAAGACATTGGAGGTATGCAGGAATGAGCAGTCAACTCGCGACCCGAATCATCGACGGCGACGGCCATATCATGGAGGACAACGCGGCCATCATCGCGCACATGAAATCCCCTTATCGGGAGATCGCGGAACGCAAAGGCGTCATCTTCCCGCCGCTCGATCATCTTCACGCCGGGCGGGCCGTGGAAACGCCGCCGCAGCGCGACGGGCGCCCCGCCGTCGGGCCGAAAGGCTGGCTTGATTTTCTCGACGACGTCGGCGTCGAGTGGACCGTGCTCTACCCGACTCAGGGCCTCGCCTACGGAAAAATCGTCAGTCTCGACTACGCGGTGGCGGTCTCTCGCGCCTACAACGATTGGCTCTACGAGACCTACATAAAATTCGATTCGCGCTTCAAAGGGATGGCGATCATTCCGCTGCAAGACCCGGAAGAAGCGGCGAAGGAGTTGCGGCGCGCCGTGACCCAACTGGGAATGCTGGGTGCCATGATGCCTTCCAACGGTCTGGCGCAGCCGTTGGGTTCGAAAACATACTGGCCGGTTTATGCCGAAGCGGATCGGCTCGGCTGCTGCCTGGCCGTGCACGGCGGAGCACACGACCGCTTCGGCATGGATCACATGAACATGTACGTGCCCGTGCACGCCTTGGGTCATCCCTGGGGGCTCGCGATCAATTGCGCGGATATCGTTTACAACGGCATCCTCGACCGTTTTCCGCGCGTCCGCATCGCATTTCTCGAAGGCGGAGTCGCCTGGCTGCTGCTCTTGCTTGAACGGCTCCATGCGTCGCATGAAACGCACTTCCAATATGTTCCGTCGGACGAGTTCGGCGTGCGCGAGGGCGACGAGCCGAGCAAGTACATCATCGAGAAAATCAAAGACGGCCGCCTCTTCCTCGGCGTCGAGGCGGAGGAGTTGACCATGCCCTTCGCCATCAAGATCGTCGGCAACGGGCCCTTCCTCTACTCCTCGGACTTTCCCCACGAAGTCACCCACGAGAGTTGCAAGCGCGACATCGGCGAGCTGATGGAGAGCGGCGAGATCACCGCGGACGACAAAGCGGCCTTGCTCTATCGCAACGCCGAGCGCTTCTACAAGCTGCCGCTGTAAGAAAGGACCCCACCATGAAGGACTGTCGCGCCGCCGTCATCACGGCTCATAATCGACCGCTGGAGATTCAGCGGGTCCCTATTCCGGAGCTGGAGCCGGGCGCTCTGCTCGTGCGGATGGAGGCCTCGACGCTCTGCGGCACCGACGTGCACCGCTGGCATGGCCCGCTCGGCGACGGCGACACATTGCCCATCATCACCGGGCATGAGCCGTGCGGTTACGTCGAAGAGATCAACGGCGAGCGCACCGACATTTTGGGAAATTCGGTAAAGCGCGGCGACCGGATCGTCTGGAGCTACGTCGCCTGCGGCAGTTGCTATTATTGCAGCGTGGCGCTGCAGCCGTGCATCTGTCCGGGGCGCGCGTCGTGGGGCCACAACCGCAGCGACCAGTACCCGTATCTCCTGGGGAGTTGCGCGGAGTACATGTACGTGCCGCCTCCGTGTCTCATCATTAAAGTCCCCGAAGAGGTTTCCTCCGCCTCGGCGGCGGCGTCCGCCTGCGCCTACCGGACCGTCATGCACGGCTTCGACCGGCTGGGCGCCGTCAAGAGCAATGAGACCGTGGTCATCCAGGGCAGCGGGCCGCTGGGCAACTTCGCCACGGCGGTGGCCAGAGACCACGGCGCGAAAAAGGTGTTGGTCATTGGGGCGCCGGCCAACCGTTTGGAAGTCACCAAGCACATGGGCGCGGACGCCGTGCTGAATCTGGAAGAGATCACCGATGAAAAAGATCGGCGCAAGTGGGTGCTCGACCACACCGACGGGCGCGGCGCGGACGTCGTGATCCAGGTCGCGAACAACCTGGCGGTGCCCGAGGGGCTGAGGCTGCTGCGCGGCGGCGGGCGCTATTTGAACATCGGCGCCGGCGGCAAGGCCGCCATCGCCGTGGAGAAGCTGCCGCAGGAAATGACTTTCTTGACGGTTCGCTCCGCCGAGCCGCGCCACTGGCTGCAAGCGATTGACTTTCTCGCGTCGCGCAGGAAAATTTTCCCGTTCGAAGAAATGATCAGCGCGAGCTATACGCTGGAGCAGGTGAACGAAGCGCTTCAGGCGATGGCGAGCTACCAGGTGGTGAAAGCGGTCATCAAATTCCACTAGGCCTGCCCACGGAGGTTAAAGATCCGCGGCTCTTGGCATGCGCAAGTGTCGCGGCTGCAACTATGCCGCGTGATGGAAAGGCCAAGCGGCCTGCGAAACTCTCCAAGATCGCCTGAAAATGTCTCCGTTAGAAATCCCGAAGTTTAGAGATGTGACGGGCGGGAAAACACAACTCTAAGTTTCAAGATTCGAGCCCATCATTTGTCCCTTCACGGAAAAATGAGCCAAGAGCGGACTTGACCCCATCTCCGGCTGGGCGTTGAATTCGGCTAATAGATATCTGAAGTCGCGGTTCATCGGCTTGGTTTGATTGCCAGGCGAGGCAGAGGAGTGTCAGATCCCACACCGCCTCGATGCGCTCGGCCGGAGTGGCGTTATCCCAAAGCGACGATTGAGCTGGAGCATCTCCATTCCGGATAACGCGGGTCGCCAGATTTTTGCGGGGCCGGGCTGTCTCCAAACGCGACTATTATAGCGCAATTCTCCGCGAATTTCTTTGTTCCGCACTCTTTGGCGGAGCGTTAAATAACTCTGTTTCCAGGCCGGTCAAAAATCTCCAAGAATTTTGTTTTTACCCTTTTGCCTTTTTACTTGAACGGTGTGTTTACTTGAACGTTGACACTCCCTCTGTTGTCGAATAGTGTCGCGGAAGATTAGGTTAAAGTGGACGGACTACAATGACACGAATACAGCAATTGTTTAATTTAATTTTGGCAGCTCTGATTTTCTTTTCCGCCGCAGCGGCGCGCGGCGATGAGAAGACGCCCATCGACGGCATCGAGGACAACAGCTTCCTGGTCGAGGAGGCGTACAACCAAGAGCCCGGCGTGGTCCAGCACATCTTCATTGCCCAATATGCCAGAGACCCGCAGCAGCGCGGATGGGTATTTAATTTCACGCAGGAATGGCCGGTATTTTCTCAAGACCACCAACTTTCCTACACCATTCCCTCCATTTCCGCGCGGGAAGATGGCGCGGCGGTGCACGGCATCGGCGATATTCTTCTCAATTACCGCTACCAGGCGTTGGAGGAGAGCGACCGCGTCCCCGCGTTCGCGCCGCGCTTCAGTCTTATTCTTCCAACTGGAAATCGCAGAAAAGGAACCGGCAACGGCGTGGTGGGGTACCAGTGGAACCTTCCTTTGAGCAAAAAATTTCCGCCGCGATTGGCCTTCAACGCCAACCTAGGTCTCACCTATCTTCCCGGCGTGCGCACCGCGCTGGACGCCGGAGGACTGTCGTCAAGGCGCTCTCTCGTCTCTCCTAACCTTGGAGCCAGCGCGATCTTCGCCTTCACGTCGCGCATACACGCGATGTTGGAGTGGGTCGGCAATTTCGAAGAGAATGTCAACGGACGGGGAAAGAAAGAACGCGACTTTGTATCGATGATCTCTCCGGGAATTCGCGCGGCGATGATCGACGAGGAAAACTTGCAAACGGTTGTCGGCCTCGCCCTGCCCATCGGGGTTACACGGGCCGCCGACAACTTCGGCGTGTTATTATACTTTTCTATCGAGCACAAACTCTTTTAGCAGGCCGATTTTTTACTTCCCCGCCCGCGTCGCCGTCCAGTTGCCGCCGCTCCCGCCCTTGACGGTTCCTTCCATCGAGTTGCCGTTCACGCGGCCGGTGTACTGCGCCGCGCCGACGCTGAAGCTGATCTGATCGCCGCGCATCTTGCCGTTGGTAACGACGATGTTCTTGCCGCCGCCGTTGAGGGAGCCGGAGATCAATTGGAACTCTTGCTTGAGCACGAGATCCCCTTGCGAAAGTTTCCACGTGCCCGCCACTTTCGCTGGCACGATCCACAGGTGAGCCGTGCACCAGTTCGTGCAGCCTGCGGTTACCGTGGCCGTCTCGTCGTCCTGCCATTCTCCCATCGTGAACGAGTTCGATACGATGCGGGTTCCCGGCTTGAGATCGAGAATCTTCGGGCGCAGCTTCAAGTTTATTTCGGGCAGCAAAAACATGGTGATGACGGCGGCCTGCGAGAAATCGCTCTCGAACAGATCGGCTTTCATGAATTGCGCTTTGTCGCCGACGCCTTCCTTGGCGGCGTTGCGCTTGGACAGCTCGACCATGTCCGGATTGTATTCGATGCCGAGCGCCTTCGCGCCGCGCTTGGCCGCGGTGATCACTGTGCGCCCGTCGCCCGAGCCCAAGTCGATCACGTAATCTTGCGGGGTGACCTTCGCCATATCCAACATCTTATCCACCAACGATTGAGGCGTCGGCACCCAGACGACGTCCTTCCCTTCCTGTCCTACCTGCGGCTTGTATTCTTCTTTAGCCGGC
Organism: uncultured Syntrophobacteraceae bacterium; assembly: GCA_964572145.1. Lineage (GTDB taxonomy): Bacteria > Desulfobacterota > Binatia > UBA9968 > UBA9968 > JAJPJQ01. The sequence continues at coordinate 30,794 of CAZNES010000042.1, forward strand.
TGTCCTTGCGCGAAAACCCCGGCGCCGATCAGGCAGAGACACAGGGCCAGGAACCACTGACGAATACGATGCGATGATTTCATTTTTTTTCTCCCGTCGATGAATTTAATACGTGTTTCCATACTCCATGGCTGCGGAAATGTCCAGCACCAGCGCCGCCCGTTCGTTGGCGAAGACGCACAGAAGCCTTCATGAAGCAGCAAGTGCAACGGTGAATCTGCTGACCCTGCGCAGGGTATCATAGATGACTAGGAAAATTACGTTCGGCGATTATCGGCTTTACTCCATTGACAAATTCTTCGAAAACCTGTTAGTCGGAACTCACGCTTTCTTTTAACCCACTCTTTAAGCTCCCGACTAGTACAGCGCGGCTATGACGCAACCAAAGCAGAAACAGACATTTCACCACGAAGGTCACGAAGAGCACGAAGTTCAAAAGTATAAAATATGCGAATCCTTCGTGGCCTTCGTGTGCTTCGTGGTGAGATCATATTTTCTTGTCGATTCCGCAACTTAGGATCGGTCCGCAAGAAAATTTGCGCAAACCGCGAAACCTTTCAGGCATAGTATTACGGAGGTCGCCATGCGTTCTTTTATTTTATTCGTTGCTCTGCTTCTTGCCAATACCGTAGCTTCCGCAGTGTCCCCAGCGTCCGCGGCGTCGATGGATGCTCCCAAACGCAAGTCCGGCTTGTGGGAGATCACGGTATCGAGCGCGCAGATGAAGGGCGCGCACGCCATGCAGCAATGCATCGACCAGAAAAGCGACGACCTCATGAAACAAGACCGGCCGGGTATGGAGAAGATGTCGTGCAGCAAGAACGAGATGCGCAAGGAAGGCGACAAAATCATAGGCGAATCGGTTTGTAAAATGGATAGCAGCACGGTGACGACGCGCTCGGTCATCACGGGCCGATTCGACTCCGCTTACAAAGCCGACATCAAGAGCACCTACGAGCCGCCGATGCACGGCATGCGCGAATCGTCATCGGTGGTCGATGCAAAGTGGTTGGGTCCGTGCAAGCCCGGCCAGAAGCCCGGAGACATCTCGATGCCCGGCATGCCGGAAGGAATAAACCTGGACGAGCTCATGAAGAAGATGCCGAAACAATGATACGCCTGCGGTTGTGTTCGTTTGTCGTGTTTCGCAACCGTTTTTTCTAAACCTCGATAACAACCCGCCGCGATCAGTCGGCTACCTTGATGACTATTTTGCCGCGCCGGTGCGGCGCGCCTGCGAGCATCTCGTGTCCTTTGCGCGCTTCGTCGAGCCACAGCACTTCGCCTACTTCGGTTTTCAGCTCGCCCGCGTCGATCATTGCGGCGATCTTTCTCAGACGGTCCGTCGTAACTTGAACGAGAAAGAAGAGCGCCTGGACGCCGCGCTCCTCGGCTTTTTCCTTCGAGGGCAGAACCGCCGACGATATGAGGATGCCGCCGCGCTTTAAAACTCCATAGGAACGCTCCAGCATTTCTCCTCCGACCGTATCGATCACGGCATCGACCTCTTTGACTCGCTCTTCGAATCGCGTCGCGCGGTGATCGATGACTCCCAGCGCGCCGAGAGCGCGGACGTAGGTTGTATCCTTTGCCGATACGGTTGCGATCACCATGGCGCGGGCCCGATGCGCGAATTGGACGGCGTACGCGCCGACGCAGCCCGCGCCGCCGTGGATAAGCACGGACTGCCCCGCCGATACTTGCGCAAAATCGAACAGCATCTGCCACGCCGCCACCGCACAAACGGGAACCGATGCCGCGTGGACGTGATTGAGGCTTTTCGGCTTGGGCGCGATCATCGCCGCTTTGGCGACCGCGTATTCCGCGCACGCGCCCGTGAAACGCTCGTTGGTCGCGCCAAAAACTTCGTCGCCGGTTTTCAGCTCGCGCACGCCGGGGCCGATCGACTCGACGACGCCGGAAAAATCCGATCCTAAAATCAAAGGCAGCGGCTGCGGAACGGCGCCCTTGCCGCTGCGAATCCAGGCGTCCCACGGACCGACGCCGGCGGCCTTGACCTGCACGACGACTTCTCCTTCACCCGCCACGGGCCTGGGCACGTCTTCAAGAGCGACGACGTCCGGCGGACCAAATTTATGGACTCGAAGAGCTTTCATTTTGACTTCATCCGCCGGCCATGAGACCAGATCGCGCTTTCTAAGTCCAGACGCGGTCTCATTGACAGCCATCGCGTTCCTTAATACTAGAGAGGACTGCGCTCACATCGCGT
>CAZNES010000043.1:0-32641 GCA_964572145.1 uncultured Syntrophobacteraceae bacterium
CCAAAAAATCAGGGTCGCCGCCTAAACCTTTTTACACACTATTTGACAACGGCTCAGCGAGGACACTACCGGTCGTTGATCTCGCGGAGAAGCTTTTCCGCCTCCTTTTTGTGATTGGCGTCGTCGGAAAACTGAAGGGGATGCGCCAGCGAAGATTTGAGCGAGGCGCGCGCGAGATCCCACTTGCCCATCGCGATGTAGGTTTTGCCCAACTCCAGATGGTGCGAGATGACCGTCGGATTCAACCCGATCGCCTTCTGGAAGTACTCGACCGACGTGATCAGGTTTCCTTGGGGGACCGAGCGTCCCAGAAAAGCCGAAGCGAGGAAGCGGCTCGTCTTTCCGACCTCCGCCATTCTTCTGTGCCACATGCCGTACACGTGATAGGCAAAGCCGTTTTGCGGGTCGCAGGCGATCGACTTCTCGACCGCCGATCGGATCTCGTCCGCGAGATCGATTTGCTTGCTTACGGAGGAGTGCGCCGCGATTTTTCCTAAAGACGCGGCCAGGTAAAAATGTCCCCAGGTGTTGTTGGAATCGCTTTTGACGGCCTTGCGGGCGTAATCTTCGGCGCTGCGGTATTGCTGGAACCGCTTCTCCTGCCAGCCGGGCTCGGTTTCCGCGATGATGTCGCCGAACTCGATATAAACGCGCGCCGCCTTCGCCAGCGCTTCTTGATGGTTGGGCTCCAGTTCGAGAACTCTCATCAGCGCCTTGAGCGCTTCTTTGGGTTTGAAGGCGACGTAGAGCGCGTCGGATTGCAGCAACAGTTGCGAGACCTCCGAGCCGTCGTTGATGCAATGCGAACAGCCGAGCCTTCCCATCGACGGCTGCGCGGCCCGAGCGTCTGCCGCCGACAGAGCGCAAAGAAAAACGGTTAAAAGAATCGCTCGTTGCTTCATATTCACCTTACCGACCTCGCCTTGCCGTCTGCGCCGATCGCGACGTAAATAACTTCCGCCTCCGTCACCCGCACACGAAGGCCGGGCTCGCTGAAGCGCTCCGCTTCGACTTCGACCCGGATGGTGAGAGAGGTTTTCCCTTCCTTCACCACCGAGGCGTAAAAGCTCACCACGTCCCCGACGTAGACCGGCGCGATAAACCCCACCTCGCGCATCGCGCGCGTCACGAAATCCCGCGCCGCGTGCTGGCGCGCCGCGACCGCGCCCGCCAGGTCGATATGGCTCAAGATGACGCCGCCGAAGATCGTGCCGCGCGCATTCGTATCGCGTGGGAGCATGGTGACTCTCAACGTCGGCTCTCTCATGACCAGGCAATTCTCCCCGGCGACGGCTCCTCGACCCGCATCAACAGGGCCAGTCCTATGATAAATAGCAAGCCGACAGCCAGCATCGCAAGCCGCTGGCTGCCGCTCAGGTGCGAGACCGCGCCGTTGACGCCCCATAACAGATCGCCGAGATTTCCCAGTCCGGCGCACACCACGCTCTTGAAATAGACCGGGTAAGCGAAGGTGACGATCATCACCGAGAAAGAATTGTTGGCGAAGTCGTAGAGCAGCCAGCCGAAACGATCGGTCTTAGCGACGGTCACAAATGTTCCGGTGGCGAGCTATTAGAGGTAGGTGAGCCAACGCGCGTATTTGTTGTTCTTACCTTTGATGATGTCGAAGAAGGTTTGCTGCAGGTCTTGGGTTGCCGGACCCGGGCAGCGCTCGCCGACCTTCCTGTTGTCCACTTCGCGGATCGGCGTCAGCTCGGCCGCGGTGCCGGTGAAAAAGGCCTCGTCGGCGGTGTACAGCTCGTCGCGCGTGAAGCGCTCCTCCGCGACCGGGTAGCCCTTGTCGCGCGCGATCGTCAGCACCGAATCGCGGGTGATGCCGGGCAGGATCGACGTGAGCGGCGTGGTCTTGATGCGCCCGTCGCGAGCGATAAAAATATTCTCGCCGCTCGCCTCGGCGACGTAGCCGTCGGGATCGAGCATGATCGCCTCGTCGTAACCCGCCTGCTTGACCTCGGCCTTGGCCAGGACCGAGTTGATGTAGTTTCCCGACACCTTGCTTTTGGTCATCATCACGTTCGGGTGATGGCGCGTGTACGAGGAAACCTTGGCGCGGATGCCATTCTTGATGCCTTCGTCGCCCAAATAAGCGCCCCAGGACCAGGCCGCGATCGCGACTTGGATCGGGTTGTCCGGCGCGTAAAGGCCCAGCTCTCCCAGTCCGACAAACGCCAGCGGGCGGATATAACATTCCTTGAGCCCGTTGGCCCTGACGACGTCGAGAATCGCGTTCTTGATTTCCCCAAACGGTCGCGGCAGCGGAAACCCTAAAATCTTCCCGGAATCGAAAAATCTCCGCACGTGCTCGTCGAGGCGGAACACGGCCGAACGGCCGTCTTCCAGGGCGTAGCAGCGGATGCCCTCGAAGTATCCGGTCCCGTAGTGCAGCGCGTGGGAGAGGACGTGAACCTTGGCCTCGTCCCAATTCACCATCTCGCCGTCGAGCCAGATTTTTTTGCCGATTAACGCCATAGAACCCCAAAAAGTAATTTTCGGTTATTGTATTCCATCGAATGAAAATTAAAAAGGCCACCACAGCGGCGTGATGGCCCGCGATCGGATCGCCACCGACGCTAGAGTCCTTTTTTCAAGTCCGGCGCGGGCTTGAAGCCTACCGTCCGGCTCGCTTTGATCGTAATCTCATCGCCCGTTTGAGGGTTGCGCCCTTTACGCGATTTGCGCGAGCGTACCGTAAAAGTCCCGAAGCCCGGGACCTGAAATCGTCTGTCTTTCCTTATCGCCCGAGCGAGATTTTCGAAGATGGCGTCCACCGCATCCCCCGCGGTCGTCTTGTTAAGGCCCGCCGCTTTGGCCACCGCGTTGACGAGGTCACCTTTGTTCATAATCCTTCACCTCCTCCTGATCATTTCTTCTTGTGTGCGATTTATTTTACGTGAGTTTTGAAAACAGGCGTCATAATTCCGAATTAAACGGAAAATGTCAACAAAAAAAAATATAAAAACGATCAGCTAAGAAGCCGTCGGCATTAAGCTCCGCGAATTTATGAATTTCTTTGCCGGTGGCCGATCGCTGAGCGCTTGTTGGCTATTTTTTCATACAGCAATCCGTAGCGGATGCCCTGATCGCTCACGATGGCTTCATCGATGCCGAAGAGAGTCATGATCCTTTGAATCGCAAGCGCGCCCGCGAGGATCACGTCGGCCCGCTTCGGTTCGAGCCCCGCAATCTGTTTCCGCTCGGCGATCGTTTTACTGCGGTAGAGCTCGATCTGCCGCTCGACTTCCACGCGAGTGAGACGGCTACCATGAACCTCGCTGTGCGAGTAGTGCGTGAGCCCCTTCTCGACCGCCGCGAGCGTGGTGAAGGTTCCGGCGATGCCGACCATGGTGGTTCGACTAGGCTCACCACCCCAATCCGCCAGCAGCTTGCTTAGTGACTGATCGACCGTCTGAATCAGACGGTCGCATTCCTCTTTCCGCGCCGGGTCCGACGCGAGAAAGCGTTCGGTCAACCGGACCGATCCCACGTCGAGACTCGCCCAGCCGTGAAGTTTTCCGTCTTTGGCCCAGATGAACTCGGTGCTCCCGCCGCCCACGTCCACCACGAGCACGTCCTGGGCGTCGAGCTGAAGCCCTTTTTGCACGGCAAGATACGAATAGGCCGCTTCCTCCCGGCCGGATAAAACCCGGAGGTCCAGTTTGAATTCATGCTTGAGGCGGGCGAGGAAACTTTTCGCGTTGAGCGCGTCGCGCAGGGCGCTCGTGCCTGCGGCCGCGATCTCCTCCACGCCGAAATTCCGGCAGGCATGAACGTATTCTCTCAACACCACCAGAGCCCGCTCTACGCCTGCCGCCGAGAGCGAGCGGGTGCGGTCCACTCCTTCGCCGAGCCGCGCGATCTCCGCCTGATCGGTCAGGACGCGAAACGCGCCGTCCTCGTCGAGCTCGGCGACGAGCAGGAGAATCGTGTTGGTGCCGACGTCGATGGTTGCGAAGCGTGAGGCCATGGTTGACGCGGAGAAACTAGGGCGCGATGAATCGCGCCCCTACGGTTTGAAAATCGGCGCTCGATCGTTCGTCGAGAGCCCTCATCCAGCTTTCCAGATCGCTCAGCGCGCGTTCCGCCATGAGCTGCTTCTTTTCCTTTCCCTTCGCCGCAACGTCGATGGACGGCATGAGACCGAAGTTGGCGTTCATCGGCTGAAAATCTTTGCGCTCTCGATCGGTAATGTAAGCGAGCAACGAGCCTAACGCCGTAGTCACGGGCGGAGAGATGGGCTCTTTGCCGTGAACGAGCCGCGCCGCGTTGATGCCGGCCAAGAGCCCGGAGGCCGCCGATTCGATGTAGCCTTCGACGCCGGTAATCTGTCCGGCGAAGAAGAGCGCCGGCCGGCCGCGCCATTGGAGCGTGGGCAGGAGATGGCGCGGGGCATCGATGAAAGTGTTGCGATGAAGGCTGCCGAAGCGGACGAACTCCGTATGCTCGAGTCCGGGGATGAGAGCGAAGACCCGCTTCTGCTCCGGATAGGTCATCTTGGTCTGAAAGCCGACCAGGTTGTAGAGCGTGCGCTCGCGATTTTCCTGGCGGAGCTGGATGATCGCGTAGGATCTTTTTCCGGTGCGCGGGTCGGTGAGCCCCGTCGGCCGCATCGGCCCGAAGGAGAGCGTCTCCCGTCCCCGGCGCGCCATTTCCTCGATCGGCAGGCAGCCCTCGAAGTAGCGCAGATCTTCGAAGCCGTGCGCCGGCATTTTTTCCGCGGCGAGGAGCGCGTCGATGAAGCTGCCGTACTGCTCGCGCGAAAGCGGCAGATTGAGATAGTCGTCGCCGCCATGATCGTAGCGCGAAGCGGCGAAGGCGGCGCTCCGATCGATCGACTCCGCCGTGACGATTGGAGAGATCGCGTCGTAATAATAGAGATGCCGGCCGCCGAGCAGCGATTCCAGCGCGCGCGACAACGGCTCCGACGTGAGAGGACCCGAAGCCAGGATGGCGACGCCGGAGGGAATGTCCGTTGCTTCTTCGCGAATGACGCGGACGCCGGGGAGAGACGCGATCTGGCCCGTCATCGCGGCGGCGAAACGCTCGCGGTCCACCGCCAGCGCGCTACCCGCCGGCACGCGGCATTCTTCCGCCGTATGAATGACGAGCGAGCCCATGCGGCGCATCTCTTCTTTGAGGAGACCGGCGGCGTTGGTGAGAGCGGCGGAGCGCAGCGAGTTGCTGCAAACCAACTCGGCTAAATAGGAAGTCGCGTGCGCCTCGGTGCCTTTGCCGGGACGCATCTCGTACAGCTCGACCCCGACGCCGCGGCGGGAAAGCTGCCGGGCGGCCTCGCACCCGGCCAGTCCTCCGCCGATGATTTGAACGATCGTTTTCACGGGAAGCCGAACACCGAAAACAGAATTCAGAGTGGAGAAACTTCCGGACTCCGGCTACGGACTTGGGACCGCCGTTTGAACTTCATCGGCCATCTTTACTTTATAGCCGCATTCCTTTTTATGGCAATGGCGCGTGCGCCCGGCGCGCTTGGTGAATTTTTCCAGCAGCAGCGGCTCGCCGCATTGCGGGCAGCTCTCGACGACCGGCTTGTCCCATACCGCGAACTTGCAATCCGGATAACGCGCGCAACTGTAAAATATTTTGCCCCGGCGCGATTTCCTCTGCTGCAAGTTGGCCTGCTTGCATTCGGGGCACGGCACTCCCGTATCGACCGGCTTTTCCAGCGAGCGGATGTTTTTGCATTCCGGATAACCGCTGCAACCGAGAAAGCGGCCGTATTTTCCCCAGCGGAGCTGCATCGGCCGGCCGCACTTCTCGCACGTTTCGTTGATCTCTTCTACCTTGGCCGCCTCGACGTTGCCGTTCTCGCCGCGCGTGAAGTTTTTGGTGCTCTTGCACTCAGGATAATTGGGGCAGGCAAGAAACTCGCCGTTCCGGCCCCATTTGATCACCATCATGGCGCCGCATTTCTCGCACGGGATATCGGTCGGCACCTCCTGGCGCTTGACGTCGCGCATTTCGCGATCGGCTTTCTTCAAGTCGCGCGCGAAGGGGGTGTAAAAACGCTTCATCATCTTCTGCCAGTTCTCTTTTCCTTCCTCGACCTTGTCGAGACTATCTTCCATGCCGGCGGTGAACTTGACGTTGAGAATGTCAGGGAAGGCGTCGACCAGAAGATCGGTCACGAGGAATCCGAGCTCGGTCGGCGCCAGAGTCCGCCGCTCGTCGAGCGTCACGTACTCGCGGTTGAGAATATTGGAGACGATGCTGGCATAGGTGGAGGGGCGGCCGATGCCGTCCTCTTCCAACTCTTTGATCAGCGTCGCCTGCGTGAAGCGCGGCGGCGGCTGGGTAAAATGCTGGCGCGGATCGAGCGAGAGCAGCTTGAGCGAATCTCCCTGCCGGAGATCCGGCAGCAGCGCCTCCTGCTCGTCGTCGGCTTCGTCCTGCCCTTCGATGTAGATGCGCATGAAGCCGTCGAACCTGAGCTGCTGGCCGGTGGCGCGGAACAGCGCGTCGCCGACTTGAATGTCGAATCCGGTCTGGTCGTAGACCGCGGGCGCCATCTGGCTCGCGACGAAGCGGTCCCAGATAAGAGAGTAAAGCTGGAAATGATCGCGGCGAAGATAACGCCGCACGCGGTCGGGAGTGTATTCCATGGAGGTCGGCCGGATCGCCTCGTGCGCGTCCTGCGCGCTTTTCTTCGAGCGGTAGACGTTGGGCTTTTCCGGCATATAAGATTTGCCGTATTGGCCTTCAATCAATTTCCGCACTTCTTGCAGGGCGTCGGCGGAGATGCGCGTGGAGTCCGTGCGCATGTAGGTGATGAGACCGACCGAGCCTTCCGGGCCGAGCTCTTCGCCTTCGTAGAGCCGCTGGGCGATCTGCATCGTGCGGGTCGGCTGGAAGCCCAGCTTGCGCGACGCCTCCTGCTGCAGCTTGCTGGTGACGAAAGGCGGCGTGGGAAAGCGGCGCCGCTCCTTTTTTTCGACGGCGCCGATGCTCCAGGCCAGGCCTTCGAGCGAGGCGATGATCTCCTTGACGCGCGCTTCGTTGTCGATGCGGTTGTCCTTGGCGTCGATTTTTTCGCCGCGCCACTGCGTGAGCCGCGCAGCAAAAGACGGCGCGACTCTGCCTTCGAGCATCGCGGTCAACGACCAGTATTCCAGCGCCACGAAGGCGCGGATCTCTTTTTCGCGCTCGCACACGAGCCTGACGGCGACCGACTGCACTCTGCCGGCGCTCAGTCCCCGGCGAACTTTTTTCCACAGGATCGGGCTGATTTTATATCCGACCAGCCGGTCGAGAATGCGGCGGGCGATCTGCGCCTCGAATTTAGGCCGGTCGAGCTTCTGCGGGTTGGCGATCGCTTCCAGCACCGCTTTCTTCGTGATCTCGTTGATCAGCACGCGGTGGATGCGGAAATGATCTTTGCCGAGCTGGTCGGCGATGTGCCAGGCGATCGCCTCGCCTTCCCGGTCCGGGTCGGAGGCGAGGTAAATATTTACTTTTCCCTTGGCCGCCTTCTTCAGCTCATCGACGACTTTTTTCTTGCCCTGGATAACGTGGAAATCCGGCTTGAAGTCCTTCTTGATGTCCACGCCGAGCTTGCTCTTGGGCAAATCCACGACGTGGCCGACGGAGGCCTTCACTTGAAAATCGCGGCCGAGATACTTCCCCAACGTCCTGGCCTTGGCCGGCGATTCTACGATGACGAGATTTTTAGCTGCCATAATTCGATTTTGGATTTTAGATTTTCGATTTTAGATTTTCGATTGAAATGCCCTATTCACTTCGTTGCGCTAAATCTTTTGCCCGGCAATTGCTTCAATAATCCTAAAATCTCCAGATCGAGCAAAATTTCGGACACCTTCGCCGGTGTGAGACCGCTCGTCTCGATCACTTCGTCGATCTGCCGCGGCCGGCCAAGCACCAGTTCGAAAACTTTTTTTGCCTCCGCGCTCATGTTCGGCGGCAACGCGAGCGGCAAAGATGCTTGCGGCGTCGCGGCGCGGCCCGCGAGCTGCGGCGCGACCTCTTCGAGAATGTCCTCGACCCGCTCTACAAGTTTCGCGCCTTGGCGGATTAACTGATGCGTGCCGCGGCTGCGGCTCGCTCCCGCCTCGCCGGGAACCGCGAAGACTTCCCGCCCTTGCTCCAGGGCCAGACCCGCGGTGATCAACGAGCCGCTTTTTTCCGTCGCCTCGACCACCACGACCCCCACCGCCATCCCGCTGATCAACCGGTTGCGCGCGGGAAAATTAAACGAGAGCGGCGGCGTTCCCACCGGCAGCTCCGAGACGACCGCACCCTGCCGGGATATTCTTTGATAAAGCTGCTCGTGCTCCGGCGGATAGATCACGTCGATTCCCGAGCCCAGAACCGCGACCGTTCTGCCGCCCGCCTCCAGCGCCGCCTCATGCGCCGCCGCGTCGATCCCGCGCGCCATGCCGCTCACGATAGTAAACCCTAGAGCAGCGAGACCCCGGCAGAGGTCGCGCGTAACGCGGAGTCCGTATTCGCTCGCGCTGCGTGAGCCCACCACCGCGATCGCCCGCTCATCTTCATCGCGCAGCTCGCCTTTGACGTAGAGAAACGGCGGCGGATCGGCGATCGTCTTGAGCCGCGCCGGATAGCCGGCGCCCGCGTAGGGGACAATGGTTGCGCCCGCCTGGGCGCTCCGTTCGATCTCTTTTGCGACCTCGCCCCATTCGGAGAAGCCGAGAATTCCTTCGATCGCGGGCCGCTCCAAGCCCGGCACCTGCGCCAACGTGTTTTCGGAAGCGGAGAGCGCGCGGCTCGGATCGCCGAAAAAATCGGCGAGCTTCTTAAAGCTCGCGCAGCCCAACCCGCGAATGCGCGCGAGCGCGAGCCAGGGCGCACACGGGCTTTCCTCCGGCGCGGAGGAAAGTGGAGCGGCGATATTTTCCGAAGATTGAACCATCATTACTCTTCAACGACACCGGGCCGACGGCATAGCCGCCCGGCCATGAAGCACAGTCTTATAATTATATTTGAAAAAAGCTGCAAACTCCAGCAAAGGCTGGTTCGAAGTTGTCGCGTCTTCCAAGAGATCAAGAGGTACAGGCAACCGGCGGTGAAGTCAAGATTACTTCCGCAATACTTTTATCTTTTGTCTTTTTCTTTTTACCTTCGATTCTTCCCGCCTCCCCCGTAGAATCAGCCGTATCGGCGAGGCTTCCAATCCCAGGGCCTGGCGCATTTGGTGCACGAGGTAACGCTCGTAGCTCGCTGCGATGCCCTTGGGAAAGTTGACGAACAACAGGAAAGTCGGCGGACGCGCGCCGAGCTGCGTGGCGTAAAAAAATTTAACCGGCTTGCCGTGCGCGAGCGGCGGCGAGTTGCGGGCAAAGATCTTGCGCACCGCCTGGTTCAGCGCCGAGGTCGAAACCCGGCGTTGGTAGTCGGCAGCGACGTTTTTTATCGCCGCCCTTATTTTATGCACGCCGTATCCGGTGGCGGCCGAAATAAAAACGACCGGGGCAAAATCGACAAACGAGAGCTTGCGGTAAACCTGTTCGCTGTAGGTCCGAACGTCCCGGCAATCCGGCGCCATGAGGTCCCACTTGTTCACGGCGAGGATCAAGCCCTTGCCCCGCTGGGCGGCGTACGCCAGAATCTGCGCGTCCTGGCTCGTCACGCCCTCCGGACCGTCGATCAGATAGATCACGAGGTCGCCGCGCTCCACGGAATTGAGAGACCGGATCACGCTGTAACGCTCGACGCGGTCGGCGATCCTCGCCTTGCGGCGGATGCCGGCGGTATCGACCAGCGTGTACGGCTCGCCGCCGGAGGTAAACGGCGTGTCGAGCGCGTCCCGCGTCGTTCCCGGCTCGGCATCGACCACGGAGCGCTCGAAGCCCAACAGAAAATTCACCAGGGTGGATTTTCCCACGTTCGGCCGCCCCACGACCGCCAGAGCGAGCGGTGTGGCTTCACTCTCCTCCTCTTCCTCCGTCTCCGCTTCGGTCTCGGTTTCCGCTTCCGCCGCTTTCGGCTCCGCGGGAAAACCGGCAACGATGTGCTCCATGATTTCGGAGAGGCCCAGGCCGTGCTCCGCCGAGAGCGGAAAAATTTCCTCGAGGCCCAGCGCGTAAAATTCGTAGAGGCCGTTTTCTTTCGCCCGAGTGTCGAGTTTGTTGACGGCAAAAAAAACCGGCTTGGCGACCTTGCGCAAGAGATCGACCGCATCCCGGTCGAGCGGATGGAGACCGTTCTTACCGTCGAAAAGAAACAAGATGGCGTCCGCCTCTTCGATCGCGAGCCGCGTCTGCTCTTGCACCTGCTTTTTAAGCGACGTGTCGGCTTCCGGCTCGAAGCCGCCGGTGTCGATCACGAGAAATTGGCGGCCGTACCACTCCGCCGCGCCGTAGTTGCGGTCGCGCGTCACGCCCGGAAGATTATCCACGATCGCGCTGCGATGATGCGTCAGACGATTGAAGAGAGTGGACTTGCCGACGTTCGGCCGCCCCACAAGCGCCAGCACCGGCAGGCGATTCAAGTTCATAACTCAATGCAAAATGTAAATTGCAAAACGCAAAAATCAAAGGTTCCCGGATTGAGGAGATTCCCGGAAGCCGGCTTCTCGCTCCCATTTTTCATTTTTCATTTTGCACTTTGCATTTTGAACTACAGCCCCATTTCCTCGAGCGCGTGAGGGTCCTGCGTCCATCCGCTGTCAACACGAATAAAAAGCTCGAGAAAAATCCTGCATCCGAGCAGCCGCTCCAGCTCTTCTCTCGCCTGGCTGCCGATCTCTTTCAGCATCGAGCCTTTTTTCCCTATGAGAATCGGCTTGTGGGCCGCGCGATCGACGTGAATCGTCGCCTTGACGACGATGAGATTCTTCTCCTCTTTTTCCGTGAACTCGTCGATCGTCACCGCTGTGCCGTAAGGAATCTCCTCATGCGTCCGGAGAAAAATCTTTTCGCGAACGATCTCGGCGGCGAGGAAGCGCTCGGTCTGATCGGTCACCTCTCCCTCGGGATAGTAGCGCGGACCTTCCGGGAGCAGCTTCTCGATCCGGTCCAGGACCAGAGGCACTTGATCGCCTTTGAGCGCGCTTACCGGGATGATCTCGCGCCCGGGCAAAAGCGTCGCGCACTGCTCCATCAAAGGCAGCAGCCTTCCTTTCGCGACGAGATCGATCTTGTTGAGCAGGATCAGCGTCGTCGCGCGCGAATCTTTGAGCTTCGCGGCGATCTCATGGTCCTCCTTGCGCATTCCCTCGCGGGCGTCGACGAGCCATAAAACTCCGTCCACTTCGCCGAGCGCGGCGAGCGCCACGTCGACCATGCGCCGGTTGATGAGCGAGCGCGCACGATGAATCCCCGGCGTGTCGAGAAAAACCACTTGAGAGCTTTCCGTGGTGCGGATGCCGGTGATGCGGTTGCGCGTGGTCTGCGGCTTGGGCGAGACGATGGCGATTTTCTGCCCGAGCAATTGGTTCAGCAGCGTGGATTTGCCGACGTTCGGCCGGCCGACGATCGCGACGTAGCCGGAGCGATGGCCAGCCGGCTGTATTATGTTGTTGGAAATTTCCGCAGGCATATCCGTTTATCTCTAGTAGCAACCTAATATAATCAGAGCTAAAAACTCTCCAGGCCGGTCAAAAAGATCTCAGAGGCAAGGCGCGCGAGAAATCGATCCTTCGGCTTCGCTCAGGACAGGCTAAGCGCAGGCGTACTTTTTTCAGTACGTCGAGCGAGGCGATTCGAAGCGCAACGAAGCATATGAGCCTTTTTCATCGGCCTGAGAAAGCTTTAAGATTGACGCCGAGCTTAGTTCCGAGCCATAGCGAGCGATCCAGGTGATCGCCCTTGCCGTCGCCGGTCGAGGGATGGACCAGCACGTCGAGTCCTTCGCGATTGAGCATCAACCAGGGAACGATTTTTGCGAACTCCTCCGGCGCGAACAGCACCTGATACATCGGCTTGAGATGAGGACCGACCAGCTCGTCGTGCCAACTTCCGAGCACGGCGTCGAATTGACTCAGGCCCTCGCGCACGCGCGCCGCGGCTTCCTTAGTTTCGGGAGTGTAATAGATGTGCGCGTGATAGTTTTTGATGTCCGAAACGGGCCTCGACATGTCCGCACCTCCGATCTGCAACAGTAATGCTAAGGTTCCTGGGGTGCGGATGCAAGCTCCTTCCGTCTGAAGCAGTTGCTGGCATGGTCGTTGACCATCCCCACGGCTTGCATAAAGGCATAGCAGATGGTCGGGCCGACGAACTTGAAGCCGCGGCGTGACAGATTTTTGCTCATCGCGTCGGATTCCGGCGTCCGCGCCGGGATCTTCTCCCGAGCGCGATATTTATTTCTTTTCGGCATGCCGCCGACGAAGGTCCAGATGTAACGATCGAAGCTGCCGAACTCCTTCCGGACCTCTAGAAACGCTTTCGCGTTTTGGATCGCCGCAGCGACTTTCAAGCGGTTGCGGACGATTCCCGGATCGGCGAGCAGCTTTCTCACTTTGACGCGGCCGTAGCTCGCAACTTTGCGCGCGTCGAAATGGTCGAACGCGCGTCGGTAATTGTCGCGCTTCTTGAGAATCGTCTCCCAGCTCAAGCCGGCCTGCGCGCCTTCGAGGATCAGGAATTCGAAAAGGGCGCGGTCGTCGTGCAACGGCACGCCCCATTCTTTGTCGTGATACTCGATGGAAAGCTCCGTCCTGGCCCACGCGCAGCGCCGCGCCATCGGTTTCGATCAAACTCCAATCTTAAGCACGGCCGGCGTCCAATTCTGCTCCCGCCTGCGGATGCGCTCGGCGTCGGATTCTCCATCGTAATCCAAGATGCGAGCCGCTTGCGAAAAATCCCTTGCGGAATCTAATGCGTTGACGTTCACGATGGCGTAAGGGGAGCTGCCCGAGGTCAGAACGGCCGCAGCGTAAACCCCACACCTCTTGCAGATCAAAAAATCGGCGGTCTTCGATGCAAAACGATAACGGGTCAGCCGGGCTGGATCGCGAACGGTAATCTTGACGCGGCCCTTCGGATCGGCAGTGCTCCTTGCCCCATGAGCCCGGCAAAACGAACACGCGCAGGCGCGCACGGGGAGTTGATCGACCGGCACGCTGCTTTCAAACGTCAACTCGATATTTCCGCAGTGACAGCGTCCGGAAAGAGTTGTACGGTCGCCTTGCATCAAATATCCGCATTATCCAATTGGACAATTACTTACCGGATCTTGTCGGTTCTGTTTTGGTGTCTTCGAACAATGGGCGTTCGCTGCCGCAGTGCCAACACTCGCTGAACTGGCCCTCGACTTCCCTGCTGCACTTTCTGCACGTCCAATGTTTCGATACGGACCGAACCGGCGCCAGCGTCCGGTTCAAAACCTCCTGAGCTTCAGGATACCTCGTTTCGTCGATTACCCACAGCTCCGGCCAGCACTCGATGGGCGGCAACTCGCCGACCGCGCTGGA
This sequence comes from uncultured Syntrophobacteraceae bacterium, assembly GCA_964572145.1. GTDB lineage: Bacteria > Desulfobacterota > Binatia > UBA9968 > UBA9968 > JAJPJQ01. Next base: position 13,427 of record CAZNES010000043.1, read on the forward strand.
GAGGTAAAGATTTTTAACCACGCACTTGATGCCGCCGCTCTCGAGAATATTCTTGAGATGGCTGATCGTCAGAGGATTCTGCGCGGTGTATAGTTTTTTCATGGCTTGGCTTTTAATCACCGTTGCTTCGCCCAATTAATAATCATCTCTTTGTCGCTTCCCGACAGCTTGGCCTCTGGATGCATGACTACATAATACCACTGCGGCATTTTATTTTGTTCGACCTGCTCGACGATCTCTTTAAATTTGCGCGCTCTTCTACTCCCGGTAAATTGATTCCAAACCGAGAAATTCACTTCTCTGCGGCCTTCTTTCACGTCATTCGCAATAAGCCAGGAAATCGGCGCGATTCGCGAGTACCACGGCCAGCGCGCCTCGTTGGAATGACAATCGTAGCAAGAACGCCTGAGAACCGCTTTCAACTCGTCCGGCGCCGGCACATCGCTCTCCACCGGCGGATTCGTCCGCTCGATTGGAACGAACTGGATGGCAATTGGCGCCACCAACAGAATGGTCCCAACTCTAGCAATCCATGTCTTCAACTTTTCACCTGCTCCTGTTAGAGCGATTCCTGCCCGACTTCAAGCTTTCAAGACCTTCCTCGGCTACGCAGAATCTGCTGAGCCGCTTCTTCGCAGATCACCGTACGCGGGCCTATGGCAACGATCTCCGCGCCGTCTTCGATAGGACGATAGATAATACGGTGCCGTCCTACTCCCAACCTCCAATATCCTTTCAATTCCCTTTCAAGCGGCTTCCCGCAGGCAGGATCTACGAGGATGTCGGCGAGAGCGGCGCGCACCTTGCGTTTGAGAACCGGATGGAGCTGCCGCAGGAGGTCCCGAACATTAGCCGGAACCTTGAGAGTCCGCGCCGGCATGTTAAGGAACTACTCGGAAAATAACTCGTCCAGAGTATAGCGCTTTTTTGTGCGCTTGAGTGCCCGTATGCCAGCGCGAATCTCTTTCATAAATTCAGCGTCTCTCAGGATCTCGAGAGTTTCATGCAGACCATCGTACTCATCTTTGCTGACGAGGACGGCCACAGGTTTGCCGTTACGGGTAATGGTTACTTCCTCGTCCCGGCGCTCTACGACGTCAACGAGTTCACTTAGGTTGGTCTTAACCTCTGAGAGCGGCAAAACCTTCATCACGGCTCCTTACGATTCTAGTCAAGATTCTGACCAATGTTAACCGGCTCTGCTAGAAAGTTCAAGCTTGTTCTTCCACGGCCACCTTCGTATGGCCAAATCCGCGAGGAAAAGAAACAGTCCGAGGCCGGCGAGCGGTTGCCAGGTCTCGCGCGCCGCTACGGCCTTGCCCGGATCGGGCGTGAAGAGGCGCTTCAATCCCTGCTCCCATTGGTCCGGCGGCAGCATCTCACCGCCGCTCTCTTCGGCTAGACGGCTCAGCAGCACCATATTCGGCTTCAACTCGCGATACTCGCGCGGATAGGGAACGATAAAAGGAACCGTCGCGACCGTCGATGGCGCTGCATTTTTTTTCTGTTCGCTCAGCGCGAGCAGATAGGCGCCGCGCTGAACGGCGGTGAGGCGCCCTTCGTAGCGTCCCGGCGCGATCTGGCGAAACGGCGCGGCGACGGCCGGCTGCCCCGGGGCGATCAAATTTCCCGTGAGCTTGAGCCGGTTGACGAAGCCTCCGTCCTGAGACAGAAAATCGACCACGGCCCTGATCTCATCTCCCTCCTGGTGAAATTCCGCGCGCGTGCCGCGCTCCGCGAGCGCGCGCTCGGCGCTGCGCGCGAGTTGCCCGGCCCACTGAGGAAAATTCCGCCAGCCGATCCATTCTTTTCCCCACCGGCCGCTCAGATCCGAAGTGAAGGCGACGACTTTCCCGAGCCCATGCCGCCACGAGATCAAAAGCGGATCGTCTCCCGCTTGCATCAGAAGCTCCGACGCCGGTTTGGGATGCGTCAGAACATAACCGAAAAGCGGCGGCAGCTCTTGACGCGCAAAGCCTTTGAGCGCCCCCGCCGCTGCGAGAATTTTTGGCCGCACCGGCTTCTCGACCAACAGATCGCGGGAGATCAAAAGCGTCTCAGTCGTGAAAATTTGCGGCACGCTCTGCGGGTCGATCGCGGCGTAGCCCCTTCCTTTTCCGCCGCGCGCCACAGCCGCCATGAGACCAAGATCGGCGTCCTGTCCGATCGCAACCGTAGAAACGGTGATCCCCTCGCCCGCCATTTTCGCGACCAGCGATTGGAAATCCGCTTTGTCCGTGAGGCCGTCCGAGAGGACGAGGACATGCTTGATCGCCGCCTGTTTGGCCGCGAGCGTCCGCTCCGCCTCGATCATCGCCTTGTACATATCGGTGCCACCGTCCGATTGAATCGCCGACAGGCGCTCGGAAATCCATTCGCCCTTGCCGACCGCGCGAAACGGCAGCAGCCAGTCCCAGCTGGCGTCGAACGTGAGAATCCCCACCTGATCGTTGGGATTCAAGAGATCCGCGGCCGCAAGCGCCGCGGCTTTCGCCAAATCGAGCTTGGTCGCGCCCTCCGGGCCGGCGGCCATGCTGCCGGATTTGTCCAGGACAAACAGCAGCGCGACGTGAGGCATTTCCAGGCGCGACGGCGGCCTCATTTCGACCGGCAGGATGCGCTCGAGCGGCGTCCGGTAATAACCGCCCGCGCCGTAGCTCTGCGGGCCGCCGATAACGACGAGACCACCGCCCAGCTCCGTTACGTACCTTTCGATCGCTTCCATCTTCGGCTGCGTCAAGCGATACGCCGGAACGTTATCGAGCACGATAAGATCGAAAGACGAAATCTCGGCAAGCGAGAGACGGCTTTCTTCGGGGGACGATTCGAAAACCGAATAGCCCTGGACTTTCAACGCGCGCGCCAGCGCGCGCCGGCTTTCCGTGGATGAATATAGATAGAGCACGCGCGGCGGCCCTCTCACCTCGACGATGCCTTGCAGGCGGTTGTTCTCGGGCAGCGTGTCCGCCTGCGACTCGAGCCAAAGCTCGTAGGTGTGGCTGCCGGGCTCGGTGAGGTTATCTTTGAAGCGGACCCAGTTCGTGCCCGGACTGAGAGACAGCGTCTCTTCGCGCCGAACCACGCCGTCGCGCGCGAGCTTGACCCGCGCTTCGGCCGCACCCAGCGTTTCGATCGCGCCCTTCACCTCGAAGCTCGCGCCGCCGTCCACCTGATTCGGCAAAATCAAGTCGCTGAGATACATCTCGTTCTTGCCGCGCCCGAGACTCACCGGAAGGACCGAGACGGACACGCCGCGCGCGCGCAGGAACGGCAGCGCGCGAAAGGCCTCGCCGCGTGTCTGATTGCCGTCGGATATCAGCAGAATCTTTCCCTGGCGTCCCGCGCCGATCTGGGCCGCAGGCGCTTCCAGGGCGGCTTCGATGTCGGTCTCTTCGCGGCCGACGTCGGGAGAAAAATCCGTCAGGGAGAAATCGGCGCGCGGAAAGAATTCCCAGGACGGGCGCCGGCCGAAGAAGAGCAGTCCGGCGCGCGTGTCCGCGCTTTTGAAGCGGCGCGCCTCCTGAAGAATTTCCAGCGCCTTTTCTTTTCCCTCCTGCCCGACGCTGCGCGAGGCGTCCACCGCGAGAATCACATCGAGCGCCTTGGCCGGTTGCAAGATTTTGGGATTCCACCATGCGAGTAAAACCGCCGCCGCCGCCAGCGCCCGAAACGCCAGAGGATAGAGCGACGCGCCGCCGCGGAAGACTAAATAGCCCTCGACCAGGAGCAGGGCGAAGACCAAGACGAGCAGCAGCGGCCACAACAAAAATCCTGTCTCGGCTGTTTCCGCGCCGCCTTCGGTCCGGTCGGCGGCTTTCGCCGCGGCGGGCGGGACGCGCGAGCGGATCTGCGATTCGCTCTCGCTCAGCAGATTGACCGCGAACTGCCCCTCGCCGCTCTTACTCCTGTAGGCGTAAAATCCCGCCGTCGTCGCCGTGAAAGGAAACGGGTTCGATGCCGCGCGCAGGGTCTCGCGCGCGCCCGATGGACTTCTCACCTCGACTTGATCGTCCCCAGGCGCCAGTTGAATTGCATACGGCTTGCCGGCCAGGACCCGGGCGCCGGGAAACTCGCCCCCGCGCGGCCGGAACCATTCCAGGGCATTGCTGAAGAGAACCGGAAAGGCGACGCGCCATGGAAGGTCGGAGGCCCGCAGGTCGAAGCCGATGACCAGGGCCCTGAGTTTGCCGCGCTCGACGGTAAAAATGAGCGGCCCCTCGCTCGACCGCGCCAATATCGCCGTGGCGTTCTCGGGAACGAGCCGGAGCGCCTCCTTAATATAGAGATCGTCGAAGCGCAGCCCTTCCGCGAGCGGGTGGCCCGACGCTGCCGGTAGGAGACGCGGCCGGAAAATTTTTCCGCGCGCTTCGAGCGGTTTGGGCGCGGTGTTGATCAGGATGAAGTTGCCTTCGGCAATCGATGGCGGCGCAACGCCGTCGAGAATAATGACGTCGTAAAGTTGCGCCTGGGACAGAAGGCGCTCCTGAGTCGGATCAGCTTCGCGCGTCACCCGCAGGTAAGGCAGAGAGTCCAAGAGGCGCTCCAGATAGCGATTGTTCTTCCCCGCGTAGAGAACGCGCATCGGAGAAGAGCCGGCCAACGCCAGGTAAGCCCGGTTATCGGTCGGAAAGTCGTCCGCGACGTTCAAGCTCGCCTCGAGCCGCTCCGGCAATGCGCCGTCGAAGGGATAAACCAGCACGCGGCTTTCGCCGGCGTCGATCTCGACCGTCTCTTCGGCCCAAACTTTTCCCGCCGCGGCAAGCGCCAGCGGCGCGCGCGCGGGATGGTCGGTGAAATTTTTCACCGCAACCATTGTTTGATAGCGATCCGCCTGGTCCGGCAGCCGGCGCAGCTCGAAGCCGACGATACCGATGTTCTCTCCGCCGTCCCCGACTCTCACGAGCTTCAGATGCGACGCATCCCAGGGAAGCTCATCAGCGCCGTCGAAAGCGCCGTCGCTCACGACCACGACGCGATCGCGGCCGCCGCGCTTTAAAAACGAATGCGCGAAGAGAATCGCGTCCTTGACCGGCGCCGGCGCGTCGGTGGCTTCAACGGAGCGCGCCAGCGCGCGCAATTTACTTTGGTCGGAGGTCCAGGGCGAGAGGATCTGCGCCCGCGCGCCGGCGCCGATCACCATCATCTTCTGCTGCGCCGTCATCGCGCCGGCGAGTCGCAGAAACTCCGCGCGCGCGTCGTCGAAGCGGCTCCCGCTCCGGCCTTTGGCTTTCATGCTCGCGCTGAGATCGAGCACGACGACTTCGTCGCCCACCGGCGCGCCCAGACGGGTCAGATATGGATCGGCCAGCGCCGCAATCAGCGCGGCCGCGGCCAAGAGCTGGAGGATGAGCAGAAGGTTTTTTTTGAGCAAGCGGCCGAACCATTGGCCCATCTGGCGTTCTTTCAGCACCCGCTCCCAGAGGAACAGCGTCGTCGTTCTGACCTGGAGACCTTTGGGACGCAGGCTGTGGAGGATGAGAATCGCCGGGATGGCGCCCAACAAAAACAGTAAAGCGGATGGAAAACCCCAACCCATCACTTCCACCCTCCAAATTTTGAATTTTGAATTTTGAGTTTTGAATTAGAGTCCATAATTCATCATTCAAAATTCAACATTCATCATTCATTTGATCGCTTCGCGCAGCGTGAGCAGGACAAAGTCTTCGAACGGGACCGAAGTCCGGGTCCGGAGATAATCCATCCGGCGGCTGCGGCAAAAAGATTCGATCGCGCCGCAGTAGGCCGCAAGCTCTTCCTGAAAGCGCTTGAGCAGCTCGGCGTCGAGGAAGAGCCTTCGCTCCCGTCCGCTTTCCACGTCCGCGAGCGAGAGGTCGCCCCGGGAGGGGAGATCGAACTCGCCGTCGTCGAGAATGTGGATCACCAGCAGGTCGTGCTTCTTCTTTGCCAATTCGTCGAGCCCCGCGCGCCAGCCGCTCGGGTCGAACAGATCGCTCAGCAACACGACCAGTCCCGGCCGGGGGAAGAGACGGGAGAAAGATTGCATCGACGCTCGCAAGTCCGTCTCTCCGGCGCACGAGAGCGCGGTGAGGAAATTGAAGAGCGAAAGGATTTGCTTCTTGCCGCGGCCTAAAGACAGCGGCGCGGCCAGATTTTCGGAAAAAGCCGCGCCGCCGACCTTGTCGAGATTTTTAAGACCGATGTAACCCAGGGCCGCGGCGATCTTCTTGGCATATTCGATCTTCGGCGGATTTCCCTCGGCCATCGAGCGGCTCGCATCGACCAGGAGATAAATGTTCATCTCCTCCTCGGCGGTGAAGAGCTTGAGCCAGAGCCGCTCCAGGCGGCGGTAGACGTTCCAATCGACGTAACGGAGGTCGTCGCCGCTCTGGTATTTCCGGTAGTCGGAGAATTCGAGACTGTAGCCTCTTCGGACGGTGGGATGCTCGCCTTTGGCGCCCGACCAGGAGAGGCGCTTGGCGATCAGCCGCAGGCGCTCCAGCTTTTTCAGAAAATCCGGTTGTAGAAACAGCGGCGTTTCTTCGATCATGATTTCACTCGGCGAGCTCCGGCACGCGCTCGACGACTTCCGCCACCACTCTCTCCGCAGTGACGCCCTCCGCCTCGCCTTCGAGATTGAGAATGATGCGGTGGCGCAGGCTCTGCGGCGCGACCGCGCGGATGTCTTCGAACGAGACGTTGGGCCGCTCGGCGAGCAGCGACCGCGCCTTGGCGGCCAGGATGAGACTTTGCAATCCCCTCGGGCTTGCGCCGTAGAGCACATATTTCTCCGCTATGGGAACGCGGCCGTTCCTCTGCGGGTGGGTCGCGAGAATCAGCCGCGCGGTATAATCCTTGACCGCTTCCGCGATCGGCACCTCGCGCACCCACGCGCGGATTTTGAGAATCGTCTCCGCGTCGAGCACGCGGTTGAGAGCGGCAGGCGGCGGGCTGGTCGTCAGGTCGGCGATTCGCCCCAACTCCTCGCGGCTCGGGTACTCGAGCAGCAGCTTGAAAAAAAATCTGTCGATCTGCGCCTCGGGCAAAGGATAGGTCCCCTCCATCTCGATCGGATTCTGCGTCGCCATCACCATGAAGGGACTCTCCAGGCGATGCGCCTTGCCCGCGACGGTGACGTTTTGCTCCTGCATCGCTTCGAGCAACGCCGACTGCGTCTTGGGCGTCGCGCGGTTGATCTCGTCGGCCAGGACGACGTGAGCGAAGATCGGCCCGCGTTGAAAATCGAACAGCTTTCTTCCCGAAGGGTCTTCCGTCAGCATCTGCGTGCCGGTGATATCGGCGGGCATGAGATCGGGCGTGAACTGGATGCGCGAGAACGAGAGGTTCACGACGGCGGCGAGGCTCCGCACCATCAAGGTCTTGCCCAATCCGGGCACGCCCTCCAGCAGGCAATGGCCGCCGCAAACGAGCGCGACGAAAACCTGCTCGATCAGTCCTTCATGGCCCACGACGACGCGGCCCATCTCCGTTCTCACCTCTTCGAAAGAGCGCCGGGCGCTCGCCATCCGGTCGCGGATATCAGCAATCCCTTCCATTGTCCCTCCCCGCCAAGCTCTCAGCCGTCAGCGATCAGCTAAGAGATTTAAGCTGAAAGCTGATTGCTGATAGCTTCTTGGCTATTTTTTTTCTTCCCCCATGCCGAGCGAGAGAAAATATTTCTTCACCGTCTCTTTGACTCCATGCGGTATTTTTTCCGACGCCAGATCTTCTTCCAGTTGCCGGCGATAAGACGCGGCGACGTCCTGTTCGGGAATCTTGCTTTCGCCGGGCTTGGTTTCCGCGCGCCACGTCAGGCCGCTGCTCTTGCCTTCGCGCAAAATTCCCTGAAGCTCGGTCGCGGCGCTCGCGCCGTCCGGCGGGGGCTGAGCGAGCGGCGTCCGTGTTCCGGGTTGGTCGCCGGCAAGATTTCCTTTTCCGCCGGCTTTTTCCGCCGAACGCTTTTCCCCCGCACGGCCGCCGTCGATAGTCGCTTCCGAGCGCGCATCACCGGCCTCGCGCCCGCGAAGGAGCAGAGAAAGAAAATCCTCCACCTCGGCGAGCGAGCGGCGATCGAACTCGGCGGCGACACTGCGTTCGAGCCGGTCGAGAAAACTTCGCAGCTCCTGCGCTCCGAGGCCGCCCATCGGCGATCGGCCCTGCTCCAGCGCCTGGCTCAAGAGCGGCAGCGACGAGAGCCGGTCGAGCAGCTCCTTTTCTTTTATCGTCGAGCCCGGACGAAGCTGGCCTTTCATCGCCTCCAGCTCGGCTTTCAAGTTCGATAGGGCTTCGCGGCCGTAGGCGCCGAGAGCCGAATCGCTCTCGCCCCCGGGCGCCCTCTCTTCGAGTCGCTTCTCCAGCGCAGCGAGATTCTCGCCGAGCTTCGCATCGTTGCCCTGACCGCGCAGACGCTCCTCCGCCAGCTCCTGCAAGGCCCGGGCGACTTTGAGAGTTTCCGCGAGATCCTGCGCTTCGGCTTTTTGCCGCAGCTCCTCGGAAAACTCCTTGAGCTTTTGCGCGAGCGATGCGGGCCTGGACGCGGGGGCGCCGAAGTCCATTCCAAAATCGAGCCAGACCAGACCCAACCAGACGAGCAGCAGAGGCGGCGCCAACAGCGCATGCCAGGACCGCCGTCGTTTGAAGAGCGCTTTGACATCCACGGACCTTAGCTTCTCGCCCGCCTCGCTGAGCACGTACTGTTCGACGGCGCTCGGGTCGTTGCGTCTTAGAATCTCCGCCGCGGTGAGCGCCCGCTCGTGCAGGCGCAGGGCGCGGTCGAGAACGAATAGCGCGCGCAGAGAATCCTTTTCTCCCCAGGGCCGAAGCCAAAAGCAGGCCGGCGCCAGGAGCAAAAAGGAAACGAGCGGGAAATAGAACGGGCTGAACCAAGCGGGAAGCACTCCCCGCGCCGGCAGCAGCAACAAAGACGCGAGCAGCGCGTAACAAAAGGACGCGAGCAGGACGGTCTCCCGCCGCTTGGTCCGCTCCCACCGGATCAGCTCGGAGAATTTGCGTTGGAGCAGCAGAGCGTCGTCGCTCATGAATCGATTTCCTTGCCGAGCGCCCGCCGGTAAGTCAACCATCCCGACCCGAGCACGAGAATATGGAAAATAAAATGCGCCGCGCCGGCCGGCCAACGGCGGCCCAACATGACGAGCGGCGCCATTTCCTTCTCGCCCAGAAAAGCGAGCAGAAACGCAATCGGATTCAGCGGCAGATAGAGCGCTGCGGAAACAACCATCGCGGCGAAGAAAATCGCGCGGACAAAAACCTGGCGGATCTCGCTCTTGCGCTCCCACAAGGCGAGCGCGGCCAGACCCCACACGCCGTAAGCGAGCGCATAAAAGAAAATCAGCAGAAAGACTGAGATCATGACGCCGGTCCGGACGCGCGCGATCGCGCCGGCCCAAATGAGCAAGGGAGAGGAGAGCAGAATCAGGAGCAAAATCTGTAGCGACAAAATCGCCAGGTGGGAGCGCGTCATTTCCGCAAGAGTTACTTTTCGCTCGACGAGCCAGCGCCTGAGGGGGAGAAACCGCCACGGCGCAAACTCCTGATTGGCCACTCTCAAGCTGAAATAAACGATCAGGAACATGGCGGCCACGGCGGAAACCTTGAAGAGCTGCGCCGGGCCGACCCACACCTGGGTGTCCAACGACGGCAGAAAGAGGGTCAGAAACACCACGGGCGCAAGCAAAATCATGAGATAAAAATATACCGCGAAACCGTGTCCTTCGACGAGATGAATTTCGACGGCTTCGCGAAAAACCGGACCCAGCCTCATTCCTCCTCCTCGCCGAGAGGGAAGAGCGCGCGAAACAAAGTGAAATCCCGCGCCGAAACGCGTCCGTCCTCGACGGACACGCCGCGCGGACCTCCTCGGACCCAGCCGAAAAACAGCGCCGCGCCGACGGGACGTCCCTGCTCCCGGGGAAAATAAGAATGGCGGAGCAGCAGGTCGCGCATCGGATCGTTGAAGCGGATCTCGCGCAGGTCCCCTTGCGCCGCGCGGCCGTCCGCAGGGGGCGCCGCGAGCGGAAACTCCCGGACCCGGCTGGAACCGGACGGAATGTCGCCCATAGAAACGCGCTCGCCCGGCAGGATCATCCAACACTCCGTCAAATCTCGCGCGCTCTGGTTCGCTACTTTGAGAACGCGCTTGTTCGGCTGCGTCTCGAATTCGACGCGAACGGGAAAGCGGCTTACCGATCGAGCCCGGAAGAGCCGGTAGTCCCATTCCTTCAAAGAGGTACGGAACCGGGGGCGGCCGCCCTCCTCTTCGACGACGAGACCGTTGTCTTCGGCGCCGGATGTGCGGCGCGCCAACGGCTCAAAATCCGTCCAGCCGCTCTCGAGCACGAGGTCGTACTCGCGCCGGAGCGTCGAGAAGAGCGCCACGTTGGAGCTGGCCTCGACGTAACCGTCCGGCAGCGGCTCCAGGAGAGTCGAAGTGAGGAGCACTCCGTCCGGAATGTTACCTCCGCGATTGAAATAAAAATAACCGCCGCAGGAAGAAAAAATCACGATCGACAGAAAAGAAACGCCGAGGGCGCGACCGCTGAGCCGCCGGCCCTGCCATAGCCAGGTCAATAACCCGAGCCCGGTGAGATAAAAAAACGTGCCGGCGAAAAAAGCGCGCACCGGCACATAGCTCGAAGTCAGAGAGGGATTGAGCAATAGCTGGGAAAAGATCGCTTCGTCCCAGGCGGGCGGCTGAGTTGTTGGGGTCTCGCCGGGGGATGCCAGAAGGTCGCGGAACAGGCGGGGCAGCCCTTCCCAGCGAGAGAGCGGCGGCCGTCCGACGTCCAGGGCGAGATAGAGTATTTTTCCCTTCGCTCTGCGCGCCTGCGCCAGAATCGGAATCCCCTGTTCTTCGATCACGCTGGTTCCCTCGACGAGCGTGGAAACCTGCGCCGGGATATTCGTCAATGGCGGCGCGGACTGTCCGTAGGCTTTCTGCAGGCCGGGAAGCGCGCTGAAATTCCTAAGCCCCGTGACGCGAACCGGCAGGAAGCGGCCGAGCGCGCTCTCTTGATAGAGCGCGTAATGCATGCTTCCCAGCACGATGACTTTACCGCCCGCAGCGAGCCACGCCTCGAGCGCGCCGCTCTGCGCGGCGGAAAGCTCGCGCAACGACGGCTCGTAGAAGACGACCGTCGCCACGCCGCCATAGGCGCGCGCATCGGACGGCAGCTCCTCCGGAGACACGGCGACAAGCGGATTGGCGGCGCCGGAATGCAAAGGAAGAACGGAAGCGAGGTTGCTTTCCGTCAGCAAAAGAATCAGCGGCGCAGGCGCAAAGTGACGTCTGAGGTCGATCTCCTTACTGACGCTCGATCCCGGGCCGCGAAAACTGACCGCGAGCGGCCGGCTGATCGAGCCGGGATCGATCGTGAAAGAAGCGCTCTTGCGCGCTCCAGCGCCGACAAACAGCCGCCGGCGGTGATAAATAGCGAAGGCGCCGCTGCCCTTGGCGCCGCCGCCTTTCCACACGGCCGCCTCCACGGTCCCCTCGACGGGCGGACCCTGATTGACGACTTCGATTTTTATCGGGAAAGCGCGGCCCAACTGAAACAGACCGTGGAAGCCGACCTGGACCTCGAGCGTGACTTCAGCGGCGTAAAGGGGCGAGAACAGTAAAAGGATCAGAGTCTGGCGCAGGCAAAATGCGAGAGCAGCCTTTGTGATTGAGAAGGACATAATCCTTTTCGACAAAGGGCCCGGCCCTGGAAAGAAGACTCAGTCGATAAACTCTAAGCTCAAAATTTCGAAGGTGCGTATGCCCGTGGGCGTACGGACCTGGACTTCGTCGCCTTCGGATTTGCCGATGAGCGCGCGGGCGACCGGAGAGCTGATCGAGATCTTGCCGTTTTTCGGCTCCGCCTCGTGGTCGCCCACGATCTTATAAACGACTTTGTCACCCGTCTCGCCGTCGGCCAGCGCGACCGTGGCGCCGAAGACGACTTTGTCGCCGGAGAGCTTGGAGACTTCGATGACCTGGGAGCGGGCGAGCTTGTCTTCGATTTCGCGAATCTGAACGTCGAGAAGCGACTGCCTGTCTTTCGCGGCGTGGAACTCGGCATTCTCGGAAATATCGCCGTGTTCGCGCGCCTCCTCGATCTCCATAACGAGCCTGGGCCGCTCGACGCTCTTCAGACGCTTCAGCTCTTCCAGGAGGAATTGATATCCCTTCTGGGTCATCGGCACACGAGCATCCTGAGTTGCCATAACCGCTCCTAGACAAAAATAAAGACCCCTCGCAAAAAAGCTTCGCGAGAGGCCCGCAATCTCAGTCCTCTTAGGACTACAAACGATTAACCGTAATTTACCATCCCCGGCGGATAAAGCAATACTTTTAGTGCGGGAGTAGAGGAAAGTTACAAAGACGCCACGGGAAGACTCAGAGAGGCGCGCCACGCGCTAGGGTCCCGGAGGAGGAGGAGGAGGAGGAATGAGGTTAACGCTAACGGTGTAGGTACCGGCGGAAGCCGCCGAGCTCGGCGACCGGACGGTAATAATGTCGGTGGCAGGAAGAAGGTAGGCAATCGAAGTGCACTGGCCGAATTTCACGTTAGCCAACAGGATCACCACTGTGCCGTTGCTGAGGCGGTCATCGACCGCCACTGCAAGATTTCCCGACGGCGAGGTAGTCACACAGATACTCACCAAGACGGTTTGTTCAACGGTGCTTTGATTCGAATAAATCGTGGTCCTATTGTTCGCTGGCGCGGAAAATTTGCCGTCGTGCGTGCCCTCGGCCCGCGCCGCCTGCGGGCTCGCAATACTAACCAAGGTAAAAATGAGGAATCCAAGGAGCAAAAGGTAAGTTTTTTCTCTCTGCCGTCGCACGAAGATTTTAGTCATGGGCTTTCTCCTTATTGAGTCAATTTGTACTCGCGAGAGGTCGGTTTGTCAACGGGCCTGTTACACCCGTGACGCCTTGCTGCCCGGTCCGAATACGTGGCAGGAGGCTCCGTGACCATCAGCAAATTCTAGCTTAGGTTCGACCTTATCGCAAACATCCTCCCGATAGGCGCAGCGCGGGTGAAAGCTACAGCCCGCGGGCGGATTGACCGGGCTGGGGACGTCCCCCTGGAGAATTATCCTTTCCTTCTTGTGCTCCGGATCAGGAATCGGCACCGCGGAGAGCAGCGCCCGCGTGTAGGGATGCTTGGCTGCCTGATAGATCTTGTCGCTCGGGGCGATCTCGACGATCTTTCCCAGATACATGATCGCCACGCGATGGCTGATGTGCTCGACGACCCGGAGATCGTGCGAGATGAAAAAATAAGTGAGGTGCATCTTCTCCTGCAGCTCCTGCAGGAGATTGATGATCTGGGCCTGGATCGAGACGTCGAGCGAAGAGACCGGCTCGTCGGCGACGATGAACTTCGGATTGACCGCCAGCGCGCGCGCGATGCCGATCCGCTGCCGCTGCCCGCCGCTGAATTCGTGCGGATAGCGGTCGTAGTGCTCTTCTCGAAGGCCGACTTGGTTCAGCAAATCCATCACACGGTCGCGCTTTTTCCTGCCGGCGGCGAGCTTGTGAATCTCCAGGCCTTCGCCGACGATCTGGCCCACCCGCATGCGCGGGTTGAGCGACGCATAGGGGTCCTGAAAGATGATCTGCATCTCGCGGCGCATGTCGCGCAGCTCGCGCGGCGACAATTTCAGCAGGTTTTTTCCATTAAAGTTGATTTCGCCTTCGGTCGGCTCGATCAGCCTGAGAAGGGTCCGGCCAAGCGTCGATTTGCCGCAGCCGGACTCGCCGACGAGTCCGAGCGTCTCTCCCTCCTCGACGGCGAGATCCACGCCGTCCACCGCCCGGACTTCCCCCTTGCGCCGGGAGAAAAGACCGCCGCCGCCGGGAAAATATTTTTTCAAGCCACGGATCTCTAAAAGACTCATAGTAAATGCCGTAAGGGGTGAAACGTTAGGGGTGAGGCGACTCTTCTAACCCCTTACGCCTTACGGCCTGACCCCTAACGCCTCACCCCTCACCTCTTAACTCTCCAGCGCTCTGGAACCCTTCAGCGCTTGGACCCGGAAAATAACACGCCACCCAATGGTGCGGTTCTTTCTCCACCAGCTCCGGCTCGACCCCGGCGCAGATCTCGGCCGCTCTCGGGCAACGGTCGCGAAAACGGCAGCCGCTGGGCAAGTCCAGCGGGCTCGGCACCACGCCGGGAATCGCCACCAGCCGTTTCTTTTTATGCCCCCTCGCCCCCGGAAGCGAATTCAACAAGCCGACGGTGTACGGATGGAGCGGCCGGCGGAATATCTCCCCGGCATCCGCGCGCTCGACGATCTTGCCGCCGTACATGATCGCCACATCGTCGGCGCGCTCGGCGACGACGCCGAGGTCGTGCGTGATGAGCAGGAGCGCCATGCCGAGCTTCGCCTGCAACTCCTCCATCAATTCCAGGATCTGCGCTTGAATGGTGACGTCGAGCGCCGTGGTCGGCTCGTCGGCGATCAACAGGCTCGGATTGCACGACAGCGCCATCGCGATCATCACGCGCTGGCGCATGCCGCCGGAGAGCTGGTGCGGATAGTCGTCGATCCTAGACTCCGGGTCGGCGATCTTTACGAGTCTCAGCATCTCGATCGTCTTGGCGCGCGTCTCCCGCTTGCCGAGCCCCTGGTGCAGGCGGATCGCCTCGCCGATCTGATCGCCGATGGTAAAAACCGGATTGAGAGAGGTCATCGGCTCCTGGAAGATCATCGAGATATCGTTGCCGCGAATCTTGCGCATCGATTCTTTATCGAGTTTCATCAGATCGCGTCCGCGGTAGAAGATCTCCCCGCCGACGATTCTCCCGGGCGGCGACGGCACGAGGCGCATGATGGAGAGCGCGGTGATGCTCTTGCCGCAGCCCGACTCTCCCACCAGCCCGAGCGTCCCGCCCTCGGCGATCTCGAAGCTCACGCCATCGACGGCTTTGACTTCGCCTTCAGGAGTGAAGAACGAGGTGCGGAGATCTTTGACCTGGATCAACGTGGCCATCTACTTGAGCCCATACTTTCTTGATAGGAATCTACCCTTCACGTTCTATAAAGCACACCCTGTTTTTCTCAAACCGGATGTCAAAATAATCCAGAACATCGATTCTCTCCAGTAGATAGGGCATCCGCTCGCTGGCGGCAAAATCGACTCGCACACAGCCGGGCGTGGGATCCGACCAAAGGTCTCTGAGAGTTCCTTCCTGTAAGGGAAGCAGTACTCTCTCATAGGATCAAGAAGTCGCCCTTGGGAATGTACGTGAGAGCAGGGTCCTTATCTGGATATTTTTTCTTTGCCTTCTGATAAGCCTGCCATGGACTGTCAGCCACCGCAGCTATTCCGTCATCCACAATGGCGAGGTGTTTACCAGCATACCGCCTAACCTCTTTGGCGTGCTGGGTGTACCAAGTAAAGGATTTGCTCACTTCCATAGGGGAACTATACGGCAGGCGACCATACAAATCAAATTTCAGTCGTAGTGTCAGGGTGCGTCAGCTTCCGCTTGAGCCACCGGGTCGCCACCGCCAGCGCTTCGTCGTTCTTCTGTCCGGGAACGCGCCCCATGTGGCCGGCGGCGGCGAAAATACGCGCCTCTTTCGGATCGCCGTGCTCCATCGCCAGATAAATATCTTCCACCGGATGCTGGTCGTCTTTTTTGCCGTTCAAGAAAAGCAGCGGCGCGCTCGGCTGATCGAGCAGCCCTTGCGTTTTGAGCGACAGCCGCGGCGCGATCTCCAGAACTTCTTCGAGGGTTTTCGCGCGGAAAATATATGAGCGTGAGTCGAGCAGGCTCGCCGGTCCCATCAGATACTGCGAGGCGGTCTCGGTCAGCGCGGGGCGAAGCCACTCGGGCTGAAACGTTAAGTGAACGCCCGCGCCCCAGTTGACCGCGCCCTTGAGCCGCTTTGCCTCGGTGTAGGCGAGCTTCGCCGCCCAGTAGCCACCGAAGCTCCGCCCCATGACGGCGATGCGCCGGCCGTCGATGTCGGCGCGGCTCTCGAGATAATCCATCGCCGCCGAAAACGTCCGCTCGGCGCGCGGCTCCTGGCCGAGCAAGGGATTTTCTCCGGCGCCCGGCATGTCGATGACGAAGGTCGCGAGGCCGAGCCGATGGAGCGCCTCACTCTGCCCGCGCGAATCTTCTTTCCATCCGTCCACGCCGCCCCAGTGCATGACTATCGGCGGACGCGCCACCCCTCCGCGCGGGATCTGTAGATAGCCGACGACTTTTTTTCCTTCGAATGGGATCTCGATTCGCTCGATCGGCGGATCGAGGTATCTGCCCGCTTTGAGAAAGTTTCTGAGCGCGCCGCGATAGCAGTTCATCTTCTCGGCGCTGCTCGGCACGGGATAACGTCCGATGCGATAATATTCGTAGGCGAGATAATAGGTATCGCCGGCCTCTTTGCTTTGCCCTCTCTGTTCCTGCTCCGCCGCCAAAGCCTCGTATCGCACGCCGATCTTTCCCCATTCTCTTCCCCACAAATCCGGCTCCAGGTTGTTCAGCCGCCCGAGCACCTCTTCCACGTCTTCTTTTTTTGTCCGCTCGAACGGATTCACCTTTCCCGCCCGCTTGAGAATCTCCGCCTTCACTTCTTTGAAAGTCCGTTCTTGTGCCGCCATCAGTTTTTTTCCTATTGCCTACTGCCTGTTTCAGCCAGATCCTCCTGATCCGCCTTAGGCTGAGTGCATTGTGGCGGGGGCGGATCAGCCTTTCTTTGTGGCTGAGCCTTCTTTTCATTTAATCACTTTATCCGCCCGATACAGCAGCGACTGCGGAATCGTCAGGCCGATCTGCTTAGCAGCCTTCAAGTTGATAAGCTGTGTCTTTCTCTTGCTGGCTTGACCGTTGCTCACGCCGCCTCTATAATCTCATCCATCATGGCGAAAACACCTGCGCAAGTGGATGAGCTGCTCAAGCTCGTGCGAGACGAAGACCTAACCACCTTGCGAGCTCTCGAGCGACAACTCCATTCACTCCTTGAAAAGAAAGAGAAGGATGACGCGCTGCGGCAGCGCGCTGAGACCGACCGCGACCTGTTATCAAAGCAATGCCCCAACGTGCCCATCGATCCTGACCTTCTTGCCCTTGTCGGAATCCATCCGGAAAGTCCCGTCCAAGACGACAAAGCCCTTATTCGCGAAATCATCGCGCGGAGATTGACCGATTGAAGATTTTCATCGACGTCAATGTCTTCATTGACGTGATGACCAAGCGAAGCGGTTGAACCGAAAGTCTCCGCGTGCTCAACTTGGCGCGTAGGTCGCAAGAAATCGAGAGCTGGACATCCGCGCTCACTTTTCCATTGCTTTATTTCTTTCGGCGGCGAGTTGTAGACGAAACGACTGCCCGCGCCGATGCGCAAGCGATTTTGAAGGGGGTTCACCTGGAACCGTTGAGCCAAACAGTCCTCGACCGCGCTCTCGCTTCGGCAGGTCCCGACTTCGAAGACAACATTCAACTCGCCAGCGCTGAATCGGTCTCGATCAATCATCTCATCACGCGAAATAAAAAAGACTTTGATATCTCTCGGATTACCGTGCTTACCCCGGAGGAGTGGCTGGTCTTACAAGAAGTCGCCATACTCGAAGCCAAGCTCACTTGATCTCCCGGTCCGCGATGCTCCACAATCATCTCTATATCCCTTTTAACCCTTGCCTCATTTAATCACCTTATCCGCCTTCATCAGCGTCCACTGCGGAATCGTCAGGCCGATCTGTTTCGCCGCCTTCAGATTGATAATCAGCTCGAACTTCATCGGTTGCTCGACGGGAATGTCACCAGGCTTGGCGCCTTTAAGAATCTTGTCGACGTAAGTTGCAGCGCGGCGGTACAAGTCAATAAAGCTCACGCCGTAGGTCATAAGCCCACCAGCTTGCACAAAGTCCGGCACGTTGTATATCGCTGGAAGCCGGCTCTTTACTGCAAGTTCGACAACCCGTGTTCGCTGAGAACCGAGCACGGAACTCCCCAGCGCGACGACTGCCTCAGCACGCCCCTTGCTCGCGGTTCGGAATACAGTCTCAATATCCTTGGGATCTAGCACGTCTAGGTATTGAAGCTTCACCCCGAGTGCTGCTGCGGCGAGTTCTGTTTCTTTTAACGACTGTGCGTTGCCCGGGTTGCTTGATTCCCCGACCACGGCCACGCGAGAGAGCCTGGGGACGATCTCCTTCAGAAGCTCCAGTTGTTTTCCGCTTAGCTCCGGGGCAAGGGTCGACAATCCAGTAATATTCCCACCCGGTCGGGCAAGACTGGCGACGAACCCGTTGGCGACAGGATCGGGATCCTGCGCCATGACAATGGGAATCGTGACAGTTGCTTCCTTGGCGAGGCGGGTTGTTGTCGGACCAGCGGAGAGGATGACGTCAACCTTTAGACGCACTAGATCGGCTGCGAATGCGGGAAGGCGATCTAGTTTTCCCTCTGCGTATCGAGGGTCGATGACAATGTTTTTCCCCTCCACGTACCCAAGCTCGCGCAGACCCTGCCGGAATGCCTCCATTCGGGCCGATTGAGCGTCAGGCCCGGTACCAGCTAAATAACCAATCCGCGGGACCTTCGCCGGCTGCTGCGCCTCGGCGAGGTGAACCAAAGCCAGAATGAAACTGGCTAGGAGAGAGACGACGATCTTTTTATTCATCGGTTTCCCCCTGCTTACTGTTGCCTCTCGCCTATTGCCTGTTGCCTTCTTTTCATTTGATCACCTTGTCCGCCTTCATCAGCGTCCACTGCGGAATGGTCAAGCCGATCTGCTTGGCGGTTTTGAGATTGATCACCAGCTCGAACTTCATCGGCTGCTCGACGGGCAGATCGGCAGGCTTGGCGCCCTTCAGGATTCTCTCCACGTAGTATGCGACGCGCCGGTGGCTGTCCGCAAGGTCCGCTCCGTAGTACATGAGCCCACCGGTATCTACAGCTTCTCTGTTGCTGTACACCGACGGTAACCGGCTCTTTAACGCAAAGTCCGCGATCCGTTTTCCGTTAGTACGCATTAGCGGGCTCGCGAGCACGTAGAGTCCATCCGGGCGCTGCTTGTTTAGCGCGGTGAATACCTTCTCGAAACCGTTCGCATCTCGTACCTCCCAAGGTTGAATAGTCAACTTCAGCGCACGCGCCGCGACTGGAAGAACCTCTTTCACCTCGAGTACGGTGGACGGATCGTAGAGAGCCGCGACACGGACAAGTTTTGGAACGGCGTCTTTGAGCAGCTCCAGCCGCTTCCCGCCTAGATCTCTGTTAAGGTTTGTAAGGC
>CAZNES010000044.1:0-32562 GCA_964572145.1 uncultured Syntrophobacteraceae bacterium
CGCCGCCGAAGGGCAGCTCGTCGTAGATGATCTGCGCCGAGTTGACCCAGGTGTAGCCCGATTCGATGTGCTCGGCGGCAAACATCGCCTTGTTGATGTCTCGCGTCCAGACCGAGGAGCCCAACCCGAAGATCGAGTTATTGGCCTGCTCGACGC
The DNA here is from genome assembly GCA_964572145.1 of uncultured Syntrophobacteraceae bacterium. Classification (GTDB taxonomy): domain Bacteria; phylum Desulfobacterota; class Binatia; order UBA9968; family UBA9968; genus JAJPJQ01. The sequence continues at coordinate 157 of CAZNES010000044.1, forward strand.
CCTCTTCGATGTCTCTCACTCGGACGATCGGCAGGGCCGGACCGAAAACTTCGTCTTTCAGCATCTTCGCTTCCGGATCGACGTTGACCACGAGCGTCGGCATCAGATAAAAGCCCTTTTCGTAGTCGCCGCCTTTGGGCCGCTCGGCGCCGCAGAGGACTTTTCCGCCGCGCTTGACCGCGTCGGCGACCTGCTCTTCGACTTCTTTTCGCTGCTCGGCGGTATGCAGCGGGCCCATGATCGTCTCGCGCGCGAGGCCGTTGCCGATGCGGAGCTTCTTAACTTTTTCCACCAGCTTATCGATGAATACGTCGGCGATCTTGTCGGCGAGATAGAGTCTCTTGACGGCGAGACAGGCCTGGCCGCAGTTGAAAAAACGTCCGACGGAAGCGGCGCTGACCGCCCGGTCGATATCCGCGTCCTCGCACACGATCATCGGATCGCTGCCGCCCAGCTCCAGCGTCACGTGTTTGAAATCCGCGGCGGCGGACTGCATCACGCGCCGGCCCGTGTCGGTCGCGCCGGTAAAGCCGATCTTGCGAACGGTGGAATTCACCAGCAGCTCTTCGCCGACGACGCTTCCCGGTCCGGTGACGACGTTGATAACTCCCTTCGGACCGCCTCCGGCCTGAATCGCCTTGTCGATCAGCTCGCAGCAGCGGAGGTCTGTCAGAGGAGTCGTGCCGGCCGGTTTCACGACCACTGTGTTGCCGGCGAGAAGCGCGGGGCCGAGCTTGTTGCCCATGAGCGAGACCGGAAAGTTCCACGGTACAATTGCGCCGCAAACGCCGATCGGCTTCCGGAGCACAAAGCCATGCCGGCCGTTGTCGAGAACGACCGCCGCGGTCCTAAGGCTTTTGGCCATGCCGCCGTAGTGATCGAGCGTGTGGACGAAGCGGCGGATTTCTAAAATCGACTCGCGGATCGGTTTTCCCTGTTCTTTTGTAAGAAGTGTCGCCAGCTCTTTTTCTTGCTCGAGAATGAGCCGGCCGGCCGCAAGTAGAATCGACCCCCGCTTTGACGGCGCCATCCGCGACCACTTTTTCAACGCGCCGGAAGCTACATCGATCGCCCGGCGCATGTCATTGACGGTTCCCTTCGGGACGGTATCGACGACCTCGCCGGTCGCCGGGTTGCGGACTTCGGTTGTCTGTTTGCTTTCAGAGTCGAGTTGCTCCCCCGCAACAAACATTTTCGCCATTTCGTTCCTCCACAGTAAGACGGTTTAGTTAGAATCTAAACAAGAATCATTTTCCCTCTAAATTGTCAAGAATTCAGGCCAAAAACGACTTCCCAACGTTCCGGCGATCCGCTATATGAACCTTGCATGCACCAGCCGCCGACCACGCTCAACGGTCTTCTCCGCCAGCGGGCTGCCGCTCACCCCAATGCGCCGCTGCTTGTTTCAGGCGATCGTCGTGTAACCTACGGCGACTTCCAAGAGCAAGTTGATCGCGTCGCCAACGCCCTCCTTCGCCTCGGCGTCCAAAATGGAGACAAAGTCGCCCTGCTGCTTCCCAACTGTCCCGAGTTTCTTCTTGCCGTCTTTGCCGCCGGCGAGATCGGCGCGATCTTCGTGCCGATCAACACCGCTTTTTCCAGCGACGAAGTCCGGTACGTGCTGGACCATTCCGACTCTGGCTATCTCATCACCGATCAGGGCTATCTCCCGCTGATCGAGCAGGTCAGGGAGCGATGTCCGCAACTGAAGCGCGTCATCTCCTTGCGCAGAGATAAAGAATTGGACTGCCTCGCGTGGGATGAGCTTCTCCATGGAGCTTCGACCGAAGCGCCGTCCGTCACCGTACAAGCCGATGACCTCGCCTCGATCACTTACACTTCCGGCACTACGGATCGGCCCAAGGGAGTCATGCTCACCCAATTTACCTACGCCTTTGCGCCGCAAAAAAGGGCCGAGGCGCTGGGCTGGAACGAGCGCGACCGCGCGCTCGTCATGCTGCCGCTGTTTCACGTCAACGCGCTCTGCCACATCGCGCTGGCGATGATATCGGTCGGCGGCAGCTTGGTTCTGCGCGAAAAATTCAGCGCCTCGCACTTCTGGGACGAAGTGCGGGAGAACGGCGTGACCACTTCCAGCCTGATGCGCACGATCCCGACTATTCTGTTGAATTTGCCGGAGAAGCCGGGCGATGCAGAAAATCCGCTCCGTCTTGCCGTCGCATTGCTCCCGCCCGAGCTTCATCTCCGGTTCGAAGATCGCTTCGATCTCACGGTCGTCGGCTCGTATAGCCTGACCGAAGACATCTTGAGCGTTCTCGGACCGGCCGATAAATCAAAGCGTAAGCTTGGAAGCTGCGGTCTGCCGCCGGCGCCGGATGTCCACAGGCTGCGCATCGTGGACGAGAGCGGAAAGGATCTTCCGCCTGGCGAATTGGGCGAAATCGTCAAGCAAAGTCCAGCGGTAATGCGCGGCTATTACAAGAATCCCGCGGCAACTGCGGAGGCACTCCAGGACGGCTGGCTTTATACCGGAGACATCGGCTACCTCGACGAGGACGGTTTTCTCTATTTTATCGACCGCAAAAAGGACATGATCAAGCGCGGCGACGAGAACATCTCCGCGGAAGAGGTGGAACGGGTGTTGAATTCCCATCCGATGATCGCCGAGTCGGCGGTCATCGGCGTACCCGATCCCATCCGCCAACAAGAAGTGAAGGCGTGCGTCGTGCTGAAACCGCCCGCCGATTTCAAAACCGTTCCGCCGCAAGAGATATGGAGCTTCTGCCGAGAGCGCCTTGCCGGTTTCAAAGTTCCCCGTTATATCGAGTACTGCGATTCCCTGCCGAAGACTCCCAGTTCGAAGATTCAGAAAAGTTTGTTGCGGGAAGAGACGAGAGCCCTGGTGAAAATCCTCTTTGATCGAGCGACCGCGGAGAAAAGCTAGGGCCGGCAGCAAGTTCCGGCCAAAATCATCCGGCATCTTCTTTGACAACGCTGGTCGCGGATGTTATAGAAAAATCCGTTTCCTAAGGTTCTTATCGCTATGGCTTGGTTTGGTCGCAGCCCGCGCGCGCGCGGGGCATTGTTCGAAGATCGGCCCCATCCGATCCTGAGTCCGTCAGTCCCGGCAGAATTGTCAGGAGAGGACTTGGTCGCCCACCTTTACAAAGGAAGTCGGGTTACGGGGCAGTTGACTTTCCACGGCACGGCGAGGATCGATGGAGTCGTGGATGGGCAGATTCTGTGCCACGGTAGGTTGACGATCGGAGAGGGAGCGGAAATCCGGGCCAACGTTTCCGGCGATGTAGTCGTGATTCATGGTCAGGTCGAAGGCGACGTGACGGCCAAGGAGAAGGTGGAGCTGGGCGCGCCGGCGCGGCTCTTGGGAAACATCGAAGCTCCCCGGTTGGTTGTCGCCGAGGGTGTTTCATTTGACGGTGGTTGCGCCATGCGCGGAGCCAGGGAACTGCGCGAAGTTCCGATTCCGCTGAGTTCGAGTATCGAGACCCTTGAAAGCGGCTCTCCAAAGCTCGCGACCATGTTGGAGAAATAGGCTTCGGAGCGCCGCTTATCTTTCCCCGCATTCTAGGTTCATTCCGCCTGTTTGTGGATTCGGGTTCGTTCCTGACGAGCCTGCGGTTGGGGAAACGCATACACGCGAGTTTGTCCGCTGTATTATGAGCGATTTCGTTTACACGGTTCTGGTACAGATCGTCGCCTTTTTGGCGCTTTGGTTTCTGTTGTCCAAAGTTCTCTTCAGGCCGTTTATCGCTTTGCTGGAAGAGAGAGAAAACAGAAGCGAAGGCCTCAAAGCCGCCGCCGCGTCGCTCGTGGCGGAAGGAGAGCGGCTGCGCGCGGAATACGAGAGCGCGATCGCAAAGGCCAACGAGGAAGGCGCCGCGGTCAAGGAAACCATTCTGCGGGAGGCGCGCCAAACGCGCGAGCGGTTATTGGCCGAGTCGCGCGCGCAGGCGGTGGAGAGGATGACGGCGGTGCGGGAAGATATCAAAAAAGAAATGGCGCAAGGCCGCGAGCTGGCGCTTCAAGAAGCGGCCGTCATTGCGCGCCAGATGGCGGAGAAGATCCTGGGAAGGATGGTCGGATGAGCTTCCTGGCCGCGCTGTTTTCATCCGTCGTATGGGCCGCTCCCGCCGTCGAGGCTGAAGAGCACGCGGCTTCGGTCGGCGAGCTCATTTTTCCCCTCGTCAACTTTCTCATATTTCTCTACCTCATCAAGCGTTTTGTTTTTCCCCTCGCCAGAGACTATTTCCGATCCCGGCGCGAGGGGATCGCGCAGTCGATCCGAGAGGCCGACGAAGCGAAGCAGCGCGCCGACGCGCTCGTGCGCGACTACGAAAATCGCCTGGCGAAACTCAGCGAGGAGATTCGGTCGATTCGGGCGGCGCTCCGCGCCGAGGGAGAAAGAGAAAAGGCCAAGCTCCTGTCCGAGGCTAAAGAGATCGCGGAGCGGATCAAGGCCGACACCGATTTTCTCGCCGAGCAGGAGGTAAGGCTCGCGCGGCAAGAGATCAGGCGGAACATCGTCGATGCCGCCCGAACGTCCGCGGAGAAAATCATTCAACAGAACTTCACCGTTGAAGATCAGAAGCGGATGGTGTCCGAATTCCTCAGCGAAGTCGGAGCGGCGCGATGATCGCGGGAAGTCTCAGCCGGCGCTACGCCAAGGCCGTGTTTCAACTGGCCCTTGCCCAGGGGACCGAGGAACAGATCGGCCGCGAGATCGAACAGTTCGCCGGCGCGTTGCAAAATCCGGCCTTGAACACCGTGCTCAACAATCCGGCCTTTGCCGTTCAGAGCCGGAAAAATATCGTCGTCGAGGTGGCGCGCGCTGTACAGCTCTCGCCGCTGGCCGTTCACTTTCTCTCGCTCCTGGTCGAGCGCGACCGTCTGAGCTATTTCCCTGCGATCGTGGAGCGCTACCACCGAATGTTGGATGAGAAGAAGGGGCAGGCGGAGGCGCGCGTCATCGCCGCCAGCGCTCTGGAGGAAAACGATCTCAACCGGCTCGGCCAGGCTCTGGAGAAGATTTCCGGCAAACGCATCGTCGTTCACCAGGAGAGCGATTCGAGCTTGATCGGCGGGTTGGTTATCCATCTGGAAGGAAAAGTTTACGACGGCAGCGTGCGCACGCAGTTAGAAAAAATAAGAAAACAAGTCGAGCAAGCTTATTAGAAACGTGTGCCGGTACAAGGAACGAGTATAACGAGGCGCGAGCCCCGAGCCGACTGAGGCGTACTTTTTTTTACGCCGCAGGGAGGTCGAGGGGCGATAAACGAAGTTAGGCGAAGTTCATTGGGCCGGCACTAGGAGGAGAAATGGAAATAGGGACGGCGGAGATAAGCCGCATCATCAAAGAACAGATCCAAAACTACGACAAGGCCGTGGAAGTCCAGGAGGTCGGCACGGTGATTTCTACCGGCGACGGCATCGCGCGGGTGTACGGCTTGGACAAGGTGGCGGCCGGCGAGCTGCTCGAATTTCCGCATGGGATTTATGGCGTCGCGCTTAATCTGGAAGAGGACAACGTCGGCACGGCGCTCTTCGGCGAAACCCACATGATCAAAGAGGGCGATATCGTCAAGCGCACCGGCAGAATCGCCGAGGTGCCGGTAGGCCCAGCGCTGGTCGGCCGCGTCGTGAACGCGCTCGGCGAACCTATCGACGGCCGCGGTCCGATCGACACCAAAGACCGCAGACGAATCGAGATCAAAGCGCCGGGCATCGTCGCGCGCCAGCCGGTCAAAGAGCCGCTGCAGACCGGGCTCAAAGCAATCGACGCGATGATCCCGATCGGCCGCGGCCAGCGCGAGCTGATTATCGGCGACCGCCAGACCGGCAAGACCGCCGTCGCGCTCGACACGATCATCAACCAGAAAGGCGGCAACGTCACCTGCATCTACGTCGCCATCGGCCAGAAGCGTTCGACGGTCGCCCAGGTCGTGGACAAGCTCCGGGAATCCGGCGCGATGGAATATACCATCGTGGTCGCCGCGACGGCCTCCGAGTCGGCGCCGCTCCAGTACATCGCGCCTTACAGCGGCTGCACGATGGGCGAGTACATGCGCGACAACGGCGGCCATGCTCTGCTGGTCTACGACGATCTTTCCAAGCACGCCGTCGCCTACCGCCAGCTTTCTTTGTTGCTGCGCCGTCCGCCGGGTCGCGAGGCGTTTCCCGGCGACGTATTCTATCTTCACTCGCGGCTATTGGAGCGCGCCGCTAAAATGAGCGACGCACGCGGCGGCGGCTCGCTCACGGCGCTGCCGATCATTGAAACGCAGGCGGGCGACGTTTCCGCTTACATTCCGACTAACGTCATCTCCATCACCGACGGCCAGATCTTTTTGGAAAGCGATCTATTTTATTCCGGCGTCAGACCGGCCATCAACGTCGGCATCTCGGTCTCCCGCGTCGGCGGCAACGCGCAGATCAAAGCGATGAAGCAGGTCGCCGGAACCCTTCGTCTCGAGCTGGCTCAGTATCGTGAGATGGCGGCCTTTGCCCAGTTCGGATCGGATTTGGACCAGGCGACCCAGCGGCAGTTGAATCGCGGCAGCCGCCTGGTCGAGCTCTTAAAACAAGGCCAGTACGAGCCGCTGCCGGTCGAGAAGCAGGTGATGATCATCTTTGCCGGCACCAATGGCTTTATCGACGAGCTGCCGCTTCCCGCGCTCAAAAAATATGAGCAGGAGCTTTTTTCGTTCATCGAGTCGAAGCACCCGGACATCTTCGCCGATATTCTAAAAAAGCGCGAGTTGGATAACGATCTCCGGGCCAAGATCAATAAGGCGCTGCAAGAGTTCAAAGGAACGTTCAAGGCATAAATGGCGACTCTCAAGGTCATACGCAAGCGGATCGGCTCGATCCGCAATACGCAGCAGATCACCAAGGCGATGAAGATGGTCTCTGCGGCCAAGCTGCGGCGCGCGCAGGAGGCGGCGGTCGAGGCGCGCCCCTACGCCGAAAAAATGACCGACCTGTTTAAAAATCTCGCCGCCAGAGTTTCTCCAGAGGCGCATCCACTGCTCGGTTTGCGCGATGAAAAGCGCATCGATCTTTTGCTCCTGACCTCCGACCGCGGTCTTTGCGGCGGTTACAACGCCAATCTCATCCGCGCGGCCGAAGCTTTTATTCGGCGCAGTGGCGCCGGCAAAGAGATCCAGCTAGTGCTCGTCGGACGCAAGGGCGCCGACCATTTTCGCCGGCGCAAAGCCACGATCGCCGATCGCTACATAAATATACTGGCCGTCGCGGCCGAAAAGCTGGCGGGGGAGATCGCTGAGAAAGCGATCGCACGGTTCATCCGAGGCGAGACCGACGCCGTCTATATTCTCTACAGCCGCTTTCGCTCGGTGCTCTCGCAGGTCCCGACACTGGAGAAGCTTCTTCCCGTGTCCGTGTCTGAGACTGAAAAACCCGAACAGCTGGTCGAGTATCTGATCGAGCCCGGCGTCGAGGCTCTGCTGGCGAGTCTTCTTCCCAAAGTGGTTCAGGTTGCGATCTACCGCGCGCTTTTGGAAGCGACGGCGAGCGAGCACGGCGCGCGCATGACGGCGATGGATTCCGCGACCTCCAACGCCTCGAAGATGATGGGCGCGCTCACGCTGCAGATGAACCGGGCACGGCAGGCGTCCATCACCCGCGAGCTGATGGAGATTGTCGGGACGGCGGAAGCATTGAAGTGAGGAATTGAATGGAGGATCGGTATTTATGAGTATGGGCAAAATTACCCAGGTGCTGGGAGCCGTCGTCGACGTCGAATTTTCCGACGGCGCGCTGCCGCCGATTTACAACGCGCTCAAGGTGAGCAACCCGGCGATCAGCGAGGAGAAATGGAATCTCGTTCTCGAGGTGGCGCTGCACCTAGGCGAGAACACGGTGCGCTGCGTCGCCATGGATGCGACCGAGGGGCTGGTCCGCGGGATCGACGTGATGGACACCGGCGAGGGAATTACGGTTCCGGTCGGGGAGGAGACGCTCGGGCGGATTATCAACGTCATCGGCGAGCCCGTGGACGAAGGCGCCCCGATTCATGCCAAAAAAAGATATCCCATCCACCGTCCAACTCCGGAGTTCGTCGATCAGGACACTAAAGTTCAGGCTTTAGAAACCGGCATCAAAGTCGTCGATCTCCTGGCGCCGTACGCCCGCGGCGGAAAAGTCGGTTTGTTCGGCGGCGCCGGCGTCGGCAAGACCGTCATTCTGATGGAGCTGATCAACAACGTCGCCCTGAAGCACGGCGGCTACTCCGTCTTCGGCGGCGTCGGCGAGCGCACCCGTGAAGGCAACGACCTCTGGCTCGAAATGAAAGAATCGGGCGTCATCAACAAAGCCGCATTGGTCTACGGCCAGATGAACGAGCCGCCCGGCGCGCGCGCGCGCGTCGCGCTCACGGCGCTGACGCTGGCGGAGTATTTCCGCGACGACGAAGGCAGAGACGTGCTTCTCTTCCTCGACAACATTTTCCGTTTCACTCAGGCGAACTCGGAGGTCTCCACGCTTCTCGGCCGGATGCCGTCGGCCGTCGGCTACCAGCCGACGCTGGCCACCGACCTGGGCGAGCTGCAAGAGCGGATCACATCGACGCGCAAAGGATCGATCACCTCGGTGCAAGCGATCTACGTCCCGGCCGACGATTTGACCGACCCGGCGCCGGCCACGACTTTCGCCCATCTCGACGCGACAACGGTTCTATCGCGGCAGATCGCCGAGCTGGGAATCTATCCCGCGGTCGATCCGCTGGACTCGACTTCCCGGATTTTAGATCCGCACGTGGTAGGCGCGGAACACTACGAGGTCGCGCGCCAGGTGCAGGTGATTCTCCAGCGCTACAAAGATCTGCAGGACATCATCGCGATTTTGGGCATGGACGAGCTTTCCGAAGACGACAGGCTCACGGTCGCGCGCGCGCGCAAGATCCAGCGGTTTCTTTCCCAGCCGTTTCACGTCGCCGAGGCGTTTACCGGCACGCCGGGCGCTTACGTTGAGTTGAAGGACACGATCCGCGGGTTTAAAGAGGTCGTAGACGGCAAGCACGACGACATCCCTGAGCAGGCGTTTTACATGGTGGGAACGATCGAGCAGGCGGTGGAAAAAGCCAAGAAGATGGCTTCTGCTTAAAGCAGAATGTTGAATGATGAATGTTGAATTTTGAATTGAATTCAAAACTCAAAATTTAAAATTCAAAATTATTTTAGATCATGGCGGACAAAATCAGACTTAGACTCGTCTCCCCCAGCCGTCTACTCATCGACGAGGAAATGGACGAGGTCACAGCGCCCGGAGCGTTAGGGGAGTTCGGCGTTCTCCCGAATCACATCGCTTTTTTGACTCTCCTTGCGCCGGGAGAGTTGAGCTATAAACAAGGCGCCAAGCGGACGCGCCTCGCCATCGGCGGCGGCTATGCCGAAGTTCTGAACAATGTCATGACGGTGCTGGCCGATGCCGCGGAGTTTGCCGAGGAAATCGATATCGATCGCGCGCGGCAGGCGAAGGAGCTGGCGGAGAAAAAAATAAACTCTTTGAATCCCGAAGAACGTGAATTCGCCCTATGCGAGGCAGCGCTCAAGCGGGCTCTCGTCCGGCTGCAGGTAGCAAGCAAAGAGGCGAGAAGGTAAAATTAAAGCTAGGGGTATTTATGGCCAAACCCGCATTCAAGCCTCAGCGCCAGATGTGGAGCAAGATCTTCACTTACGACTACTGGATGGAGTCGGTCGGAATTCCGATCCACCGAGGGTTTTACATACAGGACTTGAGAACCATCGAGCTCGGCTGGTGGGAAGAGCGCCGAGCGATGAGCGCTTTTATCCAGCTTGCGGGCCAGGAGGGCGTGAGCGCCGCCCGCGTAACGGAAATCCCTCCGGGCCAGACTCTGCCGCCGCTCAAGTTCGCCCTCGACGAGGTCGTCTACGTGGTTTCCGGCCGCGGGCTGACCAATATCTGGTACGACAACAGCGGGAAGAAAAGTTTCGAGTGGCAGCAACACAGCATGTTTCAAATTCCCCACGGGTCTCACCACCAGCTCAGCAACATGCAGGGCGATAAACCGGTCAGGCTGCTGCACTACAGCTATTTTCCATTGGCGCTGTCGGCTGTTCCCGATCCGGATTTCTTCTTCAACAATCTATACCAGAGCCCGAACGAGCTGGCGGAGCACGAAGGATATTACTCCGAGGCGAAGATGGTCCATCTGCCGCAGGGCGCCGATTCCAAAGGACGACAGGTTTATTGGTACGGGAATTTTTTTCCCGACATGAAGGCCTGGGAAAAGCTCGACGCCAACGAGAGAAGAGGCGCGGGCGGCAGGAGCGTATACATTTTGTTTCCCAACTGCGAGATGTTCGCCCATATGTCGGTCTTTGCGGCGCGCACTTACAAGAAGGCGCACCGCCACGGCCCGGGTCGGGTCATCGTGATTCCCGCCGGCGAGGGCTACTCGATCATGTGGGAAGAGGGCAAAGAGAAAGTCGTGGTGCCGTGGCACGAGTGCAGCATGTTCGTGCCTCCCAGTAAGTGGTATCACCAGCACTTCAATGCCGGCGCAACGCCCGCGCGGTATCTGGCCGTGCACTCGCCGATGCAGTTCTACGGTCACGCGGAAAAGGTCGAGGACCGGGCCAAAGACCAGATCGAGTATCCGGACGAAGGCCCGTTTGTCCGAAAAAAGTTCGCAGAGGAGCTGGCCAAGAGAGGACTCACCTCGCTCATGCCCGACGAAGCCTACACCAATAAAAACTTCGAGTGGTCCAAAGCCACGGGCAAGCAATAATATCCAAGTCTCTTAAGCAAAGTAATTCATGCACGATCTCGACGAAGACCACGAGCATTTCGAAGTTCCGCCGGACGCCATTGTCGAGGACATCGAAGGGCTAGAGATGTTCACGCTCAAAAGCGTGGGCATCGACATCGGCTCTTCGACCTCGCACCTGGTTTTTTCTCAATTGACCTTGAGGCGCGAAGGCGCGTCGCTTTCGGGAAAATTCAAAGTCAGCGACCGAAAAGTGATCTTCCGCTCCAATATCATGCTGACGCCTTATATTTCCGGAACCGTGATCGACATCGAGAAGATCAAGCGATTCATCGAGGACGCCTACAAGCAAGCCAAGCTCAGGCCGGGGGACATCGACACGGGCGCCGTCATCATCACCGGAGAAGCTCTCAAGAAAGAAAACGCGCGGCCGATCGTCGAGTATTTCGCCAAATTTTCCGGCAAATTCATCTGCGCGGCGGCGGGACACAACCATGAGGCGCTGCTGGCCGCGTACGGCTGCGGCGCGGTCGATCTATCGAAGTCCGAGCACAAGACGGTCCTCAACGTCGACATGGGCGGCGGAACGACTAAATTCTCGCTGGTTGAAAACGGCGCCGTGACGCAAACCGCGGCGGTCAACATCGGCGCGCGTTTGATCGCTTTCGACGACTCGGATACGGTGACGCGTATCGAAGACGCCGGGAAAATCCTCATGGCAGAGCTCGGCCATAGCGTCCTACTGGGTAAAAAAATAACCAAGAAGCAAAAAGAAGAGTTCGCCGCTTTGATGGCGAAAATTCTCTTCGAGCTGATCGAGCGCGAGCCGTCTTCTCCTCTGGCCAAACAGCTCATGGTAACGCCGCCGTTCAGCCACTACCACGGATTCGATCAGATCGACCACATCGTTTTCTCCGGCGGCGTGTCCGAGCATGTCTACGACCGCGACCGAAATTCCTACGGCGACGTCGGGCCGATCTTGGGAAAATGCGTCAGAGAGTACCTCAAAAAAATCCCCAACAAGAACCTCCTCAGGGAGCCGATCGAAGGCATCCGGGCTACGGTCATCGGCGCCGGCGAATACACCGTGCAGGCAAGCGGCAACACGAGTTATATCTCGGACCCCGCGGTGTTGCCGGTTTTCGGTTTGAAGGTCGTGCGCGCAACCTTGAAGCAAGGTCGCCCGGCGCTCGAATCGTTGAAGCAGTCGCTGGCGAAGTTCGATCTAACTTCCTGGGCTTCCGGACTCGCGCTCTCCGTGTCTCTCGAAGGAGAATTGGATTACAAGGCCATCAGAGCCGTGGCCGAGGGAATCGCCGCAATCTGCAAAAGTTCTGAGAATGGCCGCAGTCCGCTCTATCTCGCGCTCGACCTCGACGTCGCGAAATCGCTCGGGGCGATCTTAAAAGAGGAGCTCAAGCTGGAGCGGGAGATTATTGCGATCGACGGCATCGAGGTGGGAGATTTGGATTTCATCGACATCGGCGAGCCTATGGGGATAACGGAAGTCATCCCGGTCACCGTCAAGTCCCTGATGTTCCCCGGAACCAAGCTGAATTAAAACCGAGCGGTTAAGGAGAAAGAGATGGCCAAAGCACCATTCAAACCACAGCGCCAAATGTGGAGCAAAAAATTTACCTACGACTACTGGATGGAATCCACCGGCGTTCCTATCATTACAGGATTTTTTATCGACGATCTCCGAACCGCCAAGCTCGGCTGGTGGGAAGAGCGCCAGGTTCAGACCGCTTTCATTCAGTTAATGGGACAAGAGGGTGTTAGCTCGACGCGACTCAGCGAGGTTCCCGCGGGCGAAACGACCAAGCCGTTTAAGTTTTCTCTCGATGAAGTTGTCTATGTGGCGTCGGGACGAGGTCTCACGACCGTGTGGTACGACGGCAGCAACGCCAAGAAAAGTTTCGAGTGGCAGCAGCACAGCATGTTTTTGATTCCTCACGGCATGCACCACACGTTCAGCAACATGCAGGGGGACAAGCCGGTCAGGCTGCTACACTACAGCTATCTGCCGCTTGGGTTGTCGGCTGTTCCCGATCCCGACTTTTTCTTCAATAACCCGCGCGCCTCGGCCGACGATCTGTCGGAGCAGGAAGAATTTTATTCCGAAGCCAAAATGGTTCAGGCGGCGGAGGCGGACGAGGCCTTGGGGCTCCGCGTTTTCTGGTACGGGAATTTTTTTCCGGATATGAAGGCCTGGGAAAAACTCGACGCGAACGAGAAAAGAGGCGCCGGCGGCAAGAGCGTTTACATACAATTCCCGAACTCCGAAGTATCGGCGCACATGTCGGTCTTCGCGCCGCTGACTTATAAGAAAGCCCATCGCCACGGGCCGGGCCGCGCGATCGTCATTCCCGCGGGCGAAGGCTACTCGATCATGTGGGAGGAAGGGAAAGAGAAGATCGTTTGCCCGTGGCACGAGTGCAGCATGCTGGTGCCGCCGAATAAATGGTTCCACCAGCATTTCAATGCCGGCGGCGGTCCGGCGCGATACCTAGCGCTTCATCCACCGATGCAGTTCCACGGTCACGCGGAGAAGATCGAGGACCGGGCGAAGGACCAGATCGAATATACCGATGAGGATTCGTTCATCCGGAAAAAATTCGAAGAAGAGCTGGCCAAGCGCGGGGTTAAATCGATTATGCCGGCCGGGGCCTACACCAACCGTGATTACGAATGGTCTCAAAGCATGGGGAAAAAATAGATCGGGCGCCTTTTCGTCTCCGCTATTTTTGATTTACCAGCGGCAGGACCTTCTCACCGAACAGATCGATCTGCTTTAAGTCGGCGCGCACCGCGCCGACGATCAGCGTATCCAATCCTTTGGCAAAGAACGAGCGAATGCGCTCGGCGCACGCTTCAGGCGCGCCGACGACCAGATGTTTCTCGACATCCATTCGGACCTTTCCGTAGTAGCGCTGCAGATAGGCCTCGCATGCAGCAACCGCCTTCGCTTTGTCCTCGTCGATGGCCATGAAGGTGAGGCCGGCCCTTGCCATCTTGCTCGGTTCGCGCCCCGCGGCTGAGGCGAAACCGGAGATCTTTTCCCACAATGCCGGGAATTCCTGGATGGCCGAGCTGCCGCAGATATAGCCGTCCGCCATGCGACCGGCGCGCTTGAGGGCGCTCTCGGCGCTTCCGCCCATCCAGATAGGAGGGTGAGGAGTCTGGACCGGACGCGGGCCGATCGTGACGTTCTCAAGCTGGTAAAATTTACCCTTGTGTGTCACGCCGTCTTCCATCCAGAGCCGTCGGAGTAGTCCGATAAGTTCTTCCGCGCGGCTGCCGCGATGTTCATAGGGTATACCGACCGAGGTAAAGTCGTTTTCTCTGCTGCCGAAGCCGATCCCCAATGTCACGCGTCCCGACGAAAGAAAATCCAACGTTGCGATGGTCTTGGCGAGCAACGTTGGGTGTCGAAGGGCGGCCAGTAGAACCGATGTGCCGAGCCTGATCTTCGAGGTGACGGCGGTCGCGGCGGCGAGAACCGTGAGCGGCTCGAGATTGCCATAGACGATCCGGTCGATGACCCAGAGGGAATGGAGTCCTATCTCGTCGCACTTTCTGGCTACGGTCGTGACATAACCCGGCTGGATCTCGGGCGCCGGATTGACGATGCAGAGACCGAGGTTGAGCATTGCAAGCTCCTTTCTTTTTCACGCGCTGAGTGTTCTTATCAAACCATAGCTGTGGCGATCAATGCAAAAGCGTTCGGACGAGCGCAGCGGTGCTTGACAGCAGACTACGGTTCATCTACATGACGGCTGATCTTTCGAGAAGTGGAGGAACTACGATGGACGCGCACGTTTTTGAGTTATCGACACCGGTCTTAACCGGCGGAAGAAGCCATATGCCGTTATCACGCACGGAGCTAGCCTCTGTGGGCCTAAACTACTACACGCCGGGGCGCAAGAATACTCTGCATACCCATCCCGGCGAAGACCATGCCTTTGTCGTCCTGGATGGCGAGGCGACGTTTTATGATAAAAATGAAAAAGCGACGGTGCTTAAAAAAGGCCAGGGCATCATGCTCCCCGAAGGCGGGTATTACTGGTTCCAGAATACCGGCGACGGGGCTCTGGTTTTGCTCAGGTTCTCGGCCCGCAAAGCAAAACCGGCGGTCACCAGGATAGACGCGGTGGGCAAAACCAGGAGCGAAGACTCGACGGAGTACGTTCATGTAGACGGCGAGATCGTAGAAGGCAAGGTTTGGCGATTGCTTTGATCAGCCGTAGCGCGAGGAGGATGCATGCGACGGTTCGTTTATTTTCTGGCTGTTTCTTCTCATCTGTTTTTCACTTCTCAGTTGATTCATGCGCAGGCCGTCCCGCCTGACCGTGCCAAGCTCATCGAGGAGGCCAAAAAAGAAGGCAAGGTCGTCGTTTACGCCGCTTATTCGGCAGCCGACGCCAACGCGTTCAAGGCTGCATTTGAAAAAAAGTATCCTTTCATAAAGTTCGAATATTTCCGGGCGGGGAAGGACAAGTTGCTGGCTAAATATCTCACCGAGGTGGGAGCGGGCCAGTTCCTGCCTGATGTCTACCAGTCGAGCATTTTTCCGGTGATGACGTTGCAGCAGCGCGGATTGTTGGGAAAATATCTTTCTCCCGAGCGGGCCGCCTACGCCGATTCGTTGAAAGACAAAGCGGGATACTGGACTGCGGTATACCTCAACGCCATGACCATTGCTTACAATACTCGGATGGTCAAGCCGGAAGAGGTCCCGAGGAGTTATCAGGATCTTCTCCTGCCCAAATGGAAAGGCAAGATGGGCATGGATCTCAACAAAACCGAATGGTACGCGGCGATGCTGCAGATGTTGGGCGAGGAAAGAGGCAAGAAGTACATGGGGGCTCTCGCCAAGCAAGATATTCAGGCGCGCGAAGGGAATACCATCACAGGGCAACTTTTGGTGGCGGGCGAGTTCCCCTTGGTGGTCTCGCAGTATCCGACCAGCGTGGAGGAGTACAAGAAGCTTGGCGCGCCGATCGAGTGGCTGCCGCTTGAGCCGCATTTTGTCTATTCGATCGTGATGGCTACGACTGCGAAGCAGCCGCACCCGGCGGCCGGACGGCTGTTTGTCGATTTCGTTCTCTCGAAAGAAGGACAAGAAGTGTTGCGAAGTTTAAGCCGGATTCCGGCGCGCAAAGATGTCTTTCCCGAACCGCCGAATTTGATTCAAGGGCACAAGCTTCTGGTCCTCAATCCGGCCTCGAGCGAGGACTATAACCGGTTCAACAACGAGTATCACAAATATTTTCGCTAGCGGTATGAAGATCACCGACGTACGGGCGATCCGGCTCAAGGCGGACATTCCTAGCGAAGCTCAGTTGACAAGCCGTGGCGGGCTGAGAACTTCTCGCACCACTGTGCTGGTCCAAGTCGAAACCGACGCGGGGATCAGCGGCGTCGGATCGTGCTCCGGAAACGGGCCGATGATCGCATTTATTATCGATAACGTCCTCAAGCCGGCCGTGTTAGGAATGGTCCCAACGAAAATCGAAGAGGTGTGGGACAAGGCTTACTTCGGCGCCGGCGTACGGCAGTTTGGCTCCAGAGGCGCGGGGGTCGTGGCGCTGAGCGGTATCGACACCGCTTTGTGGGATATCCTAGGAAAAGCGGAGAACCTCCCGATCTACAAGTTATTAGGCGGCGCTCAGCGAACGAAAGTCGAAGTCTATGCGACCGCCCTTTATCCGGAAGAACCGATCCGCCTTGTTAAAAAAGCGGTCGCTTTCGCCGAGCAAGGCTTCAAAGGGATCAAGATCAAGCTCGGTTTTGATTTGCAGCAAGATATGGAAAGGGTTCGGGCCGTGCGCGCCGCCGTGGGAGATGATTTTCCTTTAATGACCGATGCCAACCAGGGCTATCAACTCGGTGCGGCGCTCCATGCGGCAGCGGCGCTTGAACAATCCGGCATCGCATGGTTCGAGGAGCCGCTTTTTTTCGAAGATATTGAAAGCCACGTTCGACTCAAAGCTGCGTCCAAAGTTCCCATTGCGCTGGGAGAGAACCTGCAAACGCGGTATGCCTTCGAGTCATTTATTGCGCGCGGCGCGGTCGATATTTTACAGCCCGACGTCGCTCGCGCCGGGGGCATCAGCGAAGTGAGGCGCATCGCTGCGCTCGCGGCGGTTCATGGTCTGCCCGTCTCGTTTCATACATGGGGAGACGCGGTGGCCCTCGCCGCCAGTCTGCATCTTGCGACTGCGCTGAAAAACAGCGTCGTCATGGAGCTGGATTGTACGTACAACCCGCTACGCACGGAGCTTCTCCGCGATCCGCTTCAGGCTCAGAACGGTTATATGAATCCTCCGCAGGGAGCTGGTCTGGGGATCCAACTCAATCCTCAGGCCGTGAATCGGTATGCGTTTTCGGGCGAGGAGGAGATATCTCTGCGGCAGAAAGCGTTGGAGATCGCCTGAGATGAAGGCACTGCATCGCACCGCCCTGTTCTTTGTGACGGTTTTCCTATCGGCCGTGGCGCACGGCCAGGAGCTTCCCAAAATCCGCGCCGCCTACACCTCGATTGCGATTCAAATGACACCGCTCTATTTGATGAAAGAGCTCGATCTGCCGCGCAAGCAGGGCTTGAATGCGGAGCTGCTCTATATCCCTGTCAGCTCGAGGGCGATCCAATCCGCGTTGGCCGGTGAGATCCGCTTTCTTACCAGCGGCGGCGTTGCCAATATCAATGCCAACATGGCCGGGGCAGATTTTGTCGGCCTGACCGCTACACTCAACACTTTTACCTTCAAGATCCTCTCGCAGGCTGAGATTCGCGAACTGAGCGCACTCAGGGGCAAGCGTGTCGGCATCTCACGCCTGGGCGGGGCCAGCGATTTCTCGATTCGCTATGCCTTGAATCGCTGGGGATTGATGCCGGACCGAGACGTGGCGATTCTGCAAATCGGCGGCGAACCGGAGTTAGCGGCTGCGTTACAGGGAAGGGCCATCGACGCCGCCGTGATCTCCGAACCGTTCGCAACTCTAGCTCAACGAGCGGGCGCGCATTTGCTCTATGATCTGAGCAATCTGGGAGTTTCTTACACGCTCCACGGAATCGGCACGCGCAAGAGCTTCGTACGCGAGCAACGCGATATTGTAGTTCGGTTTATGAGAGCCTATCTCGAAGGAATCTATCTCTTTAAGACAAAAAAAGATCTCAGCCTGAGTACTCTTAAGAAATATACCCGCCTCGACGATATTTCCGTGATGCAAGCTTCTTACGATGAATATTCCAAGAAATTGATCCGCAACGTTCCATACCCGAATCGCGAAGGCATTCAAATCATCATCGACCAGCTCGCCAAAAGCCGCCCGCAAGCTAAAAGCTTGAACCCGAGCGACTTCATCGATCCGTCAATCCTAAAGGAGATCGAGGAAAGCGGTTTTGTGAAACGGCTCTACGGCGAATGATGCTTAGATTGTCCTGGTAATCCAAAGGGATTAACAGTTTTCCTTGACCAGCCGCGCGGCTGTGATTACTCACCGCGGCTCAACCTCGCACCGTACTCCCCCGCTTGACATTTTTCAGTATCCATTCGATGCTCGCGACCCTCATTCAGCGCAGAGTTGTTATTGCCTTCGACTGAAAAGTTGTTAAGATGTTGCAGATTTTTCATGTATGAAGAAGACACGATAGCGGCCGTGGCTACGCCGCCGGGCGAAGGCGGGGTGGCGATCGTGCGGATGAGCGGTCCGCAGGCTGAACCAATTGCCGGTAAAATCTTTTCGCGCGCGAACGGAAAAAGCGGCGCGCTACGCTCGCATACTCTCCACCATGGCGCCGTGCGGGACCCTAAAACCGGCGAAGTTCTGGACGAAGTGCTCCTCGCAGTGATGCGGAAGCCGCGCAGCTATACCGGAGAGGATGTCGCCGAGATTCATTGTCATGGCGGTCCATTACTGACGCGTCGGATATTACAACTGGTGCTCTCTTGCGGTGCGCGCCAAGCAGACCCGGGGGAATTTACCAAAAGAGCTTTTCTTAACGGCCGTATTGATCTCGCCCAGGCGGAGGCTGTTCTTGACGTTATACAGGCGCGTACGGAGAGGGGAATGAAACTGGCCGTGCAACAAATGCACGGCGGACTATCGAAATGGGTTACAGGGCTGCGCGAAGAGCTTCTGGATATCCTGGCGCAAGTCGAAGCAGCCATCGACTTTCCTGAGGAAGATATAGAACTTCTCCAGCGAGAGGAATTGGTCCAAAAGATTGTGAACTTACGGGAGAAAATCGCCGGTATCGTTTCCAGCTATGAATGGGGCAGATTGTTTCGTGAGGGCGCAAAAGTTTGCATTGCGGGTCGGCCGAACGTAGGAAAATCGAGCCTAATGAACGCTTTACTCGGTGAGGAGCGTGTCATTGTTGCAGCTATGCCGGGAACGACCAGGGATGTCATTGAAGAAAGCGTCAACTTAGGCGGGCTCCCGGTGATTTTGTGGGACACTGCCGGAATTCACGAATCCGACGACCCAGTGGAGTCGACCGGAATTGAATTCTCCCGCAGACGTCTCGAAGCGGCGGACGTGACTCTGGTTGTGCTCGACGGATCTACCTACCTTAATGCGGAAGACGCGTTGATTCTGAATGCTGTAAATGGGAAAAAAGGGCTTCTGGTGATCAACAAAAGCGATCTACCGCAGCGGCTCGACGCTGCTTTGATTGCCGCCGAGGCAGGCACTGATAAAGAAAGCGTATTTGTTTCGGCGAGAGATGGAAAAGGAATCAGCGAGCTTAAGAACGCGTTGCGTGAACTGCTTCTCGATACGTCAACTGAGGCTGAGGTGGTCTTGACCAACCTACGGCACAAGGCGGCTCTTGAGAAATCTATAGAAGGTCTTAATGCCTCGGTAAGGGCGATTCGGTCTGGAATGGCTCCGGATCTCGTAATGGTTGACTTGGCCGAAGCAAAAGATGGGTTGGCGGAAGTTATTGGCTCGGTTTTTCATGATGATATTTTAGAACATATTTTTACTAAATTCTGTATAGGAAAATAATATGTTATATTTTTAATGATATTAGAATTCGAATGTTTCACGTGAAACAATGTTAACCAAGAAAACCATTTTTGACATTATAGTGGTCGGTGCCGGTCATGCGGGCATTGAGGCCGCCCTGGCTGCCGCCAGAATGGGCGCAAGAACCCTGATGCTGACTTTGAATCTCGATCACATCGGTCAGATGTCATGCAACCCGGCCATTGGCGGAATTGGTAAGGGGCATCTTGTAAAGGAGATCGATGCTCTCGGTGGCGAGATGGGGCGAGCCATCGACGAAACGGGAATCCAGTTTCGTGTGCTGAACACCAAGAAGGGCCCGGCGGTGCGCGCGTCACGAGCACAAGCTGACAAAGCGCTCTATCGTCAGCGAATGAAGCGAGTTCTCGAGAATTGTCCAAACCTTACAATATGCCAGGCCAGCGTCGAGCGCCTGTTGGTTGAAGGAGGTGAGGTTCGGGGAGTCGAGACCCAGATCAGTGAAATATTTTATGGTAGCCGAGTCATTCTAACTACAGGCACATTTCTCAAGGGCCTCATACACGTGGGCGACAAAAATTATTCGGCCGGTAGAGCTGGGGATTTCGCGGCAGAGGGGCTGAGCGGATCGCTCATGGAATATGGATTTAAAATCGGCAGGCTAAAAACCGGGACATGTCCGCGACTCGATGCCAGATCTATAGATTTCTCTGGGCTTCAAGCGCAGCACGGCGATGATCCGCCCATTCCGTTTTCTTTTTCGACCGCTCGTATCGTGCAGAAACAGGTGCCTTGCCATATCACCTACACCAATCCCAGGACGCATGAAATTATACGTTCTTCACTTCACCGCTCGCCAATGTATTCAGGGGCAATCAAGAGCCGTGGACCCCGTTACTGCCCCTCCATTGAAGACAAGGTGGTTCGGTTCGCCGATAAAGAACGACATCAGATTTTCCTTGAACCGGAAGGCCTGGAGACCGTCGAAGTCTATCCTAACGGTATTTCAACTAGTCTGCCGCTTGACGCTCAACTTGAAATGGTCCATTCCATTGCAGGATTAGAACATGCCGAGATCATGCGCCCTGGCTATGCGATTGAGTATGATTACGTAGAACCGACGCAGCTCTATCCGTCTCTTGAAACCAAGCTTATTAGGGGTCTCTATCATGCCGGGCAAATCAACGGCACAACGGGATACGAAGAGGCAGCCGCTCAGGGAATTATGGCGGGGATCAACGCCGTTCTAAGTATACGGGGTAACCATCCTATAATCCTTAGCCGGAACGAGGCCTACATAGGCGTACTCATTGACGACCTGGTCACAAAAGGCACGGAAGGGGAGCCGTACAGGATGTTTACTTCCCGGGCTGAATATCGTCTTCTTTTGCGGGAGGATAATGCAGATCTTCGTCTAACCGAGCTAGGCTATAAGATCGGACTCGCAACTCAAGAATCCTACGATCGCATGGAGAAAAAGAAAAATCAGACTTCCACACTGGTGAAAAGTCTGGCGGAGAGTTTAATCAATCCTACGGAAGGCGCCAATCAAAGACTCGAATCCTGGAACTCTGCGCCCTTGCGAAGTCAAACTTCGCTAGCGCAATTACTTCGTCGTCCGGAAATATCTTTCGCTCATCTTGCCGAATTATCTTTTGATCTGGCGGATGTTCCATGTCCCGTAGCCAGTCAAGCTGAAATCGAGATTAAATACGCCGGCTATATCAAACGACAACTGGAAGCCGTTAGTCGGTTTAAAAATCTGGAGACGGTTAGATTACCAGGGGACATCGACTATTCGGTAGTTACCGGTCTGTCGCACGAAGCGCGAGAGAAGTTAGCTCGAATACGACCTCGGTCCTTGGGACAAGCTTTAAGAATTGCTGGAATGACTCCGTCTGCAATTTCTCTTCTCTCCATTCATCTTAAGAAACGCAAACCGGCTTGATCGTCTTGGGTGATCTTAAGATTCTGGGTTTCACGTGAAACAATTATTTTCTTCCAAAGTCCACAATACTGTGCTAAAGCTATTATCATTGTTAGCTTAACTTATTGATTTAATAGGATATTTTTGACAAAAATCATAGCGATAGCAAATCAAAAAGGAGGCGTTGGCAAGACTACGACGGCGGTAAACTTGGGTGCTTCACTGGCCGTAGCTGAAAAGAAAACACTTCTCATCGACGTCGATCCTCAAGGAAATAGCACGACAGGGCTGGGCATCGAACGTGCGAGCGTAGGACACAGCCTCTACCATACGATCATTGGCCAAGTGTCACTCGCAGACATCCTTTTAACTAGCGAGCTGCCTTATCTTTCCATCGCTCCATCGACGAAGGATCTAACCGGCGCGGAGATCGAGTTGGTCAATACCGAACGCAGGGAATGGCGATTGAAAAATGCGCTTAACTCCGTTGAGGGACATTTCGAATACATCCTTCTCGATTGCCCGCCTTCTCTTGGGCTCTTAACACTGAATGCCCTCACCGCTGCTCACTCGGTTCTTGTCCCTTTGCAATGCGAATACTACGCGCTCGAGGGACTAACGTCGCTCCTGGAAACCATTGAGCTGGTGCAACAAGGACTAAATCCCGGCCTTCATTTAGAAGGTATTTTGCTCACCATGTTCGATAGCCGCAATCGTCTTGCGCACCAAGTGGCGGAAGAAATTCGGTTGCATTTTCCTGACCGTCTGTTTCGCACCGTAATCCATCGCAACGTGCGCCTGAGCGAAAGCCCGAGTCATGGGAAACCGGCTTTGCTTTACGATGTTCATTCGAGCGGTGCGCAAAATTATCTGGATTTAGCCAAAGAGTTAATTCGGAACGGAGAGGAGATTCCCCGTGCAGATACAAAAGGGACTGGGTAGAGGGCTTGGCGCTCTGATTCCGGCTGCCGAGGGCCCAAAGGGACCGTCGAATTTCTTTGTAGAGGTCGGGAGGATATCGCCCAATGCGCTACAGCCTCGCAGGGCATTTGACGAAGCAAAGATAGACGAGCTTGCCGCGTCAATACAAGACCAGGGAATCATCCAGCCGCTCCTCGTCCGGCGCAACGGCGACGGCTACGAGTTGATAGCCGGCGAGCGGCGACTGCGCGCGGCCATGAAAGCCGGTTTGACAAAAGTCCCTGTAATCGTTCGTGAGGCAAGTGATCACGATTCGCTCCAGTTGGCCCTAATTGAAAATATCCAGAGAGAAGATCTCAATCCGATGGAAGAGTCCCGTGCGTTCAGGCGATTGCAGGAAGAATTTCATCTCGGCCAGGAAGAAATCGCGCAAAAAGTCGGGAAGAGCCGGCCTGCGGTGGCGAACTCTATGCGGCTTTTACAGTTGCCCGAAGAAGTGCAGCGCGAGGTGACCGAAGGGAAGCTTTCCGCGGGCCACGCCAGAGCGCTTTTATCGCTGGAGCGGGAAACTCTGATCACCGCCGCGGCACGAGAGGTCATTGCCAAAGGGCTTTCCGCTCGCGAGACCGAAAGGCTTGTTGCCCGTCTCAAGATGGCCAGGAAAAGGAGACCGGCAGCGTCGCCGGATGCGGATCTGCGTTCCCTGGTCGAACAGCTGCAGCGCTCCGTTGGGACGAAAGTTCGACTCGTGCAAACAAGGGGAACCTCGAGAGGGAAGATAGAAATCGAGTATTACTCATCTGCAGATCTGGACCGGATTGTTCAATTTCTTGTCAATAGATAAAATCTACGCACGGGGCAAAACAGTGACGCAGTTTTTTCTGATTCTCCTCGCATGTATTCTGGCTATCACAGCTACTTTCCACGGGGCGTTCGCGGCTCAGGCGGGTCTCGAGGAAGTGATTATCGGTTATCCCAGCCGCAGCATGACGGAGCTGCCGACACATGTCGCCGTCAAAAAAGGTTTCTTCCGCAGCGAAGGTCTCGACGTGAAGTTAGTCCAGGCCAGGTCGAACATCCTGGCGGCGGCGCTTGCCTCCGGCAGCATGGCCTATATCACTTCGGTGACGACGACCCTCGGCGGAATCATTGGCGGCCTGCCGGCAAAGGTGATCGCCGGCGTTACGAAGAACAATCCCGATTTTCTCATGGCGCGGCCCGAAATCCGCTCGATCACGGAGCTCAAAGGCAAGAAACTCGCGGTCAGCGGCTTCGGCGGCGCGTCGCACCAGCGGCTTCTCCTCATTCTCAGCAAAGCGGGCTTAAATCCCGGCACGGACGTCACTATCCTCTCCGTCGGCGACGCGCGTTTAAGGCTGGAACAACTGCGCGTCGGCGCGATCGATGCGACCGTATTGACGGCGCCCAACAATTTCATGGCCGAACGCGCCGGCTTTCGCAGCCTGGGCTCTTCATCCGATGTCCTGGCGCTGCCGGCCGTCGGCGTGGCAACACTGGAACGCAGGCTGAAAGAAAAGCCCGAAGAGGTGAAAAAGGTTTTGCGCGCGCTGCTGAAAGGCATGCGGCAATTGAAAGAGCGCCGCGATGAGGCGGTGACGACAGCGATGGAATGGCTCACTCTCGATCGCGAGTTGGCCGAGCGGTCGTATGACACCATGCTGCCGAATTACTCTCTCGATGGCAGTATCGACCCGGCCGCGCTTCAGGCCTCGCTCGACCTACTCAATCAGAGGCGCGGCGGGTCGGGGAAAGCTCTTTCCAGCAAGGATGTAACGGATTTTTCTTTTCTCGAAGAGGTTCAGCGCGAGTTGGCGCGCTAGCTCAGCGGGGAATCATTTCAACAGCTCTTCTAACTTATTCCAGTCGGTTACCGGCGGCGAACAGGTAAACCGGTGGCAGACGTAAACGGTGGGTTTGCCGCCAACCGGTCCCTTGCCTTCGAGCAGGGGCGAGACTTTCTCAGGCGGTACGTCAGGATCCAGCGCCTGGAGTGTTTTGTTCGGCAAGTAGAGAGAGTTGATCTTTCTTGTCAGTTCTATATTGGCCCGTTCACCTTTTCTTGCCACCAGTACAATCTCCCTGGGCTTTTCCAGATAAAAATCCAAGGCGGATAGCATGTGGGCAAAGCCGAACGGCTGCTGCTCCAGGGCGTCGTAATAAATGCGCAGAGTTTTTTCCGCTCTTTTAAGATAGTCTTCTTTCCCGGTGTAGTAATAGAGCCTGAGTAAAATCTGCGTCGCGACGGCGTTTCCCGATGGAACCGAACCATCGAAAGCCGGCTTGGTGCGGCTGATGAGCGCTTCGTGTGATTTTCCCGTGTAGAAAAAAGCACCGTCGATATCATCCCAGAATTCCCGGATCATGGTATCGGCGAGCTCGATGGAACGTTGTAGGTTCGCTCGTTCCAGGGTCGACTCATAAAGATCGAGGAGTCCGGTTGCCACAAAAGCATAATCATCGAGGTAGCCCAGAAGCTTTGCCCGGCCGTCTTTGTAAGTGTGGAGCAACAATCCGTCGCGGAACATCTGCGTGAAAATAAAATCCACCGTCTTTCGCGCGGCCGCGAGGCATGACGGGCCATCTAGGATTTTGCTTGCATCCGCCAGGCCGGAGAGCATGAGACCGTTCCACGAGGCGAGGATCTTTTCATCCCGGAAAGGCTTGACTCTTTTTTCCCGTTCCTGAAATAACTTTTGCTTACCCTCTGCAATCACCCGCTCGACATCGCTCACTTCTTTACGAAAACATCGCGACGCTTGCTCCAGGGTCAAGACGGGATGAAGAATGTTTTTGCCCTCGAAGTTGCCGAACTCGCTGACGTCATAGACGCGGGAAAAAATCTCGCCGCTCTCCTCACCCAGGATTTGCATCGCTTCATCGTGCGTCCAGACAAAATACTTCCCTTCCTCCCCTTCGCTGTCGGCGTCCTGGGTGGAATAAAAGCCGCCCTCGGGGTGGAGCATCTCGCGCAGCAAGTAAGTCAGCGTCTCTTCGACAACGTTTTTGAACAGCGGCGTCCCCGTGATGGCGAACGCTTGAGCGTAGCTGCGCAGGAGTTGCGCGTTGTCGTAAAGCATCTTTTCGAAATGCGGCACCAGCCACTTTTCGTCCACCGAATAGCGGTGGAAGCCGCCGCCCAGATGATCGTAGATGCCGCCTTCGGCCATCCGCGTGAGCGTGTGGACGATCATTTCGAGGAAGCGCTTGTTTTTCGAGTTCCGATAGGCGCGCAAAAAAAGTTCGAACACTCCGGCATTGGGGAACTTCGGCGCATTGCCGAACCCGCCATGCTCGGAATCATAGGCTTGCGAGAGATTCTCCGCACTCTCGACAATGATAGCGGGAGCGAAAGGACGGTCGCTCTCGACAAGATTCGTCATGCGGCCCAGCGCGCCGACAATCTGCTCGACGCTCTTGGTCACATCTGCAGGTCTCTCGTGATACGCCTGAGCGACGGCGTTTAAGATTCTTGGAAAGCCCGGCATGCCGTGACGGTCTTCAGGCGGAAAATAGGTGCCGCCAAAAAACGGCTTCCCTTCCGGCGTAAGAAACACCGTCATAGGCCAACCTCCGCGCCCGGTCAGCATCTGAACGGCACTCATATAGATCTCGTCCAGGTCGGGCCTCTCCTCACGGTCCACTTTGATGCTGACGAAATTCGCGTTCATCAATGCGGCGATCTGTTCGTTCTCGAACGATTCCTTTTCCATCACGTGGCACCAGTGACAGGCTGAGTAGCCGATGCTGAGAAGGATCGGCCTGTTTTCGCTCTTGGCTTTCTGAAAAGCTTCTTCGCCCCACGGATGCCAATCGACCGGGTTGTGGGCGTGCTGGAGAAGATAGGGACTGCTCTCGTGAATGAGACGATTGGAGCGCATTTAGTTTTTCCGCCTCGGGCGGACGAAAAATTTATTTGCCGGCGGCGAGCTGCTTTACAAAACCGCTGGCTTCGAGCTCTTGAAGCGGCCGATGGTCTACAATCTCCTCGGGCTTCACGCTCTTTGCTTTCGGGTTGGTCTCGGCGATCGTGTCCAGGACGAATTTCATGCCTTTCATATTAACGTACGGCACGGTCGCAGTCTTGGGCACGTAATAATCGTAAGCGGTCTGCACGACTTCAGCATCCGAGACGCGGAGATGCCGTTCCATTACCTTCAAGCCGAACGCGCGGTCCGTCTTTAGCCGGTGAATTCCCTCGACCAGCGCTTTCATGAAGCGATTCGTTACGTCGCGGTTTTTAGCCATGAAAGATTTGGTCGTGGCGATCCCGGTATGCTGATAATCGAGACCGGCGGTGGAATAATCCAATAGCGAGCGGAAGCCGGATTTTTTTGCTATATGGGCAAACCCCTGCTCGAGCAAAGTCGCCTGAATCGCTCCCTGAGAGACGGCAGCGAGCCGCTCAGCGTTGCCGCCGGTTTGAAGGATGGTTACATCTCTGCCCGGCTTGAGCCCGTTTTTTTCCAATCCCCAGCGTGCGAGAAAGTCGGCCGAGCCGCCGAAGCGCGCGATGCCGAGCTTCTTGCCTTTTAAATCTTCCAGTCGCTGAATATCTTTGGCGACAATCAAATCATAAGGCGCGAAGTTGACGACACCGGCCACGAGGACCGCGTCGTTCCCGGCGAGATGCGCGTTGATGAGCCCGGACGCGGCGATGCCGATCATCGGCGATTCGCCCGAAAGCATGGCCGCCAGAGCGGTGGACGAGCCCGACATAATGATCGGTTTAACATCGAGCCCATATTTCTTGAAAAAGCCGCCGTCGACACCGGCCAAAACTGACGCGTTGGACGGAGTAATCGAGACCAGGCCGACATAAATTGTCGGCGTGTTTTGCCCGAATGCAGGGAATGAAAAGAAAAGACAAAAAACGAAAAACGCGGCGGGTACAATATTCACTCGCATGAGATCCCTCCGACGTTTGCGCGCTGACTTCAGTCTAGCGCAGCTTGAGGTCGAAGGCTACGGGGCCTTTGTCCCCGCGCCGGGTTTGAAATTGGACCGAATCGCGCTCGTTCAAATCCTCGAACTGCACGCGAGGCGCAAGGCTGCTGCGATGGAAAAAAATGTCCTCACTGCCGTCGTCGGGAACGATGAACCCAAAGCCTTTATCTCGGATAATTTTCTTGATCGTTCCGGTCATATCCTCCACTCCCTTCTTGATCGGGTTGAGAGTCTCCTACCCCGTTTTCCCGGAGGCTGCAAGCTCTCTGCTACACGTCCGAAAAAGTCATCGAAGCTTGACAGCTTTCAGGCCTTCATCCACACTGAACTCATGCCGGTCAAAAAGGTGATTGTAGCTCAGCCGCGAGGATTTTGCGCGGGGGTGGAGATGGCGATCGAGACGGTGGAGCGGGCGCTCAGGAAATACGGCCCGCCACTCTATGTCTTCCACGAGATCGTGCACAACCGCCACGTGGTGCAGGATTTTACTCAGCGCGGAGTGATCTTCGTTCAGTCCGTGGATCAGGTTCCCGCCGGGGCGAAGCTGATTTTCAGCGCTCACGGGGTTGCGCCTGCGGTCTTGCAGCGCGCGCGAGAGCGTGGCGTGGAGATCGTTATCGACGCAACCTGCCCGCTCGTCGAAAAAGTCCACCGCGAGGTGCGCAAGTTCGCGGCGCAGGGTTACTGGATCATACTTGTCGGCCACGAAGACCACGACGAGATCCGGGGCACCAGCGGCGAGGCGCCGGAGCGGATCCAGATCGTCGAAAGTGTAGCAGAGGCGGAAAAGCTCCGCGTCGCCGACGCCGAGAGAGTCGTTGTCTTGACTCAAACCACTCTCAGCGTCGACGACACGCGAGAGATCATCGATGTTCTCAAGCGAAGATTTCCTCGGATGGTCACGCCGTCGAAGGAAGACATCTGCTACGCCACTCAGAATCGGCAGGACGCGGTGAAGCAGATTGCCCGCGAGGTCGATCTGGTGCTCGTGATCGGCTCGGCGAACAGCGAGAACTCCAACCAGCTTTGCCGCGTCGCGCGCTCACGGGGAATTCCCGCCTATCTCATCAACGACGTGAGTGAGATCGATCCCGCGTGGCTCAACGCCGTCGAGCGGGTCGGAATCACCTCCGGCGCTTCAGCGCCGGACCGGCTGGTATGGGAGGCGGCGGATTTTTTCAAACGGCAAGGGGCCGAAGTCGCCACGAACGGCTTTATCGAGGAGAACATCCACTTCGCTTTGCCGGGCGAGATCGCCGACGCGCCTTGATTCCAAGCCGTAAGGCGTGTTACAAAAAACCCTCGCGCGGAAAGGAAACTAGATGAACCGCATTGTACACATCGCCGTAAAAGTTGACGACTTGGAGGCGACCAGCGAGTTTTACCAGAAAGTCTTCGGCTTCGCGCCGATGGACAACGCCAAAGTTCGGGACCATACCTCGCTTCACCTCAGCGACGGCACGATCGACCTGGCGCTGATTAAATACGATAGCGAACAGTCCGCCGAATCGAAGGCTGCGGGCCTGGGACCATGCATTCATCACTTCGGCATTGAAGTGGACGACGTGAACGACTATCTGGCTCAAATCCACAAGTTTGGCTGTGAGATCATCAGCGACCCCGGTGTGATACCGGTCAAGTTCCGCGCGCCGGGCGGAACCGTTCTCGAGATCGTTCCCCGCAAGAGATACAAAAAACCCGCGCAAGAGTAGTCTTCGTGGAAAACGTCAAAGTTTATTTCCGCCCCGGCTGATTTACCTGCTCCAGCACGAAAGAGTTTCTTTCGCAGAGCGGCATTTCGTTCACCCCCAGAGACATTGAAAACGATCCCGGAGCGCTAGCTGAGCTTCAAGCGCTGGGGTTTAAGATCGTGCCGGTCACCATTGTCGGCGACAAGACGGTCTCAGGCTTCGACCGGCAGGAGCTGACGCGGCTCTTTAATCTCTCCGGTCAAAAAGAAAGGCCGGTTGCCGGTCCGTGGCTGTTCGAGACACTCGACAAAATTCTCACCGCCGTGATCCGCGCCACCCGGCAAGTTCCTCCCGAGCATACACTATGGACAACTCCGGACCGCGATCGACCGCTGAAAGTTTTTTGCTATCATATCCTGGTCGATCCGATTCACGTCCTCGATGCCATCGCGAGCGGAAAGTACGACGGGCATTTCAAGCTCACCTATGCGGAGAAAGCCGAGCCCTTCGGGTCGATGGAAGAGGTAGCGCAATTCGGTGAAGAATGCCGCGCGCGCATACGGCGGGCGTCCCAGGAGCTGGGCGCGGAGCTTGATCGGCCGATCGAAAGCTACCAGGGAAGGACCGACGGACACGAGCTATTTTATTTAGTACTGAGCCACACGGCGCACCATTTGCGGCAGCTTTACAAAATGTTGCGCACGATCGGCGTCGAGCCGGCCGATCCACTGGGAGACAAGGACTTCGAGGGAATCTCCATGCCGAAGGAGTTATGGTAGGGAAAATCGCCGGTCAGATTTGTTGCCCTGAGTAGTGCCTGCCTGAGTTTTGGCCTGAGCTTCGACTCCAACATCCGTAGTTCCAAACAGAAAAAATGTTCTTGCCTTCGATGCGGGAGTTATGTTAGGTGCTGTCAGCTTCGCTGGTGAAGCAGATACCTCGGTCAAGGAGGACTGAACGTGGGAAAGCATAGAAAGCTTCTGCTGCTTCTCGTTGTTGTCTTTTGGACTCTCACCGTAATTGCCCCGGCTTTGGCTCTCGCGGAGCAAGCGCCGCAGCCTCCGGTAGTCGCGCCGGCGCCGGCGGCTCCGGCCACGGCCAAAGTGGACCCAGGGAAAGCGCCGGTCCCTTTTACGCAAGAGCTTTTGGACCAGCTCGGCAGCTCCAAAGTGGCGATGGATACCGCCTGGACACTGCTGACCGCATTTTTAGTCTTTTTCATGAATCTTGGGTTTGCGATGGTGGAGTCGGGCTTCTGCCGTGCGAAAAACGCCGTCACAATCTTGGCTAAAAACTTTATCGTCTTTGCCATCTCGTCCCTAGCTTTTTTAATTTTGGGTTTTGGCATCATGTTTGGAGACGGCACCCCCTTCTTCGGGACCCAGGGAATATGGTTCGTTGTCGGCGCCGACAACAGCCCTGCCATGGCTGACGCTTACAAGGGAGTCTATTCGGCCCTAAACTGGACCGGGACGCCTCTGTGGACAAAATTTTTCTTCCAACTGGTCTTTGCAGGGACGGCTGCCACGATTGTCTCCGGGGC
Organism: uncultured Syntrophobacteraceae bacterium; assembly: GCA_964572145.1. Lineage (GTDB taxonomy): Bacteria > Desulfobacterota > Binatia > UBA9968 > UBA9968 > JAJPJQ01. The sequence goes on from CAZNES010000044.1 coordinate 30,930, forward strand.
GGTAGCTGAGAGAATCAAGTTTGGCGCCTTCTATCTTTTCAGCTTTGCAATGGTGGGGATTATTTACCCCGTAGTTGGACACTGGATTTGGGGCGGCGGCTGGCTCGCCAAGCTTGGGATGTTCGACTTTGCCGGCTCCACGCAGGTCCATTCTATCGGAGGCTGGGCGGCGTTGGTTGGGGCGGTGATGCTCGGTCCGCGCATTGGCAAATATGGCAAAGACGGAAAGGTCACTCCAATCCCCGGGCATAACATCGCGCTGGCTACTCTTGGGACCTTTGTCCTTTGGTTCGGCTGGTTTGGGTTTAATCCCGGAAGCACCATGGCTGCGGACTGGAATGCAATCGGCCGGATTGCAGTGACGACAAATACCGCCGCGGCGGGTGGGGCAGTCGCCGCGTCCATTATGGCTTGGATATTTTTGGGCAAGCCGGACCTGTCGATGATCCTTAACGGCTCGCTGGCTGGGCTTGTGGCGATAACGGCGCCTTGCGCGTTTGTGAGTGTTCCGAGTTCCCTGATTATCGGCTTAATTGCCGGCATATTGGTCGTTGTGTCGGTGCTCTTTTTTGATCGGATCAAAGTAGATGATCCGGTCGGAGCGATTTCGGTCCACCTCGTGAACGGGGCGTTTGGGACCCTCGCCCTCGGCCTCTTCGCGGAAGATCAGTTCATGCCTGGGACTACCGGCAGCGGCCTCTTTTTTGGCGGCGGGCTTAAGCTATTCCTTGCCCAGCTTACGGGTGTCGTGGCCGTTGGGGTATTTGTCGTTGTCAGCTCGTGGATCTTCTGGAGCATCATTAAAGCCTCGGTCGGTCTGAGGGTCCCGCCTGACGAAGAAATAGAAGGGTTGGATGTGGGCGAACACGGGATGACGGCCTATCCAGATTTTCAGTTGACTCATGGGCGAGAGTAATAATATTTGAGAAAGGGAGGAAGAGGTTAACATGACATCCAAGGAAGTCTTAGAATTAGCCAAGAAGAACAAAGTCGAGATTGTCGATTTGAAATTCATCGACATGCCGGGACTCTGGCAGCACTTCAGCATCCCCGGGGCCGAGCTCACCGAAGAACTATTTGCCGAAGGCATCGGCTTTGACGGCTCGAGCATCCGAGGCTTTCAAGCCATCAACGAGAGCGACATGCTCTTATTTCCCGACCCCGACACCGCCATTATTGATCCCTTCACCGAACACGTAACGCTCAGCATGATCTGCAACGTCAGAGACCCGCTAACCGGCGAACCCTACAGCAGAGACCCGAGATACATCGCCCAAAAAGCCGAGAAACACCTAAAGAGCACGGGGCTAGCCGACACCAGCTACTGGGGACCCGAGATCGAGTTTTTCATCTTCGACAGCATCCGGTTCGGCCAAGGACCCAACGAAGGCTACTACCACATCGACTCGGAGGAAGGATTCTGGAACAGCGGCAAAGAAGGAACTCCCGGCGCCCCCAACCTGGGATATAAGATCCGCTACAAAGAAGGCTACTTCCCCGTTCCTCCCATGGACCAATACCAGGACCTACGTTCTGAGATGGTAAGAAACTTAGAGAAATGCGGGATTAAGATCGAAGTCCACCACCACGAAGTAGGAACCGCCGGACAGACCGAGATCGACATGAGATACGG
>CAZNES010000045.1:0-18947 GCA_964572145.1 uncultured Syntrophobacteraceae bacterium
TCAATCAACAGGTGAACATGGTTGGACATGAGTACGTAGGCGTAGACGCTAAAGCAGTATCTATTTCTGTAATGCTCCAATTTCTCCAGGTAGGTGCAGCGGTCTTTGTCGTCGCGGAAGATGTCCTGGCGCTGGTTGCCGCGGGCGATGACGTGGTAGAAGGCGCCTTTAAACTCAACCCTTGGCTTGCGTGCCATGGCGGGAATCTACCCGAAACCAGTCAAATAAGTCAATATTCAGGCCTGACCCCCGAAACTGACCCCCGAAATGGGTCTCAATCAACAGGTGAACATGGTTGGACATGAGCACGTAGGCGTAGACGCTAAAGCGGTATCTATTTCTGTAATGCTCCAATTTCTCCAGGTAGGTGCGGCGGTCTTTGTCGTCGCGGAAGATGTCCTGGCGCTGGTTGCCGCGGGCGATGACATGGTAGAAGGCGCCTTCAAACTCAACCCTTGGCTTGCGTGCCATGGTGGGAATCTACCCGAAAGCAGTCGAATAAGTCAATATTCAGGCCTGACCCTCTAATGACCCCCTAAATGACCCCCTAAACTCTAAACGGCGCGGCCAATTTCTCCGCACACCTTGCCGTCCGCCTTGTTAATTTCCGCCACGCCCGATAATCTTCCCGGTTAAAATTTTATGTCCGACAACGAAAGTTCCGCCGCGCGGCGAGCCTCCGGCCCGTTCGCCTCGCTTTATTACCGCGACTTCCGTCTTTTTTGGCTCGGCCTGTTCATCGGCAACGTCGGCACGTGGATGCAGATGACGGCCATCAGTTGGCTGCTCTACGACATCACCAACTCGCCTTTGCAGTTGGGGCTCAACGGACTTTTCCGCGCAGTGCCGTCGATCGCGCTCGGGTTATTCGGCGGCACGGTGGCGGACCGCTACGACCGCAGGTGTCTCATGCTGGCGACGCAGATCACTTCCATGCTGCTGGCATTCGTTCTCGGTTTTCTGGCGCAGACCGGGCTCATTCAGGTCTGGCATATTTACGCGCTCACCATGCTGAGCGCGATCGTCGGAACGCTCGACGCGCCGGCGCGCCAGGCGCTGTATCCGTCGCTGGTTCCGGCCTCGGTCCTTCCCAACGCGATCGCTCTCAATGCCATGTTGTGGAAGGGAACCGCGCTCCTCGGTCCGTCTCTCGCGGGCATCGCCATCGCCACCGTCGGCACCGACGGCGCGTTCTACGCCAATGCCGTGAGTTTCCTCGCGGTCGTCGTCGCTCTCTTGCTCATGAATACTCCGACGGCGCGCGGCGGAGCGACCGGCGACTTCATGCACGAGCTGAAAGAAGGCGTCTCCTACGTGAGGGCCAACAATATTATCCTGGCCGTCATGGTCATGGAGGGGGTCTCGTCGGTCTTCGGCCTGGACCCGGCGATGCTGACCATTTTCTCGCGCGACATCCTCGATGTGGGCGCCAGCGGACTCGGCTTTCTCCAATCGGCGCGCGGCCTCGGCGCGGTGATAGGCTCCGGCGTGCTGATCTCGATGGGCCAGGCGCGCTCGCAGGGAAAGATTCTGCTTGTCTCGGCGGTCCTGTATGGCGCGAGCTTTTCCCTCTTCGGCCTGTCGCGCTCTTTTCTCGTCTCTCTCTTGCTACTTTTCTTCATGGGAGCGACCGACACGATCTGGGCGGCGACGAGAAACGTCATGCTGCAGGTCCAGTCGCCCGAAGGGCTGCGCGGCAGAGTGATGAGCGTCTTTTATCTCAGCAATCGCGGGCTCCATCCACTGGGACAAATGGAAACCGGGCTCGTCGTTCCGTTAGTGGGAGCGCGGGAAGCGACGGTGCTCGGAGGATTATTGGTCGCGGGCGTGACCGCGCTGACGGCGTTGAAAGTTCCGGGCGTCGTCCGGTTCCGCTGGGAAACGATGAAGAGCGCAAAAATTTTGGCCGAAGCAAGTACCTAAAAGACGCGGTAGAACAGTTTTTAGTTTTTTTCTGTTGCCTACCGCCCACAGCCTAACGCCTACCGCCTATTTCTCAGCTTCCAAAGCCACGATCCTTCCTCACGATAGATAATTCTCAGATAGATCAAGGTGCACACAGTTGCGCCGAGCCTGAGCAGCCAGATCGCGGGGAAATGCATGCCGGGAACGGCGGGCTGCCAGCCTTCGAACTTGATGAAGTAGATCGCGGTGAGAAATATAAAAGTTCCGGTGAGGAAAAAGTAATACGTCCGGCGCCGCTTCACCGCGAGAACGGTGAAAGCCACGCCGTGAGCGACGAAACTGATCAGCAAAAAAAGATAGATGAAACTTCCCAGTGTCATGCGCGCGCCGTTTTACGAAAGCCCGCCGGGGCTCTGCCGGAACGCGTCGAGCTGATCTTTCATCGCGTCCGCCGCCGGGCCGGCGGTCTGAAAAACCCGGATCGGCAGAATGATCATCTGCAAGCCTTCGAACTGGAGCTTCTGCTGCAAGGTGAACGGCGTGTGGTTGTGCAGCGTGCGGGTGAAGAGGCTCTCCTGCTCGAAGACCAGCTTGCCGGCGAAATATATCGACTTGGGAAAATCCTGCGCTACTTCTTTACAGAGCTTCACCAGCTCGTCGATGAGATCGATGCCCAGACTGGAGCGATATTCGGCGTACCAGCCCAGGCAGTTGGCGAATGCCACGTAGCTCTTGAGATCCTCTTCTTTCAAGCGGCGCAAATTTTCAATCTCGCGCACGCCTTTGAATTGGCTGGAATCGATCACACCGACGGAAACAAAGACGACGTTCTTAAAATAATTGGGAAAAAGCTGCGGGATGCTGAGCACCGTATGAACGCCGATGCCGTCGAACTCCCGCACGATGACGACCGCCGTCGGCGCGTTGCGGTCTTTCACCGGCACGGGATTCTTGAGATCGGGATGGAAAGGAATCTCGGTCAGCGTGCTGTCCAGGCTCTTCAAGGCCGCGCGCACGCGGTCGTAATGGACGCGCACCCCATAGCAGAGAAAAATAAAGCTGGAAGTCACCGCAACCGTCACCCAGCCGCCCTCGGCGAACTTGATGACCACGGTAAATACCAGGATGGTCGCCGTCAGCGTGAGACCGAAGCCGCTGACCAGAAATTTCCTGATCCATGCCGGCCCCTCTTTTCTTACCTCCCACCAATGCCGGCACAACGCGAGTTGCGAGAAAGTAAAGGTGAGAAAGACGTTGATGCTGTACATGACGACGAGAATCCGCACCTGTCCGCCGGTGTAGATGAGAAAGCCCAACGAGGACAGACCCATGAACCAGACACCGTAGCGGGTGACGAGATAATCGCTCAAGTGGGAAAAGCGATGAGGCACCCACGAGTCGATGGCCATGTTGGAAAGCAGCGTCGGCCCGCCGATGAATCCGGTCTGAGCGGCGACCAGCAGAATCGCCGACTCGCTCAAGAGCGTGATCACGACCAGGCCGTAGCCCACCGTCCAATTCGACGAGAAAAAATTCCGGTAGACTTTTTCTAGCAAGCTGGCATTGAGGGTCTTTCCCGGCTCGTATGCGACCTGGTTCAACAGATAGCAAAGCAGCAGACCGCTGGCGGTGAACGCGAGCGAGACGGCCATGTAGCGCATCGTCTTTTTGCCGGTATCCGCCCGTGGCTCGCGCAGCACCTGGAGCCCGTTGCTGACGGCCTCGATGCCGGTGTACGTTCCGCCGCCGAGGCTGTAGGCGTGCACGATAATAAAGAGAGTGGCCCACAGTCCAAGCCCCTGAATGTCTCCGCTCACTTCTCGATACGTGCTGGACGCGATCGTGGAAACGTCGCCGGCATGCGGGAAAACTCCCAGGCCGATCGCCACGATATGCGCGACGACAAAAACCAGAAAGATGGGAAGCACGAAGAGGACCGACTCTTTGGTGCCGCGAAGATTCAAATAAATCAGAAAGAAAATCAGAAAAATCTCGACCGCGAGCTTGGCTCCGTGGAGCGACGGCGGCAGCGAGCTGAAGATCGCGTCGGCGCCGCTGGCGACCGAGATCGTGATCGTGAGCATGTAATCGACGATCAGCGCGCCGCCTGAAACCAGTCCCACCTTGGGCCCGAGGAGCTTGGTGGCCACGAGATAGCCGCCGCCGCCCGTCGGGAACAGCTCGATGATTTGATTGTAGCTGGCCGAGATGACGAAGACCGTCAGCGCCATCAGAAAGGCCAGCGGCAAAGCGAGGAGAACGTGGTTTCCCAGCGCGAGATAGGCTTCCTCCGGACCGTACGCCGAGGAGCTGAGTCCGTCCGCGCCCAAACCGACCCACGCCAGAAAGGCCACCAGAGAGATCTGGTGGAAGACCCGCGGATCGAGCGGGTCTTTGGGCGTGCCGAATACGATGTTCTTGAGCGACTTGGCCATAGTGCGATGACGCGATCTCAGTCGGCCCGAAGGCGCGCTAATCGGTTGCCGTCAATCTGGTGGATTTCTGCGTAGAGAACTCGGCAAAGCGAAAGTAGCCCGACATTAATGGGAATTGCCGCGCGGCGCAACCCCGCCGCGGGACCACCGCCTCCCCTCTGCGCAGCGGCCTTGCGCGCCGCGCGGCGCGGAATCAAAAATCGCGAAACTCCTTCTCCTCTCGGTCTTCGGTTTCGAGTTGAATCGTCGTGTGCTCGATCGAAAAAGCGCTCTTGAGCCGCGCTTCCACCTGATCCAGGATCGCCTGCGGGTCGCCGCTCTCGTCGATCACGGCGTGGGCGCTGAGAGTAAAAACGCCCGAGGTCACCGACCAGACGTGCAGGTCGTGGATCTTGATGACTCCCGACACCTGCTCCATCGCCCGCTGGACTTCCTCAGTATTGATGCCCCTGGGAACCGACTGCATCAAAATATCGACCGAGTCGCGAACCAGCTCCCACGACGTATAAAGGATGAGGATGCCGATCAAGAAACTGATCATCGGGTCGGCCATGTACCAGCCGGTAAAGAGCATGATGAGCGCCGCGACGACCGCGCCGACCGAGCCCAGCGCGTCCCCCACGACGTGAAGGAAGGCGCCGCGAATGTTGAGATTCCCCTGATCGCAGGCATAGAGGATGCGGCCCGCGACCATGTTCACCGCAAGTCCCACGACGGCGACCGCGAGCATGCCGATCGTACGGACCTCGGGCGGATCCAACAGGCGGCGATAGGCTTCAGTGAAGATCACGCCGACGACGAGCCAGAGAACCAGCCCGTTGATCAACGCGGCGAGAATTTCCAGGCGCTGGTAGCCGTATGTTTTCTTGCTCGTGGCCGGCCGCCGCGCGATCTGGAACGCGCAGATACTGAGTCCCAGCGCCGCCGTGTCGGAGAACATGTGGCCCGCGTCGGAGAGCAGCGCGAGGCTGTTGGTCCAGAGTCCGCCCACGACCTCGGCGAAAAAATAAATCGCCGTGATCGCCAGCGCCAACGCCAAACGGCGGCTGTCTGTGGTGCGCTCCATGTCGGCGGCCCCTCGCTTACCCTATCCCGTGCGCAGCAGCTCTTCGAGGTCGCGGCGCAGGCGCTGCAGCGCATCCTTTTCCGTCCCCGGATAATAGCCGCGAATCTCGCCTCTGCGGTCCACGACGACGAAACGCGGGCTATGGATGTGCGTCGATCCGGCGTCGCCCCTTTGCGCTGCCGGAATTTCAGCCGCGGCCAGATGAAATCCTTCCTGAGCGATGCGAAAAATCTCTTCACGTTCTCCGGTGAGAAAAAACCAGCGCGCCGGGTCGGCGCCGAAGCGCGACGCGTAGCCGGCCAGCACCGCGGGCGTGTCCCGCTTTGGATCCACGGTGATCGAGACCAGCCGGAGATCCCGCTCCCGCCCGAATTGATCCTGCAGCGCCTTCATTTCCGCGCTCTGCACGGGACACGTATCCGTGCAATGAGTATAGATGAAGTTTGCAATCCACACTTTGCCGAGAAGATCGGCGGAGCGGATCTCCTTTCCGCTCCGCTCCGTCAGGGCGAATTCGGGCGCCTTGCCGAATCGTCCCAGACCCTCGAGCGGTCTTTCGTCGCTTGCGCCCTGATTGGGACCGGCCATCCGGCGCGTCCACAGCACGATCGACGCGGCGCCGACAATTAAGAATACCACGAGCGCCCACACCCACGTCTGACGCAATAATAACGGCTTCGGTTCCATTACCAATGCTCCGGGAATTCGCGTCTCGCCCGATGAAGCTCGCAGTATGACATTATACAAAAAACATGTTAAGAAGGCGCCCATGCAATTTCGCGTGCTGGGCTGTTCCGGCGGCCAGGTCCCGGGGCAACACCTCTCTTCTTACCTGATCGAAGACGCGCTGCTGGTGGACGCCGGCTCCACGACCGCGGTGCTGAGTCTCAAGGCGCAGCGGAAAATCAAGAACATCCTCATCACTCACGCGCACCTGGACCACGTGATGAGTCTCGCAACCCTGGCGGATAATCTTTTCGGCATCGACGGCACGATTCACGTCTGGGCCCTGCCGGAAGTCGTCGCGGGACTTCGAACCTCCTTCTTCAACGACACGATCTGGCCCGATTTTACCCGGATAACGGGCGATGGCCAATCCGCCCCCATCCTGACCTTTCATGATCTGGCCGAGGAAGAGGCCACCGCGATCGGCGATTACACGGTGACGGCGGTACGGGTAAATCACACCGTCACCAGCACGGCTTTTTTCATCGAGAACGAGAAGACGACTTTCCTCCACGTCGGGGACACCGGGCCGACGGAAAAAATCTGGTCGCTGGCGCACGGCAAAAAGAAACTGCGCGCCGTCGTCCTCGAAGCGTCCTTTCCGAACAGACTCCAGGAAACCGCCGATCTGAGCCAGCATCTCACGCCGCAAACTTTGGCCGGCGAGGCGGACAAGCTCGGCCGGCCTTCGGTCCCCGTCCTTGTGACCCATTTGAAGCCGCAATACCGCGAAGAGATCATCGCCGAGCTCAAAAAGTTGAAGCGGCGCCGCCTGAAAATCTTAAAGCAGGGCAAGTCGCTCTCCTTGTAAGAGCGTCCCTCAGTCCGCGCCGCTCTTTTTCCTAAGCAAAAAATAAAGCCCGCCGCCGCTCTTCATAAAGCCTGCGGCAACTCCCGCTCCGACGCCGCTGCCGAAATATAAATCCAACCGCCCGGGGCCGCGTATGGCCGCGCCGGCGTCCTGATTGAGGACAAAGCGGGAAAACGGCAGCCAGCCGGCGAGATTGCCTGCGGCGTCGAGAAGCGGGCGGCGGCTGACGAGGAACGCCGGCGCGCCTTGCGGAAAATAATCCGGGTCGGCCGCGACCGAGCGGCCTGGCGTCAGAGGAATTTCCAGACTGCCCAAGGGCCCGTTCTCGACGAAGCGAAAATAAATGTAGCGCTCGTTGCGAGCGAAGAGCGTCTCGCGCTCCTCGGGATGCTCCTTGAGATATCGGCGCAGGCGGGCCGCCGATAATTCATCCGCCGCCAGCTTACCCTCGTCGACGAGAATTTTTCCGATGCCGGTGTACGGCCTGCCGTTGCTCGAGGCGTAGTTTACGGACAACGTCCGGCCGTCTTCGAGGCGGAGGATTCCCGAGCCCTGGATATGGAGGAAAAAAAGCTCCACCGGGTCTTTCATCCAGGCGATCTCGTATCCCTTGCCTCTGAGCCGTCCCAGAACGTCGATCTCACGGCGCGAGAAAGTTTCGATGAGATTGTCCGGCTTGCGGTAAATCGGAAAACGATAGGCGCCGGTTGGGGTCAGGCTTCCCTCGATGACCGGCTGATAATAACCGGTTACGAGAATCTCCTTCTCCGCCGGATCGTGCAGGAAGGGAACGAGCTCGAAGCGGGAGCGGAGCGCCGCCGTCATTTTCTCGGGCCGGTCCCAAAGCTCCGTGACTTCGAGAAAGCTCAACAAGGATTCCTTGACGTCTTGGGCCGTAACTCGTCTCGGCCGTTCGGCAAGCACGCGGTCGCCGGGAACCTTGGCGAGAAATTCCAGACTGCGCCGAACGGCCGCGCGGAGCGACTCGGGGTCGAGGTCGTCCTGAATAACGGCCGGCACACGATCAGCGAGGCGAGGATGCACGCCGGGATAACAGGAGTCGAGAAGCGCCAGCAGGAGAAGACCGCAAGAAAACGCCCGCAAGGAAGTTTTGGTCTTCCCCGTTCTCCTATTGCCTGTTGCCTGTTTCAGTCGGATCCTCCTGATCCGCCTCAGGCGGAGTGCCTTGTGGCGGGGGCTGATCCGCCAGTCGTGGTGGCGGAGCCTGTTGCCTCGCTTCATCGTTTCATGCAAACTTCCCGGCATGGATCGCGACGATATAGAGCGAGAAGCCGTCCGGGCCTTGGATCGACTGCCGAAGAAATTTCGCAGCCGCCTTCACAACGTGGAGATCGTGATCGAGCAAAAGGCCTCGAAGAGCCGGCTCCGCGCAATGGGGCTCGACCCTGCCGGAGACGTTCTCTACGGCCTGTATGAAGGCGTTCCTTTATCCGAGCGCTCCGTCAGCAGCCCGCCCCTGCTCCCCGACAAGATCACGATCTTTTCCGAGCCGCTCATGCGCGACTTTCCCGACCCGGCCGAGCGCCGACGGCAGATTCGCCTCACCGTGATGCACGAGATCGCCCACTACTTCGGCATGGACGACGAAGAAATCGAAGATTTGGGGTATTGATCCGCGCCAAAGCAACTTTCCTACTGGGGAAACGATTCTACGGCAAGCTTCCTGGCGAGAGAATGAAAATATTCCTGAATATCCCCAAGAGAAATAGGGACGATCATAAAATCCGGGACCTTTGACAAGCGAAATTCTGATAGCAAATAAGCCAGCGCCGATCGCGAAACGCCCGCGTCCTTTCGTTGGGCGGCCTCGATGTAGTTCTCCAACCGACAGCCGGCGCGGTCCAGGAAATACAGGTCGATGTAGTCTTTGATCTCCGCCCGGCTAAGAACCGTGCAGACCTTATTGGCGGTGATGTCATCCAAGGTATCCACGATGATTCCGTCGAAGCTGTTCTTTTCGAAGGATATCTGCGGGACCGACTCTCGAACAAAATCTATAATGACCGATTCCTCCCGGCGGGATATCTTGTAACGACGAAACTGAGGAGCCGTCTGGAGTGAAAGCGCCGCGGCGTTTAGTTTACTCGTAGTGTCGGTGACGTAGAGAGGAACTCGATCGAAGGCGCCGCTGTCCAACGTGAATAGATCGAGGTCTTCGGAATAGCGATGTCCCAGATAAAAGGCGCTTAGTGCGGTCCCACCGGTTAAGAAAAATGGCGGCGCGCCCTGGAAAAAAAAAGACAAAAATTCCCACTGCAGAGCCGAGAGGATATCTTTAGCGGATAAGGCCATGTTCGCGCCATGTGGTGTAGAAAAACTCCCAGAAGCCTTTTTTTCGTCCGAGCCTCGCTCGGAGCTTTTCCCATTGAGAAGAAAGAAAGGCCGGCGAGAGGTACTCCCAGACCTCCTCAAACCGCGCCTCTCTCAGGATTTTGGCCGCGTAATAAAGATGCTCTTCCTCGTTTTCGCCGTCCAAAAGTTTCATCAGATCGTCCCGAGTAAGAGGCTCATCCCACAAAAAGTCGGGCCTGTCCGTCAGGTCATGGCTCATGTTTTGATGTTACCATTATTTCCACGGGCTTTAAACTCGCCTGTTGAGTACCATGCCTACAAATCGACCTCAGGTTGACATAACGCCGCCTTATCGGATACTGTCTGCCCCGAAGATGAGGGTACACGGGGCAATTCTGTTTTCTGAGTTAGCCGCTTGAGGCTCTGGTACGCGGGCGAGCACCGGGTCGTCGGGGTAATTTTGAGTTGCTCAGTGGCCAACGCCCCAAAGCAAATTCCTATCATTCATTGAGATTAAGTTGGCCGCGGTCGAACCGGGCGTTTTTCGGTGTGTCGGAGCATGGTAGAAATTTCCCATCGATCGGTATCGCAATCCAACAGCTCGCTGTCCCGCCCAACGCGGGGCATCGGCTCGTGGCGCTGGTACGCGAGGTTCTGGCTCGACCCGATCGCTTGCATAACTACCGTCTACCGGCGCTTCGGCCCTCTGTTCGTGTTGGCTGAGCCTGCATTGTTTCGCCGTGCCGAACGCATGAATGTCTTAGCGCTCGGTCCGCGCTATAACCGCTTGGTCTTCGGCCAACCGGAAAAGTTCCGGGCCGGCGGTTTCGTCTTGTATGGACCCCGTAATTCGGCTCTGGGCCGTTTGCGGCGCGGCCTGGCGGGATCCAACGGCGAGCGCTACCGCCGCCAGCGGCAAATAATCATGCCGCCATTTCAAAGACGCGCCGTCGAAGGCTATGTGGTCGATATGAACGCGATCATCGATGATTTTCTTAACGGCTGGCCGAATGGTCAGCCCGTCGACATGTATCAGCAGATGCGCCGCCTGTCCCTTTGCCTGTCGACTCATTTATTATTCGGCAACGATGATCTTGAGCGTTCGATGAGTCTCAGCCATATGGTGGAAAACTTCCTTGGTCTCTCCGCCTCAGCCGCTGCCGGCGCCGTTCCCGTAAACGTACCCGGGCTGCCTTACCACCGCCTGTTCAAACGAGCCGAAGTCCTAGAGCGGGCCATCGGGGAAATGATCGAGCTCAAAAGGCGCCGAGACAATCGAGGTCAGGACGTGTTGTCGATTATGGTGCGCGCCAGCTCCGAAGATAAGCCCGCATTCAGTGAATCCGAGCTGCCGGGCCACACGGTCTTCATGTTCGCCGCAAGTTACGAGACGGCGGCTAATGTGATGGGATGGACGTTATTTCTGCTGGCGCAGCATCCCAAGGTCGCGTTGGATCTGATGGATGAATTGGAGGGCGCCTCACTCAGCGATCCGCCGACCTTGGACGAGCTGGACGCCCTGCCGCTGCTCAATGCCGTGGTCAGCGAATCCATGCGCATCCTGCCGCCCGTGCCCTTCACTTTGCGCACGGCGACTACATCCACCGATCTTGATGGCCTGAAGGTGCAGCGGGGTGATCGCATCGTCCTGAGCCATTATATGACGCATCATATGGCTGAGCTTTATCCCGAGCCGAATCGCTTCGATCCGCAGCGCTGGTTCAATTTCAAACCCGACCCTTATGCCTATCTGCCATTCAGCGCCGGGCCGCGGCTCTGCGTGGGCTATCACTTCGCCATGGCGGAAATTCGCCTTGCGTTGGTGAAGATCATGCAGCGGTTTCGGCTGAGCGTTGTCCCCGGCTCGCGCATCGACCGCAAGGTTCGCGTGACTATGAATCCGGCGTTCGGTCTGCCGATGACCATTCATCGTCAAGACCGCGCGTTTCAGACTGCGCCGGTCAGAGGGCGGATTCACGAGATGGTGGAATTACCAGCTCCTACCGATTGACCGGACGAGACGGAGCCAACGCCGGCCGCCAGCGCGTAGGTGCGACTACGCAGGAAATCGATCACCCGTTGATCCGAACCCATCGCCGCGATCTCGTCAGGCTGAATCAGCTCGCCGATCATTATTTTAAACCGCCGGCCGTGCATCCTGTTGAATTGGCGGATCAAAAGGAAGTTCTGCAGGTTCCCATGAATCAGCCCGGCGAGCTGAAACAAAAGGCCGTTGGCACCCGAGAAATAAATCGGCAACACCGGCGCGCCGGTGCGCCTGACCAGCGTGCCCACGTGGCGGCTCCAGGGTCGATCGGAGACCCGCCAGTCACGAAAACTGAATCGCGAGACCCTGCCCGCCGGAAAAACCGCGAATGCTCCGCCCTCCCGCAGCCACTTGAACACGGCGTGCCAGGCATTTCGATTCATCCGCCGCTTGCGCCTTTGCTTCAAAGGATCGACGAAGATTTGAGACCGCCCGAAGCCGGGTATCTGACCCAGCTTGTAGAAGCCCAGACATTTGTAGTCATGCCGTACGGAACCGATGACGACGTTGAGGATCATTCCTTCGATCATGCCGAAAGGATGATTGGCGACCGCGACGAACGGGCCTGTGCGTGGAATGCGGGCCTTCGCTTCGTCGTTGACATCGACGCTGACACGAATGTGGTCGAGAAAACTTTCGGCCAGATTGTCGGGGATGCCGTTGGCAATCACCGGCGCGTAGGTGGCATTGAATTCACTGAAGCCTAGCAGCCAGTTGACCCCTCGACGCACCGCCGTCACCAACGGCAACGGCAGACGACGGCTGGGGATCTTGACGCTCAAGTACTCCGGAGGATGATCCACTATCCTATCCTTATTTGATGACGACTCTGACTCCGTCACGCGTCGCGACTCATTGCTTCATCGGCCTCCGCAGTGATCGTGTTGAGAGCCGTTTCCAACTCGACCCGCTTCGCCTCCACCTCCGTGTCGGTGACATCAGACGGAACCCAAATCGGCGGTCCGCAGAGATAAAGGCCCCGGCCGAAGGGATACGGCACCTGAAAGCGATCCCAGCTCGCAAAGACTTTTTTTTTGAGCAACTGAACGTAACGGGCACAATGGGAAGACCGGTCGCCTTCGCCAACCGGATGACGCCCTCCTTCACCACTTGCCGAGGCCCCTTGGGCCCGTCGGGCGTCACTACGAGGTCCTGGCCGGCACGCCCCAACTCGACGAGACGGCGGAATGCCGATCCTCCTCCGCGAGTCGTCGATCCCCTGACCGAGCGAAGGCCGAAGCGAGCGATAATACGATGGATCAACTCACCGTCCCGGTGTTGGCCGATGAGCACATGCGCCCTCTTCCCCCGATAGGCGAGCGGCATCATCAGCTGGCGGCTGTGCCAAAAAGCGAAAATGATCGCGCTGCCCCGTTGATAAAGTATGTCGACCGCTTCCATGCCTTCGATGCGGGTACGCAAAGACATCCCGAGAAGCCGAATCACTCCTGCGCCTAGTGGGGGAATCAACGCCAGCTTAAGCCGGTGGATCATCTCGCTAATCGTGAATCGTTATTCGTTAATCGTAAGATAAAAAAAACTATGTCACTTGCCTCGGCGGTTCACGATTAACGTTTTACGAATCACGTCCTCCGCTTGGAACTACATCGCATGCAGACGCTGGTAGAGGCCGCCGCGCTTGACCAGATCTTCATGCGAGCCGATTTCCACTTTAAAACCTAACTCTTCACTGAGCTGCAATAGCCGTAGAAATTCTCCGCAGCCTATCCGGCTGCAGAGTTAGTCTCTAATATCTTGCAAAAACCACTCCGTCGGGATCTCACGGCCGAGACCTTTTTGTCTCGCGAGTTGATAAATCTTTCCGGCGCAAGCGGCGAACTGGAGTCCCTGCGTGCCGGCGTTGATGAAAAAAGTTATCTGCTTCGGGCTGGTTCTTCCGGGAACCTTTCCCGCTTTGAGGTCCATGAAGTATTTAAAAAAGCCGCCGCGATAATTGTCCACCGCCGGATCGGGAATCCGCTCCCGCTCCTCCGGCTGGCCGGCGATGTAGCCGACGTTTCCATGGAGCCGCACCATCCCCTCGTCCATCGCCTCGACCGTGTTCCGCCCGAGTTTGATCGATATATCGCAGCGCTTGACGACGCTCGGCCCGATCTCGCACGCGCGCACGCAGGTGATGTGCGCGCCTTCTTCGAGCCACTCCGGCTCGTCGAACACCGTGCGGGTCGAGTCGGTGCACGCCGCGACGATGTGAGAGCCGCGCACGACCGCTTCGCGATCGTCGACCGCCGCAACGGGAATTCCCAACTCGGCGCTCATCGCGCGCGCGTAAGCCTCGCGATGGGCCTTCGTCGGACTATAAACTTTTACTTTAGATATCTTACGCACCTCATTAAAAGCCTGGAGGTAGCTACGTGCCATCCCTCCCGAGCCGAAGATTCCCACGACGCTCGAATCCGGGCGCGACAGGTATTTAGCGCCGAGGCCGGCGCAGCCTCCCACGCGCATATGCTGCACCAGACCGTCGTTGATGATCGCCAGCGGCTCGCCGTTCAGCACGCTGAAAACCATCACGAGACCGCAAAATGTTCCGGGCTGAATACAGTATTTCTCTTCCGTTAACCCATCGGGCCAATGAACGATGTCCGACTTCATTCGAATCGCGAAGACCCCGATCTTGCGGCTCGCCCCTTCCATCGTCCCCCAGCGGAAATACCCGTCCGGCCGTTCGCACGGCATCCACATATCGATGCGCGGCCGGTAGACGGCATCGCCTTTGAGCAGATCGTCGTAACCGATCTCCAGCGCTTCGAGACAACTCTTCATGTCGAAGAGCCGCCCCACTTCTTGGTTGTTGATTAAAAGCATACGTTTCAATCCCGTCTTAACTCAACACGCAGAGAAATAAAAGGAGGACAGATTCCCTCGGCGGAGATGCGCATTGACTTTGATCTTCGTTGAAGTAATGATATGCACGTTTTTACCAAACTGGAGGTGACGGCGTGAAAATTCTTCGCTTCAACGACGACTGCATCGGCGTGCTCAAAGATGAAAATACCGTCGTGGACGTTAGCGACGCGATCAGCTCGCGCAAGGCGAAAGGCCCGCAGCGCGTCGTGGAAGACATCATCGAACACTTCCGCAAGTACCGGAAGCGATTCGAGCGCATCGTGGCCGAGCAAAGCGGCGTTCCGTTGGCGAGCGTCAAGCTGCTCGCGCCGATTCCCCAGCCGAGCAAGTGCATGGCGGCCTTCGTCAACTACGTCGATCGCCCGGACCGGAGCCCGGAATCGCTGCCGAACGAATATTTTTACAAGGCGCCGGAGCTGGTCGGTCCGGAAGGAACCATCGAGCTGCTCGATATTCCGCCGGTCGTGGTTTACCAGCCGGAGGCGGAGCTGGCCTTCGTCATCGGCAAGACCGCGAAGAATGTCCCTCAGAAAAAAGCTATGGATTACGTTTTCGGCTATGTTCCGTTTTTCGATGTCTCCGCCCGCGGGCTCACCCGGCGCACGCAGTTTATCCCGAAGGGGCAGGACACCTTTGGACCGTGCGGTCCGTGGATCACGACGAAAGAGGAAATTCCCGACCCGCACGATATCGTGGTGAAATCCTGGGTCAACGGACAGCCGCGTCAGAACTACAACACGAAATACATGGCGCATAAAATTCCCGAGCAGATCGCCTGGCTGACGAAATTCGTCCAGCTCCAGCCCGGCGACGTGATCGCGACCGGCACGTACCACGAAGGACTCGGGCCGATCAACGACGGCGACACGCTCGAGATCGAAATAGAAAAAATGGGCCGGACGAAATTCTTCGTCAAAGGCGCCGGACCGCGCAAGGACGCCGAATGGATGCCGGGCAAAAACCAGCCGACGCCCCCACCAGGCGGAGGGATGAGTAAAGTTTAGTGCTAAGTGCTGAGGACCGAGTGCTGCGTTTCGGAGTTCCCATCTCAATCCTCAGCACTGGTTACTCAGCACTGCGGATGCCGCGGTGCCAGGAGAGAAAAGTATTCGAGACCAGAACGAAGATCTGATTCAGCAAATATCCGAGCAGCGCCAGAGACAGCATGCCGGCATACATTCGATCGACCTTCAACCTCCGCTGCGCGTCGAGAATAAAGTAGCCGATCCCATCGGTGCTTCCGACCATCTCCGAGATCACAACGAGTATCAACGTAATCGCCAGAGAGATCCTGAGCCCGGTCACGATCTGCGGCGAGGACGCGGGAAGAATCACTTTCATAATCGCCTTGCTTTGAGACAGGCCGAAAGTGCGCGCCGTGTGGACGAGCACGCGGTCGATGTTTCTAACGCCGTCGATCGTGTTGAGCAGGATCGGCCACGCGCAGGAAAAAAATATCACGAAAATCTTCATCCCGTCTCCCAGGCCGAAGAATAGCATGGCGACCGGAACGATGACGGGAGGGGGAATCGGCCGCGCCGTCTCGACGACGACTTCCAACGCGCGCCGGACGCGATCGAACAACCCCATGACGATTCCCAGCGGGATGAAGACGATCACGGCGAGGAAATATCCCGCAGCCGCCCGCTTGATGCTGGCCAAAACCTGCGCCGGGATTTCACCGGAAAAAATCAGCGCGAAAAACGATTTGAGAATTTTGCTCATCGGAGGAAAGAACAGCGGGTTCAGCAGCTCCAGGCGCGAGACCAGCTCCCACGCGGCCAAGACGGCGAGCACGACCAGGACGCCGTTCAACTTCGATTCCCTGACCCAAGTCACAAGGTTTCTTTCGTTCTCATGCCGTGGTGCCACGCCATCGCCCTGTTCTCCAGCGCGGTGAACAGACGGTTGAGCGCGTAGCCCAGCAGCGCGACCACGACGATTCCCGCGTACATCTCGGTCGTCCGGAACGACCGCTCTTCGTCGAGAATGAAATATCCTAGCCCGCTGCCGCCGATCACCATCTCCGACGTGGTGACGAGAATCAGCGCGATCGGCAGGCTGACGCGGAGCCCGGTTGCGATGTAAGGCGACGCCGCCGGCAGAACGATCTCCCGCAAGATCCGCCAGCGGCCGAGGCCGAAGGTCCGACCCGTATCGATCAGCGTCCGGTCGATGCTTCTCACACCATCGATCGTGTTGAGCAGGATCGGCCACGCGCACGCGTACGCGGTCACCGCGACCATCATGGCGTTGCCGATGCCGAGGAACAGGATTGCGACCGGGATGATCGCGACCGACGGCATCGGGCGAAGCAGCTCGATCAGAACTTCGAACAGGCTATATGCAAATCTGGAATAGCCGAGAACGACGCCCAGGGCGACGGCGATCGCCGCGGCCGAAAGGTAACCGCCGAGAAATCGCGCCAGCGTGTTCAGGAGATGGCCGAAAAGCTCGCGCGCGAGCGAGAGTTGGGCGAGAGCGGCAAAGACGGCGCTCGGAGGAGGGAAATAGCTTTGCAGGTTTGCGCTTGAACGCGAGCCAATTTCCCAGAGCAGCATCAACGCGGCGAAGATCCCGAAGCCGGAGAGGTTGACGCGGCGGAAATTCACGGCGCGCCTCCGTTGCCGATGCGCTGGTAAATCTCGTTTCTGAGCTTCATGAAGCCGGCGTTCGCCCGCGTCGTCAACTGATTGCGCGGCCGTTCGAGGCCGACGTCGAGAGCATGGATCACGCGCGAAGGCCGGCGGCCAAGGACGTAAATCCGGTCCGAGAGGTAAATCGCCTCTTCGATATCGTGCGTGACGAAGAGAATTGTCGTGCCGAGCTCTTTCCAGAGCTTGAGCAGCCCGTCTTCCAGCTCGAGCCGCGTCATCGCATCGACCGAGCCGAACGGTTCGTCCATCAACATAACTTCCGGCTCGTAGGCGAGCGCCCGCGCGATCGCGACTCTCTGCTGCATGCCGCCGGAGAGCTGCCACGGATAATGGCGCTCGAATCCGTCCAGACCGACCAGACGGATCAGCCAATGCGCCTTGGCCTCGGCGTCGAGCAGCGAACGGCCCTTGGCCTCCAGACCAAAGAGAACGTTTCCGAGAACGGTGCGCCAGGCGAACAGCGACTGGTTGTATTCCTGAAATACCAGGACCAGGTCTTGCGGCGGACCCTCGACCTCCGTTCCCTCGACCGCGACACGACCGGCGCTCGGCGCGATCAGGCCCGCGATGCATAGGAGCAGAGTCGTTTTGCCGCAGCCAGACGGGCCGACCAAGGAGACGAACTCGCCCTGATCGACGGTGAAGGAAATATTTTCGATGGCGGCAGTCGGTTCACCGCCCGCCTGAAGATAATTTTTGGTGAGACCTTCAACTTGCAGAATAGCCATACCCTCGCTCCGCTTGGAATCTCAAATTGCAGATTTCAAATCTCAGATATTTCGATCACTGCTAAATTGCAACCTAGACGGCGCTGCTAACTCGACCGGTAGCGCCAGAGCTGCGGAATCGCCCGAGTGATGCCGAAGATCATCAGGAGACACAGGACGCTGCCCAAAACCAGCGCGTTGGGCGCTCCGATAAATTCGGAGGCGGTTCCGGCGAGCAGCGCGCCGAGAGCGTTCGTGCTCTGAGCGAAAACAGTGATCAGGCTTGCCGCGCGGCCGCGCATTGTGTCCGGCGCCAAAAGTTGCACGACGGTTCTTCGGATCGCCACGCTGATCGAATCGGTGAACCCCAGAATCGCGACCGCCGCCACGGCCATCCAAAACCACCTGGAAATTCCTAAGAGCGCCAGGCTTGCCGCAAAGAAAATTCCCGCGACGACCGCGGCCGGCCCCTTTCGTTTCAGGTCGCCGGCCATGAGCAGCAATGTTGAACCGAGAAGCGAACCCACCGCAGGGGCGGCGTAAAGAATTCCCAATCCGGTCGCCCCCATCTTGAACACGCTCGCCGCGAATATCGGCAGAATGGGACGATAGAATCCGACCAGGGTGACGCCGAAGTCGAGAAGGAAGAGCGACAGAATGATGCGCTGCATCCAGATGAACTCCACTCCTTCGATCATGCTCCTGAGGCTCACGCGCCGTCGCTCTCCCTCCGGCCTGCCTGAACTTCTCACCGCGCCAACCGCCACGATGGCCGGAAGGAGCAGGACGGCGCTCGAGAAATACGACAGCGGAAGATTGAAATAGTCGATGATAATTCCCGCTATGGCCGGTCCCACGAGAAAGCTGCTCTGCAAGACCATGGAGTTCAGCGTGATCGCGTTCATCAGATAAGACGCCGGAACCAGACGCGGAATAATGGCGGAGCGGGCCGGCCAACTGAATACCTCGATAAAAGAGGAGATGAGGCTGAAAACATACACGTGCCATACCTGAATCGTTCCGGTCAGCGTGAGGTAACCCAAAGCCAGCGTCGGCACGAGGTGCAAGCCATAGGTGGCGGCGAGAAGTTTCTTCCGGTCGAACGCATCCGCCAGCGCCCCGGCGAAGAGTCCGAAGACAACGTGGGGAAGCGCCTGGAAAAAACCCGTCAAACCCAATTGAAACGACGACCCGGAAAGCTGGTAGACCTGGTAGAGGCTGGCGACGTTTCGTATCTGCGAGGCGATGGCGGCAAGGACACTGGCGCTCCAGATCAACCTGAAATCCCTGACGAGCAGCGACGACCACGGCCGGATCGCTCGATATTCCGTCTCTCTTTGCTGCATGTCCACGCGATCGCCCACTGCGCCGTGCACCAAAGTACGGAAGGCGGCTCCGGGAGTCAAGGG
>CAZNES010000045.1:19047-31754 GCA_964572145.1 uncultured Syntrophobacteraceae bacterium
GACCGCAGCGTGAAGCCGATGAGCGCCAGCTTGATGCGCGCGCGCATCGCGACGCGAGTCCTGGCCGGTATGTATGAAAACGCGCCGACGCTTCTGACGAGCGCCGTGCGCCTGAGCGTGGAGCTGCCCGGAGCGTCGCGTCCATCCGGGCCTCCTTATCCGTTTACTTTCGCCGTGAGCCCGGCGTGGTGCAGCGGGCTCAACGGCGCGCGTCTCGTCGGCGCGGGCAAGCTCGACGTTGCGTGGATCAATCCTTCGGTCATCACGACGATGGCGCATCTCGGAAAAGGACCGTTTCGCAGGCCGCAACCGATTCGCGCCCTGGCGGTTTTTCCGTCGTGGGATCGTCTCGTCGTCGCCGTGGCGGGGAATCTGGGCATTCGCTCGATGGACGAGCTTATCGCGAAGCGTCCCCCGCTCCGCGCCTCCGTCGCAACCAACGATTGCGTTGACTTCGCCATCGCCGTGATGCTCAAAGCTCACGGATTGAAGCTCGATTCGTTCATCGAATGGGGCGGCGCCGTCGAGCCGGTGGAACGCCCCAGCAACCCGCGCCGGCGCGACGGCATCGTCTCGGGAGAAATCAATATGGTGATCGATGAAGGACTGGACTCGTGGGGTGAAGTGGCCGTGAAGCACGGATTTGTGTTTCTGCCTTTTGCAAAAAAGGCGCTCGTGAAACTGGAGCGCTACGGCTTGCGCCGCGCGCCGCTCGGCGGCGGCAGGCTCGAAGGAAATTTCGATCCGGCGACCGAAGTCGTCGATTACAGCGGCTGGCCGATCGTCACGCATGCGAATTTTCCCGACGAGCTGGCCTATCATTTCGTTGCCGCGCTGGAAAAAATCCGCGACGAGATTCCCTACGATGCCGCGGGCGTTCCACCGATGTCGTCCTTCTGCCGCAGCACGGAAGCAGGACCGCTCGACATTCCGCTCCATCCCGGCGCGGAGCGCTACTACCGCGAGCACGGGTATTTGTAGCGCCGAGGAGGTTGTATGAAGAAGCGTTCACTTGCGCTGGCCGGCCTCGCCGTGCTGTTTCTACTCCCTGGCGCCGGATACTCCCAGGAAAAGCTCCGGGTCGCCTATGGCTCGGTCAGCGTACAATCCGGCCTCATGTGGATTGCCAGGGATAAGGGGTTCTTTGCCAAATACAGCCTCGCGCCGGAAATCATTTATATCCCCGGCGGGTCGACCAACGTCCAGGTGCTGATCTCCGGCAGCCTCGATTTCTCCCAGCTCACCGGGGCGCCCGGCGCAGCGGCCAATCTCGCGGGCGCGGACATCGTCTACATCGCCGCTTTCCTGGACAAGCTCAATTACCAACTCGTCACGCGGCCGGAGATCAAAAGCCCGGAGCAACTCAAGGGAAAAAAATTGGGCATCAGCCGCTTCGCCTCCTCCGCCGACTTCGGTCTGCGCGCGATGTTGAAAAGACTCGGTTTGGATCCGGCCAAGGACGTTGCCATCTTACAGGTCGGCGACGAGCCGGCGCGTCTTGCCGCGGTGAAGAGCGGCAACATCGACGGCACGGTGATGAACGCGCCTTTCGGAGCGGAGGCGGAAAGGCTAAAGCTTTACGTCCTGGCGGACGCGTTAAAGATGGGGATTCCCTTCCTGGGCACCGGTCTTCTAGCGAGCCGAAAATTCCTGGAGCAGCACGAAGCCAAGACGCTCAACTTTTTGCGCGCGATGCTCGAAGCCATCAGAGTACTCAAGAGCGACCGCGAGTATTCCCTCAAATCGTTGGCTCAGTTCACCCGGCTCAATAATTTGAAGGCGCTCGAGGAGGGTTATGATTATTTCAAGGATGCGCTGCCGAACGTTCCCTACCCTTCGCTTGAAGCGATGCAGGCCGTCGTGACGCAGCTCGCGGAGACGAACCCAAAGGCGCGCCAGGTCGACGTGAGGACTTACGTCAGCGACCGTTATCTGAAACAGTTGGAAGACGAAGGTTTCGTCAAGCGGCTGTGGAGCCGCTGACGGCGGGAGGGTTATGGAAAAATTAACCGAACAGAGTTTGAAGGCCTTGTTGGCGCAAGCGGGCCTGGAGCCGAAAGACGGCGACCTGGAGCGCTTCGGCGACGTGCTGGATACTTACGTTGCAAGTCTCAAGGCGCTGCACGCCATCGATCTCGCCGACGAGGAAGTCGCGCCGACTTTCAATCCGGCCTGGACGAAGAAGTAAGGAGCGCCGCCATGCCCGACAAACCGCTTTATCATCTGACCATCCACGAAGTGCAGAAGCTCGTCCGCGACCGCGAACTTTCGCCGGTCGAGCTGACCCGTGCGATTCTCCAACGCATCGAAGCCGTCGATGGAAAGCTGCACGCCTATTTGAATCTCATGGCCGAGAGCGCCATGAACGAGGCGCGCGCGGCCGAGACGGAAATTCTTCACGGCCAATACAAGGGCCCGCTTCACGGCATTCCGCTCGCGGTAAAAGATCAGTTGGACTTGAAGGGCGCGCCCGCGCTCATACGCGGAGACAACGCGCGCGCCGGAGAAGACGCGACAGCGGTCCAAAGATTGCGCAGCGCCGGCGCCGTAATTCTGGGCAAGCTCGCGATGTCGAGCCTGCCGATCGAAATCCCGCCGCCGCGCAATCCGTGGAACACCGATCGCATCACCGGCGGTTCCAGCACCGGGCCGGGCGCCGCCGTCGCCGCGGGGCTTTGCATGGGCGCGCTCGGCGAAGACACCGCCGGATCGATACGAAACCCGGCTTCGCTCTGCGGCATCGTCGGGCTGAAGCCTACCTACGGTCTGGTCAGCCGCGCCGGCCTCGCGCCGCTCAGTTGGTCGCTCGATCACTGCGGTCCGATGACGTGGACGGTGGAAGACGCGGCGCACGTGCTTCAGGCGATTGCCGGTCACGATTCGAAAGATCCCACGTCGATCGACGCGCCGGTTCCTAACTACTCCGCGGCGTTGAAAGCAAATATCAAAGACCTGGTCGTCGGCGTTCCGCGCGACTACATCGAGGAATGCCGGGCGCGCACCGATCCGGAAGTGCTCACGCTGGTGGAGCAGGCGATCGCCGAGCTGAAGACCCTGGGCGCGCGCGTCGAAGAAGTGAAATTACCGGCGCTAAAACTCGCGACGATGGCCAACGCGGTGATCTACTACAACGAGCACTTTGCCGCGCACAAGAACGACGCCAAGAGTACGATAAAAAACGCGGCAACCTCGGCACGAGCGCGAGTTTATCTGGGTCTGCTCACGAGCGCCGCCGACTACATTCAGGCGCAACGCCTCCGCAGCCGAGTCCGACGGGAATGCGCCGAGGCTTTTGGCAAATTGGACCTGCTCGCCCTACCCTGTCAATTAAAGACGGCTCCGACATTCGAAGAGACGGGGCCTCTCGACACCTTATATAAGCATCTGATCCCCGAGTATCAGTCTCCTTTCAACCTGGCAGGGCTGCCGGCGATTTCCATTCCCTGCGGCTTTTCGAAAAACAAACTCCCCGTGGCGCTTCAGCTCGCAGGCAGACCGTTCGATGAGTCTACCGTCCTGCGCGCCGCCTACGCGTATCAGCAGCACGCCGGATGGCACGAGCAACGCCCGCCGATCTGAGAGTGGCACTCCGGTGCAAGCGATTCCTCGGGGCGCGAGTCTCGGGCCGCGGCCGACCCTTCGGGATCTCAAATTACAAATCTCAAATCTCAAAAATGAAATCTGAAATCTGAGATTTAAAAATTCCGAGCATAGCGAGGATTCGGCCCTCTCCCTCGCGCCCCTCGGCCTCGCAGCGAACGCCGCTGCTCGTGCGAAGAGCCCGCGCATCCGACACCAGCGGTTGGATTAAGTAATTACCCATTGCGCGGGCTCGGAGTCGGCCATAGGCTGATCAGCCTCAGGCTGAAGCGGGCGGCGGCGTTCGCTGCGTCAAGGCCGGGATTACGTGATAAAAAATATTTTCGCGGGTTTTTTCAAGCACGCATGACACCTCCTGCACTATTCGGCCCCACCGCCCGCGGTCTGGTCGTGCTCTATTCGAGCACCCTGTTGGCCGGAATGTGGTCAATGATCATCCCGACGATTCCGTTGCTCAACGAACATTTCGGCATCTCTTCGGGCGCCGCCGCGCAAATCATCACCGCCATGGCCGCCGGCCGGTTTGTCGGCATGCCGATCAGCGGAGTGGTGCTCGACCGTCTCGGCACGCGCGCCGCTCTGGTAAGCGGACCGGCGATCGCCGCAGTCGCGGCTTTATCGGCGGCGTTCATGCCCTGGTTTAGCGCGATGTTGGTACTGGCGGTGGCGATGGGCCTCGGCGACGGTCTTTGGACCTTCGGTCGTGAGATTGCCGGCATCGATCTCGCCCGCCAGGATCAGCGCGGACGAATTCTCAGCGGATTCCACGGCGTCAACAACATCGGGCTGGCGCTGGGACCGCTCGTCGGCGGTCTGCTCGCCGAGGCCGTGGGATTCAGAGCCGCATTCGTCGCCTACGCCGTGTGCGCCGCGGTCTCGGTGCCGTTGGGATTCAGCGGCCACGAAGCGCCGCCGCCGCGCAACGTCGAGAAAAATCCGGAAGCCGTCGGAGGATGGGCGCGCATCCCGCTCCGCGAGCGCTTTCGCCGTATCACCGGACTTTTCCGGCAGATCGAGCCGGACCTCCGCGCGACCTATCTCGTGATTGTCTTCGCCACGTTCACGAGCTTCATTTACCGCACCACGTTGCAAAGCATGCTGCCGTTATACGCCGGCTCTTACCTCGGCTTTGCGCCGAGCCAGATCGGTCTTCTCTTCAGCATCATGGGCGTGTTTGTTTTCGCCATGATCCTGCCCGCCGGTTTCATCATCGACAAAGTGGGAAGGAAGTGGGCTTCGGTCCCCAGTACCGGCATCCCCGCGCTTGTCTTCGTCCTCATTCCATTCGCGCAGAGCTTCATCCAGCTCGCCGTGCTGATGTCGCTCATGGGCGTGGCCTACGGGCTCTCGCTCGGCTCGCTCGCGACCTCGACGTACGATGTCGTACCGGCGAGCGCGCGTGGACGACTGCAAGCCGCGCGCCGAACCGTTGCCGAGATCGGCGCGGTCTCGGCGCCGCTCCTCGGCGGTTTTCTGGCCGACGCCTTCAACCCCGGCCTGCCGTTCCTGATTTATTCCCCGCTGCTCGTACTCTCCGCGGTTTTGCTCGCAGTCATCGGCCGCGAGACTTTGAAAAGATAGGACTGAGAGTGTGTGAAAAAATTCGTTCATGGTTCGACAAGCTCACCACGAACGGGATAACATCGATGGAAGTTCAAGCACCTAGCCGTTCGTCCTGAGCCCGTCGAAGGGCGATCGGCTATTTTTTCACACGCCCTGAAAGCGCTGCGAATCTTGCCTCACGGAGGCGGAGCGCTCAGAACCAATTTTTCTGCCGTAAAATATATTCCGCCGTGCGGTAACTCAGCGCGGCGATCGTGGCCGTCGGCGGATAACCGGCGAGCGTCGGGAAGACCGACGAGCCGACGATAAATAAATTCGGCACGTCGTGGCTTTGGCAATATTCGTTCACGACCGAGCGGCGCGGGTCGCTGCCCATGCGCGTGCCGCCCGCCCACCGGTTGGGCCGCTCTTTTTCTCCCGTCCACACCCTGCTCGCGCCCGTCGCGCGCATGATCTTCTCGCCGACCTGCGCCATGAATCGATGTAGCCGGTGTTCGTTCTGGTGAAAGTCGAACGTGGCGCGCGGCAGCGGCAGGCCCCAGCGGTCGCGCCGCCGTGGGTCGAGATCGACGCGGTTCGCTTTGTGCGGCAGCGTCTCGGGCTGCATGTTGAGATCGAAAGTCCGCGTATAGTAACGGCTGAAGTAATCCTTATATTCTTTTCCCCAACGGCGCACGCCCGGCGGGACGACATCCATGCGCCCGACCGGCGTCCCTTCGCCGCTCGTTCCGATCGTTGCGCCGCGGATGAAGCCGAGCCCCGTGTGATCGAAGTTGTTACCGTTGAAGTCGTCGATGCGCATCGCCGCCGAGCCGGGTCCGATGAAGCCGTTGACGATAAAGTCGTCGAACAGCGCGTAGGCGCGCACGTCGCCGTGCGCCAGGATGTACCGGCCCACGAGACCGCTCGAGTTCGCGAGGCCTTTAGCAAAGCGCGGCGCGTCCGTTTTCGACAGCAGCAACAGACGGACGTTTTCAAACACAAAAGCGCCTAAGATAACGATCCGGGCGCGCTGCTCCTGCGCATGGCCGTCGGGATCGAAATAGGAGACTCCGGTCGCGTGTCCGGCGCTGTCCACGTTGATGCGAAAAACTTTAGAATTCGTCCGCAAGTCGAAGTTTCCAGTCTCGACCGCGACGGGGATGGCGGTGTAAAGCGTCGCCGCCTTGGCGTGAACGTGGCAGCCGTAAAAATTACAGTGCCCGCAATAAACGCAGGCGGGGCGTTCGGCGATTCTCGTGTCGAACGGCGCGGCGGGACGGTACGGCTCGGAGAGAATTCCCGCCGGCGTGTCGTAGGGATGGTAGCCGAGCTTTTCGCACGCCTTGGCGAAGAGCTTCATCCTGGCGCTGTGGCGCAGCGGCGGCATTGGATAGCCGCGCTTCCTCGGACCGGCGAACGGATTTTTTCCGGCTTCGCCCGAGACGCCGAATTCCCATTCGAACTTTTCATAGTAAGGCTCCAGGTCGTCGTAGCCGAGCGGCCAATCGACGACGTCGTAGCCGCGAAGGTCCGCGCCGGCGCGCTCGGCGTTGCTGCTCAAAATTTCATTCGTATAGACTTTGAAATCGCCCGGCATGTAGCGCGAAGCCTGGCCGGTCCAGTGAAGCAGCGCGCCGCCGAGCACGTTCAGCGGGCTGGTGCGATAGCGCAGCTCGGCGGTTTCTCCCGCCCTGCTGCGGCTCGTCGTCGGCTCGTGCCGCACCCAGTCGAGCCGGTCGGCGCGCGCGATGAACTTGATCGAGTCGCGCGGCGCGTAGTCCTCCCGCAGCGGCGCCGGGCCGCGCTCGAAACCGACGACTTTCAGTCCCGCCGAGGCGAGCTCCTTGGCGAGAATGCCGCCGACCGCGCCGACTCCGACAAGACAAACGTCCGCCATCGGCCGGCTCATCGCTTCTCCTCCGGCGCCGGCGCCTCGGCGGCGACCGGCGACAAATCGACGCGCTTGTCGATATACGCGTCGGGATAACCGAATTGCTGTCCGGGAAATCCCACCAGGCGCCATCCGACCAAACCGCGATTGCCACCGTACTGTGGCTCGCCGAAAACGCCCTCCAGGACATGGCAACGCACGGTCTCGAAAAAATCCGTGCTTTTTTTGAAGCGCGGAATTTGTCCCGCTTCGCACTCTAAAAGAACAGCGTCTTTATCGGCGTCGCTCAGAGTCGTAAACTTAGCGGAGAATTTCCCGCGCGCGTGCCGGTCGATCGCACGAAGTCCTTTTCGATAGCCGGGCAAAAACTCGGCGTAGTCGCCGGCGAGCGCGCGGTCGATGTACTCGACCGCTCCCGCCTCCGCCGCGCCGGGGCTGTCGGTGGCCGGAAAAATTCTATCGGCGATCGCCGCCAGTGTCCGGGCCTCGGCGGCCGTTAAAGTTACCGATTCCGAAGCGCGGGCGTTTCGGCGCGATTTGTTGTTCGATTTCACTGGTGGAACGATCCTTTCGTTCTCCCGACCCTATCGCGTCCTTTGCACTTGCCGCAAGTGATTAACGTTCGCCGTTCGCCTGCGCGCGCGGCGCCGACGGCGATATTTCGATGGGCAAGAGCATCGTCGCGCTGCCTGTGCTATGGTCGGAGCCCATGAGCATCCAAGATGAGCGGGCGGTATGGATCAAGGAAGGGCAATCCGGCTATCTTCGCGAACTCAAACCCTACTTTATTGCGAGCGTTGTTTTGATCTTGGCGGGAGCGGTTTGCGGCGTGGCGTCGTCGATCCATACGCCGACGTTTTCAAGTGAGTTCGGGGCATCCATCAGGGAATTTGCCCGGGGATTTCTCGGCCTTCCGAGGCCGTCTATGGCGCTGGCGATTTTTCTCAACAACGCGCTTAAGACGTTGGCGGTCGTCGTCTTGGGAATATTCGCCGGGCTCCTGCCGCTGGTCTTCCTGCTGGTGAACGGCTACGTGCTGGGCCTCGTGTTGCACGCCTCGCTGCAATCCAAAGGACTGTCGGTCTTTTTTCTCGCCATCGGGCCACACGGAGTGTTCGAGCTGCCGGCGATACTGCTGGGAACGAGCATCGGCCTCATGCTCGGCGCGCGCGCGATCAAGCAGATGCTGGGAAGAGAAGAAAGAGCCCTTGGCCGCGAAGTGGCGCGCGGCCTGAGATTTTTTGTCACCGTCATCGTCCCGATGCTGCTCCTCGCCGCGTTGATCGAAGCGTTCGTCACTTCGGCGCTGGCATCGAAGTAAGACGGACTTTTTGAGCGGTCTGATCCTACAGAGCGTTTTAGATTCTCGTTCATTTGGTTTATCATGGGGCCATCGTTATGACTTACAGAACCGACGACTTACGAATTATAGAAATCAAGGAGCTTCTTACGCCGGAGCACCTGCTCGGCGAGTTTCCCAACACCGAGCGGGCGGCGCAGACGGTGTACGAGGCGCGGCAGGCGATCCATCGAATTTTACACGCGGCCGACGACCGACTGCTGGTCATCATGGGGCCGTGCTCGATTCACGACGTGAAGGCCGCGCACGATTATGCCGGCAAGTTGAAAGAGGCGAAAGATCGCCTCGGGGGCGATCTGCTCGTGGTGATGCGCGTTTATTTCGAAAAACCGCGCACCACGGTCGGATGGAAAGGATTGATCAACGATCCCGCCCTCGATGGAAGCTTCCGCATCAACGACGGGCTCAGGACCGCGCGCCGCCTGCTGCTCGATCTGAACGAAATGGGCGTGCCGGCGGCAAGCGAATTTCTCGACATGATCACGCCGCAGTACGTCGCCGACCTCGTGTCCTGGGGCGCGATCGGCGCGCGCACGACCGAGAGCCAGGTGCACCGCGAGCTCGCCTCCGGCTTGTCGTGCCCGGTCGGATTCAAAAACGGCACCGACGGCAATGTCCTCATCGCGCTCGAAGCGATTCGCGCGGCGCACGCGCCACACCATTTCCTGTCGGTGACCAAGGCCGGCCGCTCGGCCATCGTCTCGACGACCGGCAACGAAGATTGCCACGTCATCCTGCGCGGTGGCAAGCAGCCGAATCACGACGCGGCAAACGTCGATGGCGCGGCAAAAAGTCTCGCGGAGGCCGGCATCCCGGCGCGCATCATGATCGACTTCAGCCACGGCAACAGCGCCAAAGACGCGCAGAAGCAAATCGACGTCGGACGCGAAGTGGCGGCGCAGATCGCCGGCGGCGACGGCCGCATCATCGGCGTCATGGTCGAGAGCCACTTGAAACCCGGTAGACAGGATCTGCTCCCCGGCAAGGAACTCGTCTATGGTATGAGCATCACCGATGCCTGCATCGGCTGGGAAGACAGCAAGAAGCTGCTGGACGTTTTAGCGGATGCAGTGCGGACGCGACGGTTGAAGGAAGAGGCGGAGGCGGAGGCTGAATAGAGCGGATCGAAAAGGAATTCCCCTCCCTAACCATGCCCTACCCTCTCTTCACGAATGCGCTTGGAGTTTTTCAAGGTGTTCGTCAAAACCACACCGAAACTGGTCGTTCACCCAAATCGCCAGCGTACCGAGACACCACTGGGCGATGTTCAGCAGGTGGGAAACACGCTCCTGTAAAAGATCTGCATGCTCCTCTGCAGATAATGTTGACCGGCTGACTTCCAATACCGCAATGTCCATCGCATGGACGTTCCGAGACAGGACACGATAGCTAGCATCGTATAGTTCGCTCAACTCGGCCACCTTAGCCCGCTTCTCGAGAGAGAGACCAAACACATTTCGCTTCAGTGATTCAAAATCTTCAGCGGAGTACCTACTCCGAATCTCGATCTCGGCCCTGAGGAAAGCCTGCTTGTGCTCCTCAGAATAAAGACGCGTGCCCTCGAACCAGTTCGCTGCCCGGGCCCGACGGATACTATCGAGCATCGCCCAGTCCAAATATCGGCGGACGATCTCGATCGGATTTGAGTTGATGCCGTACTTCAAGTTGATGGTGTTTTCCACGAGGACTCTGAGGAGGCAGAGCGCATCCTCTATAAGCGACTGTCTCAAGAGGGAATGTATCGCAAGGAAGGTGCGCTGCGCCTTGCCGAATTGCGTGATAAAGAAATGATCCACAACGTTGAGCTGCTTCCAGCGGCCTTCAAGATGTGCCCGGATCTCTTTCGCCACCGCTGCTAGCTGCTCATTTACTTTGAAGGTGGCCTCTTGCTCGGCAGTAGGCGTGTATGCTTCATTCACCTGCGTGTCCCATCTTCTATTTGCGGCAGTGTATATTGTAAGGCGTGGTCCGTCGTTCTAAGGAGAAGGAGACGACCGTGGTTAGCTTGGCTTCGTCTGCCAGGCTTTCAGTACCGCTTCTGTTAAAGGAGTTAACTCTTGGTGCACCTCGACTTGCAAAACCTCAGAAATAGCTTCCAGTGAAATATCCCCTGGAAACCAACATTCAACATTTGGTATCCACATTTCGGAAAACGCTTGTTCCCTTGCGGCTTGTGAACTCCCGATAAGACGGCCATGGAATTTCTCATCGAGAAACAGAAAAAAAGGATTGTTTTCCGCAAAATTCGGGTTCAAAAAATAGTATTTAAGCAACGCCTCCACTAGTTGGTCTTGCTCAATCTCGCGAAGATCAAATAAGCATACATACCCTCGACACCTTCCGTAACTGTTGCCCGATTGTCCAAAAGTGAAGGGGAACTCCTCAGTTCGATTGTTCTTTATTTCTCCTGTCGCATATACACCTTCGTACCCTTGCCTCGTTGTGACATGAAATACTCGTCCATTTAACCTTGGTAGCAGCACCCTCTCCAGTTCGTCAGCGGCGAGCTTAATTACATTAGCTTCCATAACAGTGAATTTATTCATGCCGCTGAAGCCGCTCATGCTCGGCCAGAAGATATGAGATGTAGCTACGAATCAAATTGCAGAAAAGTCGTGCTTCGGCTGGACCTATCGGAACACCAGCATTGAGATCGAGACCATGCCGAACGCCACCGCCGGTTGGAGAGGACAAGAAACCATGCAAGTTCATAATCCATTCAAGTACTCGTTCCAGCCCCGATCCTCTTACTAGCCGTCGAAGATCACGAACGATCTCATTGAAATATTTTCCACGGACTTCTTCCCCTGCAGACTCTACGCCACGGAAGGCGGTGGTTACGGATTCAAGGACCCATAGGGTCTCCTGAACCGCCTCTCGGTGATGGCCCTCTGTCAACAGACCCTCAGAACGCTGAAGGGATTGTTGCAGGATTTCCATTGCGCGCTCAGCGATTGTGGGTGCGGCTTCGATAACAGGAATTGACGTAGCCGCGACTGATTCTCGCAAAAGCAGTTTGGGGGGACTCAGCACGTAACCGACCCCGCGCCTCTCGCAAATTTCATTAATCATTGCCGCGTCGGGCACAACCAACTTCTTCGCGCGGAGTTCTTCACAGGCGTCATAAAGCGCCTCGATAAACAAAGGGGCATTCCCGGAAGCTTCCCACATGAGACTCGACAGGTCACTTTCTGCCCAGCTTTCGTTAGAACTTCGGACATCACTGGTGCCAGTTGCTCTACAGAAGGCGGTTTTGAAATGTTCAAGAATGTCCCACCGATTGCTCTGGCTCGCGACCTTTCGGATGAGGGAAGTTGTATCACTAAGCGCCTCCTGGGGAATTGCTCTGTTGTGATATTGCCCATCCGGCGGTGGCTGAAAACGCCATCTTGGATCAAACTCTAGCATTAGAGTTCCTCACCTGCCGAGTATTTAAGTGGACTATCACCTGCCGGTCACCGACCGCTTAGATTCTTCGCCTTTTTTCAGAAGACGTATAACTGCATGATATGTCGCCAAATAGAAATGAAACATCCATGAATACCAAATTGTATCGTCATAACCTCCTTTTTGCTTAGGGTTGTGATGTCGGATTGCAAAGTTGTTAGCAATATCAAAGAGAGCGGCTTCATCTTTCCTATTTAGGACTTTCTCTAGTTTTTTGCTTTTCTTCAACCATTCGAAAACGTCTGCAATCTCTCGGATCGCTTGTCTTCGTTCCGTCATGTCAAGATTTCGGTTTCTCCACTTCTTAATTGCATTCCGCACCTTCGTATCCACATTGCGTTCATCGTAGGGTTCAACTTCGGCATAGAGAATTTGCTGGAGTGTACCTGCACCCAACGCTAGAATAACTCCATCCGCAGTTAACTCAAACCCGCTCTTGTAGTCGCATAGGAAACTATTGACGTGCTCTCGGAATTCCGATTGACCTTCAACATCATCGTAACTTTCGTAATCGTAATAGTTCCAACCTGTTTCCGTGGTCATACCGACCCACGGACCAGGCTTGGAAATGTGATCGTGAAGAAATTCCAGCACATCGAAAATATGATCTTCAGTTATATCTGTGGCTGCCCACTTCGTGACTGGAAACGGCTGGAAGCCTAAGGCAAGTGCCGTCTTGTGATTAATCGCATCAGGAAGTTCAGTCTTCGTGATACCAGTCTTACTTTTAAAATAATCTTGATCACGAAAAAGCAGGTAAAGATGCTGCAGCTTAATGTAGAGTCCGTTTATGCTGAGTTGCTTTTTCTGAGAGCTACAATCAAAAAGTGTGGAAATAGAAATTAGGTAGGCGTACCCTTTCGT
>CAZNES010000046.1:0-31406 GCA_964572145.1 uncultured Syntrophobacteraceae bacterium
AAAAATCAGGGTCGCCGCCTAAACCTTTTTACACACTATTTGACAACGGCTCTTCCTTGGATCGGTCGCAGCCTAGCCTTATCAACGTTGAGAGTTCAGGTTTCGGCCTGCAGGTTCCTTCCTTCGACATTCGCGAACCAAATTCCCCAGAAACGATTACGGGTTTCCGCTCCAGCCTTCGCATGTAGTGTTGAAAGCGGCGATATACCAAGACGACTTGCTAGGAGGGAAAAAGCCGATGAAGATTCAATGCCCCAAATGCAGACGAACGGTGCCCGCAGATCAGGTTAACGTGTCGACAGACTTGGCTCTGTGTCCCGCCTGCAGTGAAGGATTCAAGGTATCGGAGAGTATTGATTTGGATTCTGTGAGCGCGGAGACCCTGCAAAACCCCCCAAGCGGAGCGTGGTTCAGAAAAGAAATGGACAAGATTCTGATCGGTGCCTCAACTCGTTCGCATTCTGCATTTTTCATTGTTCCATTCATGTGTGTCTGGTCAGGTTTCTCGCTATTCGGGATATACGGTCGCCAGATCATTTCTGGAGAATTCAACCTTACATCATCGCTCTTCGGCATTCCGTTCGTTCTCGGGAGCATTCTCCTCGGGGCTCATGCGCTCATGACCGTATGCGGAAAAGTCGAAGTGTCCATCGGAAGAACTAGTTCCGTCTTTGTTGGAATCGGGTATCTGGGGTCGACGCATAGTTTTGACTGGTCTTCGATTCAGGCCATTCGAGAGGAACAACCGGATGGCGATCAAGGAGCCATCGTATTGCAAGGCAAAGAACGCCTGAAGTTCGGGACACTATTGAACCAGAAACGTAGGCACTTTGTTTTGAACGCACTGAAATACCTGCGAGCAGAGACTCGTTGACAATGCGTGAGAACGATTACGGGTTTCAGTTCCAGCCTTCGCACCTAGTGCCGAAAGGAGAATCTAAGACCATGAGCAGTGAACATCAAAACCACGAAAAGGAGGATGTCCAATGAGCGCAGCACTGAGCATTTTCACGGTCGTCCCGTTGTCGAGGCGATATCGCAGTTCACGATTGCCGAACCGCAAAAGCAAGTTCCTGTCATTATCAGAGGCGATCTTGCCAGCTAAAGTAGACGCCCCGGTCTTGCGAAAATCAGGCGGAGGCCATGCGTGTATGGCTCAACTACCGGAAAAGATCTGGACACACCGTCACGCTGATCCCTTCTCGGTGCTCAGGCTGACCCAGACGCCGGCAGGTATTGTAGATACAACGTGTCCAGAATGCGGCGGAGGGCGGATTATCGGCGCAATAATTGGAAATTGGACCGGAGAACAAGTGACAAGAACCGCGGACGATAAGGATCCGAATATACTTTGTGCGAGTTGCGGGTTCTGGAGAGACTAGTAACGTGATGGCCTGCAGGCGGAGGGACTTGTGCGTAAGAGATCTTAGGCGAGCAAACTTAAGATAAACAAAGCTTAGAAGTGTTTTCTTGTCTCCCGGCGATCTGATTTCCTCCCTCCGCATTCACCTCCAAATCCTGAGAAACGATTACGGGTTTCCGTTCCAGCCTGCGCACCTATTGCTGAAAGGGGAATTAAAACCATGAGCACTAAACATGAAAACCCACGAAAAGGGGGATTGCCAATGAGCGAAGCACTAAAGGTTATCACTGTCGTCCGGTTGTCAGAGGAATCTCGGAGTTCACGATTACGGCAGCTAACACTAATGGCCGGCGGCTTCCTGCTGTCCCTTGTTCTCGTTCTTGCCTTCGTTGCATCCGCGCACGCCGACGTCGGCCTGGAGAAGCAGCCAAAGCTGGTGGTGGTTGTCGTCGTCGATCAGTTGCGACGCGCCGATATCGATCGGCTGGCGCCGCGACTCACGGGCGGCTTCAAGCGGCTGCGCGACGGCGCCGCCGTCCTCGACGGACACTACGGGCAGCAGAATACGTACACCGGGCCGGGCCACGCTCTCATTCTCTCGGGCTCCTACGGCTACTTGAACGGCATCTTCCAGAACAAATGGTTCAATCGCGCAACGAACCGTTCCGAGGGCATGCTCTTCGATCCGCAATCAAAGCCGATCGGGACTGCGGCCGCCGACCCCGGCGATGACACCTCGCCGCGCAACTTGTTCGGCTCCACGGTCGGGGACGAGCTCAAGATGGCGACCGGCGGCGCGGCGCGCGTGGTGGCCCTGGCGCTGAAGGAGCGGGGCGCGCTGCTGCTCGGCGGGCATCTCGGCACGGCTTACTTCTTTGTCGACAAGATCGGCGAGATGACGTCCGCCACATATTATATGGAGGAGCTTCCGCCGTGGGTGAAGGCGTTCAATGCGCTGAAGATCCCCGACAAGGCCTTCGGCACGACATGGGAGCGCGCCTTGCCGGCCGCCGCCTACATGGCGCCCGACGATCAGCCCTGGGAGGCCGATGTGCAGGGACTCGGCCGGACTTTTCCGCACAAGCTCGATGGCAGGGAGAAGGCGCCGGGCCCGAAGTTCTACGAGGCCTTCACCACCTCTCCCGCGGGCATCGACTACACTTTCGACTTCGCCCGCGCGGCCGTCGACGGCGAGCAACTGGGCGCGCGCGGCACGACCGATATTCTCGCGGTCTCCGTGAGCCCCACCGATCTCATCGGCCACGCCTTCGGGAACGGCGCGCAGGAGACCGTCGATGCGATTGTCCGCACGGACCGCGCGCTCGGCGAGTTCTTCAAATTCCTCGACGGCAAGCTCGGCAAGGACGGCTGGATCGCGGCGGTCACGGCCGACCACGGCGCCGCGATGGCGCCGGAGGAGGCGAAGAAACTGGGTCTCGGCGGCGAGCGGGCCAAGAAGGCGCGCATCAAGGCCGCGGTCACGGCCGCACTCGACGAGCGCTTCGGCAAGGGCGACTGGGTGATGGCGCTGGAAGACCCGAGCATCTACCTCAACCGCAAACTGATCGAGGAGCGCAAGCTCGATCCGATGCTCGTCGAAGAAGCGGCCGGCGAAGCGCTGCTCACTGTGCCGGGCTTCGTCGGCTACGTCACACGCTCGAACCTGCTGCGCGGCCTCATGCCGCCGACCGCCGCCGCGCGCGCCATCGCCCGCAGCTATTTTCCGACGCGCGCCGGCGACGTGGTGGCGGTGCAAGCGCCGTTTTCGTTCTGGGGCAAGTATGGCGAAAGGGACTTCGGCGGGTCGCACGGCAGCTTCTATCGCTACGACACCGACGTGCCGCTGTTCCTCTACGGCGCCCCGTTCCGCGCCGGCTACTACGGTCAGACCGAGATGGTCCACCTCGCCGCCACGCTCGCGCGCGTGCTCGGCGTCTCGCTGCCGGCGGCGTGCGAGGGCGAGCCGCTCATCGAGACATTAGTCGGGAGCAAGACGGTCGGCGCGGCACCGGTTCCGCGCGCGCAGCGTCCTCCCGCACCACTCTCACTAAAGAGTCGCCTTAGTGTTAGCAGCGAGGCAGATTGGAGGCGGGAAACAGACACCACAAGTCAACGAAATGGCCAAAGGGAGTCGTCATTCCACCCAAAAGAGCCATTGTGAGATGGGCTTGCCTCGCGCAGGTGGGCTGGTGTAGTCATTTGAGCGAAGGGGGGACTCAAATCGGAAATTCGGATTAATATCATGCTACAGAAAAAATAAAAAAACAGGAGGTCAAAAAAAATGACACCCATAATAGGAATCGTCGCATTAGTAGCATTTATAGTCGTCGCCATGTCGTCGTTAAAAACCATACGTCCAACGCATCGAGGGTTGATTGAAAGGTTTGGCAGATACAGTAGGTTTGGCAACCCTGGATTGCACGTGATACTCCCATTCGGGCTTGAGATTCTATACCGAGTGAATATAACCGAAATGATGGTAAGCTCAGAGAAAAGAGAAATAATTACTGCGGATAGTCTCAATGCCGTGGTGGACTCAAATGTATATTTCAGAGTTAGGCCGGACGAGGAAAATGTAAAGAAATCCGTGTATGGCGTGAATAGTTATCAAGTACAGATTGTCGCTCTGGCTAAGACTACCCTGAGAAACATTATCGGAACAATGTCCCTGAAAGAAGCCAACAGCGAGAGAAATAAAATAAATGACGCTCTGTTTCAACACTTATCCAAGGAAACGGGCGACTGGGGCATTGAGATTGTTAGAACGGAACTCAAAGAAATTCAGCCACCTGAAGATGTTCAGAAGACGATGAACAGCGTCGTCATTGCCAATAACGAAAAGATCGCTGCAACGGATTTCGCGACCGCAACCGAGACAAAAGCCGATGGCGAAAGAAGGGCAGCTATCAAAATGGCCGAGGGGATAAAACAATCTACCATACTCAAGGCGGAAGGCGAGGCGGAAGCCATCAAGCTCGTCAACGAAGCCGCTAATAAATACTTTGTTGATAATGCTCAGACCCTCAGAAAACTGCAAGCCGTAGAAATATCAATGCAGCATGCCGCAAAGATTGTTGTCCCCGCGGGTGGTAGCCTGGTGAATGTCATCGGTGACTTAGCAGGGCTTGATAGCAAATAATATTTGTGGTCGGGAACGGGAACTGTGATGGTCCCTTGAGGAATTTTCTTTTGCATTACGACGTGGCTGCTACGGCGACGAACCTCTTCAAAACCCGCTTTTCTCAAAATTGCGCAGACCTCCTTGCCGGATAAAATGCGCAATTTAACCAACCGTCACCTCGACCTGCGTGATAAAGACTTCGTCGCGAAGGTGTTGCTTGATTTCTTCCGGCGAGGCGGACTCAAAAAAAAGCTCCAGCGCCTCACGCAAATTATCGCGGGCGGATTCGACGGTGTCGCCTTGGCTTGCGATATCCAATTCCGGGCACAGCGAGACATAACCGTCGCCTTCGCGCTCGATCAAGGCAGTCAGTTTCATTGAATCCTCCCTTGTTTTTTCATCCTCGACAAGTATACCAACCGCGACCCCGGCACAGCAAACGTGCCGAACCCGCCTTCCGCTACTTCCCCACCTTCTTCTTCAGCGCTTCAATTTCGGCCTCGGTGCGCGGCGTCAAGACGGCTACCCTGCGCGCGCGCTCGGCGGAGGCGCTGGGGTCTTGAAAGTTATAGTTCGGTGATAGAATCCGTGTCAGGCTTTGTTTATTTCCCATAGATGCGATCGAAAAAACCGCTCTCATCTAATTTGCGAATGTAGCGGTTATCGACAAGATCATCGACATTGACCTCGCCGATGCGCGGATTCTGCGTTTTCAGCAGGCGCTGCACGTTGCGCATTCCTTCGGCTGCCGGGTAGGGCTTGCGCGCCATGGTGCGAACCGTGTCGTGGTAGCCTTCTTCGGCGGTAACGGAGTCTTTGAGCCGCATTTTTTTCATAATCAGCTCGACCGCCGCGCTCTGGTTTTTCGGCGCGATCAGATAGGCCAGGCTTTCCAGCAAGGCTTTGAGCATGTTTTCTACCAGCACCGGCTGGTCGGCGATGAACCCGCGCGTGGTGACAATATCGACGCCGGTAAACGGGATATCGGTCTTTTCCGAGTCGCCGAGAACATTGAAACCGCGCTGCTCGAGCTTTTTGCTGAACGCCATGTCGATCACCGCCGCATCGACTCTGCCCGATTCGAGCGCTTGGGCGCGCACAACCTGTTCGCCGGTGCCCTGCAGCATGATGTTGTCCCGGCGCAGGTCGAGGCCGAAATGCTCGAGCCAAAGCAGCGCCGCCATCCAGTTGGTGCCGCCTACTCCTTGAATCCCAAGAATCTTACCGCGCAGATCTTTCGGCGTTTTGAGCGCCGGTCGGGCAACCACATTGTTGGTCATTTTACCGGTGAACGTCGCCAGGACCCGCAAGTCCGACTCGGTAACCGACGCACTCACGATACCGCTGCCGCCGCCGTAGGCGATGGGGATGGTTCCAGCCTTCATCGCGGCGATCATCAAGGGTGTATTGCGGACGAAAACGAGGGTCGCGTCGATCCCATACTTTTGGAAGTAGCCCTTCTCCTGGGCGATCCATAGAGGCAAGATGCGCGGATTGATCGTGGAGTGGCCGATGGTGAGTTTGGTGGCGCCGAGCGAGGCTGCAGGCTTAAACGGTACCAGCGCGAGAGCAAGAATCGCAAAGATATACGGATTCATCTTTGCTCGCACATCATCACCCGGACTGGCTCTTCCGAGGCGATTTTTCATTTAACGCCGGCGCCCTGAGCGGCGTACGCGCGCTCGATAAAACCGCTCTCATCGAGCTTGCGCATAATGCGGTTGTCGACGATGTCTTCCACTTTCAGCTCGCCGATCTTCGGATAGCGGCCTTTGAGCAGCCGCTGGAGGTTGCGCATTCCGTCGAGCGAAGCGAACGGTTTCCGCTCGACCCCGCGGAGGAGATCGAGATAGCCGTCCTCCGCGCCCGTGGCATCTGTTCTTAGGCGCCGCATGAGCATTTTGATCGTCGCCGCTTTGTTTTTCGGTCCGACGGCGAACGCCATGCCTTCAATTTCCCCCTTCAGGTAACTCTCCACGGCGTCCGGGCGCTGCTGCAAAAACGCGCGCTGGACGACCGACGATTGACTGACGATGGGCTGCTTAAGCTCGGTGTAGTCCGCGAGCACCGTCATCCCTCTCTGCCTGAGCCAGTTGCTGTAGAAGCTGTCGACGAACGCGACGTCGACGACGCCCGAGTCGAGCGCCTGGGCCTGGACGCTCTGATCGCCGAGCGATTGCATCAGGATTTGATCGCGCTGCGGCTCCAGGCCGAAATGCTCCAGCCAGAGCATGGCGCCCACCCAGGTGCCGCCGCCGAAACTGTTGATGGCGATTTTTTTCCCGCGTATGTCTTCGGCCTTTTTTATATTCGGCCGGACGACCACGTTATAAGAATTGCGGCTGGAAAACGTCGCGACCATTTTGAGATCGTGACCGGCGGCCACCGCCGACAAGACCGCCGCGCCCGCCGTCCGGCCCATGTGGACGTCCCCGGCGGCCAGGCCGGTGACGAGCGTGGTGCCGCCGCGTATGAGCACGGGCTCCAAGTCGATTCCA
Organism: uncultured Syntrophobacteraceae bacterium; assembly: GCA_964572145.1. Lineage (GTDB taxonomy): Bacteria > Desulfobacterota > Binatia > UBA9968 > UBA9968 > JAJPJQ01. The sequence goes on from CAZNES010000046.1 coordinate 6,983, forward strand.
TACTTGGCGAAAAAGCCTTGTTCCTGGGCGATCCATAACGGCATGAGCCGGGCGATTCCCGCCGCGTAGCCGACGACCACTTTCGGCGGCGCGGCGGTGACGGCTGGAAGGCGCCACGAGAGTTGCAACGCGAGGGAGGTAGATAGGGTGAGAAGGAGTTTGATTGAGTGTTGGCGATAGCGGCGGTTCATGGAATGGTGATCCTTAAGCCGCAAGCGGCAACGAATCGAAAAAGGCGATAGGCATTAGGCAACAGAAAGATTCATAAAAGGTTCGCGTCCCCTTTTCTTCCCCTTCTCCTTGTCTTTAGGTGTTGCGGCCGCGCAGCGGCTTGACGTTGCCGATGGGGCGCACACAACCGCCCTTTCTCGAAACCAAAGCTATTCGATAAGGCAGCGAGATGTCAACGTGACGGTCGACTAGGCCCCGCGCCCCACCTTAGACCCCGGTTCAAATCGTTTCAGAAGTTCAAACCGTTCAAGTCGTTGACAGAATCCAACGAAGAGGTTAGGGACGATGTTTGTTACATGGCGGGAGGGAATAGTGAACCAAATGGTCTTCATTCATGGGCCCGGGGCGGGAGGATGCGCCGAATCGTTTGTCTATCAGCTCAAACACTATCAGGGCAGCCTCGCGCCCACGTTGCCCGGACATCTGGAGGGAAAACCCTGTCCCAATGTGGAACGCTATACAGAATGGTTGAGGGGGTGGTTATGGTCCCAGGGTAAACAGCGAGATCTGGTGCTGGTCGGCTTCACGCTCGGAGCTTGCATCGCGCTCCAGCATGGCCTGGACTATCCGGATGAGGTCAAGGCGCTGGTGTTGATGACTGTAGCCATGCGGCCCAAGGAGCGGCCACCCGCTGCTCTGGAGCTGCGGCTCAAGGCCGCAAAGGACGCTGAGATGTACCGGCAATGGCTCGATCTCATGCGCCATAACATGATGTTTATCGATCCGGACCTTCGCGAGCGTCTCGTCGAGTGCCATCGCAAGGTGGGGCCGATGAGCCAGCACCATGATTTCGTCGCGATCGATCAATTCGATGTCAGAGACCGCATTAGCACGCTCAAACCACCGCTTCTCTTAATACGGGGGGCGGATGATCCCGGTTCACCACCGGAGTATGAAATGGAGATCCATCGGGCCGTACTCGGCTCTCAGTACCTTAAGCTGAACCATGCCGGTCACTTTCCTATGGCGGAGAAGCCTGAGGAGTTTAACCAGGCCATCGACGATTTCCTGGCATCGCGCACGTGATTCCCGGTTGAGGCCAGCAAAACAAAATCCGAAATCCGAATATCGAAATCCGAAACAAAACCGAAAGACTTACAGCCAAATTAGGAATCCATAAAATCCGAAACCGGTTTGTTTGAAACTTTGATCTTTTAGTTTTGGTGATTTAGATTTGTTTCGAATTTCGGATTTCGAGCTTCGAATTTTCTGGCTTCTCATTGCGTTGTGGTTATGTAGGTAAATTTGGCGCTACCGTTAAGGTAATCAATTCGCTGATCTGCTCGACTTCGTCCAACCGGCGCACGCAGGCCAGGAGGTCGTCAATTTGTCTCTTTGGCAGCAGCGGCTCCGCCAGCGGACGAAATTTACGCTCCTGTTCCTCGTCGGTCATCCACCGTTTGAAATGGCCGAGGTGATAGGCCACTTTGGCCGAGAGAAGCTTTCCTGACTTCATCTCGACGTCCACAATGTTCAAGGGAACTTCCGGCCACGCGGCAACAGGTTCTTCGCCGATCCGCACCTTGATTTTTTGCATGAGCGCCCGCACGTCGGCGCGCTTGTAGTACATCTGGTCATAGTGACGAATCTCCAGGTTGCCTTCCATCAGCGCAACCGCCATCACGAAGGGCAGACTGTGATCGGCGCTCTCCCTTGTTTCCGGCTGCCAGTTCGCTTCTCCCGAGCCCATGATCTCGTACCCGGCGGGGAAAGTCTGCAGGCGAATCTCCTTGATGTCGTCGAGATCGGGGATTTGGGAGCGCAAGTCAAGAATCGCCTCGATCGCGCTCTGGGAAAAATATCCTGACGGAAATGCTTTCAACCGCGCTTGCATGATGCGGTAGGATTCGGCGGAGTCCGCGAATGGCCTCAACTCGAAGCGAATCCCCGTGCTGTTCAAGAATCCGGCCTTACCTTCGAATACCTCCTCCGGTCCTGTCATCCCTTTGCCGGCCAGCATGGCGCAAAAGACGGCGTTCCTCGAGGCATTGGCCAACGCGCATCCCTTCCAATGGGAAATCTGGCCTCTTCTAATTTGCTCGAGGCTGATATGCGACGAGACCGCCAGGCTGATCGCATTAGCCATCTGCTCTTTCGTAAAGCCAAACAATTTACTCGCCACCACGGCAGCCGCGATGACACCGTAGGTCGACTGATCCCAACCACGCCCGGGCTCTTTCGTTCCGAGGTCGATGAGCCCGCACAACACCTCGTAACCCAGAACCGTGCCGAGGATTACGTCTTTGCCGTTGCCGTTTCTTGCGTCCACGACAGCCAACACCGGCGCCAGAAGGTCGCTCGGGTGGCAGGTGGGCGAACCGGCATAGGTGTCGTTAAAATCGAGATAGCGGATCATCACACCATTGGCGAAAGCTGCGAGGTCGGGTGAGGTTTTTCGGCCGCTAATCAAAACGGTGGACGGGATCGCCGAAGTTATCTCAGATGCGGCGGCTCTAGCGATCTTCGCTGGAGGACTTTCGGCTCCCCCGAGCGCGCAGCCCACGGTATCCAAGACAATGTGCTTGGTTCGGCGTATCACTTCCTGCGGCAGGTCGCGATAGGACAACTTCAGCCCATAGCCGCAAAGATGATTGAGGATTCGGTCGGCCATTTTTTGCTTGGTCGAAAAAATGTGAGGAATCAAGTCTTGCAATCACACATTGTCGTCATGCAAGAGCCCACCCTAACCCTCGGACGTGTTGTCTCACTTCGCTTTCCGGACAGACTGCGCCGAGGCTGGGCGCTTGAGCTGAAAGAACGCCCTCCCGTTGTGATAGGCGATCTTCTCTTTGGTTTCCCGCGAAAGGTCCGGATGGTTCCACAGGTATTCGAGGTTCTTAGGAAACTCCCCATCCCAGTGCGGGATGTCCGAGGCGTAGAGGAAGTGGCCGTCGCCAAGATAGTCGATGGTCTGGGGCAGGAGCCGCTCCTCGGCCTCGAGGCTGAAGTAGATCCGGGACTCGCGCACCACCTCGCTGGGCTTTTTCTTCAAATGAGGCGCCTCGAACTCGCCGCGCAATTCCCAGTGCTCGTCCATGCGGTCGAGCCAGTACGGGAGCCAGGTGGCGCCGATCTCGAGAAAGGCCAGACGCAGCTTGGGGAAGCGCACCGGCACGCCCTGGAAAATCATGCTGGTGAAGTGCAGGAAGATGCCGGCCGGGAAGGTGTAGGTGTGCACCTCGGCGAAGGTTCGGAGCGCGCCCGCGCCGACCTCGGCCGAAGAGCTGCGGTTGCCGTGGACGGAGAGCGGTACGTTGAGCCGCTGGGCCTCTTCATAGAGCGGGTCGTACATCGGATCGCCGAGCGCCGTGGGCAAACCCATGGAAAGCAGCTCGAAGCTCACCAAGCCGAGCTCGGTGACCGCCCGGCGTAGCTCCTTGGCCGCCTCGTGGGGCCACTTCAGCGGCAGCACGCCCACACAATGGATGCGATCGGACAGAGCGTTGTACTCCTTGGCGAAGTGCTCGTTGGCGGCGCGGCAAGCGGCGACGCAAAACTCGGGCTCGCGCAGCTTTGGGATGTTGCCGGAGCCGGTCGGAAAGAGCACCGCCTCCTCGATGTTGTATTCGTCCATGATCTTGAGCCAGGTCTCGACCTGCTGGGCCGGACTCATGCCGCGTGCGTAGCCGCGGTAGCCGAGGGTCTCGAAGAGGTCCGTGTCGAAGGGCTGATCGGAAGGCCAAAGGCCCGTCTCACGGCGGTTCCACGGCGGCTCGAGGTATTTGCGGATGTCGCTTTGGCGCTCCAGAACATGTCCATCGGCGTCTATGACGGGCGGCCAGTCAACCATGTTTCTCCTCCTTCAAGCGGCGTTTGTTTGTGGGTTCTCCTCGTGGCGTGAATATTCCGGGTTAGCGGCCGACCTGATTCTTCAGCGCCTGGATCTCGGCCTCGGTGCGCGGCGTCAGGACCGCTACCTTGCGGGCGCGCTCATACGGAATCACTACCCGGAGCGGCTGACCCTCGCGTTCGAGGAGCGAGATGTGGCGCGACTCAGTGCCGCGCGTCGGCAGATCGAACAGCGTCCACTGTCCCGCGCTCGGATCGTATTTTGCGACCTTGTCGGTGCTCCACAGGTTGGTCCACACGTTGTGGCCTTTGTCCACGCCGATCTGATAGGGCTGATGCGCTTCGGGATCCGGCAGCGGGACGAGCGTCGTCTCCTTGGTGAGGATGTTGATCTTGGCGAGCGTGCCGCCGAACGAGTTGCCGACGTAGACGTAATCGCCGTTTTTGTCGGCGCCCATCCGGCGCGGCGCCTGCGCCCAGGCGAACGGCGTGTTGAAATCCGGCGGCTGGAAGGTCTCGTACATCTTCTTCTGTTCCGGCGTGAGATTTTCCATGACGGCCTTTTCCGGCGTGAGCTTGAACTCGCCGCTCTTGCCGGTCTTCAAGTCGCTGTAGTCGACGAGGTCCTGCGCCATCAACAGCCACCAGGCGTTGCCGGTGCGATCGGCCGCGAGACCGTAAACCGTCGCCGTGCCGTGCTGGTTCTTGTAGGTCACCGATTTGAACTCGGTGAATTTCTCTTCTTTGAGATTGAACCTGAGCGCGCCGTCGGGCGATGTCACCCAGACGTTGCCGTTCAAGTCGGCGTCCAGGGTTCCCGCCGTTCCGGACATCGGCTCGGTCGGAATATACACGGTGATCTTTTCGCTCTTGGGATCGATCTTGCCGAGTCCGCCGCGGCTGCGCTGCACGTTCGATCGCGTGTTGAACCAGAGGTTGCCGTTTTCATCGCGCGTGATGCCGTGCGTGCCGGCGGCGATGCCTCTTTGATCGTCGAGCTTGAAATTCTTCACCGCACCGGTCTTGCCGTCGATGCGGGCGATCGTGGTCTCCATGCTGGTATGGGAAAAGGTGATCCAGATGTTGCCGTCGAAGTCCATCTGCGCGTCATGCACGCCGGACACGTGGTTCATGCTCGACTTGGTCCCGAGCGACCAATCGCTCCCGTCCATCGACGCCGTGTGGCCGTGCTCCATCGGGAAGTCGTATTCCATGAAGACGGCGCGCGCCGCTTCGCCGGACGGGCGCGGGCGCAGCTTGAATTTCATCGAGGTTTCGCCCGGTCCGCGCGCGCGGGCGAGATAGGCCGCGAGTTCCTTCTGGTGAAAATCGATATTCGGCGTCGCCTTGTGATCGATTCCTTGAAAGACGCCGAGCACGTTCACATGTTTCATGAGATCGAGAATCTTGCTCCAGCCTTCCTCGTCGAACCGGTACTGCAGCGGATAGCTCGCGCTGTGGCAGCCGGTGCAATTCTTCCGCACCTGGGTCTTCATCCGGTAGTCTTCCGGCGTGTCGCCCGGGAGCGCGGCCAAGAACTCGTCGCCGGGTAGTTGCCGGATCCAGTCTTCTTGGGTCTTCATCGGCTGCAAAATGAAATTCCGCCGCGTCGTTTTTTTCAGCTCGACGTTGCCGTTGGCTGTTTGGTAGGTCAGCGCCTGCGCCCAGACCCGGTATTTGCCGTTCGGCAGCGGCGGGAAGTAGTAGTTGCCGGTCTCATCGGTAAAGACGCTCGTGGTGATCGGCGACCGTTCCGCCTTGGCCGACACCGTCACGCCGCCCATCTTCTCGCCCGCGGCCGCGGTGATTGTCCCGGCGAGCAGCGCGTCGGCATAAGCCGCGCTGGGAGTCAAAGTTGTTGCGCTCAATGCGACGGCGACGGCGATCAGGGCGGCGACGGTCGACTTGCGTAAAGTTTTCATGGCCTTCTCCTAAGTCTCCGGTGCATCTTCATTGCATCGGCGTCGGCGCGCGCGCCGGCGTCCGCGCGGTCGGAAGATCCTGCGTGCCGCGCGGCATGGTCTTCAAATAGGCGGCGATGGCAGCAATCTGCTCCGCGTTGTAGGTGTATTTAAAGCCCGGCATGCGCGGCGTCCCATTGCTGATGAACTCGCGCATGGCGGCTTCATTGCCGCCCGCGCTCTCCTTCGACAGCTCCGGTCCAAACATGCCCGACACCAGCGTCGGCCGCGTATGGCAGACGCCGCACGACTGCTCGAACAACCGCCGTCCCAATTTCTGCTGTTCGCTCAGATGATCGTCGGCCGCAAACGCGCCTTGCGACGCTGCGGCCACTAAGATGAGGGCGATCAGGGAGCTACGCTTCATCTCGTTTTCTCCTCAATACAAGATTTGGCACGAAGCGTATCCGCTGAGATGACCTCGTGTCAAACTCAGCGCGCGGTTTTAAGGCAGCGCTGGACATTTGCGTCTCTTCCGCCGGCTTTGAATCCGCTGGCCCTCCTCCATTTGTGGATTTGCGCAATTGCGTAAATCTGCAACTATCGCTCGGCCTCAGCGGAATTGCTTCAGCCGGAGGCTGATCCACTTCAGGCGACCCCGGCTGATTGCTCGATACGACGGCAAGGTTTTCCGTGCTTGACCTGGCTAACTTTAACAACTATCATAGTTGTCAATATGACAGAGAAAATTTCGACTCTGGAAGTTCGCCAGCGACTCGGCGATATCCTGAATCGCGTTGCGCTACGCAACGATCAATTCATTATCGAGCGCAAGGGCAAGCCGCTTGCTGCCGTCGTGCCGGTGGAGCGGCTCGAGCAGATGCGGCGGGCGGCGCAAATGCACCTGCTGCAGGTCCTTGAGCGCCAGGCGGGAAAACCCTCCGAGGCGCAAGCCGAACGGCTGGCGGATGAAGCCAAGCACCGCACGCGCAAAGCCCGGCGCAGGTAACCTGTGCTCCGAGCCGTTCTCGATGCCAACGTAATGATCAGCGCCCTGATCCAGCCGAAAGGCGCGTCCGGGCGAATCCTCAAAAGTTTGCTGGAAAGAAACACCTTTGAGTTGATTGTCTCGCCTGCCATTTTGGCGGAAGTACGCCGCTCGCTCTCTTACCCAAAGGTTCGCAAGTACATAAAAACTTCGGATGAGGATCTAGATCTGTGGGTTGCATCGATCGAACTGATCGCCCAACCGGTGGATGGAAAACTGCGCATTCATGCGGTTGCCGCAGATCCCGATGATAACAAGTACATCGAAGCCGGGGTGGAAGGTCTTGTGCAGTTTGTCGTAACAGGAGACAAGCATCTTCTGTCTCTCAAATCTTATGAACACATCCGCATCGTAACTCCGCGGGTGTTCGTGGATTTGCTTTAGCGCGGGGCGCGGCCTATCTACGCACGAAAAAGCTGAACGTCGCTTCAGATTAATCCAACCAAACTTTCTGTTTGACCTTTCCGGGAGGATAGATCCTGGTCACGCCGCTATTTCTTGAAAAAAATCTTGAAATAAAGACCGTCATCGGATAGCGTCCAATCTCAATCCTGTTTTATTTGAATGGAGCGTTCATGAAGTTTAACGGACGAGTGCTCATCATCGGCTGCGGGTCGGTATCGCAATGCGCGGTGCCGCTCGTACTCAAATTCATAGACATGCCGGCAAAAAATATTACGATCATGGATTTCGCCGACAACCGCCTCCGGGTCAAAGACGCCTTGGATCGCGGCGTCCATTACGTATTCGATCGGGTTACGGAAGAAAATTACCCGCAACTGCTGCCAAAATACGTCGGCGCCGGCGACCTGATTATTGATCTCGCCTGGAACATCGAATGCAACGCCATGCTCCAATGGTGCCGCGACCATCAAGTGCTCTACGTCAACACCTCGGTCGAAGTGTGGAACCCCTATCAAGACTCCCAGCGCAACGACCCGACACAATACACGCTTTACTACCGGCACATGACCATGCGGAAGATGATCGAGAAGTGGGGCGACAACAAAGGCACGTCGGCAGTCGTCGATCACGGCGCCAATCCGGGCCTGGTATCCCACTTCACCAAACACGCGCTCCTTGGAATCGCCGAGAAAATTTTAAAAGAAAAACCGGCCGACCCGCGGTGCCCACGTTTGGAAAAGGCCCTCGCCGACAAAAATTTTCCGGCGCTGGCGCAGCTTGCGGACGTCAAAGTCATCCACATCAGCGAGCGCGACACGCAGATCACCGATCAGCCCAAGCGCGTGAACGAGTTTGTCAATACCTGGAGTATCGAGGGCTTCTTCGAGGAAGGCGTGGCGCCCGCCGAGTTGGGCTGGGGCACGCACGAACGCTACGTCCCCGAGAACGCCTTTTTCCACAAGACCGGGCCGAAGAATCAAATCTGCCTGCGCACGCTCGGCATGAAGACCTGGGTCCGCTCGTGGGTGCCGTGCGGCGAGATCACCGGCATGGTCATCCGGCACGGCGAGGCCTTCAGCATTTCGGACCGTCTTACTGTTTGGCAAAACGGCGCAGCCGTGTACCGTCCCACGGTCCACTACGCTTACTGCCCGGCGGACGTCGCGATCAATTCGCTGCACGAGCTGGAAATGCGCCAGTACAAACTCCAGGAAGATCAGCGCATCATGAGCGATGAAATCATCGACGGCGAGGACCAGCTTGGCGTGCTCTTGATGGGACACGACTTCAAATCCTGGTGGTGCGGCAGTCTTTTGAGCATCCACGACGCGCGCAAGCACGTCCCGCATCAGCAGGCCACGACGCTGCAAGTCGCGATCTCCGTCGTGGCGGCGGCGAGCTGGATGATCAAAAATCCGAACAGCGGCGTTTGCCTGCCCGACGACATCGATCACGAAGAGATTTTGAAAATCAGCGTCCCCTACATCAGCCCTTTCATTTCCGAAGCGGTGGACTGGACGCCGCTTAAAAATCTGAATACCCAGTTCACCCGATTCGACATCCCCCGTCCGCCCGAGGAAGATGTTTGGCAGTTTACGACGTTTCTAGTCGATCATGCGGAGAGAAACCGTGCCTACACCGGCGCCAAATCCGGCCGCTAGTCCCAAGCTCGCGAAAGCCAAGCCGGACTTAAGCGGCGTCGAGAATTTGATTCGCGCGATGCTGAAGAGACATCGCACTCCGTTCATGCTGATTCGCCGGGGCGTTCTTGAAAGACAGTTCCAGCGCTTCCGCAAATGCCTGCCCGAAGTCATGCCGTATTATGCCATCAAAGCGAATCCCCACCCCAGGATCATCAAGACCTTCATCAAACTGGGGGCCGGTTTCGACGTCGCCAGTGCCTCGGAGATGAAGCAGGTTCTCGCTCTGGGCGCTGCGCGCGAGCGAATTATCTTCGCCAACACCGTCAAATCGGCCGACGACATCGTCACGGCCCACCGGCGGCAAGTGCGGATGATGACCTTTGACAACGAGCCGGAGCTTTACAAGATCGCGGAGCATTATCCGGGAGCGCACGTTCTGCTGCGTATCAAAGTGGGCAACGAAGGCAGCGTGGTAAACCTATCGCTCAAATTCGGCGCCGATCCGGAAGACGCGCATTTGATCTTGCGCAAAGCGCGCTCGCTCGGGCTGGTTCCGACCGGTCTCAGTTTTCACGTCGGATCGCAATCCAAGAACGTGGAAAATTATCTTCAGGCGCTGGAAATTTCCGCGCATATTTTCAACGAGGCCAAGGAACACGACGTCCCGCTCAAGATCATGGACATCGGCGGCGGATTTCCCATCCAGCATTTCGACGATGAAATCGGAGTTAATTTCGAGCGCATGGCATCCGCGATTCGCAAGCAGATTCGCCAGCTCTTCGACAAGAAAGTCCAGTTCATCGCCGAACCGGGCCGGTTTCTGGCGGGACCCGCCGGCATTCTCGTGACCCAGGTGATCGGCAGAGCGTTCCGCAACAACAAAAATTATTATTACTTGAACGACGGGATCTACGGCGATTTTTCCGGCATGGTCTTCGATCACTGCAAGTACGAGTTCAAAACGCTCCGCCGCGGACAGACGTTCTTGAGCGCGCTCGCCGGGCCGACCTGCGATTCTTTCGATACGCTCTCGCTCGATGTGGAAATTCCCGAGCTGTACGTGGGCGACGTGGTCTACGTGAAAAATATCGGCGCCTACTCTTCAGCGAGCGCCGTCGCTAACTTCAACGGCTTTCCCCCCGCCAAGATCGTGATGGTTTAGCGCTGTCTCGCTTTCCTCGGCTTGTTTAGGCTCACTGCCTCGGCAGGTAGTCGCTCAGCACCACATCGATCACGGACAAGCGTCCCACAGCGCTATGTTCCAGGGCTTTAGCAACAGCCGACTGAAGGTTTTTAGGATCCGTCACCCTAACCCCGTACCCGCCGTAAATCTCCGCATAAAGACGGTAGTCGGGATTGGGGAGGATAGGCCCGCCGAAGTGGACCCCGGTCTTTTTCGAAACGCCGTCCGGGTAATATTTGAGGAGGCCTCGCTCCATCGAAAGGTAGCGCTGATTGTTGAACACGACCACGATGATCGGCAGATTGTATTCCTGCGCCAACCCTAAACACGACGGCACGGGGTTGTAGTGAAAGGCTCCGTCGCCGATAAGGACGAAGACAGGCCGCTCTTTCATCGCCAGCTTCGCGCCCAGCGCGTAACCCAAGCTCACGCCCAAGCCTCCCGTCACGCGAGCGAGATACGACATCGGCTCGGTACGCGGGATCATGTTCTGGATCAGCGTCCGGTGCACGGTCGTCTCTTCCACGACCACACCATTCGGCGGAATCGAATCGTTGAGCGCCTGGCAGAGCCAGCGCGGATCGACCGGGATATCGTTTTTGTGTTCCAATGCGTCGCGCTGCATCGCCGCCGCCTGCTTGTCGTGCTCCTCACGGATCGCGCGAAAGCGTTGCTCGTACTGAGCGCGGTTTCCAACGAACGCTTCCGACGCCTTGACCCGGCCGAGCAGCCTTGCCAACGTCGCCGCCGGCGGAGCGACCAACGCGAGATCTACTTTGTAACCCCAGAACGGCAGCCGGGAGTACGGATACTCGTCGCCGAGAAAAATAACCTTCGCGTCGGCCTTCGGTCCCTTGTTGAGCGGATACCAGGGACTGACTGCGTCCGCGACCAGCACCAGGTCGGCCGACTCGACGCGACGCGGATCGTAAGGAAGGTATAAAGGGTGAGTGCGCGGAAAATTTAAAAACGCCGGCCGGAAGGATTCCATGACCGGAATGGCCAGCGACTCGCAAAGCTCGACGAGCAGGCTCACGACCGACGCATCCCGGCCTACATGTTCGGTGACCAGAACCGGACGCTGGGCGCGCAAGAGACAATCCACGGCCTCTTGAATCGCCTGGTCTTCGACGGCAAAGGCGCGCGCCACCCGATTCGGTCTGCTATCCCGGGGCCAAGAGACTTCATCCAACATGCACTCAAACGGCACGCCGAGGAGCACCGGCCCCGCGGGAGGCTCCACGGCGATCTCGATCGCCCGCTCGACCGAGGGGATAAGGATTGACGAGGCAGTGACGCGCTCGCTCCACTTGACGCAGCGTCGCAAAAGCTCCGCGGGTCCGCCGATGTCGGTGAGATCGTGAACCCATTGGTTTCCCGGGTCCGGCAGCCGCGACTCTTCTCCGAACGCGGAGGATTCGCCGCAGCAGATCACCATCGGCACCCGCTCCTGATAGGCGGCGCGCAGATACATGGCCGCGTTCAAAGGGCCAGCCGTAGCATGGAGCAAGACCGCCTGCGGCTTGCCGGTCACCTTGGTGTAGCTCGATGCCATGGCGACGGCGAGCGCTTCGTGACGACAGTTCAAAAAGCCTATGCGACTGTCCCCTCGCTCCTGCGCTTCGGCGAGCGCCTCCCACACCGGAGGCCATTCCGTCCCGGGCGAAGAGAAGATGTAATCGACCCCGGCCCGCTCAAAAATCTTAACCAGCGCCTTACCGCCATGCATAACTCCTCCAACACAGTCGAGAATGGAGTACTGGAGTGTTGGAGTATTGGGGTCCATCACTCCATTACTCCGTCACTCCATATTTCCGGTGTTACAGTCCCAGCTTCTTTCTCGCCTCAGGCAAGAATCCGGTTTCCTCGAGGCTCTTCACGAAACTGCCATTGATGATCTGATGGATGTCCACCTGCGCAACCTTGGGATTGGGTCGAGAAACATACTTTTGAATATTTCTCCACGCCTCCGGATCGGGCGCCACATCGAGAGTCGACACCAGGCGCAACGAATTGTAGGAGGTCTCGGCATCCTCGTCGGTCCTCAGCCGAAGGTTTCTCTTCAAAACCTCCATCACTGCCCGCTTGTTGCGCGGCTCCTGAATGAAGACCACCCCCTCCACCATCCCCTTCACCAGGCGCAGGATAAGATCCGGAGAGCTGGCAATCCGATCGCTCCGCGTACAGATGCCTACTCCCTGATAGGGGACCCGCAGCTCCGCTGTGTTTGCTAAAGAACGAAGGCCGGCCCGTTTGGCCACCGCGGCGGAGGCGTAGGTGATGACGCCCGCGTCGATATTCGCGGCAAGCAAGGCTTGAAGAATCGTCGGCTCGTCGCCGACAATCCGCATCTTGAGTCCGTGCTTGTCCGGATCCAAGCCAAGCCGATCCAGAACAATCATGGTCTGCAGCCAAAATCCTCCGCCGATGCTCTGCACGCCAAAAACCCTGTCCCGCAGAGCCGACAGCGAATCGATTTCCTTACGCACGATCAGCTCGCGCGCTATCTTGTTAAAAGGAGAGGCGACACAGCCGATCTTCGCCCCTCCGGATACCGCGCTGAGGACGGAGGAGACCGCGGGCCAGGTCGCCTGGACATCGCCGGACATCAACGCCGTTATGTTGATCTGGCCGCTGCGGACCTGGAGCATGCTGACGTCGAGGCCCTGTTTTTTGAAAAAACCTTTGTCCACTGCGACCCACATGGGCCCAACGGTTTCATTGAATCCAGCGTAGGAGAAGAGGATTTTTTCCTGAGCCTCTGGCGCCGAAGGCGCCGCAACGCTCACGAGCAACGCAACGACGGCAAAAAGAGCCCGGTGACCGCGAGTAAGACGCATAGATCAGCCCGCTTTCGCAAACGGCCTTTTTCGCATGTGAGACTATTCGATTACCAAGGATTGTGTCAATGTAACCTCTACAGGGACAGAAGGCAGAAGAGATTTGAGGCAAAAAACCTTCAAGCCTAAGTTTCCTTCGATAATCTGCAGCCCCACCTAGGCCCTCCGTTAATCTAGCCAGTCTTTCTCTTTGAGCATTCGCGGAAGGTAGGTCTTGGTCAAGTACTGAAAGTTCTTGTTGGCGAGCGCGTCGAGCTCGAACTTGAGGCCGCTCGTGAGCATGCTAAGAACGCGGCGGCCTGGTTTTCTCCAACAGTTTGATATCTGCTTGATCCTTGTCCCGGTTGGCCGCGCGTTTATTTTTAATTAAAAGATCGCGGCTGATAACAAAAACAGCGGCGTCGGAAACACTTCCATGCTCTCGGCTCTCCCACGCCTCGTCGAAAGCGACGCCGCTGATTCCCGTGAGGATATCTATGCGATTGGGCGCCCGCCCAAGTTGAATGACGTGATCCACTTGCAAGAAATCGTCGCGCTTGATGCCGGACCCACCAAACCCGAAGGCTTCGATGACTTCCATCAATCTGCCGGCGTATCCGGTTCGCGGCTGACAAAGACATCGAGATCGCCCGTATAGCGCGGGCGGCCGTGAAAGGCCAGCGCCCAGGCGCCGCCGATCACGTACTTAACACTCTTCGTGTTCAGTAAGTGGATGAACTCGCGCAGATCGCTCGATAACAGTCGCATCGGGATTCTCGGGCATGATTATGTCGAGCAGCATTTGTAGTTTTTCGTTGCCTGACCGGGCGCGGTAATACTCATAGTCAGCATCGTCCGCTGCGTCGAAAGAACGGAATATTTGGACAACTTTTTCCATAATCAGTAATTAGAATATCACAGTCCTTCGTCAACCTACAGCGGCGGCTCGCCCTAATCCAGCCAGTCTTTCTCTTTGAGCTTTCTCGGAAGGTAGGTCTTCGTCAAGTACTGAAAGTTCTTGTTGGCGAGCGCGTCGAGCTCGAACTTGAGACCGCTCGTGAGCATGCGCTTGATTTCCTCCTGCCATTCTTTTTTTTGAAACCAGCGATACTTGAGCAGCTCCTTGGCCCGGTTGATGTCCTTGTCGTTGAGCTTGATGCCGACGTTGCGCGGCAGGCCGTAGCGATCGGGATCGGCGCTGGAGAAACCGATGAACTTGGCTTTCGGAATCGCCATGCGCTGGCTTTCAAAAGCGAGATTGATCGACCCCTGCTTGACGACCGAGTAGATGTAATAGCCCCAGGGATCGTTGTCCACGAGCACGTACACGGGAAGATTGTATTCTTCGTTCAGCCGGCGCGCGAGACGCCGGACGCCACGCGGCGGCTGGCCGTTTCCGGTCAGCAGGATGCAGTTGTACCGCCGCCAAAATTTATCTTCCGAGAGGCGGTTCCACTGCGTGCCTTTCTCGACCAGCAGCACGAAATCCGCCGTGCACTTCGTGATCTGGATGTATTCCGGCTCGACGATCGACGGGACCGAATAACCGCCTTTGCCCAGCCGCGCGCAATCCACCCGGTCGCCGTCGTCGACTAATACCAGCGGTCCCACGACGGTGCCCGAGTTCTCGGCGCGCACGTGAAGCTCTTCGCGCAGGGCCGTCAGCGTGACTTCGAGGTCTTCGATCAGCGGATCGGATTCGTTCTGGTTGTCGAACGTGTTCTCGTGCGAGTTCTTGATCGTGTGCTTGGTGCGGTAGTAGATTTCCCTAAGAGAAGTCGTCAAGTCCGCGCGCTGCAGCTCGGCCAGGGCGTCGGCCACGAGCACCGTCTGCATGAACTTCTTGGCCATGCCGACGTTGAAGAACGAGCGCGCCTGCTTCCTCTTGCCCATTTCGATGAGGCCGCGTTTCTCGTTGAACGTGACGTTCGCGAGACTGCGGATGGGAATCGACAGCGTCGGGTCCTTGCTGTGCTCGGCGGCCGTAATGACCACGTCGGCCACGCCGACGAGTTTCTTTGCCACCGCGCCGTTATTTTTCGGCTTTTTTTGCGCCATCTTTTTTCCTCTGTCCAATTCCGTCTCAGTATGCCCGAGGTTCTATTTCACCACGAAGAGCACGAAGGACACGAAGGGTTTGAATCTTTCTGATTTTCTGCTCTCCGTTCTGTGTGGCTAAATTGTTTTTCTTCGTGCTCTTCGTGTCCTTCGTGGTGAATGTTCTCCGCCTGAATCCGGCAGGGCCGCTACTTTTTTGCGCTTCTCTTGGTCTTTTCGAAACCCAAAGTCATCTGCTTCGCGGACGGCGCCTGGACTTTTGCAGGATTCTTCTTGCCGGAAGTTTTAGACTTGGCGGGCGTGGAAGTCTTTTTAGACCCGGCCTTTCCCTTGGGCCGCGCCGGCGCCGGCACCGGCGCGACTTCGATCAGGGCTTCTTCCGCCGCCGCGGCGTCGCTTCGCCCAACGCCCGTCAGATCCGGCGCCTCGCCTTCAATTCCCTCCGGCGTGACGATGATCGAATCGGGGAGACCTTCCGGGCCGCTGCCGTGTTTTCCCAGTAGTTCGTCGGTTTTTTCTCCGCCGGTCCGTTTCAGGGCGATCTTCTGCAGCTGGTTTTTGAGTTTTTCTTTGGCGAGCTTTCCGCCCTTCAAGCGGTTGCACGCCTCGACGACTTCTTCGATGTAGAGCTCGAAGATGTTGCGCCGGCGGAATTCGCTCTTGGCGTTCTCTCGCCGCCGCACGAAGACTCCCAGCCGCCGTCCGCACTCTTGCAGCGCGAGCCTGATCTCCTTGCGGATCTCGTCGTAATCGGCGATCGCTTCCTTGGACTCGCTGGTAAAAGGGACCCAGACCGAGGCCATGTGGACGAAAATCACCATGGGACCGGCCGGCAGCGCGCCGCGAGATTGGGCAATGCCGTAGTTGCGCCAGGTGGTGTCGAGCACGGCCTTGAACGTCGCACACGCCGACTGCTGGTAGAGCAGCGGCACGCGGTTGGCGTAGCGAATCACGCGCGCCAGCTCGTTGTCGTCGTCGTGCTGCTCGCCTTCGGCGAGCGGCGTCTTCGGTTCCTCAGATTTATCGGCCGTCTGTTCCGGTCCCTTGCCGAACGCCAGACCCGCCTCGATCACGAAGGGATTGCCGCGGTAGACCGCGGGTGGCCGGGTCACGGCAGTGTAGAAATCTCCCTTGATCTGCTTGTACAGGCCGTGAAGGATCGCCTTCTCGCCGATGGGCGAGAGGCAGTTGCTGGACGGCGCCATGATCTTGGTGGACTGGATCACCTTATAAAGCGTCTCGGCGGCGGCGCCGTGAATATTTCTGGGCCGCGAGTCGGGCGAGAGCTTCGCGGCCTTGCAGATTTCGTGCGCGACAGAGGAGGAAACCCGGCTGAACTCGCTCGACAGAAAACCCGAGAGCCAATGGCTCTTGGTGTCGTGGAGCATTTTCAGCATCATCCCGAACTCGATGCCGTACGGGTGCGGCTTGATCTCGCGCGGCTCGGGCGGCAGCTCTTGAATGGTCCGGGGATATTCTTTGGTCTCGCCCTCCGGCGTGTGATAGACGAGCTTCACGTGCGGGTTGGCGATGGCCACTTGTTCGAGATACTCGTCGACCGACGAGCGGCCTTTCTGATAGCGGCCCTCGATCTCGAGCGTCACCTGCGTGCCGCGGTGGCTCTCCCACTCGATCTGCTTGTTCTCGAAAATTCGCGGCTCGTTCTTCTTGGTATCGATCTGGACTTCGAAGTAGTGCGCGGGCGCCCGCGCGCCGGTGCGGGAGATGATCTGCACCGGTTTGCCGGTGGTCAATTGCGCGTACATGCCGGCGGCCGAGATGCCGATGCCCTGCTGGCCGCGGCTCATGCGCAGCCGGTGGAACTTGGACCCGTAGAGCAGCTTGGCGAATATTTTTGGAATCTGCTGGCGCACGATGCCGGGGCCGTAGTCGATCACCGTGATGCGAAAGCGGGTCGCCTGGCTCGGAGGAGGCGGAGTTTTTTCGTTCGACGCGACTTCCAGCTTGACGACGACTTCCGGCAGAATCCCCGCCTCCTCGCACGCGTCGAGCGCGTTATCGACCGCTTCCTTGACGCAGGTGAGCAGCGCCTTGCGCGGGTTGTCGAAGCCCAGCAGGTGGCGGTTCTTGGTGAAGAACTCGGAAACCGAAATCTCCCGCTGCTGCGATCCCATCTCGGCCGCGGATACGGTCGCCTTCGGCTCGGGAGTCTCGACAGTCTTCAACATAGGTTTAGACATCTTTTATTTTCCATCTTCGCGTGTAAATTTTCGAGGTCTCAATGGATGAAGGATGACCAGAAGATCCAACTCTCACGCTCGGGAAGGCTGATAGTCAGCCGCTATTATACCAGAGACGGAGATTTTTTGTACCGCGAACTTGAGAAATGAATAAGCGAGCGGTTGAATCGCGTCGCGCGGCGTTTTGAAATCGCCGGCGGTCTCAAGCGATCGATCCCCGGCGAGCCGATGCATCGGTCGCCGGGGATCGGAGAATGGGATTAGAGGGAGGGGCGGTTAGCCGGCCGATTCAGCGAAAAATTTTCCCGGCATTTCAAGCGGAGGAAGCGTCTTGTTTTCGACCGAGCCGCCCAAGATTTCCCTTCCATCGGGCCGAACCCGCATCGCTCCGGCTTGCGGCTTGTTGCGGACGCCCGCTCCGATGCGCAGCACGACCAAGTTCCCCTTGCCGGTGTTCAGGTATCGATAATAGGCGCCCTTCGGCAAGAGAACTCCCTGGTAAGGCTTCACGCGTATTTCGTTTCCCTTTTCATCGAACACGCTCATCTCGCCTTCCAACACGATGAAGGAGTGGTCTTCATCGCGGTGGGCGTGAATCTCATTCTCACCGCCTTCGGCGTTGATCTTGGTGTGGATCCACATGTTCGGCGTTTCCGCGACGAGCTGCGTCACCCGGCCCTGTTTCATGTAAGGGGTTTTTAACGAGAACAGCTGGGCTTTCGGCGTCTCGTTCTCCTGTGCTTTGGCTGCGGCAGTTCCGGTCATATGAGGTCTCCTTTCAGGATCTATCGGCTCATTCTAGCTCTTAGGCATTCACTCCGTCAATTTTAAGATCATAGAGTTTGATTACGTTCCCGCGGACCACTTTTCTGAGGATGTCCTTGGGCAAGTGCCCAAGCTCCCGGGCGATCACTTCCCGCGAGTGCGGCCAGGTCGAGGCCGCATGCGGGTAATCGTTGGACCACATGAAGGTGTCTTGCCCCCATCGCTGCATGAGGCAGCCGCCGGCGGGATCGCTAAAGAACGTGGCATAGACCTGTTCCGCGACGTACTCGCCGGGCATTTTCTTCATATACGGCATATCTACCCGCTTGCGAAATCGGAGAAAATACTTGTCCCATTCGTGGACGAAAAACGGGATCCAACCCACCTCGTTTTCCACATAGACAAATTTGAGCTTGGGGAACCGGGCCGTGACGCCGCTGAAGACCAGATCGAACAACGTGTTCGCGGCATCGTAGAGTTTCGTATTCACGGTCGCTTTGAAGATGTCGAGGCCCTTGCGCTCGAAGCGGCTGTAATTAAAGCCGGTAAGTATGTGGAGGTTGACCGGCATATTCAAGTCCTGAGCCGCCTCCCAGAACGGATCATAATAGTCGCTGGTGAAAGGAAGATGCTCGGGCGGCACCTGCCAGATCAGACAGCCCACGAGCCCCGCCTTTTTGCAGCGCTCCAGTTCTTTGATCGCATTCTTCAGGTTGTAGAGAGATATCGACGGGATGCCGACCAGCCGCCCCGGCGCTACTTTGCAGTACTCGATCAGCCAATCGTTGGCGATCTGAAAACAGGCTTCCTGCAGGGCGGAATCCTCCAACGCGAAAAGACGCAGCCCGGAGGTCGGGTAGAGCACCTCCGCTGATACCCCGTCGACTCTCATTTCGCTAAGGCGCGCCTTGGGGTCCCATCCGCCGGGTTTTTCACCGGGAGAATTGCGCGGCGGGAACTTCGGATATTTTTCCCTGAGCCCCGGTGTCAAGTTTTTCTCCCAGAGGTCCGCCGGTTCCATAATATGTGAATCGGCCGAGATGATGACTTCATCGGCGAGAGCGGACGGCGCTTCTCGAGCGGCAGCGGCTGTGGTCATAGAATGTGACTTCCTTTCTTTCAAGTATGTCTTTTAAATCGTTGCATACCCCGACGTCAACCCCTGCTCGTTGACAAATCAAGAGCAGATCGGTTATTTCCAAAGAGGACGCACGGGAGCCATTGCTTCACCCCGCGTCATTTTTATAAGAGGAGGACTCAACCATGGTCATGTTGGGCACCGACATGAAAGTCGCCGAGACGCCGAAGGACGGTCTTAAAGATTATCGGAAGCCGGACGCTTACGAAGACTGGCTCAAGAAGGAAGGCGTGAAAGTCCACGAGGAGTTCTACTTTCCGAGTGTGGCGACGATCGAGCTGGGGCCGTGGGAGCGCAAGGGCGGCAGGGGCGCGGTCGTTCATATCGCCAACCGCCACATGCCCAACGACTGCCACGTGGTGGAGATCACGCCCGGGGGCAAATCCGAGCCGGAGCACCACATGTACGAGCTCACGATCTACATCGTATCGGGCCGCGGCGCGACCACGATCTGGCAGGATCCAAAGCAAAAAAATACTTTCGAGTGGCACGCCGGCAGCCTCTTCTCCATCCCGCTCAACGCGTGGTACCAGAACTTCAACGGCAGCGGCCAGGAGCCGGTCCGCTACCTCGCCGTGACCAACGCGCCGCCGATGATGCGCCTCTACCAGGACAACGAGTTCATCTTCAACAACGATTACATGTTTCGCGCCCGCTATTCGGGCGAGGAGGATTATTTCAGCGGCAACGGCAAGCTCTACACGCGGCGGGTGTGGGAGTCCAACTTCATCGCCAACGCGCCCGACATGAAGTTATATGGATGGAAGGAACGGGGCGCCGGCGGCATCAACGCCATGCTGGAGATGGCGAACAATAATACGAAGAACCACATCTCGGAGTTTCCCATCGGCACGTACAAGAAGGCGCACCGCCACGGCCCCGGCGCGCACCTTCTGCTCCTCAGCGGCAGCGCGGGTTTCTCGCTCGTCTGGACCAAGGAAGACCGCTCCGACATGATCAAGTGCGACTGGCAGGTCGGCTCCATGGTCGTTGTTCCGAGCGACAACTGCAACCACCAGCACTTCAACTCCGGCACGACGCGCGCGCGCTATCTCGCCTTCCGGCCGGGCGACATGGGCATCAACTCACCGCGCGGCGGCGGCGGGGAGTTCGCTGACCGCAGTATGAAGGAAGGCGGCTGGCAGATCGAGTACGGCGACGAAGACCGCGAGATCCACCAGATCTTCGAGAAAGAGCTCGCGGAGAACGGCGCGCCGTGCAGGATGAAGGCTTTCGTTCCGTGGTGCACCGGGGAAGTCGGCCCCACGAGCGAAAGAGAGACTTAGCGGACGCTCATAAAGGCCCATCTACCATAGCCTGCCAATGGTAGGCGTTAAGATGGTTGCGTTCGACCGACTCGCTCGACGTAAAATGGTAAGGGCACGGCGCGCCGTGCCCCTACTTGTCTTTGCAAAGCATCCTTCCTAAATAGATAGCACCGTCTCCGCTCCATGTTCGCGAATACATTCCGCGCCTTTCGCCACCGCGACTATTTTATTTTTTGGTGCGGGCTGCTTCTCGGCCATACCGGCACGCTGATACAAACCACGGCGCAAAGCTGGCTGATTTTCCAACTGACGAATTCACCCTTTTACCTCGGACTGGAAGGGCTCTGCCTGGGTTTGCCGCGCGTGCTCTTTTCCGCCTTCGGCGGCGCGGTCGTGGACCGCGCTGATCGTAAAACCATTTTCGTCGTGACCCAGAGCGCGTTTTTATTGATGGCGCTTTTTCTCGGCGTCATGAACGCCATGGGCGCAATCCGCGTCTGGCATATGCTTCTTGTCTCCGCGCTGACCGGCTTCTGTGTATCGTTCGAACAGCCCGTGCGGCAGACGATATTGCATCAGCTTGTCCCCCAAACCGTCCTGCCGAACGCGATCACGTTGTATCAGATGGTCTTCAACGGATCGCTGCTTTTCGGTCCGTCCATCGGCGGCATGCTGATTCCTTTCATCGATACCCAGGGCTGCTTTTTCGTCGCGACGGCCGGAAACCTCATCGTCCTCGTTACGATCTTCATGATCCGAATTCCCAAGGCGGAGCGGACGGCGAGCCCGAAAAGCGTCACCCGGGACATGATCGAAGGGCTCCATCTCGCTTGGAAGACGCCGGTATTTTTTGCCCTGTTCACGCTGCTCGGCATCGTTACGTTTTGCACCAAGCCCTACACTCAATTCATGCCGGTCTTTGCGCGCGATATTCTCAGCGTCGGCGCGCCGGGTCTCGGCTTTTTACTCATGGCGCCCGGCGCCGGCGCGATCGTCGGCGGGCTTACCCTCGCGTCGGTGCGTCGCTTTCCCAAAGCGCATCGTCTGCTCTTCTTCCTTGGCGCCGGTTTCGGCTCGGCGATTATTTTGTTCGCCGCGTCGCGCAAATTTCCTCTTTCCTTGTTTTTTCTTTTTATCGCCGGCGGATTCCACACGACTTTTCTTTCCTTCACCGCGACCTTGCTGCAGAGCCACGCCGATGAAACCAATCGCGGCAGGATCATGTCGCTTTACGGCTTGATCAATCGCGGACTGGGTCCGATGGGCGGTTTTCCCTTCGGTCTGGCCGCTACGGCGATCGGCGCGCCATCGACGGTCGCGATGTGCGGCGTGCTGACGATCGGACTGGTTGCTTACCTTGCGCTCTATCGCACGCAACTCCGGCACGCGAAATCGATCGGCTAGGCAGGCACCGGCCTGGATATAGAGTTTTTTGCAACCTGCCAGCTGCCATTCCTGGGTTGAATTATTTTGCCATTCTGCCCACAAAAGAATCACTCCCTGACGGGAAAGTAGGCATCCGGACTACTTCCATCCATCTATAAAATTCTCGTAGAGGAAATTGGCCGTTCCGACGCCGAGTTAACGACAAGGCGGCAGTGAGCGCGTCTGGCATGGGCATTGCGCACTCTAGCGCCTGGATGTCATCCAACGGCGCGTCGCTTTATTCGAATTCGTTCTCCGCCGGGGTCTCGCCGATACTCTCCGCGCTCCAGGAGATGCACGCGAAGTACTGGGAGAACTTCAACGGCAAGGTAGCGACCTACATCCCAGAGCTGGCCAAGGCCGACCCGCGTCAATTCGGCATCGCTCTCGTCACCGCCGACGGGCAAATCTACGAGGTGGGCGATCGCGTCATTTATTCACCATCCAGTCGATTTCCAAGCCGTTCGTCTACGGTCTTGCGCTTGAAGACCACGGACAGGATTATGTCCTCGGCAAGGTCGGGGTCGAGCCGAGCGGTGACGCGTTCAACTCGATTGTTTTCGACGAGCGCAGCAACCGGCCTTTCAATCCGATGGTCAACGCCGGCGCCATCGCCACCACCGCGTTGATCAAAGGAGAAGGCCACGACGACCGGCTCACCCGTCTCCGCAAAATGTTCGGCCGGTTTACGGGTCGGGCCGTCGAGATCGACCGGTCCGTCTTCCTGTCGGAAAAAGCGACGGGCCACCGCAACCGGGCGATCGCCTATCTCGGACTCAATTCCGGCATGATCGACGAGCGCATCGACGAGCACCTCGATCTCTATTTCGAGCAGTGCTCGGTTCTCGTCAGCGCGCGGGACCTGGCGGTGATGGCGGCGACGCTCGCCAACAACGGCGTGAATCCACTCACCGACGAGCGCGTGATCGAAGAGCGGCACGTCAAAAATCTGCTCAGCGTGATGCATAGCTGCGGCATGTACGACTACGCCGGAGAGTGGGGCTACCGCGTCGGTTTGCCGGCAAAGAGCGGCGTCGGCGGCGGCATCATCGCCGTTCTTCCGGGACAGTTCGGCATCGGCACTTTTTCGCCGTTGCTCGACGATCGCGGCAACAGTTGCCGCGGCATTCAGGTTTGCGAAGAGCTCTCTGAGCGCTTCAAGCTGCACATGTTCAAGACCCGCTCCATTACCCGGACCGTCGTGCGGCGCCGCTACCGGGGAGATACGGTCCGCTCCAAGCGGCGGCGCAGCCGTGAGGAACAGGCGATCCTCGCCCGCAAGGCCGCGGTCCTCTACGTTTACGAACTTCAGGGCGATCTTTTTTTCGGCACGATGGAGCAGGTGTTTCGCCGATTGATGCCGGAGTTGGAATCGGTCGAATATTTAATTCTGGATTTCAAACGCGTGGCGCATATCGATGACTGCGGTTGGGAGATGCTCGGCCGGATGAGTGAAATGCTGGCAAGAAGCGGCAAGAAGCTCGCGATCTCCTATCTGTCGCCGACGATAGGTGTCGCGCTACGGAGAGAAAACGCGGGCAAGTGGACGGAAGAGAGTTTTTTCCCGGATACGGACGCGGCGCTGGAGTGGTGCGAGAACCGGCTCATTCTCGAAGAGCAAGCGCCGGTTGGACGATACGGCGTCCTCGCACTGGACGCCATGGATATCGTTGCGGGTTTGGATGCGAGTGAAGTCGCGCTTCTCCAGTCGTTGGTCCAAGAAGTTCGTTATGACGCGGGAGCAACCATCGTCCGGGAAGGCGATCCCGCCGACTCGATCTTCCTATTGGCCGCGGGACTCGCGAGCGTGCGTCTGAAACTCGGAGACGGCGCGCGCACCAAACGCCTGAGCACGATTCCGCCGGGCGTGGCGTTTGGCGAACTGGCTCTCTTCGACGGCGGAACCCGGTCCGCCGATGTCGTCGCGGACGAGCCGTCGGTCTGTTATGTGCTGCCGATAACGGCGCTCGACGAGTTGGCCGCGCGCAATCCGGCGATACAAACCAAATTGTTATGCAACGTCGGCAGGGAATTGTCCGCCCGCCTCAGGCGGGCCGACGCGGAGATCCGCGCGTTAGAAGAATAGCTCCGCCTTGCGGTGTCCTCGGGCCGAGGTTTCCGATCGATATCTATTTTAGGCTCGAATAGTAAGCCGCCAGGTCGGCGAAGTCCTGCTCGCTCAGCCCTTTCAAGACTTTTTTCTTCAGTTCGTCCATCGCAGGATCGTCGAGCTTGCGCTTGTCTTCTCTGAGAATGAGCATCTGATGTTGCAGGTAGCCGGGCGGCTGCCGGCGCAGATCCGGAATTCCTTTTTCGGGATCGCCTTCGCCTTTGGCGCTATGACAGGTGGCGCATTGGCCAGCCGCCGCCATGCCTCGCTTGGTGCGGGCGATTCCGCCGATGTGCTCGTACCCGGCGCCGAAGTCGGAAGCCGCCAGCGCCATCTTCCGATAGCCTTGCTTATACGCCCACTCGCGAAAGATCGCAGGCACACGCTAGGAGATCGCTTGCGAACGCCGATTATACGGTAGCTTGGCCAGGAGCATTGCC
>CAZNES010000047.1:0-31265 GCA_964572145.1 uncultured Syntrophobacteraceae bacterium
GTGGAAGCGTGCTTGACAGGGGAACGGGTTTGCCGTACACGGCTCCCGGAGGGCTCGCCATGAAGAAGATGATTTTTTGGACGGCCGTCGTTCTTTCCATCGCCCTGGCCGCTCACGCGGCTTTCGCCGCGGACAGGATTCGGGCGGCGAGCGGCGGCTTCGGGACCGCCATCAACGCGCTGGTCCCGGGCGCCTACCATCTAAAGGTATTTCAGAAATACGGACTCGACGTCGAATACATCGCGCTCGACAGCGGCACGCTCGGGATGCAGACGCTCCTCGCCAACGAGATCCAGGTTCTGTTCACCACCGGCGCGCTGCCGGTGGCCTCGAACCTGCAGGGCGGCGACGTCACAATCTTCGCGGGCGGCATCAATTTCTTTCCCTTCAAGCTGATCGTCCGCCCGGAGATCAAGGCGCCCGCGGATCTCGCGGGAAAATCCGTGGCCATCAGCCGCTTCGGCTCCGCGTCGGACTTCGCCGCGGTGGCGGCGCTGGAGAAGCTGGGCGTGAATCCCAAGCAGGTGACGCTGATGCAGTTGGGCGGCAACCCGAACCGCCTGGCCGGCTTGAGCGGCGGCTCCGTGCAGGCGACGGTCTTCAGCGAGCCCTACGCCAGTATGGCGGTTAAAAAATTCGGCATGAGAGAGGTCCTGGACCTGGCCGACACCGGCATTCCCTTTCCGCAGAATTGCTTCATGGCGCGCCGGAGCTATCTCGAGCAGAACCGCGCCAGGGTTGTCAACTTCATGAAGGCTGTGATCGAGGGGCTCTACATTCTCAAGCGGGAAAAGGCCGCGGCCATTCAGGTGATCAAAAGGTATCTGCGCATCGACGAGGACGAGATGGCGGCGATCGGCTACGATTATTACCTGGTCAAGCACGGCGACGATATACTCACGCTGCCCGACCGCAAAGGGCTCGAGATGGTCATCGCCGACGCGGCCAAGACCAACCCCAAGGCCAAAGGGCAAACTCCGGAGTCGCTGAGACTCCTCGACCCGAGCGTGCTGGAGGAGATCAAGAAGAGCGGGTTCGTGGAGAAAGTGAAAAAGCAGGGATGAAAACGGAAGGCTGAAAGCTGTAAAATGAAATCGTAAATTGAGAGAGATAACTAGAGCAAGAAAGCGGAAAGCTGAAAAATGCCGCAAATCGAATAAAATTTCCGAGACCGAGCGAACATGAGATGACCTAGTGAAGCTAACTGCTGACGCTCTCATTGCGCCGGACGTATATAGATGCAAGAATCGACGAGCGGAATCACCAAATTTATCACCTTGTATCCTGACAGGTGGACAGCGCGTTGAAGTTCGAATCGTTTCAACAAGTCGGCTTGGCTCGCGACATTCCGGACAAGAGACTGCGGCAAGGAGATTTGGCGGTCGTGGTCGATCATCACCCGGCTGTCCACGGGGAGCCGGGCTACTCGATAGAGGTATTCAATGCTTTGGGAGATACGATTCTTGTCACTGCCGTGCCCGAATCTTTTCTCCAGGAACTCTCTGCTGACGAAATCCTCCACGTCCGATCGCTACGATCGGCTTAATCGTCTTAACGGGCTCATTGCGACGTTTCGACAATGCCGTTGGCATTAAACGGCGACATCAGGTCCGGATCGGGAAAGAGACGGTGGAATTATGAAAAAGATAGAGATGGCAAAGGCCTCGGGACCTTTGTCGGAATACGCTCGAGAAGCAAGAAAGAATCCTATCGTTGTGGTGAAGAACGGAAAGCCGGTTGCAGCGCTTGTGGCTCTTCGCAATGCGGACGTTGAAACAGTTTCTCTCAGCACAAGCAAGGAGTTCTTGGCGATTATCGAGCGGTCCCGCTCCCGGCTGAAAAAGGAAGGCGGTATTTCTTCCGAGGAGATCGGCCGCCTTCTAAAAATAGAAAAATAGACTGAAGTCGCCGCCGATAAATGTCCAAGCACGATAAAGTAATTCGCAGCCGTCCCCTTAAGGGGAAGAGGATCGAATTCGCTCCAAGTACCGGGATGGATGTGTTTTCCGAGATCGCCGAGGACTTCATGAGGCGGGTGCTGGACTACGAACCTGGTGACTATCTGATCACAGATGAATCGAGCCTTTTTGATTTCGTCGGCGCAAATGACTTGGAGCTCAGTGCCGTCAAGGAAAAGATTCAGTCGATTTATGGTTTGGATGTCTCTGACACGGGTTCTGAGAACCTACTTGAAATATTTGCAAGGATACGTAAGCGGATAGGCGGGCTCAATTAAACCATGGCGCATCACAAGCGTAAGCGTCCGAAGAATCGCCGGGCCGGCTGTCTTCTCTGTAAGCCATAGAAGATGAATGGATTCGGCAAGGGCGGGTTGGACGCCGGGTCATTTTCTGATTACCGCCGCCGTTGCAGCGCTGGTCTGGAAATAGAGCAGGCGCGAAGAGAAATCACCGTATGAACCCTTATTATAATCTTCCCTCGGAGCAGTGACGCGGTCAGCTGATCGCGGAGCAATTCAACGCCGATGAACAGTTATGGCGCAATCTGAGAAGCCAGCGCCTCCTCCGTCGGAAGCTCTATCTGCGTCTATCGGCGAAGCAACGAAGACAGCTCGACCTTTTGGAATTCGCAGCCATGCATCCAGCGCAAGACTGCGTCGGTCGATTTATCCATACCTGACCTTCATCCACCCATTTCGCAATCTAATTTTTTCATGGCGAGCGGGTTATGCGCTTGGGCCGATTTCGTCCCTCATTTTCACCTTTTGAGAATTCTCAAAAGCTGAAAGTAAAGCTGAAAGTAATGCTTGACAGGGAAGGAGGCCGGCTGTAAACGGCCCTGGATGGACGAGACTAGGTATAGAGAGTCACGCCTCTGTAGATTTTTAGGCAACCCCGTTGTCTATCAGCTTGTTGTCCTGCTGGATGCCAGGGGTCCCACTACGCCAGGCAATCTCGCCAAGCTCACGGGACGATCGGTCTCGACGATTAGCATTCACCTTGCCAAGCTTCGTTCGGCGGACGTGGTGCGGTACGACAGCCGAGGAAAACAGACTCGGTACTGGCTGAAACATGGACGGGAATTGAAGGAGCTTCTAAAGGCGCTGAACAAAGTCGTTAAAGCGTCGAGCAATCTGCCTTGATCGTCATTTTCACCTTTTGAGAATTCTCAAAAGCTGAAAGTTCCCGAGTGAGGTTTTGAGGGGTACGTCTGAAATAGCAAATACTTCCTCCGACACGCAGCAGGGAAGAGGCTCATGAGCAGCTCAAGGAACAAAAGCTTCCTGTTCCTAACGAGAATCCGAACCCGAAGATTGTCATCCAGAACGAAAAAGGATTAGCGAGAAGCGCTTAAAAGCCGCTCATTTCGACGTTTCGGGAATTCCCGAAACGTGGAAGTGTGCACGGGAAGCTCATTTTGACGATTTGAGAATTCTCAAAATGTGGAAGCAGCCGCGCGAGCTTCCGGGCCTGACGATCCCGGTTTTATCTTTTTTCAGCTTTCAGCGTTTCATCTTTCATCTTTGTAGGTTGGCGCACCCCTGTCCTGAGCGATGTCGAAGGACCTATCGCCGCTTCATCATTTGGTTGTGTCGGCGCCTCCTACCGCCTATAATAGGGGCGTTTAAAGAGGCGGATGCGGAGAGACCAATGCCAACAAGAAAATATCGTGAGCGTGGGGATAAGCATCCGGTGGTGAAAGAAGCCAAAGCTCAGCCGTACGCCCGTGAGAATGCCGTTCGAGTCGCCCTAAGCATCGCGAGCGTGAAAAGAAAACTTAAGAAGCCTTTCAGGCGAAGCAACAGGGATATTGCGTGGGCGCTCGAAATCGCCGGAATAGGCGAAGGTCCGGAGGATTTTTCCGAGCGCGCGCGCGCATATCTCTATAACGACAAATGAGCAAGCAGTCTTTGTCGACGCTTCTGCTTGGGTGGCCATTGCCAATCGAAGAGATCGAAATTATCAAGACGCAATTCAAATCTTCCGCCGGCTGCTCGAATCATCGATGCTGTTGATCACAACGACGTGGACTACTTACGAGGCATTGAGTATCGTTAAATCCCGGCTTGGCTTCAGCCAGGCCGAGCGCCTCTGGGAGCGCATAAATTCCCGCGCGGTCGTGGATGTTGTTCGGATCGAAGAACAGACCGAACAGGCCGCTCTAGGACTCTTGTGGCGTTACAAAGATAAAAAGTGGGGCGTGGTAGACTGCGTGAGCCTCGTCGTCATGCAATCGCCGGGCTGCCGTCACGCATTCGCATACGACGGCCATTTCGTTGAAGCCGGTCGGCAGTTTGGTTTTAGCGTTGTCGAGTAATGTAGACAGGCTCGATCGGCGTACGGAAGATACTCATTTTGACCTTTTGAGAATTCTCAAAAGCTGAAGATCGCCCGGGTAAAGGGAGAGCGCGTCGTTTGCCACGTTTTCGCAATTGCGAAAACGTGAAAGTATACCTGTGATGGAGAAGGCACGAGCAACCGTGACTCAATCGAACCGTTCCACAACCTTTGAGTCGTTATTTCGACGTTTCGGGAATTCCCGAAACGTGGAAGCGGCCGTGTAACCTGCCTTCTGATTTTCATCCTTCATCCCTCTGCCCGTCATCCTTAAGATTTCTTTACTACCGCCTACCTCCCAACGCCTCCGTTCGTCTCGTTGTACATCTTTCGTCACTATCGCACTTTGCGGTCGCATTCGTTCCATCCACCGCTTCTCTCCGCCGCGATGACAGGGCGCGGCAATCCGGGTTCCTCAGCGCTCCGTGTCGCTCTTTTCCCGGCCAATTTTGGGCGTGCAATATTTTGTCTGTGTTGCCGCGTTGCGTTATTTTTCCGATGGCATCGTCCTTGCTCCTCGTAAATTGCGGCGCTTTTTTTCGACTGAACCGTCAAAGGAGAAATTTTTATGTGGCAACAATGGAATCTTTTTCGAACACGCGAGTCGGAAGTCATCGAGTCCCTGAGATCTCTTCCGGAGGAATACGTTGTGTTACATGACCTGATCGTGCCGGAGTGCCGGGACCAGGTCGATCACGTCGTAGTCGGCCCGAACGGCGTATTTGTGATCGAAACCACGGACTGTGCGGGCGAGGTGAAGTGCGAAAGGCATGACTGGGCGGTCGGCCGGCGGAGAATCGCGAGCCTCAGCCGGCAGGCTGAGATCAAAGCCGCGGCTCTACGAAAGAGCCTGGTCGCCGCGACGTACGAAGGGGAGAAGAGAATCCCCGTTGTCCCGGCCGTCCTGGTCTTCACGAATCCCGAAGCCGAGATCAGCGTTCGCGAGCCGGCGGTGCCGGCGATGAGAACCGGGGAGCTGGCGGCGTTCATTCTGCATTACAAAGTTGCGGAAATCGGCCCAAAGAATCGGGCGGCGATGGTCCAGGATCTCGTTTCGTTTCAGTCGAATAAAAATCACCGGAGAAGTTTTTTCGGAATACGGCGGGGCCCCGCGCCGGCGCCGAAATTCTCCGGCGCGCCGGCCGCTCATGAATCTCGCTCCGGCTTGAGGCTCGCGCCCGACGGCACGAGCGACCGGCAGCAAGAGGGCCGGCACAACATCGACCGCTTCCCCGATTTTTCCGCTCGCGGCTAACTTTCAGTTGGAACGTGGAAGTGTCCTGCCGATAAGAGCGAGCACGGATGTGGGGTCAGGCCTGACTAGATG
Organism: uncultured Syntrophobacteraceae bacterium; assembly: GCA_964572145.1. Classification (GTDB taxonomy): domain Bacteria; phylum Desulfobacterota; class Binatia; order UBA9968; family UBA9968; genus JAJPJQ01. Next base: position 5,626 of record CAZNES010000047.1, read on the forward strand.
TGGGGTCAGGCCTGACTATGGACTTATCGCGCTGAACTCGCCGTTGAAATTCCCGGCGCGTGGGGCAAGGCGTTTGTCTCCCGACTCATCCACCCTTTGAGAATTCTCAAAACCTCAAAACGACTTCACTTCCACGTTTCCGGATTGCCGGAAATATGAGAATATGAGTCCGCGACGGCGTGCGGCTTGCGAGAAGGAGCTCATGTTTGAAAATATCGGGTATCATCTGGCTGCCGGAAATCGTCGAGAAGCTCAGCCATAAACACCGTGTCGATCAGGATGAGGTCCGGGAAGTTCTAAGGACTCGTCACATTTTAGGTTTGTTGAAAAGGGACACCGAAAAGGCGAGAATGTCTATTCAGCGATGGGTCAGACGAGCGCAGGTCGTTATCTTATTACTTTTTTCGTGCGGAACAAGAGTGGCCAAGCTTTAATCCTGTCCGCGCGCGATATGACCGCAGGTGAGAGGAAAAGATATGAAAAAAAATAAGAGTTCAATCTCCAAGGCGCGCTCGTACGCGAAAATCGGAGAGTTCTGGGACGAGCACGACTTGAGTGAGTTTTGGAGGAAAACGAAAATGGTGAAGTTCGATGTGGTGCTCGAGCCCGAAGCGACTTACTACCCCGTCGAAAAGAGGCTCTCCGAGAAAATCCAGTTGGTGGCCCGCAAAAAAGGGGTTCCCTCCGACACTCTGGTCAATCTTTGGCTGAAACAGAAGGTCAAAGAGCAGAAGTCTTCTAGACCGTCAGGCAAGCTAAGCGCAAAGAGCGCATAGAAATTAAGCGGTTGTTGCGGTCGAATCTTGAATTTTGATGTTCGACAAAATCTCCGCCGTCCGGCTTTCTTCGACAATCTCACCTTTTGAGAATTCTCAAAACGCCGAAATGAGGCGCGTTATGAAACTAACTAAAATCATTTTGTTTCTCCTCGTCGTCCAATCCCTCGGCTGCGCGCTCCCGCGCCGCGACGCGGAGAAAGAGCGCCAGGAAGAAAAGAAAGATAGCGCGCCGCCGACGTTCACGTATCGCCCATGACAAAAAAATCGTGTTCGTGCTCGTGTCGCGTGCTCGTAACCTGTAGGAGATGATAACTTCACGCGGACACCTCCACGTTTCGGAAATTCCCGAAACGTCGAAATCAACCGACAGGACGAAGGGCGCGCATATTTCGGATCGGGATTGACATCACCCAGGGGAACGCGTACAGTGTAGTATCTTCTTCAGTATATGGCCTTCTGAGGAAAATAAAAATTTGAAGGCCTCTTGTCAGTCTCTCTCCTTGCGAACGATCTCTAAATGACAATCCGACCAGGGCGTGGTTTTAGTAAGTTTAAAAACCCATGTTCTACCGCATTTGCAGTCAGATTCTCAGGGGCAAAGACAATAACAGTATCTCTTAGGAGGAGAACATGGGTAGTAAAATATATGTCGGTGGTTTGCCTTATTCCGTAACGGAAGGGCGTTTACAGGAACTTTTCGGGGCGCACGGCACGGTGCAATCCGCGAACGTAATCTCGGATAAGTTCACCGGTCAATCCCGCGGCTTCGGCTTTGTCGAGATGTCGTCGGGCGACGAAGCCCAAAAGGCGATCTCGGCGCTGAACGGCACGCAATTCGATGGCCGCACTCTGGTGGTGAACGAGGCCAAGCCGATGGCCAAGCGCGATAACTTCGGCGGCGGCGGCGGCGGTGGTAACGGCGACGGCGGACGTAACCGCTGGTAGTTTTCTCGTTACATAAGTAACCGGAAGAGGGAGGCAACAGGTCGGGTTGCCTCCTTTTTTTTGGGACGAGCTCGTTGAAGTCGAATCTTGAATTTTGATGTTCGACGAAATCTTCGCCGCCCGGCTTTCTTCGACAATCTCACCATAAATAGGCGTGAGGCTTGAGGCGAGAGGCGTGAGTAAGAAACAAGTCACAAGAAAAGAAACAGTGGACACTTCCATGTTTCGGCAATTCTCAAAACGCTGAAATGAGTGGAGCGCGCACGAGCACGGCCGCAGAACATCTCGCCCTTCCTTGACAGCCGGCACGATTTCTTTGTAGACCTCGTGCGAAAGCCGCGCCGCCGAACAACGGAAAGGAGACCCCCATGCCTTATGCGGTCGTGATTTCGTTGCTTTTCCCTCTTTTCCTCGCCTCCGCGCTCCACGCCGGCATCGTCAGGATCGTCATCGAAAAGCGCGAACCTTTCGCCAACGGCCACGAATTCCCCGTCACCGGAGCCTACGAGAAGCTCGTCGGCAAGGCTTACGGCGAGGTTGATCCGGGGAGTCCGCTCAACAAGATCATCGTCAACCTGGACAAGGCGCCGCGGAACGCGAAAGGCAAGGTCGAGTACCGCAGCGATATATACATTCTGAAACCGGTCGATATGCGGCGCGGGAACGGCAAAATTTTTTACGATGCTCCCAACCGGGGCAGCAAGCGGATTTTGATGTTCCTCAACGACGCTCCGGATAATCAGGATCCCAGCACCCTGCAGCATGCCGGCAACGGCTTTCTGATGCGCCAGGGCTACACCATCGTATGGTCGGGATGGCAGGGAGACGTGCTCGAAGGCGAAAATGCTCTCGTCATGCGCGTGCCGGCCGTAAACTTGAAAGAGACAGCCCGCAAGACCCGGACCGAGCTCACGGTCACGGCCGAGGGGATCTACTCGCAACCGCTCAGCGGCGACGATCGCGTCATGAGTTACGAGGCGGCCGCCACCGACAAGAATCAGGCCGCGCTCACCGTGCGCGAAAAATCATACGGCGCGCCCGTGCCGGTCGCCACCTTCGAGTGGGAATTCGCCTCGTGCAAAAAAAATAAGGAGACGGGAAAGCTCGACATCGAGCCGAGCGCGAAGGATGTTTGTATCCCGGCGGGACTCAAGCCCGGACATATCTACGAGTTCATCTATGCGGCGAAAAATCCTCTCGTCCTGGGGTTGGGCTTCGCCGGAGTCCGCGACCTGATCTCTTTCCTGCGCTACGAGTCGAAGGACGGCGCCGGCAACGCCAATCCTCTGGGCCCGAGCGGCGACAAGAGCGGCATTAAGAAGGCCTATGGCTGGGGACGCTCGCAGAGCGGCAGGTTCATCAGGGATTTCGTCTATCACGGCTTCAACGAAGACGAGGCGCACCGCCGGGTGTTCGAGGCGATCGCGCCGCACGCCGCCGGCGGCGGAAGACTTTTTTTAAACTATGAATTTTCCCATCCCGTAACCTCGGCCCAGCAGCACACCGACCAGCTCGATCCGGAGCTTTTCCCGTTCGCCTACAACGTTCTGAAAGATCCGCAGAGCGGAAGGGAGGACGGCATTTTCAAGCGTCCGAATACCGACCCCCTCATTGTTCACACCCAGACTTCGACCGAGTATTGGCAGAAGCGCGGCTCTTTGGCCCATACCGACGGCAAAGGTAAAGACGTCGCGATTCCCGATCGGGTGCGCATCTACGCGATCGCCAGCGCGCAGCACAATACTCCCTTCGGCTCGGCGCCGAGAAAGGGCAACTGCCAGCAGCTTACCAATCCCATGCCCGTCGGCGATGCCTTGCGCCCGTTGATCGTCGCGATGGACCGTTGGGCGACCGACGGCGTCGCGCCGCCGGCCAGTCGAATACCCACGGTCGCCGGCGGCACGCTGGTTACTTCGGCGCAGGATAGCGCCGGTTTCCCCGGGATCCCCGGCGTGCGCTACACGGGTCTCTACAACCGCCAGCTTTTTTTGGATTACGGACCGAACTTGATCCGCGGCATCATCGAAGTCCATCCGCCGAAGCCGGTGAAGGACGGCGCTTACAAGGTATTGGTTCCCAAGGTCGATGCCGACGGGAACGACGTCGCGGGCATACGCCTCCCGACGATACGGGTTCCGCTGGCGACTCATACCGGCTGGAACTTACAGCGCCAGGGTCTGGCGGAGGACGAGCTTTGCCAACTTCTGGGGTCGTATGTCCCGTTCGCCAGGACGAAAGAGGAGCGCGCGAAGAGCGGCGACCCGAGGTTGTTCGTCGAAGAACGATATAAAGATCAGGCCGATTACGTGCGCCGGGTCAGCGTCGAGGCCCGGTCGATGGTGGAAGAGAGATTGCTGCTGGCGGAGGACGCCGAACGAATCATCGCCGAGGCGCAAAAGAACCCGGGCTTCGACGGCAAGAAGTAACCAGCCGCGCTTGGGGAACGCGCGACACTTCCACGTTTCGGCAATTCCAGAAACGTCGAAATGACCCGCGGCCATGACGGTTGAGTTCAATTCGGGGACCGCGTCGGTTCACTGAATTGTCGGTAAATCCTCTTGAACGGAGGTGCCTCTCGATGTTACTCAACAAGCCGTGAATTCTAAATCTCCCGTTTTGGCATTCTTACTGTTTTTGGGCGCGCTAAGCGGGTGCGTCCCTACCACAGTTGTGGCTCCGCGAGCGGTCGAAACGATCCGGCAGCCGCGGGTCGAAGCAAAAGCCGCCGTGGCTGCCGTGAAAGCCGATCGGCCGGAGTGGAAAGTCGGCTATGAGTGGCAATACTCCTGGAAGGATCAATCGGGCAACGGGACGCTCGCGAAAGAAATAATCAGAGAGGAGTCTTTCGCCGGCGTTCCTTCGTTCGTGCTGAAACGAGGCCAAAGCGAAGACTTCTATACCAAGGATGTTCTGGGCTTGCTCGGAACCATGTCCGGCGGGCGGATCACCGTCAAGCGATCGGTCCCGTTTTAGACGCTTTTGTGGCCGCTAGAAGTCGGGAAGGAATGGAGTAATTCATACACTGTGGAGAGGTTGGGAGAAAAATCTTCCGAGCCTTTCGAGCTTCGGGCCGTCGTGACGAAGCTGGAACAGGTGAAAGTCGCCGCCGGAACGTTCGACGCCTTCAAAATAGAGATCTATAATGCTCGTACCGGCACGCTTCTGAACGATTACTGGTATGCCCCCGAGGTCAAGTGGTTCGTAAAATATCGAGTTTACAATAGAGAGGGCGTCCGGGAGGAAGAGCTCCAGAGTTTCAAAGTTGACTAGAGCGCCGTCGGAACCATGAATCTCCCTTTTAGAAGGCGATCGGATCTCGATGACCTGTTAAAACCGCGGCGCAGGTCCCCCGGTTTGGGAATTGGAATCCTGGCGTTCGTATTCCTCATCGCGCTGGTCTGGTATTTCTTTTCCGAACGTGTCCCCGACGCGCCTCCGCCTGCCGCGGTGGCTCCCGCGCCGGCCGCTGTCCCTAGCCCCGCGCCTGTCCCCGAACCTACCCCCGAACCGGCGCCCGTCCCTGAGCCCACCGTTGCGCCGCCGCCGCAAAAATTGCCTTCAAAACCGCAGAAAGTAAAACCCGCTCCCAGGCAAAGTGAATCCCCGGCTCCAGCGAGGGAGTCCGACAAACCGGACAGCGACGCGAACAATTAAAACAAATAGGCACGAGGCGTGAGTCTCCGCCATCCGCCATCCGCCAAAGAGCTGTGGCGGAGCGGGTCCGCCTCAGGAGGATCTGGCGGAAACAGGCGAGAGTGAAGAAAGCGTGGTAACAGCATATGCCGAAGTCACGTTTGCGGTTGATTACCTCCACTCGTCGACCGAGACGGTCTTCTGATAGGTGCAGCCCATGATGCGCCAATATGGATTGGTCTCGCCGCCGACGACCACCACGTGAATGTCCTTCCGGAGAAACATCTGGATCGGCTCATCCGGCGCCGCTTTGAGCCGCGTCGCCCACGGCTCTTCACCGAAAGTCGCGCGCGGGTAAATGTAGTTCTGGGCGAGCTGGTAGTCCCAGAACTCGCCGGCCGGCATGCGCGCGTTGTCGTCGATCCACGCGATCAGCTTCTCCTTGGTGTCGAACCCGCCGCGGTCGATGAACATCCGCGCCGCGATCGGATCGAGCAGCAGGGTCGGCGGCGTGCGCGGATCCAATCCGCGCAGCAGGTTGCGCACGTGCTCGCGCCAATGCTTCTCGCGCAGCCCCAATGAAAAAGCGGTAGCACGGCAGCCGGTGAAGAGGCTCACAGCGCTCTCGGCCGGCTTAAACCCGTACTGCACGTGGAAAGGCTCCCACGGGCTTGCCTCCTCGTTCTCGCCGAAGGTTACGCTGCCGTACGCATAGGCGTTGCCTTGCGATCCCATGTAAGTGTGTCCGGGCTCGGAGCCGCCCTGCAGATTCTGCGACAGCAAGTTGTAGGCGCGGCCGATCGTGGCGTTGGCATGATTGTACGGCGCCATGGCGCCGGTGCCGCAGTTCATCCCGATCTGGTTGCGGATCGGCCCATTGATGACCGCCATGCTGGCCATCGAGCTGGTCGAGCTCCCGCGCGCGCTGACCCCGCTCGCCGCCATCGCCAGGATCACCGGAAAATATTCCGGCTTGGCGCCGGCCATCACCGCGTTGACCGCGACCTTCTCGACTGTGTACTCCCAATACTCGCGGAAATCGGTGGGCCGCATGTGGCCGACCACTTCGTCCGGCTTGCGGCTCGTGCGGGCAAGCATCGCCGCCACCCGCTCCTCGGTCGGAAGGATGATCGGCAGTTGATCGGTCCAGCGGTTCTCCTGGAAGAGGCGGTTGAGCTCCTCCTCGCTTTCGGGCTCGACCGACCTGGGCGTCGAGCGCTCGAATGTAGCATCTTTCAGCTCCCCTTCGCCAAACGGCGCGGTGAGTCCCTCGATCACCTCCTGCATCACCGGCCGGCCCGTGATGGGGTCGTTGCCGTCGATATAGGCGCGCAGCTCGGCGGGAGACTTGCCGATCACCGGCTGGGGCACGAACACCTGCCGCATGTGGGGCATGCCGTTGGCCCGCGCCACCGAGCGCACCACCCACTGGAAAACGGAGGTGTGCACGGCGACCGTCGGGACGCCGTAATCATGGTCGATCCTCATCCCGTGCGCGGCGACCGCCGGCGCGCAGGTGCTTCAGTGGCCGACGCCGATGATCGCGCCGTCGCCGTTGGCCTTGATCTCGTCCCAGGTCTCCGGAGAGTCTCTAGTATAGACGCTCGAGATACGCGTAAGCACCGTTTTCACACTGGGCATCCGGTCATGAAACCAATTCTGTATCTCCCGGAGCAGAAGCTCCGAGTCGTCGAAGCGGCAGTCCACCAGGTAGATGGTCTTGCCGTCCAGCGCGTCGAGCCGCGGAGCCAGCGACTGGTAGGTCACCTTCGGTGGGTAACCCGTGGGGTTCAGCACTATGATCTTGTCACGTCCTGCCATGATAACCCTCCTCATCTGTTTTTAGCGGGCGCTTACTCAATCAGATAAATATTCTGCGCTGGGAGCGCTGTCAAACGTTGCGCCGGTTCAAACGTGGTCGTGCATCGTGCTCGTGATCGTGGCGAAGACAAGGATGAGCTATCGACCGTTAGGAATGAGGAGCTCGGCGAGTTTTCGGGCGTCTTCGAGCGTGTCCAAACGTTCAATCGTCTCTTGGAGCTCGTCGATACGGGAAGGAGTGAGGACCCGCGAGGTTAGCAGACGAAATTTTTCGATGACCTCCGCGCGCGCCATGGGATGCTTATCGCTTCCCTTGGCGTGAAGCACTTTGGCGCGGTAGCTCTTCCCGTCTCTGGTCTGGACCTCTAGAATCACGCCGTGGCGCCCTTCGTCTCCAAGCGCCTCAAGCTCGGGGTCTTCAACCACCTCGATCTTTTTCGTCGTGGCGAGCACGTCCGCCCTGTGGATGGATTTCTCCGTCACCTGATCGACGAAGAAGTCCCGATCGTGGAGCAACACCGCGACGCAGTAGAGAAGGCTCATTTGAGCTGTGGTCAGGCTGTTCGGCACATAAGGCCAACCGACATGGAGCTTGGTGGCGCGGGTTGTGCGAAGGGTGATCTTTTCAACGTTCTCCGCGCTCACCTCAGGATGCTCGCGGAGGATTTTTTTGAGCGCGTCGATCGAAGTGTGATTGCTGCCGCAGCAGGGATAGGGTTTGAAGCCGACGTTCAAGGTCTCGAAGCGTTCTCCGAGGTCGCGCGTCAAGTGGGATAGGTTCGGGTTGTCGCAGAAAGTCGAGCAGAAACCTCCGTAAGGCGCTTCGAGAATATCCTCGATTCCGGTAAATCCCTTAGAGGCGAGCAATGCTCCATACACGCCTGCCTGCGCAGCCCTACCGGGGTGCATGCGCTTTACCATTGAGGCGTATTGGGCGGCCATCAGGCCGGCGGCTTGGGTGCCGGCGATTCCCAGCGTGTGGAGCGTCTTTAACGGGTCGAGTCCGAGCATTTTGGCCGCCGCAGCTCCGGCGGCGAACGTTCCTGAGGTTGCCGTGGGATGGAAACCGCGACGCAACTGAGAGGCGCCTCCTGTCATCGCCACGCGGCAGCCTACCTCGTAACCGGCGGCGACAGCCGTAAGCAATCTCTTGCCGTTCGCCGCGGCACCATAGCGTGTCAGCGCGTCCGCGGCGGGTATCGCTTCCGCGCCCGGGTGAATCACGCCGACCCGATGGAGGTCGTCCATTTCAAAGCTGTGGATCAGCGTGCCATTGGCCAGAGGCGCGCTCGTGCTCGGAACCTCCGCGCCGTCACCCCAAAGAAGGGCGCCTTTGCCCGCGCCCAGCTCCTTTGCGAAGCCGGTAATGATTTTCCCCCAAGGGAGCGTCGAGCCGAAAAGGGCGCATCCGAGAGAATCGAGTAGAGAAAGCTTTAGGTGGCAGATGACTTCTCTGGGAATATCCCCGTAGGAAAGCGATGATACGAACTCGGCGAGAGCACGGGTGGGCGAAGCCTCTAGGCTGGGGCTCTTTGACATGACGGCACGATGATCCGGATGGATTTTACTCATCCTCTTATTGTATAGGTGGTTCTGTCAAGGCCCGGGAAAGAAGCGAGGGGGAGGAAAAGCGCGCATGAAAAAATGGTCCCTCTTTGCGGTGATCCTTTTCATCATCACATCTCCCCATCTCAGCTTTGCTGAGACTGCCGGAGAGATTCTCAAGCAGTACGAAGGGCTGAACCCAAAGCAGCGCCAGGAGAAGCTCGTCGAAGGCGCCCGCAAGGAAGGGGCCGTCGTCATCTATAGTTTTACCGCAGTCGACCAACTCACACCTTTGCTTGAAGAGTTCCACAAGAAATACCCTTTTATTAAACCGGAGCACTACAGGGCCAACGCCTCCGGCGTTTTTAACAAGTTCACCACTGAGGGGCGCGCCGGCCGGACCCTGGCTGACGTCCTCGACATCTCTGCGGGCGAAGCCTTTACGCTGCGCCAGATGGGAATTATCGATCCTTACCTCTCGCCTGCGCGAGAAGGGATTGCAAAAGATTTTCTCGACGAACGAGGGTATTGGGCCGCGCACTACCACTTTGTCATCGCCTTGGGCTTTAATACGAAAAGCATCAACTCTGCAGAGGCGCCGAGAAGCTACGGCGAGCTGATCAACTCGAAGTGGAAAGGGCGCTTCTCGCTCGATCCCGCCGACCAAGACCTTTTTGGCGCGCTGCTGCTGTACTGGGGGAAAGAGAAGGCGCTTGACTATTTTAAGAACCTCGCGAAACTCGAGCCCCGCATGGTCACCGGCCACACGCAGCAGGCCAATCTCCTAGCGTCGGGCGAGATTCAGATGGCGCCGTGGCTTTACGGCTATCGCCCGCTTCAACTAAAGGACGAGGGCGCTCCGGTCGAGGTGTTTCTCTTCGAGCCCGTTCTTACCAATCCCGCTTACCTCCTGCTGGCGAAGAATTCTCCTCACCCTCACGCGGCGGCCATGCTGATCGATTGGGCTCTTTCCCCTGACGGAGGGATGAAGTTTTTTGCCGAGAAATTCGGCCGAACCTCCACCCGGCCGGGACTCAAGGAGAGGTTCCCGCAACTGCGAGTGGAAAAGTATCTCGTCGTCAAACCTGAGGTCGTGGGCCCCAACTTCAAGGAGTTCACCAAGCTCTATAACGAGATTTTTGCCATCGGCAAGTAGTGAGCAACAAAACAGGCAGATCATATAGCATCCGCCGTAAGAAGGTCGCGCCGCCTCGAACGATCCTATTGAGGGTTCTTTGATGGAATACGGGCTTCACCTCGCCGTCTCGAATCCCGGAGTCAAGCCGGAAGAGCTGATCCGCTACGTGCAGCGGGCCGAGGAGTTGGGTTTTTTCTGTATCACCGTCGCCGATCATATCGTCATCCCGAGAAACATCGCTTCGCCCTATCCCTACACTCTCGACGGGAAGTATCGCGGCCCCGGCCATCACCTCGAACAACTCACCTCCATGTCCTTTTTGGCCGGCGCCACGCGCCGCATCCGTTTCGTCACCAGCGTCATGATCGCCCCTTACCGCCATCCGGTCCTCGCCGCCAAGATGCTTTCAACCCTGGACTACCTTTCGCACGGCAGGGTCATTGTCGGATTGGGGGTGGGCTGGATGAAAGAAGAATTCGCGCTCGTCGGCGCGCCCCGGTTCGAGGATCGCGGTCGCGTCACGGACGAATACATCAGGGCCTTCAGAGAGCTCTGGACCCAGGAGAATCCTGCTTTTGACGGCGCCTATTGCAACTTTTCCGGGTTGACGTTTTTACCCAAGCCGGCGCAGAAGCCCTGCATTCCGATTTGGATCGGAGGACACAGCGATCGCGCGCTGCGCCGCGCCGCCGAGCTGGGCGACGGATGGCATCCCATAGGAGGCGTGCCGACGATCCCTCTGGAGCCGGACGACCTCAGGAGGAATCTCGAAACACTCGCGCGCTACGCCGAGAAGGCGGGGAGAAATCCGCGCGCGATCACGGTTGCTTTCAAGGCTTCGCTTTTCGATCGGGAGAAGGAAAGTCGCGCGGGGCAGCGCAGAAGATTCATCGGCGGCGCGGAAGAGATCGCCGCCGACGTGAGAGAGTATCAAAAGGCCGGCGTGGATTGTCTCATCCTCGATGTCCGCACCCCCGATCCCGGCGAAACTCTGGAGCGATTGGACTGGCTGGCCAAGGAAGTGCTCCCGATCGTATGAGAAAGTAAAAAGTAAAAAGCGTGCTCGTGTTCGTCCTTCGACCGGCTCAGGACGCTGAAAGGAAGGAGGCTGTATGTCCAAGGCTTACGTCGACGCGGATGGTCATGTCATGGAGAACGCGGAGGAGATGCTCCGGTTCGTGCGCGCGCCGTTCAATAACCGAGGGACGCGCAACTGGATGCCGAGCCTGGACCACTTTCACACGCCGTCCGACGGCACGCCGCGCACGCCCGGGACGTTCGACCCGGACACCGGGCCGGAAGAGTGGCTCGACTTCCTCGACCGCACCGGGACGGAGTACACGGTGCTCTATCCCACCACGGGATTGGCCTACGGCAACGTGGCCTTCCCGCAGTGGGCGCTGGCCTACGCGCAGGGCTACAACGATTACATCCACGAACTCTACCTCAAACGCAGTCCCCGCTTTCAGGCGGTGGCGCTGATCCCCATGCAGAGCGTTCCCGACGCGCTGGCGGAGCTCGGCCGCGCGGTGAAGGAGCTGGGGTTCCTCGGGGCGATGGTCCCTTCGAACGGGCTCAGCCGGCACGTGAGCGATCCCGAGTACTGGCCGATCTACGCGGAGGCCGAGAAGCTCGGCTGCGTCATGGCCGTGCACGGCGGCAGCTACATCAATCTCGGGTTCAATACCTTCACGATCTTCCCGGCGACCCGCGCGCTGGGCATGCCGTTCCCACTGGCGACCGCCATGACGGGGATGATGGTCGACGGGCTGTTCGACCGCTTCCCGAAGCTGCGCGTCGGGTTCATGGAGGGCGGCACGGCCTGGATTCCGCTCGTGCTCGACCGGCTGGAGCGCGAATTGGAGTACGGCGGGCTCAAGTTAAAGCGTCATCCCGCGGAGTACTTCGCGGACGACCGAATCTTCGTCGGCTGCGAGGGCAACGAGAAGGCGCTGGCCTACGCGATCGAGCGCGTGGGACCCAAGCCGTTCATGTTCGCCTCGGATTTTCCCCATGAGATCGCCATGCACAACTGCATGGAGGAGATCGACGAGATCCTAGAGCGAAAGGATCTGCAGAACGAGCACAAGCTGTCCATCCTGGGAGAGAACGCGCGCCGTTTTTACCGGCGCTGACCTCCGGGGCATTCGAGGGCCGGCTCTTGCACTGCGACGAGGCCCTGAGTTAGGAGTAGAAAAGAGCTGGAGAAAACGGTGGCAAGAAAATATCGCACCATCTCGGGTGACTCCCACCTGGAAATAGACTCGAAGCATTGGATCGGCCGGGTTCCTGCGAATTATCGCGACCACGCGCCTCGTCTGGCGCCTCTGCCCGACGGGAGCGACGCATGGATGATCAACAACAAGCTGGCTCGACCGGCTGCAGCCGCCGACCTCTACGGCGGCAAGGGCCGGGACCGATATGTCCCCTTTGGCGCCAAGTATGAAGGAACGCCCGGAACGGGGAGTCCCGAGCAGCGGCTCCGCGAGCAGGATCAAGACGGTATCGACGCCGAAGTTCTCTTTCCGTCGCAGCAGGGAGGGCCCAAGCTCTGGCGACGTATCCCGGAAGATGCCGCTTACAAGACGGTCGTGCGGGCCTATAACAGTTGGTTGGTCGAGGAGTACTGCGCGGTAAACCCGGACCGTCTGATCGGCGTGGGGATTTTGCCGCTGACGCACGACGCGGCCGATACCGTCGAAGAGCTGGAATACTGTGCCAAGGCGGGTTTCAAGACCGTTCTGCTCCAGGGATTTCCCGGCGGCAAAGCGTATCCTTCGGAAGCGGATGATCGGTTCTGGACGGCGGCGCTCGCCTTGAACATGCCGGTAAGCGTTCACGTCGACCTCGATCGCTCTGGCGAGCGCGCCGGTCCTCTTTTCAAGTTCCCGCGAGAGCCTGCAGAGATCATGGAAAAGATCGTTCCCGGGCTGGTCGATCAGGTGGCGCGCTTCGGCCCCGTGCGTGGCAACGGTTCGGTCGCCGCGGTTCAGTGGGTCCTATCCGGACTCTTCGACCGGTTTTCGACCCTGCGGATTTTTTTCGCCGAAAACCAGATCGGCTGGATTCCTTTCTTCCTGCAGGGAGCGGACGTGCGCTATGACCGCCATTACCGGTGGGCCGAGCGGCTTCTCGGCTTCACGCCTCTCGGCCGCCCGCCCAGCGAGATCATCCGCGAGCACTGCCTGTGGGGCTTTCAATTCGATCAGGTCGGCGTCGAGCTGCGCCATAAAATTAACGTGGACCATCTGATCTGGGGTTCCGACTTTCCGCACCAGGAATCCGACTGGCCCGATTCCGCGGGCGTCATTGAAAGAAACTTTGCCGGCGTGCCGGACGATGAGAAATACAAGATGGTGTGCGGCAACGCCGTCGAGTTCTTCCGCCTGGCGCAGACCTGATCGGGCCCGGCAGCGGCTGCCCGGTACTCAACGTTTCGGGAATTTCCGAAACGTCGAAACGATCCATGTCCACGTTTTTGGAATTGTGAAAACGTGCAATGATGGGCTTAGTCTAATATAAGCTCCGTTATGAACCTGTCAGCCAGATTCGACCAGGCGCTTCAATACGCGGCCGCGATCCACAGGGAACAGATCCGCAAGGGAACCGAGATCCCCTATCTCTCCCACCTGCTCGGTGTCGCCAGCATCGCCCTCGAATACGGCGCGAACGAGGACGAAGCGATCGGCGCCTTGCTCCACGACGCCGCCGAGGACGCCGGCGGACTCGCGCGCATCGAAGACATACGCCGCCACTTTGGCGACGCCGTCGCCGCAATCGTCGAGGGCTGCACGGATTCCGTAGTCGTGCCAAAGCCGCCCTGGCGCAAGCGCAAGGAGGATTACATAACGCACATCCCTGCCGCGTCTCCGTCCGTTCGCCTGGTATCGGCATCGGACAAACTCCACAACGCGCGGGCGATTCTCAGCGACTACCGGCGGCACGGCGAGGCGCTTTGGTCGCGTTTTAACGGCGGGCGAGAGGGGACCCTGTGGTATTATCGGTCGCTCCTCAAAGCCTTCGCAGCGGCGGATCAAAATGCGCTGGTGGAAGAATTGGACCGTGTGGTTGCCGAAATCGAACGGTTGAGCAGTAAGTAGAAGACGCGATCCGCGGAACGCCTGGCCGGAAGCGGACGGACGAAAGAAAATTTACGCGAGGGGCTTTTTTGCCGGCTGGGCGAGTCGGACAAGGTCTCCGGGTTTGATCACTTGAGGAAAAGTCAGCTGGGTCTGCGGGTCGGTATTTTTCAGCTGGCCTTCCAGCGTTTGTCTTAAAACTTCCTCTTGCAGCGATCCTTTATTAGTCCCGGCCGCGGGCTTCCCGTTCTCCCCGGGCTGGCTGTCGTCGTTGATAAAAACCGCGGCCGCGAAGACGGTGGTCCACAGACCCTCTTTGTTGCCCACCGCGGACTGGGTGATATTGGTCGTGCGCACGATCTTGCCCGACATTTTAAAAATCTGCTCGCGCTCGTCCCAATCCAGCTCGGAATCGAATTCGATTCCCAAAGTCGTCGCGAGCATGCTGGCGGCGAGGTCTTCGGCGTATTCGCCCGCTCGTTCGTCGGTCTCGCCGAACGAATGATGCTCGGAAAGATAGCCGTGCATGGAAGGGTCCGCGGGGACCGCCAGGCCGATCGAAGCCGCGATCAGCCGGTTCGGCTCGTTGTTACTTTCGCGATCGTACACCGCAAAAATAATCTCCCCGGGTCGTAAGAGCTTCAGCCCTTCGTCTTTGGAGATGATCTTGCAGCCGGGCGGGTAAATGCTCGAGACCAGAACCAGATTACAGTGGGCCAGGCCGGCGGCTCTCAGCGCCAACTCGAAGGAAGCCAGTTTTTCTTTGTGAACCCCGACTCCCTTGGTGAACAAGACCTTTTTCGGAACCACTTGAGCGCATTATAATTCGAAACGGGCCGGCTGACAAGAAAAACTTTGTCTTTGCAGAGAAATTTATCCGCAACGGACAACGATGCGAGCGGAAAAATACCCGGCGCGACGCTTTCACGTTTTGAGAATTCTCAAAACGTCGAAACGAGTCGGCCGGTAGTTTCCCGGCTCATTTTCCTTTCCCATACACGCGATCGATAAAGCCCTCCTTCTCGATCTCTCTCACGATCGTGTCGTCGACCAGGCCGTCCACCGTCGCCTTGCTGCCGGGGTTTAGCTTCAACGCCTCGTCGAGCTGGATTTTCATTCCCTCGCGGGTCGTGTAGGGAACGCGCTCGAGGATCTTCACCGTCGATTGGTACGAGCTTTCGAGATAGGCTTTGTTCGCGCCGCGAAGGTATTTGGCGATAATTTTTTGCGTGCCTTCCTTGTTGGTCTTGAAGTAGTGCGACGCTTCGATCAATGCCATGAGAACTTTTTTTACCGTGTCGCGTTTCTTGGCCACGTAGCTCTTGGTCGTCGCCGCGCAGATGAACGGCAGGGGATACGGCTTGGGCAGGTCCGCCATATTGGCGAGGATCCGGTGCGGCAGGCCGCCGGGAATGAGCTCGACGTTTCCCGGCGGAGAGGGAAACCCGGCGATGACCCCGCGGCTGAAACCCGCGGCGCGCTCCGAGGCCCCGCCCACCTGCAGGATCTTGACGTCTTCCATCGGCCTGAGCCCCAATCCCTTCAGCAGCTCGCGCGCCGCCACGTCCGACACGCTGCCGAACCGGCTGATGCCGATCGACTTGCCTTTCAAATCCTCAGCCGACTTGATGCTGTCGAGAACCACCAGCTCGTAGGCCAAAACGTTGATCACGCAGCCTGCGCTCACCAGATCGGCGCCGCGGACCGCCGCGTTGGCGATGCCGCTGCCGGCGGCGTTGCCCACCGGAACGTCCTGCGCCATGATCGCCGTGGCGGCGATCGTGGTGCTGCCGATGTAGACCAGCTCGACGTCCAGGCCGTGCTTTTTAAAAAATCCGGCGTCGTAGGCCACGGTCCACGGTTGGTTGGTCGTGTCGGTCGAGCTGTAGGCGACCCTCAGCCGCTCCTGCGCATCCGCGTCGATCGTCGGGACGGCGCCGAGAGCGAGCGCGACGGCAAAAATAGATATATGGCTGCTTCGATTCTGACGGTTCATTAGACCTCCCTCGACTTCTATTGCGTTGCTGGCGGTTTACCGATACGGGGCGCAACTTAACCCATCCGCCGGATTGCCGTCAAATGCATCCATGGTTTCGCTCGGCAGGAAGTTCATGATAAGTAATCGTAGCTGCGCTCGTGGGAGGGGACGATCACGAGACCACAAAGCACCGCGTCGAAGTTACACGGACACGATTTTGCGTAAAAACCTAACCGGAATGTTCTACGGCTGGCGCATGTTGGCCGCCTCTTCCGCTTTGCGCGCGCTCGGCGCGGGACTTCATAGTTTCGGCTTTACGGTTTTTTTTCTTCCTCTCAGCCAGGATTTAGGCTTGAACCGAACCTCGACGTCGCTGGCTTTTTCGCTGGCGCGCGCGGAAGGCGCCATCGAAGGGCCCGTCGTCGGTCACCTGCTCGACCGCCACGGCCCGAAACCGATCATGCTGGCGGCCGTGTTGCTCATGGGCGTAGGATATCTGCTCCTCTCGCAGGTCGACAGCTATGCGACGTTTTTAATCGTCTATCTGGGCGTGATCTCTCTGGCTCACGCCGGCGGGTTCATGCATGCGCCGATGGTGTTGATCAACACCTGGTTTATCCGCGCTCGCGTCCGCGCCATCACCCTCAACAGCGCCGCCTTCGGATTGGGCGGAGTGCTTATCGCGCCGGTCTTAAGCTTCATCGTCCAGGCCTGGGGATGGCGTTGGGGCGCCGCCGTCGCGGGGGTTACGTTCCTGGCGATCGGGATACCGGTCTGTCTCACGATTCGCAGGTCGCCGGAAAGCATGGGGCTGCTCCCCGACGGGCGCGAAGCCGCCGACCCGGCGCCCGGCAGAGGCGGCGCAGAGCAGACGATGACCCCGGAAGCCGAAGTCACCGTGGCCGAGGCGCTCAAGTCTTTCGCCTTCTGGGGATCGGTGCTGGCGGCGGGGATACGCAACGGCTCCTATCATGCGATCTCCGTTCATTTCGTGCCCCTCATGGTGTGGAAGGGATTCAGCCAGTCGGAGGCGGCCCTGTTGCTGAGCGTCTACGCGGTCCTCGGCGTGGCGGCGACGCTGATCCTCGGATGGTTCGCCGACAAGGCGAACAAGCCCCGTATGACCGCGGTTATTTTATTTGCCGCCGCCGGCGCGATGTTCTTGCCGATCGTCGGCAACTCGCTCTGGTCGCTGATCCTGTTCATAGTTTTCTTTGCCGGCGTGGAGGCGACCTACCCGCTCGGCTGGGCGCTGGTCGGAGATCTGTTCGGCCGGAAGCATTACGCCAGGATCCGCGGCTACATGACTTTGTTTTACACCTGGGGCGGAGTTCTCGGTCCGGTCGTCGCCGGAGCGATTTTTGACCGATGGCAAAGCTACGAGCCGCTTTTGTGGGGGCTTATTGTCATGTACATTGCTGCCGGAATATTCTACGCAAGCCTTAACCGCTGCTGGCAGAAAGCCACAACAGGCCGGTGAAAACGCCCATAGGCTGCGTTGTGCTCGGCCCGCTTCGCGTCAACGTACTGGAAAAGTACGCCTCCGCTCGCGGACCTTCGCACGCCTTGCCTCTGGAGCGTTTTGACCGCTCTGGAAGAAATGGTTTCAAACTGGAAGACGTGAGGACTAGGCAAAAGTAAAGAGAGAAAAAGGAACGGGAGGTAAAATTATGGCCATCAAGTTGTACGATGCGGTGCCGTCATCCAACAGCGACCGGGTGAAGATCGCGCTCAACGAGAAGGGGCTCGCTTACGAGCGAGTCACGCTCAATCTCGCAAAGAAAGAGCAGAAGAAGCCCGAGTTTTTGCAGCGCAACCCCTACGGCAAGGTGCCGGTGATCGACGACGGCGGGAACGTGCTCTTCGAATCCTGCATCATCAACGAGTACCTCGACGAAAAATATCCCGCCCCGCCGCTGATGCCGAAAGACCCGTATCTCCGCGGCCGCGGCCGGGTCCTGGTCGACTACGGGTTGAACCACCTCCATGAGCCATACTGGGCGCTCCGGAATGAAATATTTTCCAAGAAAGAAGAGGAGCGCAGCGAATCTCTGATGGAAGAAAAGCGCCGGATGCTTCGCCACCTGCTCCGTTATCTCGAAGACGCGCTCGGCGACAGGCCGTACTTTTTAGGCGAGATCAGTCTAACCGATATCGACTTGTGGCCGCGCTTTGCCCGCATGGAAGACTACGGCGTTCTCCCGGCGCCGAACCTGCCGTGTCTTAACGCATGGATGGAGAGAATGAAGGCGCGCCCGTCGGTTAAGGCGCTTGTGTGAGACGAGTTTTGGGAATTTCCGAAACGTCGATATGAGCCACACTTTCAAGATGATCAAGCGGCTGTTAAGCTAAGATGAAAGATGAACCGCTAGAAAGGCGAGGGCAATGGCGATATTCGAATCCTTGACGAATGTGTTGAGAACACTTGCTGTAGGCGACCGGGTTAAAGTCACTCTGCGCCCGGAAACCGGCCGGTTCCCGAATCCGATGGAAGGGAAGGTCGCGCAGAAGGACGACTCGGGAAACTTTTCGTTAAAGTCGGAACGGGGAGAGGTCCGGATCAACGCCGGCGATGTTCTCTCCATCAGCAAACTCAGTAAACAGAGCACCCGTTCATAATCCGCATCATTGTTTCAATTTGACACCCCAGGGGCGGTTTGCGAATATGGCTTTCAATCATGGCCAATCGCTCCGAGCCGTCCACGCGCCACTACGACGAGAAGCTCAAGGAGATCCTCAAGCGGGCCGCCAAGATCTTCGCCGAGAAAGGTTTTCACCACACCTCGATTCGGGACATCGCGCGCGCGACCGGCATGAGTCTGGCCGGCCTGTACTATTATTTCCGCACCAAAGAAGAGCTCTTGTTTCTCATCCAGGAGCATTGTTTCCTGACGCTCTTGCAACGGTGGGAGCACGGCGTGAACCAGGACGCCGACGCGCGCGTGCGCATCCGCGCCTTCGCCGAAAATCACCTGGGCTATTTCCTCCACAACACGCACGAGATGAAGGTCATGGCGCACGAAGACGAGTCTCTGACGGGCGAGTTCGATGAAAAAATTCTGGTCCTCAAGCGCCGCTACGTGAAAATTTTGATGGACCTGATCGGCGAGCTGCAGGGACGCGAGAGCGGCCGGGTGATCGATCTCCGGGCGGCGACGTTTTCGCTTTTCGGCATGATGAACTGGATCTACACCTGGTATCATCCCGACCGCGATCTCCCGCTGCCGCAGTTGATCGAGCAGATGCTGAGAATTTATTTTTTCGGTATCCTGCAAGGCGCGGAAGCCCACGAGGCATGGTTCACGGACGTCGCATCCGACGCGGGCAAAGACACCTTCTCGCTCTGGCAGAACCTGCCCTAACGCGGGTCCAATCAACTTCAGGCCGTTTCCAAAGACTCATCTACTTCGTCGTTGCGCTCGACGTCCTCGCTCGACGCGCTCATGCTTCGGCAAGCTCAGTAGAACGGAATATCTACCAAATTGTCCTGACGTGGGGATAATTGGCTATCCTCCCATCCTTTGTCGCCAGGGGGAAGCCGAGGGTGATGGCGGTTGCTATGATGATGCGATCGGCGGGGTCCCGATGGAGCGGCTCGGGAAGCTGCACTGATTTAAGGGCGATGGTATTGTCCACGGGAATAAAATTTACGAACGGTAACGATTCGGATTTAGCCAGCCAGTCTGCCACAGCTACGGTTAACTTGAGTCGACCGCGCGCCACAAGATGGGCTACTTCCCACACGCTGATTGATGAGACATAGATGCCCTTCTGAGCTACGGCGTCGGCAATCAGGCGAGAGGCTCTTCGTGAGATCGGTTCAATTCCGCTAAGCCACCAGACCCACACATGCGTATCGAGCACGATCATTTAAGGGCATCCCAGTCCTTTGCGCTCACCGGCTTTGTGGGATACTTGTATCTCAATACGGTGCCGCGAAACGGCTTAAGTAACTCCTCGGGATCCTCCGCGTACGGCGCGATTCTGAGAACCGGCGTTCCGCGATCAGTGATGAGCAGCTCTTTCCCAGTTTTTTCAACCTCGCGGAAGTATTCCAAGGCTCGCGGCTTGAATTGGGATTTTGAAACACATTTTTTCATTGGCGCCCCCGTAAGAAAAGTCCCATGGTCACATTAGCCTAGTCATCTCGCGTTTTCAAGCAACGGTTTGAGCCGAACCGATCTGGTTCTTTTCGCCCTCACCCTAACCCTCTCCCGTTCAACGGGAGAGGGGAATGATAAGGGTAGCCGCTCGCGCTAGATTCCATCGATTTCCCTCAGCCTGCGACCAAACTCCTCAGCAACGCCAGATTCTCCACGTCTTCTTTCAGGTCCGGGCCCTTCGGTGTCTCCAGGCACATCGGGATTCCCCAGAAGCGCCGGTCGTTGAGAAGCAGGCGAAATCCCTCCACGCCGATGTGTCCCTTGCCGATGTGCTCGTGGCGGTCCACGCGCGAATGAAATTCTTTCTTCGAGTCGTTGAGATGAAACGCCGCCAATAAGTCGAGACCGATCGTCGCGTCGAATTCGCCGAAGGTTTGCTCGTATCCGTCGCGCGTCCGGATGTCATAGCCCGCGGCAAAGGCGTGCTCGGTGTCGAAGCAGACGCGGAGCCGGCCGCTTTCTTTCGTCGCGTCGATCATGTCGCGGATCTGCTCGAAGCGGTAGCCGAGACAGCTTCCCTGGCCGGCGGTGATCTCCAACGTGACCTTGACGTTGAACCCGCTACAGGCCGTGTGGACTTCGTCCAGCGAGCGGCCGATCGTTTTGATGCCTTCCGCCTCTCCGGAGCCCACGTGCGCGCCCGGATGAGCGATGAGATTTGGAATGGACAGCGTCTCGCAGCGCTCCATCTCGTCGATAAACGCCCGGATCGATTTTTTTCTCAGCGCTTCATCGGGAGTGCCGAGGTTCAGCAGATAAGAGTCGTGTGCCACCGCCGTGGCGATCCCGGTCGCTTTTTGATTTTGCTTGAAGCTCTGAATTTCTTCTTTGCCGTACGGCGCGGCCGCCCATTGCCGCGATGACTTGGTGAAGATCTGGATGACGTCGCACGCGACTTTCTTCCCGTGCAGAAACGCGTTGCCCACGCCGCCGGCGATCGACATATGGGCCCCGAGAAGCGGACCGCTTCTCGGCAATTTTGAATTTTGAATTTTTAATTTTGAATTCAATTCAAAACTCACAATTCAAAATTCAACATTATTCTGAGAAGTGGCGCTTTTCCACGAGCGGTAAGGAGATGCTGCCGGAACTGAGAAGGCGGTCGTGAAATTTACACAGGTCGAAGCTCGATCCCAATTTCTGTTTCTCCCGCTCGCGCAGCCGGTTGATGATCGACCAGCCAAGCGCGTAGCCCATCGGGACCGACGGCGATTGGCTGTACCAGTTGAGATCGCCTTCGGCCTGCGGCCGGGGAAAGTGGAGCTCGCGGACCATGAGGTCCGCCGCTTCGTCGTAAGTCATCCCGCCCGTTTGTGTCTTGACGTCGATGATGATCCTGAGCGCGCGCCACAATCGGTCTTTCAGCATCACGAAGCGGTGTTCCTCGGTTTTCAAGAAGCCCTGCTCTTGCATGAGCTGCTCGCAGTAGAGCGCCCAGCCCTCATAGAACACCGACGACTCGTTCATCAAACGCGGTAGAGTGGATGCCTCACGAATGGAATTTGCGACGGTGAATTGCAGATGGTGGCCGGGGTAGCTTTCGTGCACGGAAGTATTTTCCAGGCCGGTCCAGTTGTGCTCCCGCAGCAGATCGTCCTCGCCGACCGGCGTAACGTAATAATAACCGATCTGCTCGGGGTCCGTCGGAGACGGAGAAAGGTAAGCGGCGAAAGGTATCTCGTGGCGCTGGAACTCCGGCGTGTGCACGACGCGCAGCTCTTCGCGCGGCGGAAAAGAGACGAGCCGCTTTTCGCGCACGAATTCCCGCGCCGCCTCCATCGCCTTTTGGTACACCGGCAGCAACTCGTCCGCCGTGGGGTGGGCCTCCTGAATCTTCAGCGCGACTTCCTCGATGGATTTTCCCGGCGCGATCTTCTCCGCCAGCGCCGCCAGCTCTTTTTTCGTCTCGGCGAAGAGTTTTTCTCCCATGGCGAGCAGGCTCTCGGCGTCGTGGGAGAGGAAATGGCGCTTCTTGAGCAGCAGATGATAGTGCTCCGGCCCGACGGCGTAGACGCCGCGGCTGCGCGGCAGCAGATCGCGCTCAAGAAAATCCTGGAAGAGGCGGGTCGCGTCTTGCGCTTTTTCCACGGCCGCATGAAAGCGCGGCGCGTCGTTCACCGCGGTTTTTACTCGCGGAATATTTCCCAGAGTGTCGAGAAAAGACAGACCGCCTTTGGCCGATTCGACGGCCATCTCGGTCCACAGACGCGGCGGATTGGCTTCCGACCGGCTCAGATTGGCGATGCCCTGCTCGATGACTTTTGCGGAGCGCTCCAGCCGCGCCAGCAGGTTTCCAAAGACGTCGCTGGTCGGCCGGACCGTCAGGATGTAGAAATGCGACGTAGAGAGATACAGGTCGGGCAGCTTGAGGCGGTAGTCTTCCTTTTTGAACTCGTAGTTCTCGATCGCGAGCCGGCCTTCGAGCAGTGCGTAATCGATGGTCTCGTCCGGCGTCAGGCCTTTTACGGAGACCTGTCTCAAGCGCTTGAAAGAATCTTCGGCAAAACTTTTTTCCTCCCGGTACGCCTCGTCCGTGTAGTCTTTGAGCAAGTGATCGTAGCCCTCGATTCCATAGTGGATCGCCTCGGTGGAATGAAGGTCGAAGTAGCGCTTGAAAAAATCCGGGCAGAATTCGGCGAAGGAAGCCATGGCGCTTTAGTTCCCTACGGGAGCAAACAGATCAGTTAAATTTAGCCGGTACGAAATGTATCCCTGTTCTTCAGCGTACTGGAGAAATTTCTCGAGGGCAACTCGATTTTGCGGCGTTAATCCGTGCTGGAAAGGATCTTTGCCGAAAGCCGCTTCTTCCTCCTCGATAACCAGAACCGCGCTGGGCAGCGCCAGGCGCTTGGGATATTCGTAGGCCTTGCGGCAGATTTTTTCGGCTTCGACGAAGGCGTTGACGAGGCTGTTCACGATCCACGGATGCTCCGCGACCAGAGATTCCCGCAGCACGACCGTGTGCGTGATCGGGAAGATTTTCGTTTTACGGAAATATTCCTTGATCTCGGCCCGGCAATCCTGGAAGACGCGGCGCATGCGCGGATCGCCGGCTCGGAAGGACGCCGGGACGTTCGGCGCGATCAGAGCATCGATCTCGCCTTTGAGCAAAAGCGATTCCACGCTCTGTTCCCGAACGCCGATGTTCACGCCGTTGGGCGGGTGAAATCCCGCGCCTTCCGGCTCGGAGGTGAACCAGAGCATTTCTTCAGGGCGCACGCCGTAAAATTCCTGGAGGATGCCCCTGGCCCATAGGCCGACTGTGAGCCGGTACTGGTCCATGCCAACTTTTTTGCCTCTCAACTCTTCGGCAGCGCGAATGTTCGAAGAAGACCCGCAAAAGATGTACGGGTGAATGAACATGCGCATGGGAAAAACCGGCAGCGCGATCACCGGCTCGCCTCGACACTTCGCCATCGTGTACCAGGAGAGCGACATCTCCGCGATGTCGAATTCCTCGTAGACCGGTCTGAGACACGCTTCCCCCGGCACAGCCGGACAGGGGTTCAACGTGATTCCATCGGCAGTCACCTCGCCGGAGAGTAGAGGCCGCGTCCGGTGATAATCCGCCAGCATCAGCGTAAGGTTCAGATCGCGTGACATCAATTCTCCTAACGGCTCTGGCCGAGCGCTTTGGCTGCAAAAGTTCCGATAAAGAATTTCTCCGCGCCGCCGAGCTTCTTCGCTTCCGCCTCCAATCGCGCGGCGGCGATAACGGCCTCGATTTCCCCCTTGTTAATCGAGATCGAGTAGAGGCCGGCAAAGTGCTCGACGACTTTGCGGATCGTTCCCGGGTCGCCGAAGGAGCCCTTCTTCACCGCCGCGGCGATCACTTTCTCTTTGTCCGTGATGATCAGATCCATGCTCCGCTTCATGCCGCGCAACAAAGCGGTCGTACCTTCGGGATCGATTTCCGCTTTGCGCCGGCTGGAGGCGATCACGACGAACGGAAACCCGCTTAGGGTCTGTCCGATATCGAACAGCACCGGAAAACCTTTACGCTCCAGCTCCAGTTTTTCCGAAAAAGAAAATGGCGACGCCTGAATCCTTCCCGCCTCGAGCGCCTGCGCACGCGCAGGACTGTTGCCGACGCCGTAAAGAATCCTGTAGTCCCGGTCGCGCACCAGTCCTTTTTTCGCCAGTCCTTCGACCGAGGCGAATTCCGCGATGCCGCCCGCGCCGGTGACGCCGACGACTTTGCCTTTGAGATCGTTGAGGCTCGCTATCCCTCTGGCGCCGATGAGAGTGTAGTCGATGTAAGGCTGGATTCCGCCCACGATGGTGAGCGGCGCGCCTTGGACTATCGCCCGCACGGTCGGGACGGCCGCAGCCAGGGTATAATCCACGTCGCCGCCGATCAGAGCGGCGATGGCCGTGGGGCCGCCGATGATGAAGACCGGTTTAACTTCCAGTCCCTCGGCGGCGAAGAAGCCGAACTGCATCCCGACAATGATCGGCAGCGTGCTGCTCAACGTGGGAGTCTGGTAGGCGAAGGTTACCGGTTTGGCTTCAAGCGCTTCCGGCGCGGTCAAGAGGAGGATGAGCAAAGCGATGAAGCAGCTAACCAGAATCCTCTTCACTCATCTCTCCTTCGTTCAACGGGATGCCGCTGCTTCGCTACGCCAGAGGCGCCAATCCTGCCGCCGCGACGGCCTGGCGGATGCCTTCGATGTGCTCCGGCCGCAGCGGCTGAAACGGCGGCCGCACGACCGAGCGGGGAAAACGCCCGCGCGCCGTCAGCGCCTCTTTCTCCACCACCCAGTGCTGCATGAGCGGCTGCTTGTAATAGATCGCGTTCGAAAGCGGCCGGATTTTGTTGAACAGCCTGGTCGCTTCATCCATCTGATTGGAATGGGCAAGCTCAAATAGCTTGGTGATGAATTCCGGCGCGACGTTGGCGAACGAGCTGACCGCGCCGTCCGAGGTCGCAAAGCGGATGAGAAACAGCGATCCGTGCGCGACAAGAAAATTGATCTTGCGCGGGAAGTCCTGAAACGCCACCCAGGCTTCCTCGTAGTCGAAAGAAGCATCTTTGATCGCGACGACCTGCGGCACTTTCTCGGCGATCTTCTGCAGCACTTCGACCGAGTACATCAATCCGGTTTTCGCGCCGTAGCGGAAGACGATCATCGGCAAATCGACTTTCGCGGCTAATTCCTCGAAGCAGGGCACGATCAGCTCGGGACGATCGACGGCGCCGAAGGCGAAGTGCGGGATCGGCATGACCAGCAGCCCGTCCGCCCCGGCGGCTTTCGCGTCGCGCGCGCACTCGACCAGCTCGCGCGTGCTGAGGCCGGTGCAGCCGACGACCATCGGCAGATGGCCCGGGATCTCGGCGCGCGCGATCTCGGCGACGCGGATTTTCTCTTTCGGAGTCAGCGACTCCAGCTCGCCCGCGTGGCCGCTGATCACCAGGCCGCCGACGTCGTGCGTGATCAACCACCGCAGGTGATTGCGGTAGGCCTCTTCGTCGATGCTGGTGTCCGGGAACAGCGGCAGGTTCGCCGCCGGCAGAACTTTGCTGAATGATTTAAATTTCGCCATCGTACTCTCCTTTAT
>CAZNES010000048.1:0-30790 GCA_964572145.1 uncultured Syntrophobacteraceae bacterium
AGTACTTTGTGAGCGAAGGGTGTCGCCCGACGTGTCCCCCGAAGTCTCGACGAAGGGGGAAGCCTTGGCGCCCGGCCTTCGCAGCCGAAGCGGCTGCTTCGGCGGAGTAGGCAAGGAGGGTACGCTTCGGAGGGTTCCGCCCGACGAAGCGTGCGGAGGGGTGCCACGGCCGTAAGGCCGTGGGCTCCACATCTGTCCCCAGGCAATAGTTGCCGCAGACAGAAATCTTGAGGCGACATAGTTTGCTCCTCTTCGGAGCCGTCAGTCGACCTTGCGCGCGGATCCCTTCTGCGCCGCCGGCTGGTGCGCTCCTCTTCGGATCGACAGCAGATAGGCCATCAGATCAGCCATCTCTCCTCCCTTGAAGACCGGCCACTCCACGGACTCTTCGAGCATTTTCTGTTCCATCGTGCTCGCGTGATTCCACATCTCCGTCACCACTTCCAATGGGGTTTTGAGTTTTTCCGCCGCCGTAAGATCGGGGCCGACGGTTCCGCCGATGCCCGGCAGGGTATGGCACTTGCCGCAACGCTTTTCTTGATACACGACCTGCCCTCGCGCCGCGACGCCGGGCGAATCGACAAACTGAAGGAAATAAAGGTAGCTCGTGAGATCCGACATTTCCTCCGTGGTGAGCGATGGCACGGCGATGCCGCGCTCGGCCATCTTCGCCCACATCTTCGGCCCATGGTTCCACATGGCGCCGGCGATCGTCATGAGGCTCCCCTTGAGCGTCGCTTGTAGGTTGGGACCCACCCGCCCGCCGCGACCGTCGATAGAATGACACTGTATGCACCGCTTCTCCGAGAAAAGTTTTTCTCCGCGCTGCGGGTTTCCCGGCTGTACGTAGACGCGCTCTACGCCGCCGCCGGCGCTGCGGATGTAGGCCAAGAGATCAGGGATATCGTTTTTCTCAAAGGTGGGGCGCGCGACGCGTAAAGCCTCCATAAGCCCCGCCATGGCCTTCCCGTGGTTCCAAAGGCTGGCCGTCAGGTAAATCGGGGAAGCGTAGCGGCTGTAGCTGTCCAGTTTCGGGCCGTGCGTGCCGCCTTTTCCGCCGAGCGAGTGACAGGTCTGGCATTGCTTCTCGCGAAACAGACGCGCGCCCGCCGCCGCGTCTCCGGGCGCATCCAAAGAGCCGAGGTAATAGAGAAACGACAGCAGGCTCGCCATCTCCGCAGGCTTGAATTGCGGCCGGACCGCCTGCTGTTCCTGAAAGACGTGCGACATCCCGGGAGAGTGGTTCCACATCACGCCGGCGATATCGAGGAGCGGGCGCTTCAAGATTCCCTGGCCTAGGTCGGGTCCTGCGCTTCCTCCCACGCCGTAGATCGCATGACACCGAAGACAGCCTTTGCCGGTAAAGAGGCGACTGCCCTCCAGAGGATTGCCTGGGAGAAGCAGCGAAACGGATTCATCCGCGCCAAAAGCTAAATCGGTCCCGGCGCCGACAACGGCGACTAAAACTAAGAGCGCGAACACGAGTCCGATCTTCATCGCTCATCCCTGCGAATACAGACTCCCCAAAAAACGTAGAACACGACACCCATGAAAACCAGGAAAATAGGGATGGCCACAAGCGATATTCCGATCGAGGCTGAGGGAACGTCACCCAAGCTCCAGGCAGCACGGATCAAGTGAACGATCCAGAGGATGATCGTTCCAACTAGAAGATAAGCAAATCCAACCCATACCCATTGCAGGATTCTTACGAGCCGATCGAAATCTGATTGCGAACGCTCCATCTTTTTTCCTCGTCGGCTTTCTACGTTTTTTCCTCGACCTCGCCCGGAAGGTAGGTGATGAGCCGCTCTTCTACCTCTTTCAGCCCGACTTCCCGACCCTCGCGGATTTCCCAGATGGAAATGATCGGGAAGAACTTGGTGAAGAGCAGATAAAAAAGCGCGAACAGAGCGAAACTCCCGGCGGTCTCCCCCCACTCGACCCATGTGGGCCAATATATTCCCTGCTGAAACGGCAAGCGCGGGAAGGATAGCGTCGGCACGACGATGATGAAACGCTCGAGCCACATCCCCACAACGACAAACAGCGAGGCTGTGAGGACCTTCCCGATCGTGCGCTGCCCTAGTCGCACCAAGCAAATAAGCGGGACAACGAAGTTGCAAAGCACCATTGCCCAAAAGAAAGGCCAGAAAGGACCCGCAAACTTGGACCAGAAAACCTTCAGCTCCTCGGGCTCTGCCCCGTAATAACCCGTGAGGTATTCGGCGAAGGTAAAGTAGAACCAAAGAAGTGACATGACGAGCAGAAGCTGCCCCAGATAGCGGAAATGGATCGGCTTCAAGTAGTGCTGAAGCCCGTAGGCCTTTCTAAAAATAATCATGGCGACGATCAGCGCGGCGATACCGGAGAAGATCGCTCCGACGACGAAGTACGGTCCGAAAATGGTCGAGTGCCACATGGGCTGGAGCGTCATGGAAAAAACAAACGACACGACCGAGTGAACCGACACCGCGATGGGAATGACCAGCACCGCCATGATGGCGATGGCACGGTTGAGGACGCGCTTTTGGCGCTCGGTGCCGGTCCATCCCAAAGCCAACACGCTATAAAAGAGTTTCCGTTTGCCGAGACGGTCCCTGAGAATAGCGATGTCGGGAATCATCGGCAGATATAAATAGGTAAGGCTCGCCGTCATATACGCGCTGATGCTCGTTGCATCCCATAGCAAAGGCGACTGATAGCGGCCGTGCAGAATGACGTTCAAAAACCGGTCGGGCCGTCCGAGGTCGACTAAAATCTGGCCCGCGCCGATAAACAACACCATGCAGGTGATAACCTCCGCCATGCGCGTGATGGGCCGGCGCCATTCCGCTTTCGACAGACGGAGGATCGCGGAGATGAGAGTCCCGGCGTGGCTGATGCCGATAAAGAAGACGAAGTTGGTGACGTAAAAACCCCAGCTCACCGGCTGATGCAGGCCGGTGACGCCGAGGCCTTTATAGAATTGCACGGAATAGGCGAGCGCTCCCCATAAGATGGGAATGGACAAAAGGGCCACGGCCCAATAGAAGCCGCGCCCGGTTTGGGCAATGGGCGCGAGCAGGATATCGTCGCGACCTGCGCCACTATCAGCCACCGCCTTCTCCTTCCGTCAGATAGATCACTTTCGGCTTTGTCCCCAACTCCTCCAGGAGCTTGAAGGCGCGCGGGCTGCGCGCGAGCTTGGCGACTTCGCTCGCAGGATCGGAGAGATCGCCGAAGACGATCGCTTGCGCGAGGCACGCTTCCGCGCAGGCCGGCACGTACTCCCGCGGATCGAAGTCGCGTTTTTCCGCCAGCGCCCGCGCGCGCGCGTTTTGCAGCCGGTGATGACAGAAAGTGCATTTCTCCACGACGCCTTTGGGGCGCACGGAGACGTCCGGGTTCTGCCCCGGTCCTTCTTTCTGGTATGTGTGCCAGTTAAAATATTTCGCGTTGTACGGGCAGGCTGCCATGCAAAAGCGGCAGCCGATGCAGCGGGCGTAAATCTGCGCGACGATCCCTTCCGGATTTCGGTACGTCGCATAGACGGGGCAAACCTTGGTGCACGGCGGATCGTCGCACTGGAGGCACGGCCGCGGTATGAAGCGCATTTTTTCGCCGTGGTGTTCTTCATCGGTTTCCGTCAGCACCTGCATCCAACTGATGATGCGTTCTCTCTTTGCTTCTTTCTCGCCGACTGCGGGAACGTTGTTCTCGGCTTTGCAGGCCATCACACACGCCTGGCACCCGGTGCAGCGGTCCAAATCGATCACCATGCCCCAAAGCGCCACGTCATGCCCTCCTGATTTTCACCTGAGTGGTATTGAGAAGACCGAAGCCCCGAGAAATATCTATTTCGTTCGCGATGAGGTCATTCGGGTTCGGACCGTTGCCGCCGAACAGAGGCATTTGGACCACATCGCCGCGCGTCCCGGAGTAAAGCTTGGCCTGGAGTTTGATACTCCCTTTCGCCGACTCCACCCATACCCAATCCTTTTCTTTGATGCCGAGGCCAGCCGCCGTCTTGGGATGAATTTCAATCCATCCGTCCCACGAGGCGCGAACATGGACGGCGGGCTGTTCCATCAGCCAGGGCTGGTTTTTCCCGCCTCCCATCGGCCGGCTCATGAGACGGTAGCTGACCAGACGCAGCGGAAACGATTCCGCTTGCACCGGCCGCGGCACCGCCACGGCCGGCAAGAAAAGCCGATCTTCTGTTTTTCCGGCGCCGAGCGCGGCGATCAAAGATGCCGCCTTGTCTTCCTGCTTGGCGGCCTTATCGACCAGATCCTTGAGCGCCGTCGAGTAGAATTCGAATTTTCCCGACGGCGTCCTGAGCAACGCCTTGCGGCTGACCGGCAGACCTGTCGGGTCCCACCAGGCGCCGCGTTCGACGAGCCCTTTCCAGAACGCCTCGAAGTCTGTGAACTCGGGCACCCAATAGCCCTCGCGCTCGAGAACTTTTCTGAGGGCCTCCTCGGCGTGAATCGAAACGACGTAGCCGCGGCGCGCTTCGTAAAGCCCGCGGACGCTCTCGCGCAGCAGCTCTGCGAAATTTTTCCAGGGAAAATTTTGCGCTACGCCGTCGCCCAGAGCCTGGCCGATCTGGAGCATCGCGTCCGCGGTGTTGCGGGTCTGATGCAGAGGCTTCGATGCCGGCCGCGCGAGGCTGAAGCAGGTGAAGCCGGCCAGGTGCGTGACCTGATCGTCCTGCCATCGTTCGAGGTAAGTGTGGTCCGGAAGAATGAGATCGGCCATCGCGCTCGACTCGTCGAGGAAAGGTGAAAAACTGACGATGAAAGGAATCTTTTTCATGGCGACGGCCAACGCCTCTTTTGCCGGATGGCTGGCCAACGGATTGGTCGCGTAGAGAAACAGCGCGTTGACGGGATAAGGAGTCCCGCTCATGATCCGTTCCGGCAAAAGCTGCGGCGCGTCGGAAGCGAGCAGATATTGTTTCTCGCCGGCGCCGTCGATTCTCGGCTGGGCGAGGCCGCGCTTCGCCGCCGCGTCTTGATTGACGGCCGGCAACGGCGCCAACGGCAACTCGCCCTGGATCTGAAGGCCGCCGGTGACGCCGATGTTCCCGACCAGCGCATTGAGGCTGTGAATGGCCATCCGCGTGTGCAGATCGTCGGAACCATAGGCCGGTCCGCGCTCGCCAATGACGACCGCCGGCTTGAGCGTCGCGAGGTTGCGCGCGATCTCCAGAATATTTTTGACCGGGACGCTGGTCGCGGCGGAAACCGTAAAGAGACCATAGTCTTGCAGGACGAGATTTTTAAATCCCAGATGTTGCCGCCCGGCGGGGTCCACCCAATCTTCGAATCCGAAAGTGTGCTCGGCGACAAACTCCTGGTCGTAAAGACCCTCGCGGATCATGGCGTTGGCGATGCCG
This sequence comes from uncultured Syntrophobacteraceae bacterium, assembly GCA_964572145.1. Classification (GTDB taxonomy): domain Bacteria; phylum Desulfobacterota; class Binatia; order UBA9968; family UBA9968; genus JAJPJQ01. Next base: position 5,384 of record CAZNES010000048.1, read on the forward strand.
AGCGCCAACACGCCGTCGGTTCCGGGCGCGAGGGAAATCCAGCGGTCGGCTTTGATCGCCGTGACGGAACGTCTCGGATCGACCTGGACGAGCAAGCCGCGCGGGCGATCGCCGCTGCGACGCAGCCGCGCAAACGCCCGGGAAGTGTGGACCGGGCCGGTCCATGACTCGAGCAAACCGGCGCCGAAAGAGAGAATGAAGCGGGCTTGCGCCAAGTCGTAGCTGAGCGGGCTCGTCACTCCTTGCATGAGGCGATGCGCGAGCGCCGGTTTTTCCGGCGCAAAGCAGCGGGCCCGGATGTAGTTGGGCGTTCCGTAGGCTTCGGCAAATCTTTTCCACAGAGCGTCCCGATAGCCGCGGTACTGCCCGCCCAGGATGACGACCGTATGCGCGAGATCTTTGCCCCTGAGATCGGATAGCCGGGCGGTCACCGTCGCGAGCGCCTCATCCCAGCCGATCGGGCGAAATTTTCCGCGCTCGCCGGCGCGCGCCATCGGGCTTTTCACGCGATTGGGGTCGTAGAGGAGTTCCAGCCCGGCGAAAGCTTTCGGACAGAGCGCGCCGCCGTTTATCGGATGAAGCGGATTGCCGGAAATTCCCGCCACTTCTCCGTCGAGCGTGCGCACGAGAAGGCCGCAGCCTCCGGGGCACTGCTGGCAGATGGATGGAACCGAAATCTCCTCCGGCGTGGCCCAGCGCTCGAGTTCCCCCGCCGCCTGGCCGACTCCGGAGAGCCGGTCTCGCAGCAGTGCCGTTGCCGCGGCGGTCCCGCTCGCCAATTGAAGAAATTTTCTGCGCGTGAATCGCATTCCTATTCCTCAACGGTGACAGGTGACGCAATCCATAGCCGTCCGCTGCGGCGCCGCCGTTGCCTTTCTGAGTCCATTCTCTTTATTTTTTTGCGCCGATCTCCACGTCTCGTGACAACCGATGCAGTCGTTCATCGCGAGCTTTTTGAGCGGCCACGCGGGCGGCCGCGTAAGAGTCTCCATCGGGCCGTGGCAGGTTTGACACTTTATCTCCGCCGCCGTTACGTGAACCTGATGGGGAAAAAATACGTGGGCAGGGAGACGCCAGACTCGTTTCCAGGGAATCTCTTGACCCTTCTCGCCGTAGGCGCGGATTTTTTTTATCTCATCGCTTTGAGTATCGCCGCCCATGTGGCAGCCTAAACACAGCGCCGTCGGCGGGCGGCCCGCCGCCGCCTCTTTCTCCGCCCGCTGATGACAAGTAGTGCAGGGAAGATTGAGCGTCGCCGCGTGAGTCTTATGAGGGAACGCTATCGGCTGTTCGACGCCGGACTCCCAACCCGTCCAGTATCCCCAGGCCAAGCCTCCTGCGGCAATCAGAAAGACCAGAATGATCTGAGTCGCTCTATTCCACGGACGCATCAAGTCCTCAAAGCTTTTCCCGCTACTGAGGTTGCGCAAGGCTTATGCCACCCATTTTCCCATTCTTTTCCATACAAAATCCGCGCGCCTTTCTTAAGTGTCGGAATACCGCCTGGCAGGTTTGCATTGTTAGGAATGAAAAGCCGCTCGAAGTAACAAAGAAATCCGGAGAAAATCGCGGCCGGCGCCATTCGGGGACTAGTGCGCCGGCGAAGCTTGACTAGCTCGCGGTGCACTTTTCCGCGCACGCGCTAGAGGAGTTAAAAAAGAAGGTTCTTCTGGGTTTAGTGTGGAGGAGTATTCACCACGAAGGACACGAAGAGCACGAAGGAAAGAAGATTTGACCGCAAAGAGCGCAAAGGATTTAGGTTTCAGATCTGTGGGGCAACCGCCCTGTGGTTACCCTTGCCAGTGCTACGAAGGGCACGAAGTTTTGGTTCACACATATATCCGAACCCTTCGTGTCCTTCGTGATCTTCGTGGTGAACGAAATCAAGGTGATAGTGACAGGTTATCCACACAGAAGCCTGAAGAGCCAAAAAGAAAGAGACGGTTAGAGGTTTCGGCCCCCGAAGGCTTTTTCGCTATCGGGGGCCATTGTCTTATTTTCCCGGCTTGTAGGGAGGGTTGGCGAGGCTACGAATGTAAACGATCACGTCCGATATCTCCTGATCCTTCAACGTCTTGCCCCAGGCCGGCATCAGCGGAGATTTTTTGACGCCCGCGCCCCCGTTCTTGATGATGTCGGATAAATATTGGGCGCTGAGAGAGTTCATGACTTTGCCGTCGCTATGGTCTTGCGGCTTCGGATTCAAGCTCGCCGCCGCCGGCCCATCGCCTTTCCCGGTCTTGCCGTGGCAACCGGCGCACAGCGAATCATATTTCGCTTTTCCCGCATTGGCGTCACCCTTCGACTGAGCCGAACCCAAGACGGGAACTAACAAGGACGCCATCACCGCGGCGCAAAGAGATATTATCCACTTCATCCTCATCGACTCCTTCTGTTAAAAACTGAATTTCAAAGTTACGAATCCCACGTGGGCGGTGAACGGACCCTTGACCTTATCGCCCAAAAAGATCGAATGGCCGAGATTGCGGTTTCCGCCGGCGCTGCCCTGGTCGGAGCCGCCCATCCATAGTTGCATCATGTCGACGCCGACGTCTCTCTCGGTAGCGCGGTTGAAATAATACCCGACTTTCAGCGCGACGTTTTTATGGAGCTGATATTCCATGCGCGCGAGGAACTCATGCCACTGATTGTTGATGGTGGGATAGTTGGTGGCGCCGAGGGGAGGCAACCCGCCTTTGTCGCCGACGGCGTGGACTTGGCTGTCGCCCATCGAGTAGCCGTATTGGAGACGGAACCCCAGCACTTTCTCGATAATGCTCACGTCGCTCCCGATGCTGAAGGTATGAATTCTATCTCGGCCTCGGCTTTCCCATAAGTTAGCGGGATTGGTTGCGGGAGTTTGGCTGGTTGACGAGCGTTGCATCGCATCGAGCTTCCAATCGAAGCGGTCCCAGTTGTAATCGGCAAAAATCTTGAGCCAGTCCAACGGCGCGTAGAGAACGCCGACCGAGGGGGAGTAATTGAAATCGTTCTGGGTGCCGAGCTGGCTGTTGGGATAGCGGTCCGCGAGAAACTCAAAGCCGCCGTAGAACATGAGTTGCTCCCACGGCGTGAGCTGAGCGAATAGACTGGACTTATCCCGGTCGCGCTTGGCCTCGTCGAATTTTTTCGCGAGGTTCTCCTCGTCCGGATTATAACCGGGAGCGCTGCGCCAGAAATGCCGGTAGCTCGCCCGGAACAAAAGCCAAGAAGAAGGCTTGATGTCGAAGGTCGGTCCGACGCTATGCTCGTCCGAGTTGGTGATCTCTCGATCGATCGAGCGATGCATTCTCTCCCAACCGTAGGCCGCCTTCGCTGTGAGCCAGCGGGTAATGTCGTAAGCGGCGTCCAGACCGACATTCTGCTTGGAATATGAAAAGACGTCCGACTTCGAGCCTCTGTCGAAACATTGGAGAGCGGGGTTAGGATTCGTAGGACAATCGGCCGCCGGCGCCTGGTCGTTGAGAATAATCCCCTGCTTGAAGGAGATCTGCCTGCTGCGATTGTCAAAGTCGTACAAGCGATAATAGGCTTTGAGATTCACGCCGTCGAAAAAATTGTTCACCAATGTCGCGTTGATCATCAGCGGCCGCACGTCGCCGTTGAGACTCTTGGCTGAGATGGACGGCTGGGTTATGGCGCTGTTGATCGTGAAAGGCAAAAACTTGTCGTCTTGGAGCCTCCAGCCGTAAGAGACCGTGCCCATGAAGCGCGTTTTCATCGGCAACGATGCTCCGCCTGAAAGCGTGACGGTATGGGCCTGATTGCTCGGATAGAGGTCCAATCGTCCGCGGCACGGCCCTCTATTGGCGTCTCTCCCGTTCGACGTATTGGTCATGGTGGCGGTCTCGGTGCAAGCACCGGTCAAGCTGCCGTCGATCGCCGATGCGTTACTGAGGTTGATCGGATTGTCCCAGATGAGCGTGCTGATGTTGTTGTGAAAGAGCGATGCATTATATTTGAGCCCGACGGACCAGCCATTGCCCGCGTACTCGCCGCCCAGCTCGATGTTGTGCGTCCGATAGTCGATCGGCTCAGGTAACTCTGTAATGTTATACGTGCCCGGACTGGGCCCAAAATAACTTCCAAACGCGCGGTCGCCGCCGACATGCTGCGTCCAGTAACCGGCGCTGAAAGTCCATCCCGGCGTAGGGGTATAACGAATCTTCAAGCGCCCAATGCCGTATAACAAGCCGAGATCGATCGGGTGCGCGGTGTCATTCAACCAGTTGCAGAAAGCAGTCGCGCCGCAATTCAACGGCACTACGGTCGTCGACGTAGATTTGGAGCCAAGGGTAAAGGTCCCTCCGTCGCGGTGATAAGGCGTTTTGGCAACGTCCTCGCTGAACATATGGGGAATCTGATCCCATTCGGCTTCGATATCGATGAGCCCATATCTGCCGAAACGCAGGCGATAGTTTTCATCCCTGAATCCGGGTTTGGTGGAATCGAAGTTCAAATAGAAATCTTCTTTCTTACTGCCGATGAAAAATTGGAGCTCGGGCACGATCCAGCCGCCCACTCCCACCTCTCTGTATTCCTCAAATCTCGCTTTGCTTCCGTCTCGATCACCGGGCACGCCGCCCACTTCCAGCGAACCGCCGACGACATAATCCCCGACCTCGACCTCCGCTCGAGAAGGGAAGGGTAGAAAAAGACCGAGCGCCACAATTACAAGGACGATCAGACAAAGCTTCGTTCGTTCCATCTCCGACCTCCTTCTTATCTCGTAAAATGACTCCCGGAGGGATGATTTGAGCCGTGAACCTGGCTATGACAGTTTGTGCAGCTCCGATTGAAAAAGAAAACCGACGCTTTTCCTTTCGGACTTCCAGGCCGCGGAGTGGCTGGATGGAACGTAGCCATGTGGCACTGCGTACAAAGCCGCGGGTCGGTGACTTTCAGGAGCCGATCGTTGACCGAGCCGTGAGGTTCATGGCAGTTAGTACAACTCTCCATGACCGGAGGGTGTTCATAGAGGAACGGGCCGCGCCTCTCGGTATGGCAGGTGTAGCAGTTCTCATTCACGCTCGCCTGTTTCAGTTGCGACGGGTTGGGACCGCCGTGCGGATTGTGGCAGTCGCTGCAGCCGATCTTTCCTTCTCTCATCGGCATGTGCGAAGAGCGCATGAGCTGCGCTTTTCTTTGCAGGTGACACTGGCCGCATACTTCGATATCGGCGCGCTTGTTGAAAAAAGGAGTCTTGTCGTCGAGCTTCGCGAGCTGATGACGGTCGCTCGTTTTCTGCATCACGGTATGGCAGTTGACGCAGGCCAGGCCTCGGCTCGCGTGCGGGCTGGCTTCCCAATAGGTCTGAATTCCCTTCTCGTGACACTGGAGACACGCCTCGTTCTGAACTTTGGCGGTCTCTCCGGAATCTTTACGGAAATTGATAAGCCCGCCGACGCCTCTTCCCCCTCCCGCGGCGACGTGATTGCTTCCCGGACCGTGGCACGATTCGCACGCCTGCTTTTCGCGCAAGGTGCGCGCATTAAATAAGAAGACCTTTCCCATCCTTGTTTGCGAGAACTTTTCGAATTGCGTCGCGTGGCAGGCCTTGCAGACTTCGCTGCCGACGAAGGTGGGCTCTTTGCCGGGAGCGGGAGCTTCTCCCGACCAGGCAGGCATGGAAAAACCCAGCGCGAGAAAGACCAGCGCGATCGCCTGCAGGAGAGGACCGAAGAGATCCCGCGCTTGGAAGGAAGCGAGAGTCCGGCTGCTCATGCTAAAGCCCTCCATTTCCGAACCGATACGGTTGTCCCCAAGAACTCACTTCCCTTTTAGATCGACATCGACCGCCATGACCTCGCCCTCCCGAACCAATTCCACAGGGACGGTCTTTGTGCCGAGCTGCGGATGCCAGACTTCGACGCGGTACTTGCCGAGTGGAATCCCGTTAAGACTGTAGTTTCCGCGCGAGTCGGGAACGATGAAATACGGATGATTCTTCACGACGATATACGCCTCCATGTGCGGATGCGCGTTGCAGAGAATTTTCACCACGCCGGCCTTATCGAACGTAACGCTTCGGCTTTGTCCGGAAGGATAAAGTCCGAGGTCGAACTTCTTGGCGTCGGAGTTGGAAAAGACGTTGTGGAACGTTTTATCGTTGTTGGGAAAATCGACGGTTGTTCCCACAACGACCGCCAGCACGCGCGGGCTGAACTTGAGGTCCTTTTGATCGATCACGGCTTTGGCCTTGCCGCCGGAAAGCTGCGCCTTACTCTGATCCTGCGGCACTCCCTCGATCGAGACGACGACATCGGCGGCCGGTTTCCCGGCAATGGCGATCGTGCCTTTGACGAGGCCCGTCTTCGCCGCTTCTCCGCCGAACGCGGGTGCGGAGAACAATGCCGCCGAGAGCGCCGCGATGACGACTGAATACCGGATCATTTTTTTGCTCCAGACGGCGCGGAGAGATTGAAATCCATCTGCGACGCGCCGCCGGCTTTCACCTCGACCTTTGTTTCCTGGACTCCCAGGCTCTCGTGCCAAACTTTGAGCTTATAAACGCCGGCAGGAACATCGCGAATCTCGTAGTCGCCGTACATATCGCTCACCGCGTGATACGGATGTTCGGTCACCACGACGTAGGCGCTCATCCAGGGATGCACTTCGCAAAGGATTTTGACGATTCCGGCGTTGAGCAAAGGCTTGCGGCTCGCCCTGCCGGGATAAAGCCCGACGTTGAATTGAGGCTGACCGCTCAGAAAAAAAGCGTGCGCCGTGTGAAGGATCGGATCGCTGTTCTTGAATAAAAGAAACTGCCCCACGCTCGCCGCCACGACGTGCGGCAGGAAGCGGCACTTTACATTGTCCAGCTCGTGGACCACTTCCCGCTCCACCGCCTGCCCTTTGGCGATTCCTTCCAGCGTCACCACGGCATAACGAATTCCCTGGCCCGGGCCGAGCACGAGAGTTTCATTCGGCACGTTCTGACAAACTTCTTTGAACTTGGTGATATCCAGCGGCGGGAGCTTGGGCGCTTTGCCTTCGAGCTTTACTTTGCCCTTGATGCTTCCACCGTTGGAGACCGCTATCTCTTCGTAGCTGAAGCCAAGCGAAGGAAGAAGTAGGAAGGTCAGGATGCCAAGAACTGATGTGGTCTTCATAGTTGTGTTTCCCAACCGGGCTGAACAGCAAGGTTTGTGCCGCCCTGTTTACCTTGAACTTATTGGGCCGGCAATAAGAATTTTTCGCAGGCCTGAGAATCCGTACCGGGGTTATCTCAAAAGTGGGAAGCGCGAGGAGGCCGGGGCTCCGATCTTCCACCCATTTTCATCTTAATTCCCTGGCATATTTTGTGCTGCCTCAAAGATTGCAATCGGAATAAAAGGAGACATCGGCCATGGATAGGATAAAAAAAATTCTTGCCCCTACCGACCTCTCCGACCTTTCGCAGGCCGGGGTGCGTTACGCCCTGGAGCTTGCCAAGGCGGTCGGCGCGGAAGTCACCGTCTATCTCGTCGTGTGTCGGGACGAATTCATGCGCTACGAGCTTTTGCACGTGCGCCCGCTCCTGATGGACAACCTGTTGCAAAAATACCGCCGCCAGCTCAGCGGCTTGATTGAAGAGCGCTTTGCAGACCTTCTCCCGACGATCGTGTTGCGCCAGGAGGTCGAGCTGGGAGTTCCCGAGGACAACATCGTCACCAAGGCAAAAGAGGAGGCCATGGACCTGATCGTCATCTCGACTCACGGGAGAACCGGCCTATCCCACCTTTTTATGGGAAGCGTTACCGAGCACGTGATCCGGCATGCTCCCTGCCCGGTTCTGTCCATACGGTCCGAGACGGCGGAAAAACAGCATAACGAAGCCGCCGCTTCGCTGGAGACCTCGCCATGAAAAACGCCTTGGCCCTGATACACAACTCTTCGAGCCTGAACCTCGACGGAGACTTTATCGACAACGTCTGGAAGACCCGCGTCAGGAACGGAGAGCAACGGCTCATGTTGGCGATTCTGAAGGAGGCGCTCGATTCCTTTTTCAAACATCTCGGGGCGACTGATAAAAAGGGAAAAGCGATCTTCCAAGAAGTCGCGGGCTGGATCCGGGAGAAAGATAACGACTGGATTTTTTCTTTTGAAAACGTCTGCGAGAGCGTCGGGATCAACGCGTCGTATCTGCGCGCGGGGCTTTTCCGGCGGCTGGCGTCGGCGCGACACTCGATATTTTACGACGCGGAGGAAAAGTTAGCCGCTGCCGGCGGCGGATAGGCGCAGCGGTAAGGAGCTTCTCGAGTGGACGCCGGCGAAGCTCGCTCTTTCGAACGCGCATTCACGACCTTAACCCGTTATGATTGAAGAGCCGCGGACACACGGAAAAACGCTGTCCCAAGCCGGCACAAGCGGACTCGTTCCCTCTTCCGCCAAGGGCAACCCGCGGGATCGCGCCGAGCTGTTGGGCGCGCTGATCGACAATTCCACCCGGGTCATTTATCTGAAGGACCGCGAGGGACGATATCTTCTCGTCAATCGGCAGTACGAAACCTTATTTCACCTAACCTGCAAAGAGATCGCCGGCAAGACGGATCATGAGCTTTTCCCGCAGGAGACCGCCGATGCCTTCAGGGCAAACGATCTTGAGGTCCTGGCGGCCGGGTCGCCTCTGGAATTCGAGGAGTCCGTGCCGCAAGACGACGGCTTGCACACCTATCTTTCAAACAAATTCCCGCTCCATGACGCAGCCGGCCTCCCCTACGCGGTATGCGGCATCTCGAACGACATTACCGAGCGAAAACGTTCCGAGACGATGGAGGCCCGCGAAAGGGAGCGAGCGGAAACCTGGCTCGACAGGCTGATCGAAACCACTCAGGACGCCGTGGTCTCGATCGACCGGCAGGGACGGATCGTCGTGTTCAACCCTTCGGCCGAGCGAATTTTCGGTTACACCAGAGCCGAAGCTGAAGGAAAAAACGTGAGCCTGCTCATGGCCGAGCCTTACGCGAGCGAGCACGAGAGCTATATCGCCCGCTATAAGCGAACCGGCGAGCGCCGCGCCATCGGCCTCATACGCACGGTGATCGCGAAGCGCAAAAACGGCGCGGTCTTTCCCGCCGAGCTGTCGGTCACGGAAGTCACCACGCAGGACGATATCCGCTATGCCGCTTTTATCCGGGATGTCTCCGAGAAATCCAAATTGCAAAATCAGTTGATCGAGAGCGAGCGGCTGGCGGCCGTCGGCGCTACCGCCGCCAAGCTTGCGCATGAGATCGGCAACCCGCTCAACGGCATGGCCGTAACCGCCCAACTGCTGGAGCGGCGGCTCGCCCGGCACGGAGATACCGCGGATGAAGCGGTCCAATCGGCGCTGCGCAGGTTGATGGAGGAGATTTCCCGCCTGAGCAGCCTGGTTCATGAGTTCAGCTCGCTGTCGCGGCGGGAAAAGTACAACTTTCGCCCGGTTTTCCTCCGCGCCGCGGTTGCCGAGGTCCTGGACTTCGAAACGACGAACTACGGCGCGCTAGGAATCCGCGTCGAAAAGAATTTTCCTCAGGATTTGCCGCCGGTGCGCGCGGACATCGACAAGCTCAAGCAGGCGATTTTGAATCTGGTTAAGAACGCCGCCGAAGCGATGCCGCGCGGCGGCAAGCTGACTCTCCGCGGTCGGAGATCGGGAGAGCAAGCGGCTCTCGAGATCATCGATACCGGGCTCGGCATTCCCGACGGGGTCGATATCTTCGAGCCTTTTGCCACGACAAAATCCTCGGGAACCGGCCTGGGACTGGTCATCGTGCGGCAGATCGTTTCAGCGCACGGGGGAACCGTTTCGTATTCGAGCGAGCGAGGAAAGGGAACCGTATTTCGCCTGACTCTACCGTTCCATACTTCCCGCCCTTAAACATTATGGGAAAGGTTCAATGACGGGAAATATTTTAGTTGCCGAAGATCAGGATGCGGCGCGGATGAGCCTTTGCGAATTGTTGCGCGAAGAAGGCTATCAGGCCTACGAAGCCGCCGACGGCAAGGCGGCGATCCGGCTGATCGACGAGCTGGATCTCGATCTCGTGCTGACCGATCTGAGAATCCCCGGACCCGACGGCCTCGCGGTGTTGAAGCACGTCCGGGAAGTCTCGCCGCAAACGCTGGGGATTTTGATGACGGCCTACGCCTCGGTGGACACGGCGGTCGAGGCGCTGCATCTCGGCGCCCAGGACTACATCATCAAGCCGCTTATTTTCGAGGACGTGCTGCGCAAGGTGCGCCGTCTCATGGACCACAGAAGCCTTGCCTGGGAGATCCAGATGCTGCGCCGGGAAGCGTACAAGCATTCCGCTCCCGACCAGCCGATCGGGCGGAGCAAGGTCATGCGCGATATCCTTGCGCTCGTCGAGAAGGTCGCCGCCGCCCCGTCTACGGTGCTGATCACCGGAGAAAGCGGCACGGGAAAGGAAGTCATCGCGCGCACCATCCACCTCGAGAGCGAGCGCAAGAGCAACGTTTTTCTCCCGGTCAACTGCAGCGCCATTCCCGAAACGCTGCTGGAAAGCCAGCTCTTCGGCTACGTCAAAGGCGCTTTTACGGGCGCCGTGGCCTCGCAGGAAGGACTGTTTCAAAGAGCGCGCGGGGGAACGATCTTTCTCGACGAGATCGGCGAGATGCCGCTCAGCCTGCAACCGAAGCTGCTTCGGGTCATCGAAGAAAAAAAAGTCTTGCCGGTCGGCTCGACCAATCCGATCCAGGTCGATGTCCGCATTCTCGCCTCGACCAACCGCAACCTCAAAGTCGAAGTCGAGGAGGGACGATTTCGCGGCGACCTGTTCTACCGGCTCAACGTCATCGGCATCCCTATCCCTCCGCTGCGCGAGCGGCGCGAGGATATTCCGTTGCTGGTGGAATATCTCGTCCGACGCCACAACCTCGAGATGAAAAAAAACTACAAGGGCGTGGACAACGCCACGATGAGGCTTTTGATGTCTCTGCCCTGGAAGGGCAACGTCCGCGAGCTCGACAACGTCCTTGAGCGGGCGATGATTCTGGGCAACGGCGAATGGATCACCGCCGCCGATCTGCCCGCCGGAGAAGTTCCGCAGAGCGCGTGGGTTTCGGACGGCACGCTCGAAGCCGCTCTGAGGGACTGCGAAAGAATGCAGATCGAAAGGGCGCTCGAAGAGGCCGCCGGCGACAAACGGCGCGCCGCCGAACACCTGGGCCTCAGCCTTTCCACGCTGTACCGAAAGATGGAGAAGTTGGGGATCGAGAACCGATGAAGCGTCCTTGCCGCCCCGGCGGGAGAGCGCGCGATTGCTTCGCCAGCAGGAGGGCACGGCCATTAAACTTCCATTGCAAGTGACGTTTCGCAACATGGCGCCTTCGGAGGCGATCGAGACGAATATTCGGGACAAGGCGGCCAAGCTGGAATCGTTCTACGAAAAAATCATGGGCTGCCGGGTCCTAGTCGAAGCGCCGCACCGGCACCATCGCAAGGGAAAGCTCTACCACGTGCGCATCGACGTGACCCTGCCCGGTGGCGAGATCGTGATCAATCGGGAGCCGAGCCGGCACGCGTCGCACAAGGACGTCTATGTGGCGATACGCGACGCCTTCGCCGCCACGCGCCGCAAGCTTCAGGATTTCGCTCGCCGCCGCCGCGGCGCTCTGAAAACCCATGAGCCGGCGCCGCTCGGCCGGGTTGCCAAAATTTTTCCGCAGAAGAGGTTTGGCTTCCTGGAAACCACCGACGGACGGGAAATTTATTTCCACGGCAACAGCGTATTGGAACCCGGCTTCGATCGGCTGGAGGTAGGAACGGAAGTGAACTTTACCGAGGAGCAAGGCGTCGACGGCCCGCAAGCCAGCACGGTGAAGTTTGCCGGCCGGCACCTCGTGATGCGATAAATTTTCGACCTAGCAGGCCTGTGCGACGGGCTGGAGCGCCTGTTCCTCGGCTTCGACATGTAGACAAAGGACCGGGCAGGAAACGCTGACGACGATCTTGGCCGCCAGACTTCCGCTGAACCCTTCCGACAGGTCGCTGGTTGCGTAGGTCGAGATCACGACGAGATCCGCGCTTTCTCTCTTTGCCCATTCGACAATGTTTTTTTCCGGCACGCCGATTTCGATCTTTTCGCGTATCTTCACCCACGGAATAAGATCCGAAAAGTGCTGGTTGAGGAACCGGGCGAGGTCAAGCTGATACTTTCTTTTGAGCCGCTCATACTGCGGAGAGGCGACGTCGATCCGAGCGTTCTCGCCGTTCTCGCAGCACGGTTGCGCGAACTCACTGCAATTCACCACGTGATACACCGTGACCTCCGCATCGAGCGTCCTGGCCAAGTTCAGTGCGTAGCGCACCCCATCCCGAGAAAACTCAGACAGATCCGTCAACGCGAGAATATTTTTTATCTTGTTCATCCTGCGGCTTTTCTAAAACGCACAAACCGTGCCAGTTCAATCGCGGCGCGATAACATGATGAAACGTATCTAGAGGTTGCGTCTTTTGTCAGCTTTGCGAATTGCCGTTCGCTTCGGTTGTCAATCCTAATAGAACTCGCATCCAATGCGCCGCCTTCGAACACCTTTACCGATATGGTAAGAGATTGGCGTAGAAGATTTGCAAGGAGTGCGGTTCGTCAAAGTCACTGGGATTTAAAGCGAGGCGCTATAGGTGGCGTGGCCTCCCGGAGCCCGGTCGATGAAAGCAATGGTCTTGAAGAAACTCGGACGGGTTCAAGAGAGCGACGACCCGCTTGAACTTGCCGAAGTCGCAACGCCTAAACCGGCGGAGCGTGAACTTTTGGTGAAAGTCTCGGCATGCGGCATTTGCCGCACCGAGTTGGATGAGATCGAAGGAAGAACACCGCCGCCGAATCTCCCTGTGATTTTGGGGCATCAGGTCGTCGGCAGAATTGAGAAGACAGCGCCTACGAGTCCGTTCAAACCCGGCGACAGAGTCGGGATCGGTTGGATATACTCGGCTTGCGGCAAATGCACGTTCTGTCTTGAAGGCAACGAGAACCTCTGCCCGGAGTTCAGCGCGACCGGCAGAGAGGTCAACGGGGGATATGCCGAGTACATGGTCGTTCCCGAAAGCTCGGCTTATCCCATTCCCGATCTCTTTTCCGATGCCGAAGCGGCGCCCCTGCTGTGCGCCGGCGCGATAGGCTATCGTTCTTTGCGGCTCGCGGGACTGAAGGACGGGCAGAGTCTCGGGCTTACCGGGTTCGGCGCTTCGGCCCATCTCGTATTGCAAATGGCTAAACACCGCTTTCCCAACTCTTCCATTTTTGTCTTCGCCAGAAGCTCCGAGGAACAAGAATTCGCTAAAAAGCTGGGCGCGGCCTGGGCGGGCCCTATCGGCGCGGCATCGCCGCAGAAACTCGATTGCATCATCGATACGACTCCGGCGTGGATTCCGGTCATCGAGTCGCTCGGTAATCTGGCGCCGCGCGGCCGATTGGTGATCAATGCCATTCGCAAGGAAGAAAGCGACAAGAGCTGCCTTTTGCAATTAGATTATCCCCGGCACCTTTGGATGGAAAAAGAAATCAAAAGCGTCGCCAACGTCAGCCGGGCCGATATCAGGGAATTTCTCGAATTGGCGGCAGCGGTTCCAATCAAGCCAGAGGTTCAGGAATTTCGCTTGGAAGACGCCAACCGGGCCTTGCGCGAACTCAAGGCGGGAAAGATTCGCGGTGCGAAAGTTCTTGTCATCGGATAGAGTCCTGTCCCCATCGCGTAAAGTTGCATTCGCGCTAACCCAGCACGCGTCTCGTCGACCGTGAAGCTCTCATCGTAATAGATAGCCGGAAGGTTGAATAGCCGTACAATTTTCAGGCGGCCTTTCGATATCCGCTTTCGGTCAAAGAAACGATGACGGGATGAACCAGGTTCTTGAAATCCGCGTAACTCAGCCGCACGGCCTGCCGATGGTTCCCCGCATTGAAGAAGATATCCTCTTCCGTCTCAAGCGAGCTGTCAACATAGACCCGAAGCCCGAAAAGGTTGCCGAACGGCGGCATCGCGCCGATCTCGCATCCCGGGAAGAGAGACGCGAATTCAGCTTCGGTCGCCAGCGACGCTTCCCTGGCTCCGAGCGCTGCGCCAGCTTTTTTCAGGCTGACCATCCGGTCTGCCGGCGCCACGGCCATCACGAATGAGCCGTTGACCTTGAGGATGACCACCTTGGCCATTTTCTTTCCGGAGCTGTGCAGACTTTCCGCGATCTCCTGCGCGGTAAACGCCCAGAGATGATTGTAGATCTCGTAAGAGACCTTTGCCTGGTCCAAGACTTCTTTGAGCTTGCTGAGTATCGGCATCATGATTTCTCCTCTCTTTGTTTTTGGTTATTGAAGCGTTCGCACGCCGTCCTGCCGAGACCGGTCTCTTTTGAATGACCTCTGTTTTGTCCGTGATCGAATTTCAGCGAATAAATTCAGCAAGAAGCATGCCTCAGGATTCAGGCATGAAACTCGCGCGTTGTGACGGCGATGCTCGAAGATTTGAGATCGCGGGCGCGCGATTTTTCTCCTCCGAGGCCAAGCTTCGCAGTTCTGCAATGAAGCGCTCTGCTATCTTCTCATCGCTGAGAAAATTCGCTCCAGTAAATCTTAGAAAAGGTTCGCAGTTCGTCACCAATGGGCAAAGAACATCTGGCATACCCATTGCGTTCTAGAAACGCGGGGGTGACGGGATGAATAGCATCGAAGGACGCTTGCCGGGGCGGTGCGGGATTATTTTAGCGGCGGGAGACGGCAAGCGCCTTCAAAATTTCATCCATCGATGGCGTGGGGATCGGCTGCCGAAGCAATACGTGAATTTCGTCGGCCGCCGCTCCCTGCTGGAGCACACCTTCTCGCGGGCGGAGAGATTGATCGAGCGAAGTCGCATCTTTACGGTGGTCAGTCAGGACCATTTGAGTTACCCCGAGGTGCGCCGGCAACTCTCCGCCCGCGAACCCTGCACCGTGATTGTCCAGCCCGAGAACAAGGAGACCGCTCCGGGGCTTCTGCTCCCTCTCGCGCATCTGTATCACCGCTATCCCGACTCGGCGGTGGCGATCTTTCCGTCCGACCATTTCATTGTCGAGGAGGAGCTTTTCATGGCACACGTTGATCTGGCGTGCCGGGTGGTCGAGCGGTATCCCGGCTACCTGGCGCTGCTGGGCATCGAGCCTCAGGAACCGGAGACGGACTACGGCTACATTCTTCCGGGAAACGAGTTGAAGCGCCTGGCGCCGCTGGCAGTGCGCCCGGTCCTGGGCTTCAGAGAAAAACCGGATATCCATGGCGCGCGCGCGATGCTCGCGGCCGGCGGGCTGTGGAATACGATGGTGATGGTTTGCAGGGCGAAAACACTGGTCGGTCTTGTCCGCGGCCTATCGCCCCGGCTCCACGGTTTTTTTGAGCGTATCCGCAAGGCGATCGGGACAGCGAGCGAGCGGGAGGCCATCGCAAAGGCCTATCGGTCGATCGAGACGGTGAATTTTTCTACCGGGCTTTTGGAGTCCTGTGCGCTGGAGCATGCCTCCCGCTTGCTGGTCCTTCCGGTCCGCGGCGTGACCTGGAGCGACTGGGGATCGGAGCGGCGGCTCCTCGGTTCGCTGCAAAGAATCGGGCGCGTGAATCGCGTCGGCCCATGGACGCATTCAAACGAGAGGGACGATTATGTCCAACAATAAAAAATTGACCACGGCGAGCGGAAACCCGATCGCCGACAATCAGAATTCTCTGACAAAGCCGATGCGGACTACGGCAAAGGCGTGGCCAAGGGACTGGGATTGACCGTGCCGGTCGCGGCGTGGGAAGCGACGCGGGGAAATAAGTGCGCGTGCTCTGGTCCTGAGGGAGGATAAAACGATGAAGAGAAAGAGAGCAAGTCCGGGAATAAAAAAGATCCTGGTCGCCACCGATTTCTCGTCTCATTCGAAGCGCGCCATGGACTACGCAGCGAGTCTCGCCAAGGAATCCGGCGCGGGAATCGTTCTCATGCACGTGATCGAGTCTTTCCCCTACAGCGTGACCGATACGTTGCACGTTGTGGATCATCGCCGCGCCCTGGAAAAGACCGCGGGGTTTCTCCTGGAAAATCTACGCCAGGAACTCGCCGGTGAAGGCGTGTCGGTCAAAAGTCTGTTGACGAACGGCGCTCCCTACAAAGAGATTCTGAAAGCATCGCGCCGCGAAAAAGCCGACCTGATCGTGATGGGCACCCACGGCCGCACGGGCGTGGCGCATCTAATTCTGGGAAGCGTGGCGGAAAAAGTCGTGCGCCTGGCGAGCTGTCCGGTATTGACGATACCGTTTCCCGCCCGAGGCCGCCGGACGATGCCGGACAAATCGGCCGAGACGCTCTATTGATGGAGGGTTGCCGGTTGGAAAGACGGCCGAAACCGGCAAGGAGCTATGTGTCGGCGGACGCACGGATGGTCCGCGGGCAGATTTATAGATTCGCGACGTAGCGCAGGATATCGCTCTCGGTCACCAAACCGACGAGGCTCTCGTTTTCCATCACGGGGAGACAGCCGATCTTTTTTTCGACCATGATGCGCGCCGCTTCTTTCACGCCGGTGTCGGGGGAAACCGTAATGACCGGCGCGCTCATCACTTCGCGGACGCGGATCGCCTTGAGCAGATCTCTGCTCTCTTTGACGTCCAGTCCGAGCGCCGCGACGACGGCGGAGTGGAAAAGATTGCGCTGGCTCAGGACTCCGACCACCTTGCCCTGATTGAGGATCGGCAGATGGCGAATGCGGCCCAGGTTCATGATATCGCTCGCCAAGTCCAAAATATCGTCGTGCTCAAGAGTCACGGGATCTTGGGCCATGATCTCTCTTACCGTGATCGGCTTGTTCGCTGCCATCAGGCTCTCCGGCTACGACTCTTCCAGGAGATTCAGAAAACAGCGCAGCACGTCAACATAGGTCACGATCCCGACGAGGCTCTGCTCTTCGTCGACGACGGGAATGCCGCCGACCTTCCGATCGATGAGCAGCTCGATGACCTCCGATAGATCGTCCTCCGGCTCCACCGACACGGGCTTGGTCGTCATCACGATCGCGACCCCCGTGTTCATCGCGACTTCCCGTTCCTCGGGAGCGCCGAACATCTGCCCGCCGAGAAACGAGCGAATATCGCGGTCGGTGATGATACCGACCAGTTCTTTTTTGCTCACGACGGGAATCTGCCGGAAGCCCTGCTCGTTCATGATCTCTTCGGCCTCGGCGATCGTGTCGCCGGGATCGAGCGTAACCGGGTTCGGCGTCATCACGTCTTCGACGGTGAGGGTCTGCCGCCTTATCGATGCTGCCGCCTTTTTTGCTTTCATAGGTGGCTCTCCGTTTCCGACTTCGGATTTACATCCCGTGACGCATTCCCATCGGCTGGTTCAGCAGGATCAGATTGACGAGCGTGAAGACAAACGCGACCGCGACGAACGGGACGAGCGCATTGTCCGTCGCGCCGCGCTCTTTGCGCCATGCAGCCGACAGGCGCTCGTAAGCGGCGAGCGAGACCGCGAAGCCGGCGAGGATAAGGAGCGTCTGCAAGCCGTGAATCGCTTCGGGCGAAGCGATGGGCATGGCTTGCCATTCGGCTGCGCCGAAATCGAACGGCGTGTAGCGGTTCAGCGTGCGCTGGAGCGCCGGAACGATGCCCGCGCCTTCGGCGAGAAGATGGGACGAGTTGTGCGCCAGGTGCATGGCGAGGCCGATCGGGATGAACATGCCCGCCATCGCGATAAAAGTTTTTTTCACGCCGCGATCCTCGTCGCCGGCGATTTTTCCGGCGATCCACGCGGCGAGAAATACGAGAAGCGGGACAACCAGCAAAGACAGTAAGAAGAAAACGGCCGATTCGGTGAGCGCTAGATAGGTCACGGGACGCATGAGCGTACGAAGTTCAAGCGGCAGCCAGCGCGCGAGCCGTGAAATCCACTCGCTCCAGCCGCCGAGCATCTGCGCGCTCACCACGCTGGTGATACCGATCAGCGCGACGGCGAGATAGGACTCGTCGAGCCGCCGCGTGGGGGCGCTCCAAAGCTCTTTTCCGAACGGCCGCGTATTGAGCGCGATATTTCCCGGCGGGCAGCTCTTCACGCACTCGAAGCAAAAATTGCAATAGGTATTGCGCTCCATGGTCATGGGAAATTCGAACATCGGACAGCCCGCTCCCTTGTCGTTGCCGCGGTAGCAGTCCTGGTGGCATTCCGTCTGGCAGCGGCTCGGCTCTTTCGCGCGCAGCGCGACGGGAGAGATCATCGAGTAGAGTCCCTGCAAGCCGGTGATCGGGCAAATATAGCGGCAGAAGCTCCGCCGCTGATAAAACAGGCCGGTGACGATCGCGGCGGCGGCAAGCAGCACGATCAGCGACGCCGTCATCAGCGGCGAGCGGATGATGCCCAACTGTTCGTCGAACCAGGTGAGAAGAACGAAGAGGATCGTCGCCAGCCAAAGATTGCGCAGCGCCTTGGGAAACATGCGCCTGGGCTTCGCCCAGCGCGCGCTCCATTCGTTCAGCGCGCCGAACGGGCACATGACGCACCAGAAACGGCCGACGAGAATAAACGTGAAAATAATTCCCGGCCACCAGACGATCCAGGTGAGCCGCGTGGCGAGGTTCTTCGCGCCGTCCTGAATATCGGCGAAGCCGAGAAACGCGAGCAACGCCGTGAGGATCAGGACGGGGATTTGAAAAAACGGCTGGAAGCCGCTCCAGCGCACGAAGCGGTCGAGCCAGCGGATACGGAGCAGATCGAGCGAGACGCTGGAGTCGGAGCGCGAGCGAACCGCGGCGCGGCCGACGCCGACGAATGCCAGCGCCAGCGCCGCGACGCCGGCAATAAGAAGAGCCGGAGAGAGCGGAGACGGGCGGGATGCCACATTCAACTGGAAATCGATGACGATCGGACGGTTGAAATTTTTTCCATCGAGATCCGCAAGCGCGATCTGCACTTTATAGAGGCCGGATTTTTCCAGCGCGCGCTCGAGCGTGTAGTTACCCGCCCAGGTCGCCTCCGAGACGGGAAGCAATGAAGATCCGTGGTCGGGCATGGCGCGGCCGACGTGGCCGTTGTGCGCGGCGGTCGATCCGGATTGTTCGACCGGCGTGACGCCGATCGAAACGTTTCCGTTGCGCACGGGCTCCATCGTGTCGCTGCGCACGACCTTGGCGATAATCCGGCTCTGCTCGCCGGCGCGCGGCGGCTGCGGCGAAGTGAGAAGCTCCACCTGAAAACCGTCCACGGTGACCGGGCTCGCGCCGGCGGGCGGCGCGGCGTCGCCGTGCTCGCCGTGGGCGAAGACTGACGTAGCGCTTGAGAGGCAGAACGCCAGCGCCAACGCACGAACGAAACTCTTCACTGCTCACTCCCCACTTCTCACCGCTCGCTGTTTTCCCAACCGGTTTTATTTCTTCTTTAGGACATCCTCCACCCAGGTGGTGACTGCAATGGTTGATGGAAAACCCAGAGTCGTCAGGCCCAGCAGGACGAGTTGGCGAATCTCCGCGCGCGATGCGCCCGCTTTCAGCGCCTTGCGAGTGTGGGAATGCACCGCCCCCTCCAGTTTGGCGCCAACGGACAAGGCCAGTTTCACAAGCTCTCTGGTCTTTTCATCCAACGGGCCGGCGGCGTGTGAGAGAGCGCCGAGCCGATCGTAGGCCTGCCATATTTTTGGGTTGTCGCGTTTAAACGACTCATAAGCCCGAGGTAACTTTGCCATGTTTCCTTTGCCTCCTTTTGCGTTTGAGGCCGGTAGTATCACCTTTTCCCTCGCTCACCAATATAGGATATGATCGCCCTCTTCTTTCGATCAGACTCTTATCAATTTCACCTTCGTATCGTAGAACACCACGCTCGCGCCCACGCCGTCAGAGAGACAGGTGTTCTTCAAGACGGGATCGACGCGCATCGCGGCGTTGGCGTGAAGTCCCGCGTTCCTACGCTTGTCGCCAGGGATTTTCTTGCCGTTGATCACCACGTCGCTCGACCCATAGGCCCAATGGCCGTGTCCGAGGGAAAAGCTGACGACACCGGGACGAATGAGAAAATTGCGCCGCTCCTCGCCGCTCTTGGAAACTTTTGATTTTTTCATCGTTCCCTCCTGAGATCGCTCGCTTTTCTTCTTTCCATCGGTACGTAGCGCCGCTCGGCCTCGCCGAGATAAACCTGTCTCGGCCGGGCGATCTTCTGCTCCGGATCGAGCAGCATCTCTTCCCACTGGGCGATCCAGCCGCTGGTGCGCGGAATGGCGAAGAGCACCGGAAACATTTCCATGGGAAATCCCATCGCCTGGTAGATGATCCCAGAGTAGAAATCGACGTTGGGATAGAGCTTGCGCTTGATGAAGTACTCGTCTTCGAGCGCGATCTTCTCCAGCTCGATGGCGATATCGAGCAGCGGGTTTTTTCCCGTGACCTCGAATACCTGCTCGGCGATGCGCTTGATGATTTTTGCGCGTGGATCGTAGTTTTTATAAACGCGATGGCCGAAGCCCATCAGCCGTCCCTCGCCGGCCTTGACGCGCTTCACGAAGTCGGGAATGTTGGCCTTCGACCCGATCTGCATCAGCATTCTCAGCACCTCCTCGTTCGCGCCGCCGTGGAGCGGGCCGTATAGCGCCGCGGCGGCGGCGGCGACCGCCGAGTAGGGATCGACGTGCGAGCTGCCGACGTTGCGCATCGCGTTGGTGCCGCAATTCTGCTCGTGATCCGCGTGCAGAATGAACAGAACGTCGAGCGCGCGCTCGAGGATCGGATCGGGCCGGTACTTCACCTCGGTCATCTTGAAAAGCATGTTGAGAAAATTTCCCGCGTAGCTGAGATCGTTGTCGGGATAGGCGTAAGGCAGGCCGCGGCTGTGGCGGTAAGCGAACGCGGCCAGCGTCGGCATTTTGCCGATCAGACGGTAGGTCTGCTTTTTCCTCGAGTCGGCGTCGAAGATGTGCTTGGCGTCTGGATAAAAGGTCGAGAGCGCGGCGACCGTGCTCACCAGCATCCCCATCGGATGGGCGTCGTGGTGAAAGCCGTCGATGAACTTCTTCGTATTTTCGTGCAGGATCGTGTGAAAGGTGATCTCGTGCGTCCAGTCTTCCAGCTCTTTTTTTCCCGGCAGCTCGCCGTGCATGACGAGATACGCGGTTTCCAGATAGGTCCCGCGCTCCGCCAGCTCTTCGATGGGATAGCCGCGATAGCGGAGAATCCCCTTGTCGCCGTCGATGTAGGTGATTCGGCTCGCGCACGAAGCCGTGTTCATAAACGCCGGGTCGTAGCCCATCAAGCCGAAGTCGTCCGGGTCCGTCCTGATCTGGCGCAGGTCGGCCGTGCGGATTGTGCCGTTTTGGATCGCCAGCTCATAACTCTTGCCGGTGCGGTTATCGGTTATGGTGAGACTGTCTTTCGCCATGAGTATTCCTTTCGCGATTGCTACATCCTGCCGTACTTCCGGTCGATGTAAGATCGGATCTGCTCCACGCTGTAGCCTTGCTTGGCCATTTGAGACGCATCCAGCGCCTCTCCTTGACAGATGTTAATTCAGCCCGCGCCGTGATCGTCGGTAAAGCAAGAAAGCAAACTCTTGTGGCCGAGGTGCTTGTCGCACTCGCAGTAGCAATAAAGCTGGTCCAGGATGTCAGGAATTTCGCGCGCTATTTGATAAGCCCGCGCCGTCTGCCCGACATAGCGCGACGGAGACAGCGGCGGCTTCGTCTCGCGCCGAAGAAATCCGCTCGCAGACGGCCGCGGGCCTTTCAGGAAATCATCCGCATCGCTGGTGTCCACAGGGGCCCAGGCGAGCCATCCGCCGAGCAAGACGCCGGTAACCGCCGCCATGCAAAGACCCTCTCTCCAGGTTACCGGTTTTTCTCCCTTCCATTCTCGTGCCATACCTTCTCCTTTCACCCGACGAGTCCTTGAAGAATATGCCCCACGGCAAAAGCGCATGCGGCGGCAACGCCGCCCAACCCGAGAATCTCCAGTCCGCTCTGCCACCATGAACGGCGAGTGATGAAACAGCGCGCTGCGCCGACGCCGAACAACGCGACCGCCGTCAGCGCGATCGAGAGCGGGAAGGCGCGCGGCAGAAAACTCGCATCGAAAAACGCCGCCGTGTAAGAGAGCAGCGGCAGAAAGCCCGCGACGGCAAACGCCCAGAACGTGACCACCCCGCTCGTGAGCGGCGCGGTTTTTTCTTCTCGAATCCCAAGCTCCTCGCGCATCATCTCGTCGAGCCAACGCTCTTTGTCCGACGTGATGGTGCGCACGATATGCTCCAGCAATCCTCCTTCGAAGCCCTTGCGCCGATAATGGCGGCGGATCTCCTCCCGTTCCGCATGGGGAATTTGCTCGATCTCCCAAATCTCGCGCGCGCGCTCCTCGCGCCAGAAGTCCTGTTGCGAGCGGGCGCCGAGATAATTGCCGACCGCCATCGAGAGCCCGTCGGCGAAAAGATTGGCGAAACCCATAATGAGAACGACACCCGAAGAGAGATTGGCGCCCGCCGCGCCGGCGACGACCGCAAAAGTCGTTACGATCCCGTCGGTCGCGCCCATGACCGCGTCGGCCAGGTGCTGGCTGTGCCGGCCGGTCTCATAAAGCGATCTTTCGAGATGATCGTGTGCGTGCGCCGCCTCGGCTGCCGCTACGTCCCGACGGCGATAGGCGAACCGCGCCAGAGAAAAACGATTTGCGACGCCGGCGCTCACGAAGAGCTTAACAAAGCACCTTTCATGCCACGAAGGCAGAAGTTTTCTGATAGATATTCAATTGAATTTTAACCAGTTGGCCGCGAGCGCGCTTTCTCCGATTCGTGCAATTAAGAAAAGAATGGAGGCGCTATCCTAAATTTGAGAAGACCCGAATGAGGCAAGGGGGGAGGGCAAGGGAAACGATCAGCGAGTTCTGCTTTGTTCGAGGCGGCTATTCTTGAAGGCGCTTCAATTTACGGCCGGCTCATAGGCGCACAGCGGATCGGCTTCGAGGGGATCGCCGTGCCGCGCATAGGCGCGCGCGCGTGAGCCGCCGCAAATCTCTCTGAACTCGCACCGGCCGCACTTTCCCTTGAAGAGCCGGGTCGAGCGGATGGTCGTGAACAGACTCGATCTGCGATAGAGCTCGACGACGTCGCTGCTACGCACGTTTCCCGCCGACAACGGAAGAAATCCGGAAGGATAAACCGAGCCCGTGTGCGAGATGAACATGACGCCGTTGCCGTCGCGGATGCCGAATCCGCGGCCAACCGGACTTTTCTCGATCGCCGCCAGAGGAATTCCGCGCGCGCGCATTCGTGTCAGAGCGACGCGGCGAAAATGCGGCGCCTCGGTAGTGGCGACCGGGAAAGGCGAGTCCTTCGATATTTCGCAGAGCCAGTTATGCAGCGATTCGCACTCCTCGGGCGTGGGCTCTTTCAGAGTTCGTCCTCTTCCCACCCCGATCAAGGTAAACAGTTTCCACCGCATGAGCGGCAACGGACTGAGCAGCTTATATATCTCGGCAAGGTCCGGCAGCGTCTCGGCGGTGACCAGCGTATTCACCTGAAGCCGCAGACCGGCGCGGAGCGCGTCCCACGCCGTATCGAGCGTGCGCGCAAAGCAGCCCGGGATGCCGCGAATACCTTCGTGTTTTTCGGCAGTCGAGCCGTCAAGGCTGAGGCTGATGCTCTCGACGCCGGAATCTTTGAAGCGCTTGAAAACTTCCCCCGTGAGAGCGTTCGTGCTGCTGGGCGCAACCGATACGGTCAACCCGATCCTGGCCCCATAGTCGATCAGAGAATAGAGATCGGGACGCTTCAGCGGATCGCCGCCGGTGAGAACGAGATGGCCGCCGCGCTCGCCGAAGGAGCGGACTCTCTCCAGCAACTCTTCGCCTTCCGCGGTCGTCAGCTCGCGCGGATCGCGCTCGGCGATCGCTTCCGCCCGGCAATGGCGACAGGCGAGGTCGCAGGCCCGGGTGAGCTCCCAGTAAACGAGCAGCGGCGCTTGCGCGTAGACAAAGCGGCCCGGCGCGCGCTCGCTGCCGGATAATTTTTCTGATTGTAGTTCCATCATGCCCCCGCCGATTGCCGTTCGGATGAACTTCTGCTGGGCACAATTTCAGCAAGAGCTATGCCACGCGTCACGCATCAAAAACGCAAATGGGGAGGCTCTAGGCGGGAAAGCTGCCGGCGATCTCTTCTCAATTCCAATAAAATTCTTCCGTTTCTTTGCAGAACTAGGAATTGAACCGCGCCACAGGACGGCGTTTAGCAATCGAAACGAGCGCCGATGGCTGGCCTCTGTTTTGCTCGAATGAGAAGTCGATAACACGTGAAAAAAGTTTTTGAAGGAGGCTTGCCATGGACACCCCGCTGATCACGATCGCCGCGATTCTCGCGCTCGGGACCTTGTTCGTTCTGATTCCTGTGGCCTCGGATAGTTACCGCCGCTTTCGCCGCAGGAGAGTCGTGACCTGTCCTGAGACGAAGGCGATCGCCGAGATCCTTATCGACGCGCGTCACGCGGCCTGCTCTTCGCTCTTCGGCAACCCGCGGCTCAGGGTCAACGACTGTACGCGTTGGCCGAAGCGGGAAGACTGCGCGCAGAATTGCCTCCAGTCGGTGAAATAAAGCGGCAATACAGCGCAGAAACGGAGGCCGGACGGCTAAGTCTCTCCCTCAATGAGCCCAACCACGGTGCCGAATCTCGCCCTTTCCCCTTCCTGAATAAAAATCGCTTGCACCGTCCCCGAACCGGGCGCCTCGATTTCCACGGTTACCTTGTCGGTCTCGACCTCGACCAAAGGCTCGCCCTTCCTGACTTGTTCCCCGACCTTTTTGGCCCAGCGAACGATTTCTACCTCGTCGCTCTCGTCGCTTGAACCTAAACGGGGCACTATCACTTCGCTTTTCATGAAGTTTACCGTCACCGAATCCTTTCGCTCCGCATCAACTGAAGCGCGGCTGAAACAATGCCATCGACGCTCGGCACCATGGCCTCGACCAGCGGGCCGCTGTGCGGCGGCGGGATAGGATAAGCTCCGATCCGAATCACCGGCGCTTTCAGGTCGGAAAAAAGATTTTCTTGAATCGTTGCGGCAAGCTCGGCTGTAAGTCCGCCGATGATCGGCCCTTCATCGACGATCATGGCCCGCTTGGTTTTCGCAACGGATTTAAGAATCGTATTTTTGTCCAGCGGCGCCAACGAGCGCAGGTCGATGATTTCGGCATCGATACCCTTCTCTTTGAGCCTCGCCGCCACTTCATCCACCTTCAGGACCATTCCCCCACAGGTGATAATCGTCAGATCTTTGCCCTCGCGCCGCACCGTGGCGCGGCCGATCGGCACCGTGTAGTCTCCTTCGGGCACGGGCCCTTTCACGCCGTAAAGATGGTGGCTTTCGAAACAGAGAACCGGATTCGGATCGCGGATTGCCGACAGCAGGAGGCCCTTCGCGTCGGCGGGCGTCGTGGGAACGATGATCTTGAGCCCCGGAAAAGGGA
>CAZNES010000049.1:0-30662 GCA_964572145.1 uncultured Syntrophobacteraceae bacterium
CAAGCTGCAATCGGCCTATTCCACGATCGCGGTCGGGCAATCGCTGATATGGGTGACGAAGGAAGCCGGCATCTTCAAGGAGAACGGCCTCGATGTCCAGCTGTTATTTATCGGTAGTTCTACTATCGTGACTCAGGCGATCATAGGCGCCAACGTCCCGATCGCTATCCTGTCAGGCTCCACCGCGATGACCTCTACCTTGTCGGGATCCGATCTGGTTATCTTAGGGAGCACGAAGAAAGACCCGGCCCAGGCTTTCCTGGTCGCGTCCAAGGAGATCACCGGGGCGGCGCAACTCCGGGGGAAAAAACTTGGAGTCAGCAGGCTGGGCGCGTCTTCCGATTTTCTTCTGCGCTATCTGCTGAAAAAAATCGGCCTGTCTCCTGAAAAGGACGTAACCATCGTACAGGTCGGAAGCTCGCCCGTAAGAATGGCCGCGCTGGCCAACGGTTCGATCGATGGGACCGCGCTCACGTTCGAGGAGATGTTGGTCGCCAAAAAGCTGGGCTTTAACATCCTTCTCGACATCACCTCCCTCGGAATCGAAGGCTTGAACAGCGATATGGTGACGACGAGGAAATTTATCCGAGAATCCAGAGACACCGTTCAGAGGTTCGTTAAGGCCATGGTCAAGGGCGCGAGCTTTTACGCTAGAAATAAAAAATTCAGCATGGAAGTGATCGCCAAGTATACCAAGAGCAGGGACATGGAGAAGATAGAAAACGGGTACGATTACAACGCCAGAGTTTATTTGAAGAAGCCTTATCCGGCCATGGGAGGCATCCAGCTTGCGCTGGAAGAGATCGGCGAGAAAAATCCCGCGGCGAAAACCGCCAAGCCGGAACAATTCATAGACATTTCTTTCGTCAGAGAGTTGGATGAAAGCGGGTATATCGACAGTCTCTACAGATAAATTTTGATCCAAGAACAGGGAGGGAATCATGGAGATCGATAAGAGCGTTCAGCCCAAGGTCATTCGGCTGAGGACGCAACTGGTAAAAAAAGGACGCAGCCGAGTGTTGCTGTCGGAAACGGATTACAGCACCTTTCGGATTCATTGCTACGCCAAGGGTACCGGCGAGAACGCGCTCCACGCGCATCTGAACGAAGATCATATCTTTGTCGTCCTTCAAGGCACTGCGACTTTTACGGGCTTGGACGAAGAGGCCATCATGCTGGCGAAAAACAACGCGATCGTTCTTCCCAAAGGTTGCTTCTACCAGTTTGCCAACTTCGCGGACGAGCCGCTGGTGATGATTCGGTTCGGCGCCCACAAGGAGAAAATCGACCACCGGATCAACCCCGACGGCAAGCAGATCGGCGGCCGGGCCGCTGAAGGCTACGGGGAGCCGGAGTTGATCGAGAACGTTTTTTTTGAATAGCGTCGGAAAGGAAGATGTGAATTTATGACGGCACGCTACGGGTCGGATCTTATCGTCGATCTTTTAAAAGCGCTCGGTATCGAATACGTCGCGCTCAATCCGGGATCGAGCTTCCGCGGCATCCACGACTCGCTGGTGAATTATAGCGGCGGCAAGCCGGAGATTATTCTTTGCTGCCACGAAGAGATCGCGGTCTCCGTCGCGCATGGCTATGCCAAGGCTTCGGGCAAGCCGATGGCCGCGATCGTTCACAACGTCGTGGGGCTTCAGCACGCCTCGATGGCGATCTACAACGCCTGGTGCGACCGGACGCCGATCCTCGTGATGGGCGGCACCGGCCCGATGAACACGAGCAAGCGGCGGCCGTGGATCGACTGGATTCACACCGCGCTGGTCCAGGGCAATCTCGTCCGCGACTTCGTGAAATGGGATGACCAGCCGTTCGGCGTCGAGGCGATCCCGTCATCGATCCTGCGCGGCCATCGCATCGCCATGAGCGACCCCAAGGGGCCGGTCTATCTCTGCTTCGACGTGAGCGACCAGGAGGCGGCGCTGGAGAAGGAAATCCCGATTCCCGACGTTTCCCGCTTCCGTCCGCCGGCGGCGCTTCAGGCGGAAGCAGGCGCAATCAAGGAGGCTGCGCGCTTGCTTTCCGGAGCGCAGCATCCGGTCATCGTGGCCGACTATCTTGGGAGGGATAACGAAGCGGTCTTAAGTCTCGTGGAGTTAGCCAACTTACTTGCCCTACCGGTGATCGACCTCGGCGCGCGGCTCAATATTCCCAACACCCATCCGCTCAATCTCACCGGCAAAAACCGCGAGCTGATCGGCAACGCCGACGTGATCTTGGGGCTCGACGTGATGGATCTCTTCGGCGCGCTGGTGTGCCAGGACGCCGCCAGCCATAGCTCCGTCTCGGTTCTCAAGCCGGGCTGCAAAGTCATCCACGCGACGCTGGCGGACATAGCGATGCGCGGCTGGACGACCGATTTTCAGGAGCTTGCGCCGGTGGATCTCCCGATAGTTGCCAATACCAGGGTTTTCCTCCCGGCCTTGATCGAGGAGATCAAGCGGCAGGGTAAATTCTCCAAGAGCGTGGTTGACGAGCGGCGTAAGCATCTCGCGGCGCAACACGACGAGATTCGGGCGCGCTGGCAGAGCGAGCTGAAAAAACGCTGGGACGAGAAACCGATTTCGCCGCCGCGGCTCGCGCACGAGGTCTGGGAGGCGATCAAGAAGGAATCGTGGCTGCTCGTCGCCGGCGGCTTCAGAAGCTGGCCGCAGCGATTGTGGGACTGGGACAAACCGGGACTCTACCTCGGCGGCTACGGCGGCGGCGGGTTAGGCTACGCGCCGGGCGCTTCCGTCGGCGCTTCACTGATCCACCGCGGCACAGGCACGATCTGCGTAAACCTCCAGCGCGACGGCGATCTGCTCTATACGACGAGCGCGCTCTGGACCGCGGCGAATACCAAAGTGCCGCTGCTCACGGTTATGACCAACAACCGGGTCTATTACAACGACGTCGAGCATCAGGAAAAAGTCGCCATCGCGCGCGGCCGCCCGCCGGAAAATAAGTTTATCGGCATGCAGATGGAAAACCCCGCCGTCGATTTCGCCAAACTGGCCCGCTCTTTTGGCATCTCCGGCGAAGGTCCGATCACCGATCCGGACAAAATCCGACCGGCGCTCGACAGGGCAATCAACGTGATCAAGAAAGACAACACCCCGGCGCTGGTCGATGTGGTGATCCAAACTATTTAGAAGATCTTCCCGTTGACAGAACGTTGCTTTTGCAGCTATCTTGCAAGCCGTTTCGGATGCTTGGTTAGGAGGTTCCTCGCCGTGTTTGTATCGCGTAGTCTTTCTGCTCTTTGCTTTGACCGCTCGATCAGGCCCCACCATCGCTCAGGAGCGACCGCGAAAGGTTTGAACCGCTGATCGTGCGCGCCGCCGCGTTTTTCCTGGGCCTGGTTCTGCTCTTTTCTTCGCCCGCCTTTTCTCAAGGCAGAGCGCTGAAAAAAGTTCGCATCGGTGTTCCGTCGGTTACCGTTGGAAACATTATCATTTATGTGGCCAAGGAGGCCCGGCTGTACGAAAAATATGGCCTCGAGCCGGAGATTGTCGTGGTCCAGGGGTCCGGCATAGCTTCCAAGGCGCTGGTGAGCGGCAACCTCGATATCGCGCCTGTAGCCACGCCGACGATGATCAACGCGGATCTTGCCGGCGCGGATCTGACGATCCTGGCTCATACGATGCCCGGGGTGATTCACGCGCTGATGGTGAAGCCGGAGATCCGAAGACCCGAGGATCTCAAGGGGAAAAAGATAGCGGTCTCCAACCTGGGCTCTCTGTCGGATTTTTTGGTGCGCCATATCTTGAAAAAGAAGGGCCTCAATCCCGACCGGGATGTGACGCTCCTCCAGATCGGCGGCGATGCCGAGCGCCTCGCGGCGCTGAATCAAGGAGTGGTGGACGGCGCCGCGATTTCCTATCCGGGATACGCCAAGGCGCAAAAGCTGGGCTTTTCGATGCTGTGGGATTCTTCGCGGGAGATGAACTACCCCTGGATGGAAGTTGTGACGCGCCGGGCGACGATCCAGCGGGACCGCGATATGATCCTAAGCTACATGAAGGCTCACCTCGAGGGAATCGCGCTTTTCAAACAAGACGGCAGATTCGGCAAGCGGGTGATTCGAAGGACTCTCAAGCTGGACGACGACAAGCTGGTGAGCGAGTCTTATGAGCTTTTTGCCCGGTCTTTTCTTCCGGTTCCGTATCCTAATCTCCTTGGGATGAGAACGAGCTTCGAGTACGTGGCCCAAACCCGTAACGATATTTGGAATCACAAGCCCGAAGAGTTTGTCGATCCGAGCTTCGTCGAAGAGCTGGACAAGAGCGGCTTCATCAAAAAGCTCTACGAGAGATAGAGATCGCCTCTAACGCGAAGGCGCGCGGAGGACGACAGGAAGCGCCGTTCCCTCCGCTTTGTCGAGCTTCAAGCCCAGCCAACGCGCGATTGTAGGCGCTACATCGATCAACCGAGCAGCTTCGATCTTTCCCGGCGCGATCGCCGGTCCATAAATCAATAATGCCGCCAGCATCTCCGCTCGCTCCGGGGCGTAACCGTGCGTCGCGGCAAAGGCCGCATTGGATATATAGCTGCCGCGGTATCCATCGGACAGCGCGAATCCATCGGCGCCTTCCAGGGCCAAGTAGGCCAACGGATCGCCGCCCTTCGCGCGGATTTCCTCCTGTGTGTAAACGCGCCTGATCCCGCTCGCCGGATCGTTTGCCAGGGGTAAAAATATCTCCAGGAGCGCCCTGCGTGTTTCGCTATCCTTAGAGTCATTGACGTAAATATACCCGTAGCCACCGGTTGCTGCCACTGCGGCCTTCCAGTTTTTAACGCGGTCGTGGTCGATCGTTATCAGTCCTGCTTTTGCCAGCAAGATGCCGGGTCGCACGCTTCGAGAGATCCGCGCGAAGCCGTGGTCGGAGACAACGACGAGCGCTGTCTCGTTCCAGGTGCCTGCGTTTTTCGCCGCCGCAATCAGGCGGGCGATTTGCCGGTCGGCGTTTTCAACCGCGTCAATGGCCGACTTGCTGAACGGTCCTCTGGCGTGTTGTTCATGGTCTACCTGCGGAAGATGCAGCATGAGCAGATTCGGCCGCATGGTTTCGATCAGATGCACGGCAATATCGCTCACCGATTCGTCTTTCACGGCAGGCGGCGTGAAACCTGCGGCGAAATTGGGAAAGCGCGCTCGGACGGCGTCCAGGATGCCCGGGGTGGAGACCGCGCGCGCCAGCTTGACGTCCTCTGCGCCGCCGGAGCGCCAGATCTCGGGCACCACCGCTGTGGCGCGAGCCCCAACCGTTGCCGGCCACCAGATCAACGCCGAAGTGAGATCGCGCGCGCGCGCGGCATCCCAGAGCGTGGGCGCGCGGATGTCTTCGGCGTACCAGCGCCATCCTGTTTGATTTTTGCCGAGCGGGTCCCACGCTAAATTGGAGACGATTCCATGCACACCGGGATTGACGCCGGTGGCGATCGAAACATGCGCCGGAAAGGTGATGGTGGGAAAAACGGAGCGGGCGCCTTCGCTCCAGGCGCCGCCGAGCACTATTTCGCGCAACGTCGGAATCTTAAGCCCGTGAACCTCCGGCGAGACATAGGCGGCGGGCATCAACCCGTCCACGGAAACGATGATCGCGCGGCGAATTGCTTCTGCCGGCAGCGTTGCCGGCAAAGACGGAGCGATCTGTGCGCCCGCACCGGCCGCACAGAGGATCAGTGCGGCAAAAAAAGCGGATCGGATCAGGTTCATTCCGAAAAAACAAGTTGGCGAATCAGACGGCGCAGCTTCAAGCCAATCTGTTTTAAGAAGCAGGGTATCAATCCAGATCGATGTCCTTGAGCGGTTTCTCGATCGGCTCCTCTTGGGCTTTTTTCAGCAGTTCCTGAAATTTACGGTTCAGGAGTTTTCCTTTGTTTTTTTCCGCTTCGGCCATTTGCTGATATTTTTCGTCTCGCCGGGTTGCCTCTTCTTTGACCCGCTGCACCGCGTCTTTTAAATGAGCGACGACCTGTGGCTTGGCGGGAAGCTTGTGATCCAGAACCGCGGCCATTAAAGGATCGATCGTCAGCGTGGAGTCGCAGCAAGGGCAGACTACCCGGATGGTCGATGCTTCTTTTTCAGACATGATTACCCTCTCAATTCTATCTGCTCTCCGTCTGGGCCGCGGAAGACGACGCGACGCCAGCCTTTCTCGCGCGGCTCCCTTGCCGGAGTGTCGTGCGGCGACCGCACCATCTCCACTCTGTTTTTTTGGAGCTCGTCGATCGCCTGATTGAAATCCTCGGCTTCGAGGCAGAAATGAAAACCGGTCGGCGGCTCGCCGGATTTTTGAGTTAATTCCAAGACGGTGTCCCCGAGCTTCAAATAGGCGATCTGCATGCCTCCAGTGGCTTCGTGCTGGAAATATTTCTTGAAGCCGAAGTGCTTCTGGTAAAATTCGATCGATCGCCCGAGATCGGCGACGTGGAGCGCGACATGATCGATTCTTCGGAACATCTATGCCTCGATGAGCCATAAAGAGCATAGTCCCACGCCTCGGCGCTTTGCAAGCGAGGAACCGATTCGCCTTGCTCCCTCTAGGTCAGGACCGTAGAATGATTCCGCAACCATGCCGGTCTATCGTTTGACTAAGGAAATTTTATTCCCGCCGCCCGATCATGCGGAGCCCGACGGCCTGCTCGCCGTCGGCGGCGACCTGTCGATCGAGCGGTTGCTCCTAGCCTATCAATTGGGGATTTTTCCCTGGTATGGGGAGGGGCTTCCTATTCTCTGGTGGTCTCCGGATCCTCGCTTGATTCTCGAACCTGGCGGCTTCCACGCATCGCGCCGGCTGCGGCAGACTCTCAGAAAAGGCCGTTTTCAGATTACCTTCGATCGATCTTTCGCTGCGGTCATCCTCGCGTGCGCCACGGTTCCGCGCAGAGATCAGGACGGGACTTGGATCACCGGGGAGATGCAGCGGGCCTACATCCGGCTTCACGAGCTTGGGTACGCTCATTCCGTTGAAAGCTGGTTCGAAGGAAATTTGGTCGGCGGAATTTACGGCGTCTCTCTCGGAAAATGTTTTTTCGGCGAGTCGATGTTCTCTTACGAGAGCGATGCTTCCAAGGCGGCCATGGCGGTGCTGATCGGTCATTTAGCAAAATGGGAATTTCATATGCTGGATGCGCAGGTAACCACCCGCCATATGCTTAGCCTGGGCGCTAAAGAGATGCCGAGAAACGTTTTTCTGGAAAAACTCGGGGCGGCGCTCCAATTTTCTACAATGAGAGGGCGCTGGAACGTGGAAAGCCGATAAAAATTTGCTATGCTGGGCGGCGATCATCAATAAGCGGAGGAGACATGGCGACGATCAAAGAAAGTTTCACGTTGAAATACCAGGGGAATAAAAACGCGCCTGTTGTTGAGGTCGCGTTCGCCGCAGGAGAGGAAGTCCAGGTGCTCAAAGAGTGGAAGAACGACGCCTACCTGGTGAAGAAGGGCAATCAGGTTTTCAACGTGCCGAAGAAGTACGTGGGCTAATTTTGGGGGCAGCGGCCGTTGGCTAGGTGAAAATCAAAGTCGGAGCGAAATAGCTTGAGCGCGCTCTCAATCGGCGGGCCGGGCATATTGATCAGATTGCAAAAACCCTTGCCCTTGTTGAACACGATGACCTTGCTGAACTGATCGAGCAGCGGCGCTCCGCCCTGACCCTGCTGAACTTTTTTGAGCAGCGTCGCCAGCATGTTGGTTTCCATCCGGCAGGCCGGGCACTGGCCGCAGGATTCGGCGGCAAAAAATTCTGCGATCCTAAGAACCTCTTCGACGATACAGCTCCCCTCCACGACGATGCCTATCACGCCGCATCCGATCGACGACCCGGCAGCGCATACCGAGTTGTGGTCGAGTGCCACGTCGATCTGCTCCGCCCGCAAGAATGCCGACGAAGGACCGCCGGGAAGAATCGCTTTGATTTTTTTCCCTTCACGCGTTCCGCCGCCGCACTCTTCGATCAGATAGCGCAGCGGGGTCCCAAACGCCAGCTCATAGATCCCCGGCTTTTTCACCTCGTCATTCAGAGAGAAGATCATCGTGCCCGGGCTCTCGGCCGTCCCGAAGCCGCGATACCATTTCGCTCCCTTTGCAATAATCGGCGCAACGTTGGCAAATGTCTCGACGTTATTCACGGCCGTTGGCTTGCCGAAAAGCCCGGAGGTAGCGGGGAACGGAGGCTTCTGGCGCGGAAGAGGCTTTTTCTCCTCGATGACTTCCAGCGCGGCCGTGTCTTCGCCGGCCACGTAATCGGCTGGAGCCGGCGTGAAAAGGACGTCCAAGCCGAACTCGCTGCCGAGGATTCGCTCGCCACAGTAGCCGGCCTGTTTGGCTTCGGCCAGGGCATCCAGCATGCTCTGAATAGCGGCTTTGTACGCAGCGTTGATGTAAAGATACGCTTTGGAGGCTTTGACGGCGTAGGCGGCGAGAACGATTCCTTCTAGGACCAGGTGCGGGAGATTTTCCATGAGGAGACGGTCCTTCATGCTTCCCGGCTCGTCTTCTCCGCCGTTAAGAACGACGTAATGCGGCGTCTCCGGAGCTTCAGCCGTGAAGGCCCACTTTTTTCCCGTGGGGAACCCGGCGCCTCCTCGACCCCTGAGACCGGACTCCGCAACTTCTTGCATCACCTGGTCGGAAGAGAGCTGCTTCAGCGCCTTATCCAGCGCCGCGTAGCCTCTGCGCGCGCGGTAGGCTTCAAGGCTTTCTCTCCCCTCCACAACGCCGCGGGGGAATAGGATGCCTGGCATACTAGAAAACTCCGCTGTCGAGAAGTTGGTAAATTAATTCCTTGAGGGAATCATCGATGGTGTCGAGCCGCTTGACGTCCGGCCCGCCAGCAAGATGGCCGACGATATCGTTCAGGTCTTCTTTCTTAACTCCGGCGTACCAGCTTTTTTCCGGGTACAACACAACGTTCGGCCCCTCCTGGCAGGCGCCGAAACACATGTAAGGCCGCACTTCCACGTCGCTCAGGTCCCTATCGGTTACCCTCTGCTGCAACTCTTTCATGATCGCTTCCGAGCCGCGGTTTTTGCAATCGACGTTCTGGCAGATGAGACAAATTCGCTTCACTGATCTCTCCTTACGGATGAACAATATTAGCAGATCAGTTCATCTGCAAGACCCAGTCTTTCTCTTTGAAGATATCGGTGAGGATACGCTCGTCTTCTGGACCGGGAAGAACCTCCGCCAGGTGATTTTGGTATTGCTCCGGAGAAAGCAACTCTCCCGTCACGCTATACATCTTTCCCGCGGGCTCGCCGATCGACCGGTGAAAGTTTAGGTGCGGCGCATAGAGCCGTGGCCGGTCGGCCGGGATGAACTGGTTGAGCGCGTCGATGAGCCTCAAGCTCTCGGCCATATAGAGCTCTCTGGAGAGCTCATTGAGCCGCTGCTTGTACGCCGGAGCTTTTGCTTCATGCTCGTCGTATCGTCCCTTCAATCCCCACACATAAGCCCACTGCGCCGATGAAGAATGATCGGTGCCGAAAAGATCGTAGGCGGTCGAGAGCCACTTGTTAAAATATTTTTGGATAATCGGCACGGGAATCTTATTCGCCCGCACGATCCGCGTAAGCCCGGTGTTGCCGGTAAACATGTGGAAGAACTCTTCCTTGAGCATCGCGGTGACGCTTTGGGCGAGAGGAGCAAAAGATGAATGGCTCAACATCGTAAGCTGAAACTTGCCGTCGCGGTCGACAAACTGGGTATACGTGAAAAAGTCGAGCCAG
The DNA here is from genome assembly GCA_964572145.1 of uncultured Syntrophobacteraceae bacterium. Lineage (GTDB taxonomy): Bacteria > Desulfobacterota > Binatia > UBA9968 > UBA9968 > JAJPJQ01. The sequence continues at coordinate 9,730 of CAZNES010000049.1, forward strand.
TTGTTTACCGGCGCATTAAACGAGCCCAAAAGCCGATTGCCCTGCGACGCTCTGCGCTCCAACATCTTTTGCGCTTCGAGTTTGCCGGAGTCGCCGAAATAGTTGACCAGGAGGTAACACATCTGCCAGCCGTGGCGCATCTCCTCGCTGTTAACCCGGATCAGCGACTGGCGGTCGTAGTCCGTCGGGGCGTTATCCAATAGATTTTTTTGCTGTTCCACGGAGGCAAATTCAGTGTCTCCTTGATAAACAATCAAGTTGAGCAGGGCGTCGCGAATCGATTGGTTCGGTATCTGTTCCGCACGCTCCCACTTGCGCTGCCCCCGGAAGTCTCCAAACTCGATCTCCGGCGTATGGATCTCGCCGAGCTTGGTTTCGAATTTGTAATCGCCCAACAAGGAGGGATCGTAGCCGATGTCCTTCTGCCACTGGCGGAAATAGTTCACCCAATCATCGAAACTTGCTATCTTGGCCATGTAAAACTTCCTTTCTGCGAAAGCCTTAGTTCGAACGATCGTTCGATATTCTTACTATGGCATATCACAGCAGAAAGTCAACCCACCCCACCCAGCGGGTACCATTTAACTATAAAGTTCAAGCAGTTCCACCATGCCGAGTTCTCGCATCTGATCGAAGAGATACTTTTTGATTTCTCCGACGGTGTCCATCTGCATGACGATGTGTGCGGTTGCTTTGGCCTGCCGATACGTAACGGAGCTAATAATCTTTTTGACGACCGGGATAAAAAGTGACCCCATACTGAATTCCTCTAACCCCATTCCCAGAAGAATCAACGTGTAGAGCGGATCGCCAGCCATCTCGCCGCACATCCCGACTCTTTTTCCCTCTCTTTTGGCGCCTTCGATGATTATGCCTAGGGCTGCCAGCACCGCCGGGTGGAGGGGTTCGTAAAGCTCGGCGACCTTAGGGTTGCCTCTGTCGACGGCCAAAATATATTGGATGAGGTCGTTGGTGCCGATGCTGAGAAAATCGACTTCCCGGACGATCCGCGAAACCAAGTGAACGATCGACGGCACCTCCACCATGATGCCCAGTTCCATTTGGCGATCGAAAGGCACTTCTTCGAGCTCCAGTTCCTCCTTGACCTCGGCCAGTAGTTCTTTGACTCGCAGTATTTCCTCAAGGCTTGTGACCATAGGGATCAACAGGCGCACTCTGCCGTGAGCGCCGGCCCGCAAAATCGCTCGGAGTTGTGTCTTGAAGATCTCCGGCATTTCCAGAGAAATGCGGATGGAGCGCCAGCCCAGAAAAGGATTCTGTTCCGTTGCCGCTCGACGAACATAAGCGGGATACTTATCGGCGCCGATGTCCAGTGTCCGTATCGTTACAGGCTTGCCTCCCATGCCCTCCACAACCCGGCGGTACAGCGCAAACTGTTCTTCCTCGCTTGGAAAATCCCGGTGGGTCAGGAAGTGGATCTCGGTGCGGTAGAGGCCGACTCCCTGGGCGCCGTGCAGGTGGGCGAAGGCGATGTCGCTGAGCAGACCGATGTTGGCGTAGAGTGAAACGCGGTGACCGTCCTGAGTTTCCGCGGGAAGATCGCGCAGCTCGCCGAGTTCTTTGTTGAATGCTAGGTATTCCCGCTCCAGCCGGTCGTACTCGCGCACGACTTCGTGGCTTGGATTGATATAGACGACGCCGGAGTTTCCGTCCACGATGAGAGAGTCCCCCTGCCGGACATTTTCGATCAGTCCCTCGACCGCCGCCACGCTGGGGATCTCGAAGGATTTCGCCAATATGGAGGCATGGGAAGTCACGCCGCCGGTGGCGAGCACGATGCCGCGAAAATGGTCTCCCTCGATCAGGCTCAAGTCGGCCGGCGAAAGATCCTCCGCGACGAGAATCGCCTGCTCCGGAAGAATCGGCTTCTCCTGGTTCATGCCGGACAAATTCTCCAGTAATCTTTGCGCTACGTCTTTCACGTCGGCGGCGCGCTCTCTCAAGTAGTCGTCCTCGATTTGCGTAAACGAATTAAGGTGCTGCTCAAAAACGGCGCTGACGGCGTACGGGGCCGTGTAGCGCTCCTTGCGGATTTTGTTTTCGATTTGCTCGATCAAGACCGGGTCTCCCAGGATCAAGCGATGAACGTCGAAGACCGCTCCGTCCTCCTTCGAGATCAGACTGCTCATGCGCTGTTTCAGGTTTTGAATTTGCTCGATCCCGCGCTCGACCGCGGCGCGAAATCTCTCGATCTCCCGCTTCGGATTTTTGGCCCGTTCTTTTTTCACGGACTTCAGGTCCATCCTGGCTTTCAGAATATAGGCCGTGCCGCGGCCAAAGCCCGGCGCGACCGATAGGCCCGCGAGCCGTCCGCGCCATTTTTGCAACGCTCCCCGACCCGCTCGCTCGAGGCGCCTGCCCTCGTACGAGCGGAGTTTTCGCAGCGCGTCCTCCGTTCGCTTCTGATATTCTTTTCGCTCGCGCTCTTTGTCTTTGAGAGAATCGAGCAGGCGGGCCTGGATGATGATGCCCGAGACCTGAGCCGAAATCGCCTTGAGGAGGCGAATTTCGTCGCGCGAGAACTCGCGCTGGCGGGAAGTTTGGACCACGAGAACGCCGAGCGGCATCCGCTTCTCGAACAGCGGCACTCCAAGGAAAGAGTGGAAGCGCTCCTCGCCGGTCTCGGGGAAATATTTGTAGCGCGGATGAGCCTGCGCGTCCACGACCATGACCGGAGTCATTCGTTCGATGACGAGACCCGTCAATCCCTCGGCGATCCCCATCGAGACCTTGCCTATCGATTCCTGGTCCAATCCCATCGTTGCCCATAGGGTCAGTCGGTTTTTTTTGCGCTCAAGTATGTAGAGCGAACAAACCTCGGTCTCCATCCGCTCGGCCACGATGGCCACGATGCTGTTGAGCGTTTCCTGGAGATCCTGGGAATGGCTGATGAGCGCGCTGATGTCCTCGAGGATCATCAGATCGGGAATGGCCTCACGCCGGGTTGTTTTTACTCGCGCCATGACAAGAAAGCATTTTAAGCGGAAACAGCAGAAAAATACAATTGTTGTGGCCGTAGAAGCGGCAAGCTATCGTTCCAGCCTCACGGCGCGGGGCCGCTGCCGGTGTGCAAATACTTCGTTCGGGCTCTGAAACCGTCCGGGGATCGTTTGCCCGCAGGGACAGCGGTCTCCGATCAGACGATACTCAAGGATCTCGTGCCATGAGCGCCGTATCACGGCGGCCCCGCACCCGGGACAGTAAGTCGTCTGCCCCTCGTTGTCGGAAACATTACCGACGTAGCAGTGCTTCACGCCCAGGGAACGTGCGATCTCCCGCGCACGCCGAAGCGTCGATGCAGGCGTCCTCGGCTTGTCGATCATTTTAAAGTCGGGATGAAAGGCGGTGAAATGTAGCGGTACGCCATCTCCAAGGTTGTCGAGCACCCAGTCGCAGAGCTGCTTGGTTTCCTCGGGGTCGTCGTTTTCTCCCGGGATCATCAGATTGGTGATCTCGAACCAGATATCGGTTTCATTCTTGAGCCATCTAAGCGTGTCGAGAACCGGCTCGAGGTGAGAAAAGGTAAGCTTGCGATAAAACCGCTCTGTAAAGGCTTTCAAGTCCACATTGGCCGCGTCGATGAAGCGATAGACGTCGCGGCGCGCCTCGGGCGTGATGTAGCCGGCTGTCACCATGACGCTCTTCAGGCCGCGCTCGCGCGCCAGGCGCGAGATGTCGATGGCAAACTCTCCCCAGATGACCGGGTCGTTGTAGGTAAAGGCGATGCTCGGAACCTTGTGCGCCAGCGCCAGCTCGACGATGTCTTCAGGGCCGGCGTCGAGACTTTCAGCCTCGTCGAGCCTCGCCTTGCTGATGCTCCAGTTCTGGCAGAAGCGGCATCCCAGGTTACAGCCGGCCGTGCCGAAGCTCAGAACGCCGGTGCCTGGTAGAAAATGGCTAAGCGGCTTCTTCTCGATCGGATCGATCGCAAAGCCGGTCGATTTTCCATAGCCAAGGGAATAAAGCTTGCCGCCGATATTCTTGCGTATATAGCAGAAGCCGGCCTGGTCTTCGCCGATGCGGCAATAGCGCGGGCAAAGCGTGCAGAGGATGCGGCCATCGCTTTCCGTCTCCCACCAGAGCGCCTCTTTCATAGTTAGAATAATCCCGCGTTTTGTCCTCCTACGCAAGCCGGTGTGCTTGTGATATAAGCGCCCCATGGCCGGCGTCAAAGGACTTAAAGGACTGCGCCATGTCGCCATTATAGTGCGGGACCTCCGGCGTTCGAAAGCCTTTTATCAGCAGTGTTTCGGGATGGAGGTGGTGTGGGAGCCCGACCCGCAAAACGTTTATCTTTCTTCGGGCTGCGACAATCTGGCGCTCCATGAAATATCGCCGGCGACGGATGCTCCGAGCGGCGGCTCGCTCGATCATTTGGGTTTTGTCGTCGAGAGCGCCGCGCGCGTCCGGGACCTCGAAGAGGAATTCCGCGCCAAGGGAGTCGAGATCGTCCAGCCGTTCAAGACCCACCGCGACGGCAGCGCGTCGTTTTACTGCGCAGACCCGGATGGAATTACCATCCAGATGCTCTACGAGCCACGCTTGAGCCTCCAGGAGTTGAAGTAATTTTTAGTTCTGCGAAATTATCCCCGTTGCCATAAGTCCCATGCGCAGAGTGCATTTTCTTTTAGCGCCGCTGTTGAGTCTGGCGCTTCTTAATCCGGCATCGCCCGCTCAGACGGCGCCGATCGAAGAACTTCAAAACGCCGGCGCTCTGCCCAAACCGGTCGACGTTCGGTTTCAAGAGTACCCATTGAAAAACGGCCTGCGGGTGATTCTCTCCGAGGACCACGCGGCGCCGACCTACTCGATCGCCGTGACTTATAACGTCGGGTCGCGCGACGAGCGGCCCGGCCGGACCGGATTCGCCCACCTCTTCGAACATATGATGTTTCAGGGATCGGAGAACGTCGGCAAGGGCGAGCACTTTATTTTGATCTTGAACAACGGCGGCAGCGCCAACGGCACGACCAATGCCGATCGGACCAATTATTTCGAGACCCTGCCGGCGAATCAGCTGGAGCTGGGCTTGTTTCTGGAGGCCGACCGGATGCGCGCGCTCAACATCAACCGGCAGAATTTCGACAACCAGCGGCACACGGTGCAGGAAGAGCGGCGGCAGAATTACGACAACCGGCCGTACGGAAAAACCTACGAAACGATTCTCAACGCTGCTTACGACAACTTCGCCTACAAGCATTCGACGATCGGCTCGATGGAAGACCTAAACGGCGCGACGGTCGAAGATGCCGCCGCGTTCTTCAAGCGGTACTACGCGCCGAACAACGCGGTGCTCTCGCTCGTCGGCGACTTTAAGACCGAAGAGGCCTTGGCTCTGATCAAAAAGTATTTCGAGAACATCGTCGCCGAAGCGCAGCCGCCTGCGGTCGATATGACCGAACCCGAGCAGAAAGGCGAGCGGCGCAAGACGCTCGAAGACGCGTTCGCTCAAACGCCCAACCTCGACATCGTTTATAAAATTCCGCCGGGCAACACGCCCGACTGGTACGCGCTCGACGTGTTGGGCGACGTTCTGGCCGCCGGCGCGTCGTCGCGCCTCTATCAAAAACTGGTGAAGGAAAAAGAGCTTGCGGTGAGGGTCTCTGCCGGACCGCAGGAGCGGCGCGGGCCGTCGCTCTTCCAGATTTCCATCGCGGCGCGGTCCGATGAGAGCGTGCCGGAGATCGAAAAGATCGTCGCCGAGGAATTGCAGCGCATCAAGAGCGAGTCGGTATCCGAGTGGGAGCTGGAAAAAGTAAGGATGCAATCCCAGCGGCAACACATCGACTCCCTCTACAGCACGCGCACGCGCGCCACCCTGCTCGGCCATTACGCAGTCTATTACAACGATCCCGCGCTCATCAATACGGTGCCGGCGAAAATCGGCCGGGTCACGGCCGAAGACGTCCAGAGGGTCGGCCGGATCTATTTGAAAGAAACAAACCGGACTGTGGTGCTAACGGCGCCCAAATCCAAGTCCGCGACGGGTTCTCGATAACCGGAGCCGAGCGAATGACATATCGTTCTAAAGCTTTCATCTCCGCTCTCGCGCGCCTCGCGGCGACGGTGTGCTTCCTGACCGCCGCGGCGGGAGCGCCGATGAAGGCTTTGGCCCAGGAAGCCGCCGCCGCTCCGTTGAGCAAGGTCGAGCGCAAAAACAGAGCGCCGGTTTCCAAGGCCGCGCTTGCGGTGACGATTCCTAAACCGTTTGAGACCCGGCTAAAAAACGGTCTTACCGTGATGATCGTGGAGGACCACCGCTTCCCGGCGATTCATACGGAGCTCTACCTGCGCGGCGCCGGCGCGTTGTTCGAGCCGCAGGGCTCAGCGGGCCTGGCCGGCGCCACTGTGGAGATGCTCCGCGAAGGCACCAAGACGCGCACCAGCGAGCAGATCGCCGCCGCAATGGACAAGGTGGGCGCTACTCTGTCGGCCTCCTCCGGTTTTGGCTCTCCGGAGGTCGTGCTGAGCGCCGCGGGGCTCAGCGCCAATTTCGACGCCTGGTTCGCAGTATTCAGCGATATTTTGCTGCATCCCGCATTTCCCGCCGACGAGCTGAATAAAAAAAAGCAGCGGCTCAAGGTCCAACTGCGCCAACAGCGCTCGTCGTCGAATTTTCTTCTCGAGGAGCGCTTTAGCCGCGCCGTCTTCGGCAGCCATCCGGCCGCGGTCGTGTCGCCGAGCTCGGAATCGGTGGAAGCGCTCACGCCCGAGGCCCTCGCCCAGTGGCATCGTGAACGGTATTCTCCGCGCAACGCCATTCTGGCCGTCGCCGGCGACGTCCGCCCCGCCGAGCTCATTCCCATGCTCGAACGATCACTGGGCGATTGGCAGACGGGGGAGGTCAAAGAGACGTTGCAGCCGAACCCCGCTCCCGTTCCCGCTCGAAAGGTCTATCTCGTGGATCGCCCCGGCTCGGTGCAGACGACGATGGTGCTGGGGAACATCGCCATCGACCGGCGCAGCGAAGACTACGTGCCGATGGTCGTGCTGAACCATTTGTTGGGCGGCGGCCCCGCGGCGCGGCTTTTTCTCAACCTGCGCGAGGAAAAAGGCTACACCTACGGTGTCTACAGCAGTTTCAGCGCGTCGGAGTATCCCGGGCCGTGGCGCGCCGGCGGCAATATGCGCACCGAAGTCACCGAGGCCGCGCTGGTGGAATTTCTGAACGAGATTCAGCGCGTGCGGGACGAAAAAGTGACCGAAGCCCAACTCCAGGAAATCAAGCGCTCGGTGGTGGCGAGCTTGGCGCTCGCGCTCGAGCGGCCGGCGCGCGTTCTGTCGTTTGCCGTCACACGAAAAATTTATAATTTTCCCGAAGACTACTGGGACACCTACCCCGCCAAGATCATGGCGGTCTCCGCCGACGACGTGCAGCGCGTCGCGCGCAAGTACCTGGACCCGCAGACCATGCAATGGGTGGCCGTCGGCGACGGCCAGAAGATCAAGCCGGTATTGGAAAAGTACGGCCCGGTCGAAGTGTATGACAGCGCCGGAACCCCGGTCGCCGGCCCGCCGTTCTAGGCCGCTTCCCCGTCTTCGAGAGCGCGCAAAAGATTCTCGGCCGCCGCTTCGCCGCTGTGAACGCAATCCGCAATCCCGACGCCGCGATAGGCGTTTCCCGCGAGCTCAAGTCCCGGAAGTTTTTTCAGGTGGGCTTCGATGCGCTCGACTCTTTCGAGATGGCCGACATGGTACTGGGGCATCGAGCGCGGGTGACGGTGAATGCGGCAGAAGAGCGGCTCGGCGGTGATGCCCAACAGCGTCGCCATCTCGTGACGCACATCGGCTTCCATCGTGCGATCGTCATGCTCGAACAGGTGAGGCTGCAAGACCCCGCCGACAAACGCTCTCAGCAAAACCGACCCTTCGGGCGCTCTGCCCGGGTATTTAATGCTGCTAAAGGTGCAGGCCAAGATCTTGCGCGACTCGATCGCCGGCGCGATCAGTCCAAACCCGAGAGCCCGCGGGATTTCGTTCTCGCGATAGGCGAGATTCACGGTCGCGGTTGAGCCGTAGGAGATCTCGCGCAGCTCCTGAGCCAACGGCGGCGCGACCGAAGAAAGGATCGCCGCCGCCGAATAGGCCGGCGTCGCCAGGATAACGCCGTCGGCTTCAATTTCGCCGCTCCTCGTGGCAGCGATCCAGTTTTTCTTGGTGTTGTTCCACGTCAAGCCGATGACGTGGGCGTCCAAGTGTACGCTATCGTTTGGCAGCCGTTGGGCGATCGCGTCCACCAGCTCCTGCATGCCGCCCGCAAGCGAGAGAAACAGACTCCAGCGCGCGCCGCTTTCCGGCTGGCGCGCACGCCGCCGCTGCGCGCGCCACATAGCCCAGATAATGCTGCGCCAGGTCCGCTCCATTTCCAGGAACCGCGGCATGGTCGCGGCCAGGCTGAGTTTTTCCGGATCGGCGGCGTAGATGCCGCCGATCAACGGCTGGACCACACGCTCCAGAGCTTCGCGCCCGAAACGGCGGCGCACGAAAGCGGCCAGGCTCTCGTCGGCTCCGGCGCCGCCGCGCGGCAGAATCAGTTCCAACGCCATGCGGAGCTTGCCGCGCCAGGAAAAAAGCCGCGTCGTTACCAGCGGCCCGAGGCGTGTCGGCGCCATGAGCAAGAAACCTTCCGGCAGCGGTTCCAGGCGTCCATTGTACACGACTAAAACACTCTGCCGCGTGGGGTTGGTCGAAACCAGACGCGAGCCGAGGCCCAACCGCTCGCATAATTGCAACGCCCAGGGCTTTTCGGAAATGAAAGAATCCGGACCGGCCTCGACGAGAAACGCGCCGACACGCTCCGTGTGAATAGAGCCGCCGAGGCGCGGGCCGGCCTCGAAAAGTAATATCTCCAAGGCGAAATTGTTTTCCTGACTGAGCTCCAGGAGGCGGTGGGCCGCGGCCAGGCCGGCGATGCCGCCGCCGACTACGATGATCCGGCGGCTCATCGGGCGTGTGACGATTTTCCGGATACAGCCGCTTCGATAATATCAGCCATCATGCGAATGAAAGTCGGGTGGTCGTTGGGCGCGCTCGCGCGGAAAAACTTGAGGCCCAGTTTTTCAGCAATTTGTTTGGCCTCAATGTCGAGGTCGTAAAGCACCTCGACGTGATCGGAAACAAATCCGATCGGCGCGACGATGACCTCGGTCGCGCCTTCCGCGGCAACGCCGTGGAGCGCTCCCGAAATGTCCGGCTCCAGCCAGGGCTCGCGGGGGTTGCCGCTCCGGCTTTGGTAGGCGAGCGACCAGCGCGCGTGGTCAAGGCGTCCAGCAACGAGCGCGCAGCTCTCCTTGAGCTGCTCGCAGTAAGGAGAACTCGCCGCCATTGCCCTGGGCACGCTGTGGGCCGTGAAGATAAGAGGAGTATCGGCCCGTTCTGCGGCTGGCAGCTTTTCCATTTCTTCCTCGATCTGTTCCTCCCACACTTGAATAAAAAGAGGATGGCTGTGCCAGCCGGGGCAGTATTCGATCTCAGGCGCGCCGCCGCCGAGTTCAAGGCGCGCTTCCACGATATTTTCTTGATAGCGCTGCCAGCTCGCTTCAGTTTGGTGGGAGGAGAGGATGAAGCCAAGCGCCTTTCTCACGCCGTCGCCTACCATCTGGTCCAGCGTTTCCCGAATAAACGGTCTGGAATGGCGCATGCCGACATAGACGGGCAGGGACAAACCAAGTTGCTTGAGTATTTCTCCCAGCGCGCGCGCCTGAAGGAAAGTGATGTCGGGGAGCGGCGAGCGGCCGCCGACGGTTTCATAGTGGCGCACGACTTCTTCGATGCGCGCCGGCGGCACGGGATGGCCGCGCAGCACACGCGCGAGGAACGGCCGAATATCTTCCGGCGCGGTCGGGCCGCCGAAGGCCAGCAGCAGGACCGCATCATGAGAAAGCGCCATGCGGAGTTCTACCTCGCGCTCAGCTCGTGCACGGCCTGGACCATCGCGATCACGTGATCGACGGGAGTCTCAGGAAAAACGCCATGGCCCAAATTGAAAATATGGCCCGGCTTGCCGGCGGCGCGTTTGAGAATCTCTTCCACTCCCAGGCGGATTTGCTTCGGTGACGCCAGCAGCGCGGCCGGATCCAGATTCCCCTGGATTCCGACGTCATATCCGATCTGAGCCCAGCCTTGGTCCAAATGAATTCTCCAGTCGAGGCCGATGACGTCGCCGCCGGCTTCCTTTATAAGCTTGAGCATTCCCGCCGTGCCGGTGCTGAAGTGGATGACCGGTGTGCCCGGCGTGATGGCGGCAATGGTCGCCTTCATATGAGGGAGAACGTACTTCTGATAGTCGTCAGGCGACAGACACCCGACCCAGCTGTCAAAGAGCTGAACCGCGTCGGCGCCTGCGGCGATCTGGGCGTTCAAATATTTGCTGACGGCGGCGCAAAGCCGCTCCATCAAAGCGCGCCACGCGCCGGGATCGGAGTAGATGAGTTTCTTGGTCCGGAGATAGTTGCGCGAGCCGCCGCACTCGATGATATACGACGCCAGAGTAAAGGGCGCGCCTGAGAATCCGATGAGAGGAACCTTGCCGTTTAACGCGGCGCGGCTCTTGCGGACGGTCTCCATGACGAAGGATAAGGCTTCTTCGGGTTCGAATTCCTGAAGCTGTTCCACATCCGTCCGACTGCGAATCTGGGCATCGATGACCGGGCCGTCGTCTTTGGAATACTTGAGCCCCAGTCCCATCGGCTCGAGGATCAGCAGGATATCGGCGAAAAGAATTGCGGCATCGACGCCCAACCGTTCGACCGGCGTAACCGTGATCTCGGCGGCCAAATCCGGCCGCTTGCACAGATCGAGAAAGGAAAACTCGCTTCTGAGCTTGCGATACTCCGGCATGTAGCGTCCGGCCTGGCGCATCAGCCACACAGGTGTGTAGAGAGTCTTCTGCCGGCGGCATGCGGCGAGAAAGGGATGGTTTGGGTTGGCCATGATTGAGAAAATTGGTTATCGTCGGTCGCTTCAAGTTGCAACTGTACGGGGGAGACTGACTGAAAGTCAATTGGATCAAGGGGACGGGAGGCGTTCAATTTGATTTCAAGGACCTATCCCTGTAGGGGCAGGCCTGCGTGTCTGCCCTGGGTGGGAGGGCGGACACATAGGTCCGCCCCTACGAAATTCCGCTGCCCCTTCTCTCAACGATTTCTCGTGCGCGGCGTGGCCACGCCGATGGCGCCTTGGCCGTATTTCTCGCGCAGACGGTCGATGCCGCGGTAGAGCTTTTCCAAAGCGCCGCGCTCGTGAACGTCGAAGAGAGATTCCTGCCAGCCCGCGCTCAACAGAGCGCTTGCGGTGACGCCCAGAAGACGGACCGGGCGTCCCGGCGAAACGTTTTTTCGCAGTAGGGCGCCGGCCACCTCGAAGATCTGGCGGTCGAAGCATGTAGGAGTTGCGAGTGTCCGCGACCGGGTGATGGTCTTAAAGTCGCTGTAGCGGATCTTCACGGTGATGCAGCGCGCAAAGAGCCGCTCTCGTCGGAGGCGTTTTCCCACCTCTTCGGCCAACTCCCACAAGACCTTCTCCATCTCTTCTCTCCGTTGCAGCGGTTTGTCCAACGTCGTCTCATTGCCGATAGAGTGATCGCGGACTCGACGATGGTCGTCTCCCGCGTCGAGATCGAAGAATCGTTTCCTGAGTTCCTGGTGCTGCAATAAATCGCCGATTGTCTTTATCCCGCGCCGGAGCAATTCCTCGTTAGCTTTGGGGCCCACGCCGGGCACGAGCGACACCGGCAACGGCGACAAAAATATTTCTTCCGAGCCCTCGAGCACGTGAATCAAACCATGCGGCTTGGCCAACGTGGCGGCAATCTTCGCGACCACCCGGCTGGTCGAGAGGCCCGCGGACGCGGGCAGGTCCAGCTCCGTCTTGATTCGCTGGATGATCCGCTCGGCGGTCGCGAGCGGCGGGCCCAATAACTTTTCCGTGCCGGAGAGATCGACGACTCCTTCGTCGATGGAAACGGCGTGGACCGCCGGCGAGTACTGTTGGAGAAGCGCAAAAACTTTTTTAGAGTATTCACTGTAGAGCCGGAGCCGATTGGAAAGAAAGATTCCTTGAGGGCAGAGTTTCCTCGCCTGAAATCCCGGCAGCGCCGAATGGACGCCGAATTTTCTCGCTTCGTACGAGGCGGAGGTTACGACTCCCCTGCCGCTTTTTCCGCCGACGATCACCGGCTTGCCTTTAAGCGCGGGATTTACCGCCTGCTCTACGGAGGCGTAAAATGCGTCCATATCCACGTGGAGATACCAGCGCATAACGAGACGTCGGGCGGCGCGAAGAGTCTCGGCGTTAAGGTCTGATCTCAAGCATTGGGTGACGCCGCCAGAGGTAGATGGCCATGCCCGCTGCGGCCAATAGATTGCCTACTAAGACCGCCTGCCAGGCGAGCGCGCCTAGCAGCCCCTCAGCAAAAACGGAGGCGGCGAACAAAAAACCGAACTCCAAAACCACAAACAGCAAGATGACCCCGAAGCCGATGTGCGGATTCTTTTCGGACAGCGCGAGCAGCCGTGCGGCCACGCCTCCGATAACGCAGAATGCCAGCGCGTGGACCCAGGTGTACATCAGGACCATCTCCATCGAGATCGGCAGGCTCTCCGGCGTGGCCAAGCCTCTCTCGCTTCGAAATAGGGCGGTGCCCAGAACCGTCGGCGTATAGAGCGGGCGGCCGCTGAGCAGATCGAGGATTAAAAACCAGAGCGCAACGACCGCCGCGCCGAGAATGCCGGCGGCGATTCCTTCTTGGGCGACTCTGGAGATATTGGAAGCAACACTATGAGGTAGGGCCGGACTGGTTGCGTCGGTATGTGTTTCCATGACGCATCCCTCCTTGAAACTCCTATACCATATTCCAGCCGTGACCATAAAGAGCCGTCTGTGCACTCTGCCGACTCCGGTTGGATGCGGGGAGCGGTCTCCCTAATCTCCAGCAGCGGGCTTCGGGCCATTTTGTCCGCCGCCCCGGATGGCCGAGAAGAAGACCGACAGCAGAGTGAAAAAATTAACCACGTGAACCGTATGGTTGTAAGAGCCGATAAAAATTTCCGGCGTGCCGCTCCAGGTCCGCGGCGACTCAATCGCTGCGCCGCTCAAGCCCGCCGACGCAAGGAAATAAGTAAACATGGTTGCCGAGAGGGCGATGCCCATGGCGCCTCCCGTCCGCGCCGTCGTCGCCGTCATCCCGGAAGCTCCGCCCACTTTGTCCTGCGGCGCCGATCCCAGTATCGCGCTCTGATTAGGCGCATTGAAGAGCGCCCAGCCGAGCCCGGAAAGCGCCAAGGGAAACATGATTCTCAGGGCCGACGAATCGAGTCCCAACGAAGCGATGAAAAATTGCGCCGTCACGATCAGGCTCGAGCCCATGGTGCAAAGCAAGCGCGATCCCAGGCGGTCCGAGAGCCAGCCGGCGATGGGCGCCACCATGATAATCACCACGGAGTTGGCGACGATGATCCAGCCCATGTGGGTGGGAGAGTAGCCCATGATGTTTTGCAGATAAAACGGCAGCAGGAAGCTGATCGCCGACTGGGTCGAGGTAATGAAAAATAGGCTCAGCATCGAGGCGCTGAACAGCCGGTTGCGGAACAGCGAGAAGATCAGGATCGGCATTTTGGATCTGAGCTCGGTCACGACGAAGAGCCCAAGCGCGACGGCGGCGATCGATATCGCCGCCAGGAAAGTAGGATGACGCGGTCCAAGACGGGGCAGCCGGTCGATGGCGTAGATAAAAGAGCTGGTGGTGAGCAAGAGAAGAGCCGCCCCAAGAAAGTCGATCGAAATCTTTCCTTTTGTGGCTCTCGTCTCCTCCATGATTTTCCAGGCGAGGTAGGCGCCCCAGATGCCGATCGGCAGGTTGATGTAAAAAATCCAACGCCAGCCGACGGTGTCGATCAGAAAACCGCCGAGTGTGGGGCCGGTCAAAAATCCGGTGTGAAAGGCCATCGAAATAAAGCCCAACGCCTTGCCGCGCTCCGCGGATGGAAAAGCAACCGAGGCGATCGCCCGGCCGTTGGCGATGATCATCGACCCTCCCATCGCCTGGAGCGCCCTGAAGGCGATCAATTGGGCGGGCGATTGGGAAACGCCGCAGAGGGCCGAGCCTAAGATGAAAAGCAGAAATCCGCCCGTGTAGATTCGCCGCCGGCCGAGCAGATCGCCCAGGCGGCCCACGGTGATCACCAGGCCGATCAGCGTGAGGTCATAGATCAGGACGGTCCATTGGATGGTCGTGAGGCTGGCGTGGAAAGTTTCGGTCAGCGTCGGCAGCGCGACGAGGAGGGCGCGGTTATCGAGGCCGACGATGAACTGGCCGATGCAGACATTGACGAGGATGAGGGTTAATTTTTTTCGCCCGCCGCCCGCCGTCTGCATTGCCGCCATCGTTGCCGAGCGCTCTCCTCTCGAAAACCTGCTCGAGAAACTTTTCAGTGCTATAGCACAAAGGAGGAAAAGAAACTCGGCGGCGTAGCGGAGAATGGAGCTGCGGCGTCAGTGGAGGACGGCTTGGGTCTCTTCAGCGTGAGCGTTGCCGCCGCGGCGGAAGATAAGCTCGCGTCCGTCGCAATCGACGGCGACCTTGTCTCCTTCGCCGATCTCTGCGGCGAGAATTTTGAGCGCCAACGGGTCCTGAATCAATTTCTGGATGGTTCGCTTCAGCGGACGCGCTCCATAGGCCGGGTCGTAGCCTTTGTCGGCCAGAAATGCCTTGGCTCTGTCCGTCATTTCGAGTCTGATTTTTCTGTCCGCCAATATCCGTTCCAGGCGCTTTAACTGAATGTCCACAATCTGCTTGATCTCTTCCCGTCCCAACGGGTTGAAGATGACGCTCTCGTCCACGCGATTGAGAAACTCCGGCTTGAAAGCCTCGCGCAGGGCTTCGGTGACGCGCCGCTCCATTTCTTTGCGGTCTTTTTGACCCAGGTCCTGAATGAACTGGCTCGCCAGGTTGGAGGTCATGATGATCACGGTATTTTTAAAATCGACGGTCCTTCCTTGCCCGTCGGTCAAGCGACCGTCTTCCATAATCTGCAACAGGACATTAAACACGTCGGGATGGGCCTTTTCGATCTCGTCGAAAAGGACGACGGAGTAGGGCCGGCGCCGCACGGCTTCCGTGAGATATCCTCCCTCTTCGTAGCCGACGTAGCCGGGAGGCGCGCCGATCAACCGCGCCACGGAGTGCTTCTCCATGAACTCGGACATGTCGAGCCGGACCATCGCCTGCTCGTCGTCGAAGAGAAACTCCGCCAGGGCGCGGCACAGCTCGGTCTTTCCTACGCCCGTGGGCCCCAGGAAAATAAACGAGCCGATCGGACGATTGGGATCCTGCAAGCCGGCGCGGGCGCGCCGCACGGCGTTCGACACGGCCTGGATCGCCTGGTCCTGGCCGACGACGCGAGCCTTCAACCGATCTTCCATCTTAAGCAGCTTTTGGACTTCGCCCTCCAACATCTTCGACACCGGGATGCGCGTCCACTTCGCCACGACCTCGGCCACATCCTCGGCGTCCACTTCTTCTTTGAGCATCTTTTGGTCTTTCTGAAACTCCGCGAGCTTTGCGTTCTCGGCGGCCAGCTCTTTGTTGAGCTGGATGAGAACGCCGTAGCGCAGCTCGGCGGCGCGGTTCAAATCGCCGTGGCGCTGCGCCTGCTGCTCCTCGACTTTGGTGGCTTCAATTTTTTCTTTTAAAGCGCGCAGCCGCTGGATGGCTTCTTTCTCTTGTTTCCAGTGCGCTTTGAGCTCGTCGGATTGCGCCCGCAGGTCGGCGATCTCTTTCTCGAGCCGGGCGAGCCGCTCTTTGGACGCCTTGTCGCTCTCGCGCTTCAATGCCTGGCGCTCGATCTCGAGCTGCATGATCTTGCGCTCAATCTCGTCGATTTCGGTCGGCAGGCTGTCGATCTCGATGCGAAGACTGGAAGCGGATTCGTCGATCAGGTCGATCGCTTTGTCGGGAAGGAAGCGGTCGGTGATGTAGCGGTGCGACAGGGTCGCGGCGGCGACGATGGCGCCGTCGGTAATGCGCACGCCGTGATGGACTTCGTATCTTTCTTTGAGCCCCCGCAGGATGGCGATGGTATCTTCGACCGAGGGCTCGGGGACAACAATAGGCTGGAACCTGCGCTCGAGCGCCGCGTCTTTTTCTATTCGCTTGCGGTATTCGTCGAGCGTCGTGGCGCCGACGCAGCGCAGCTCGCCGCGGGCAAGCGCCGGCTTGAGCATGTTCGAGGCGTCCATGGCGCCCTCGGCCGCGCCCGCGCCGACGAGCGTGTGCAGCTCGTCGATAAACAGAATGATCTGGCCGTTCGCTTCGGTAACTTCTTTGAGGACGGCCTTGAGCCTCTCTTCAAACTCGCCGCGAAACTTCGCCCCGGCCACGAGCGCCCCCATATCGAGAGCGACCAGGCGCTTGTCCTTCAGCCCCTCGGGGACGTCGCCGTTGACGATTCGGAGCGCGAGTCCCTCGACGATCGCCGTCTTTCCGACTCCAGGCTCTCCGATCAACACCGGATTGTTTTTGGTGCGGCGCGAGAGGACCTGGATGACCCGGCGGATCTCCTCGTCGCGGCCGATCACGGGATCGAGTTTTCCCTTGCGCGCGAGATCGGTCAGATCGCGGCTGTATTTTTCCAGCGCCTGGTATTTTTCTTCGGGATTGGGATCGGTGACTCGCTGCGATCCGCGAATATCGACGAGGCCTTTGAGAATTTTGTCCTTGGAGACGCCGAGCTCACGGAGTATTTTTCCCGTCTCACCATCGTCCTCCGCCATGGACATCAGAAGGTGCTCGATCGAGACGTAGTCGTCTTTAAGACTTTGGGCCGCGCCTTCGGCCGCTTCGATGACTTTTTTGAGCCGCGGCGTGATGTGGGTCTGGCCGGCGGAAGCTCCGCTTACCTGGGACATCCGGTCGAGCGCCTTCTGGACCCGGTCAACCAGCGTCGTCAGCGGGACGCCCAGTTTCTGCAATAGAGCAAAGCCGACGCCCTCTTTCTGGCCGACGAGCGCCATCAATAGGTGCTCGACGTCGATCGCCTGATGGTTGCGCTTTTCCGCCAACGCTTGCGCGTTTTGCAAGGCTTCTTGAGATTTGACGGTAAGTTTATCGAGACGCATGGTGAAAGAAATTTAATCACGCCGGTATGGCGCGTCAAGGAAGCGGGACCAAATATTACTGAGGGGAATGCCGGGCAGGGACCGTACGCCGGAGAGAACCTTACTTTTCAGTCGGGAGCTTCTCCGGCTCGAAGGCTTGTAAGGTCTCTTTCACGGGCTCGTCGGGCGTTCCGTTGGGGGAGCCGTCCAACACCTGGAACGGTTGCATTCCTTCTTCGAGGGACTGAAGAATCCGCGAGCTCAATACAATGCCTTGTCCTTTGGCGATGTTGAATTCATATTCGGCGGGCTCGGCGGCGGTTCCACGCATCTTCTTGATCCAGAGCGTGCGAACGAATTTATCGCCGGCGCGAGTCATCCTGAGCACGAAAACTCCGGCCGCCAAAAACTCTTCGATGCTGCTCATTTCCTGATCTCGTCTGCCGGTCGAATGGGAACTCAACAAATTCGTGGTCTGTAGTTGGGTTTGCAGAAGTTGAATCAGGAGCCGCGCCTGCTCTTCGGCGCGACCGTGGGAGGTATCGGATCTGATCAGCGGGCCCACGGGGTCGATGGCCAGCCGTTGCGCCTGCATTCTGTTAATATGGCTTGCGAGGTCCGTCACGATCCGCGCAACGTCCACTTCCTTTTCTCTTACCGAGCCGGCGCGGCCGCTGAAAAAAGTCGAAGCATCCAAAATGACGAGCTGTTTCTCCTGAATATAATGCTGTAAGTCCCAGCCCAGAGAGGCTGCGGAATCCAAAATATCGCTCGGCCTCTCATCAACCGTGACGTATACCCCTTTCTCGCCGTTCATGAGCCCCTTTAACAAAAACTGTAGGCAGACGGTGGTCTTCCCCGTGCCGGCGTCTCCCATAACGACGTACGACTTGGCCGGCAGGAATCCGTCCTCGATCAGCGGATCCAAGCCATCGATGCCCGTGGGAATTCGCTTTTTTGTCATCCCGATCATTTTAGCAAAATCCAGTATCCTTTGAAAGCTCGCGATTTGCTTGACAGTCGGCTTTCGCTTAGAATCGGCATGCCGTGTCTTACCGCTTCAGAAGCAATATTGCAGCCATCCAGGGCTATGTCCCCGGCGAACAGCCGCGCGAAGGGGACTTCATCAAGCTCAATACCAACGAAAATCCGTATCCTCCTTCGCCGCGCGTTCTCTCCGCGCTCAGAAAAGCCGCGGACCGCTCGCTTCGTCTCTATCCGGAGCCTTTGAGCGACCGCCTTCGCGCCGTCGCAGCGTCTACGTATGGAGTCTCGCCGCAGAATGTCCTGGTAGGAAACGGCTCCGACGAGCTGTTATCGATTTTGATGCGCTGCTTTGTCGGCGCGCATGATCGGGTCTTTTATCCCGAGCCGACCTACAGCCTCTATGATACCCTCATAGCGATTCAGGAAGGGCTCAAGGTGGCGATTCCCTATCCGGCCGACTTTTCTTTGCCGGAGGGACTTTTTTCCCAGACGGCGGCGCTCACATTTGTCTGCAATCCCAATTCGCCCTCGGGAACTTTGCTCCCGCTCGAAGTAATCGAAAAGTTGGCGCGGACAATCTCCGGCGTGCTCGTCGTGGACGAAGCGTATATCGATTTCGCCGAGGGCGAGAAGGTCTCGGCTCTCGCATTGCTTAACGGTAATCCGAATATCGTCGTGCTGCGAAGCTTCTCCAAGTCGTTTTCTTTGGCCGGCATGCGCATCGGTCTTGCCTTCGCCTCCAACGAAATCGTTACGGGGATGATCAAAGTCAAGGACTCTTACAATGTGAACCGCGTGAGCCAGATCGCCGCGATCGAAGCGTTGCGGGAACTGCCGTGGATGAGGCGCAACGTGCGTCGAATTCAAGCGAGCCGGAAAAAATTGTCCGGAGGACTTAAAAAGATGGGCTTTAGGGTCTATCCTTCTCAGGCGAACTTCGTGTTGGCGCGCCGAGACGGACAGAACCAGAAGGGGATGTACGAAGAGCTCAAGCGCCGGAAAATTCTCGTGCGCTATTTCGACCAGACGGGACTCGAGGATTGTCTGAGAATCACCGTCGGCGCGCCCGGCGAGGTGAAGACGCTGCTTAAGCAGATGGCCGCGATCGCAAACGGGAAAGGAGCCGATGTATGAAGTCGATAAAAGTCACCGAGCTGGATCACATCGTTCTCAACGTAAGCGACATCGACCGGTCGCTCGATTTCTACGCCAACGTGCTCGGCCTTAAAATCGAGCGGCTGGACGAATTCCGTGCCGGCAAAATTGGTTTTCCGTCGGCGCGCATCAACGAGCACACGATCATCGATCTCTTCCCGTCGAAGGAGAGCGGCGAGAAAAGGCAAGGCAACCTCAATCATTTCTGCATGGTAGTGGAGAAAGAGGATTTCTCCGGCATCGAAGATTACTTGAAGACCCGCGGCGTTTCCATCCTCAATGGTCCGATCTCCCGCTGGGGCGCGCGCGGCCGGGCCACTTCCGTTTACTTCCACGACCCGGACAAAAACGAGATCGAGATTCGGTGCTACTGAATATCCGGCGACTTTTTCTCCACACATCGCTCTGATATAGTCCGCTACTCCGCGTTTTTATGTCTTCCCTTTTGATCAAGAACATCGGCGCGCTCGTCACCGGCGAGCTGAAAAACCCTTTGCGCCGCGCCGACTCGATCTACGTCGAAGACGGCGTCATCCGGGCGATCGGCAACGGCATCGCCGAGCGGGCGGACACGACGATCGACGCGCAGGGGATCACCGCCATTCCCGGTTTGGTCGATTCCCACTCGCATCCCGCGATCGGCGAATACACGCCGGCGCAGAACACGCTGTCCTGGATCACCAACTACATGCACGGCGGCGTGACGGCGCTTATCTCGGCAGGCGAGTTGCACATGCCCGGCCTGCCGCTGCCGCCCGACGCACGCACGGCGCTGTCGCTCGCGCTCCTGACCAAGCGCTGCTACGACAATCTCCGCCCCGCGGGCGTCAAAGTTTTTGCCGGCACGCTGCTTTTAGTGCCGGGCCTTACGGAAAAGGATTTCGACGAGATCGCCGCGGCCGGAATCCGGCTGGTGAAATTCATTTTTTACGATTACAGCCTGTTGCCGAACGGCGAGGCGGAGCGCTACGTCAAGTGGGCGCGCTCACGCGGCATCAAAGTGAAAATCCACTCCGGCGGCGTGTCGCGCTCGGGCGTAAGCCAGATCGCCGGCTGGGAGATTGTCAACAAAATCAACCCGGACGTGATCGGTCATATTACCGGCGGGCCGATTCCGATGGCGGAAGCCGAGATGGTTCGCATTGTCGCCGAGACCGATTACC
The DNA here is from genome assembly GCA_964572145.1 of uncultured Syntrophobacteraceae bacterium. Classification (GTDB taxonomy): domain Bacteria; phylum Desulfobacterota; class Binatia; order UBA9968; family UBA9968; genus JAJPJQ01. The sequence goes on from CAZNES010000049.1 coordinate 30,150, forward strand.
GCGTCGAGATTTGCAGCTCCGGCAACTACCGCATGGCGCTGAGTCTCATCCGCGCGGTCAAAGCGCACAACGCCTATCACCGCGTGCTCATCGGCACCGACACGCCAGGCGGGACCGGCATCATTCCACGCGGCATGCTGCGCGAGATCGCGTTTTTATCTTCGGTCGGCGAGGTTCCGCCCGAGGCGGCGATTTGCATGGCGACCGGCAACGTCGGCCGCGCGCACGGTCTCAATATCGGCTTGCTCGAAGAAGGACGGCCGGCTGATATTGTCCTGCTGCACAAAATCGCCGGCTCGGTGGCGAAGGACGCGCTCGATTCTTTCGCCAAGGGCGATCTGCCCGGCATCTCGATGGTGATCATCGACGGCGAGGTCCGCGTCGCCGGCCGGAGCCAACAGACGCCGCCTTCGGAGCGGGCAGCGGTAATCGAACCCTCACCCCTTCCCTCTCCCTCTGGGAGAGGGCGAGGGTGAGGTACAAACCGGTAACATGGTTTACGAAATAAACCGG